>JAVBRK010000106.1:0-30525 GCA_031548005.1 Bacteroidales bacterium
CCTAAAGGCAAAGAGTTATCTAAGCAGCAGAAAGAAAGTAATAAAAAGATATCAGCTTTCCGCATCCTTGTTGAGCATGCTATCGGAGGTGTCAAAAAATGTCGTATTGTCAAAGAGCGTTTCAGATGCCGCAAGTTTGGATTTGATGACTTAGTCATGTTAATCGCCTGTGGCCTCCACAATTTTAGAATCTCATTGAAAATGAGTCATATATAATTTTATTGAATATAATGTCTAATAAAAATATAATTTATTTTGAAGTTCCAGTTAGGTTTATAAAACAAGGAGAATTGATACCGTTTGATACTACGATCAACTTACGTGTAAAATCACCTTCCTGATCAGGTGTTAATGTAAGATTAATTTCTCCTTTTCCTCCCGGAGGAATGGTTTCCGGAGAATAATTAATAGTTGTGCAAGAGCAATCACCATGGACTTGTATTAATTTAAGATCTTTCTTTCCTCCATTGATATATGGAATTGTGATATTATTCTTGGCTCCAGTAATAGCCTCCCCGATTTGTATATGACTATTGCTTGTTTCAAAAAAAGCTTCATCTCTGTAATGATGATTTGGATTAATCAGTTTGTACAAATTATCTTTAATGAAAAGATAACGAGTTTGTTCTGGATGTAAGTTACAGGAATCAAGCGCCTGCATGGCAATTTGTTTTGAAAGGATGCTATCATCTTGTTGTTTGTAAAAATTAGCAAGTAAATAGCGAGTATATATGCTTGGATAGCGATCCAAGCTACTGTTCAACAATTCTTTAATTTGAGATGAATTTTTTTTCTTACCTGTATCCGTAAGTAGAAATTGTGCCTTAAAAACATCTTCGAATGCCTGCAGTAAGTTTTCTTTTGAAACAGGATAGTTTAAGGATTTTAAATTGATTTCACTTACTTCACATTTGCGTTGTTCGATCTGATTTAAAATCAACCGGAATTCTTCTTTATTCTTATATCCGGCGATATAACCTGTCAGGTTTTGTTGTTTATCAAAAATTAAAAAAGTAGGAGTCGCTATTCTTTCCAAAAGTCCGAATATCCATTGGGAGTCTTTTGTCCCTATATTGGTTCTGGCAACTATGTAATTTTTCCCGATTTCTTTTTTATAATTTTCATCGTTATTTATATCCGATAATAAAGCATCACAAATGTTGCATTTTTCACTTCCTAATAGTAGGATAGTCCCCTTTTTGTTTTCTTTAGATAATTGAATTATTTCTTTAAAAGAAGATGAAGATGTGTATAAAAATTTTTCATTATCATCGCATGAAAAAACGGTAAACGTCAGAACAGCAAGTAATATTAATGGTTTTAATTTCATAGAAGATTATATTTCAATTGATAATTGTTGGTTTTTATTCGATGATTTTATTTTTATAATATATATAATTAGTGTTTTTATTTTATTTTTTTTTGTTGTAATTCTGCAAATATATATATTAATTTTAAAAATGCAAATATTTTTTGTAAAAAAAATAATAGTTTTTTAAAAAGTTGTTAATTTATATTAATTTATAAAAATAACTAAGACTGAGAGATTATTGATTTCTGTTGTCGATTGATGTGAATGAATCCTTAATTTTTTGTTCAGAGGATTAAAAAGCCAGATGTATAACTCCTGATTCAATGGAGTCTTGGAGAAAGCGGAAAAAGGTTGGTTATAGTTTAAATTATGATCGATACCTTTTAATGCAACAAAGGCTGCTTTACAATCGTAAAGCAGCTTTTGTTTCTTCGTCTTGACCTGGATTACTTTCTGATACCCAGTTCTTTGATGATAGCACGATACCGTTCGATATCACGGTCTTTCAGATAATCGAGCAGGCGACGACGCTTACCGACCATCATTTTCAGAGAACGCTCTGTACTATAATCTTTTTTGTTTGACTTGAGGTGCTCAGTCAAATGCGAAATACGGTAGGAGAACAATGCTATCTGGCTCTCAGGAGAACCGGTATCAGTGTTAGACTTCCCGTGCTTTGCAAAGATTTCTTTCTTTTTTTCAGAATCTAAATACATGATAAATAATAATTTATATGGATTTTTATAAAAATGCGAGGCAAAGGTAATCATAATTTTTTATATTTACATCTTTTTTAATCGTATATTTGTGTCCGGATTAAGAAAAAACTATGGATATATCAGTCGTAATTCCCTTGCTCAATGAGGCGGAGTCGCTTCCGGAGCTTCATGCCTGGATCGCTCGTGTGATGCAGGAAAATAACTTTAGTTATGAGGTGGTTTTTGTCGATGATGGCAGTACGGATGGTTCCTGGAAAATTGTCAGCCGGCTTGCGGAACAGCATCCGGAAGTGAAAGGGATTCGCTTCCGGAAAAATTATGGAAAGTCGCCTGCTCTGTTTCATGGGTTTCAGAAAGCTCAGGGAGATGTGGTCATTACGATGGATGCCGATTTGCAGGACAGTCCGGATGAAATTCCCGAGCTTTACCGGATGATTACGGAGGAAAATTATGACTTGGTTTCGGGTTGGAAAAAGAAACGTTACGATCCTTTGAGTAAAACGATCCCGACTAAACTCTTCAATGCAACGGCCCGTGCTGTATCCGGAATTAAGCTGCACGATTTTAACTGCGGACTGAAAGCCTACAAGAACGATGTCGTGAAAGATATCGAGGTATATAACGACATGCACCGGTATATTCCCTATTTGGCCAAGAATGCGGGTTTCAAAAAAATAGGGGAGAAAGAGGTCAAGCACCGTAAGCGCCAGTACGGCAAAACCAAGTTCGGAGGAATCAGCCGTTTTTTTAATGGTTACCTGGATTTGATCACGCTCTGGTTCCTTTCTAAATTCGGTAAAAAACCCATGCACTTTTTCGGGGTATTGGGTTCTCTGATTTTTATACTTGGTTTCATCGCCGTAATTGTAGTCGGAGTGATCAAACTGTATTATATGTATACCGGAGGACCATACCGGTTAGTGACCGATACGCCTTATTTCTATATTGCACTGACCTGCATGGTGATCGGTACACAGTTGTTTCTCGCCGGATTTCTCGGTGAACTGGTCACCCGGAATGCTCCGGAGCGAAATAAGTATAAGATCGCAGAAGAATTATAACCTCCCCATCGCTTCGATCGTATCTTCCCGTTTTCCGAATGCTGTCATCCGGACAAACCTTTCTCCACTGTGTCCGAAACCGACGCCGGGAGTACAGATGATCTGGTATTCCTGCAGCAGTTTATTAAAAAAATCCCAGGAAAGCATGTTACCGGGAGTTTTGACCCAGATGTAGGGGGCATTAACGCCTCCATAAGTTTTATACCCTTTGCTTTCAAGGCTCTCCCGGATAATTTTTGCATTGTGCATGTAGTAACCGATCGTTTCCCGGACTTGCTTTTGTCCTTCAGGAGAGTAAACAGCTTCGGCTCCGCGCTGTACGATGTAAGCCGTTCCGTTGAATTTAGTCGATTGCCGGCGGCGCCACAACTGATTCAGGGAGTATTTCCGACCGACTTTATCCTGAGCCATCAGTTCTTTCGGAACCACTGTATACCCACACCGGACACCCGTGAATCCTGCTGTTTTTGAATAGCTCCTGAACTCGATCGCTACTTTTTTGGCTCCTTCTATTTCATAAATACTGTGAGGAATGTTGCTTTCTGAGATGTAGGCTTCATAAGCAGCGTCGTAGAGGATCAATGCTTTCTAGTCTATGGCATAATCGACCCAGGCCCCGAGTTGTTCTTTGGTGAGGGTGGTTCCGGTCGGATTATTGGGATAGCACAGGTAGATAACATCGACCCGCTTGGTGATCATCTGAGGGATAAAACCATTCTCCGGATCACAGGGAAGGTAAACGATGTTGTTCCAACGTCCGTCCCTGAAATACCCGGCTCTTCCGGACATGGCGTTGGTGTCTAAATATACCGGGTATACCGGGTCTGTAACCGCAACGATGTTATCCGGACTCAGAATGTCGCCGATATTTCCGGTATCGCTTTTGGAGCCATCGCTGACGAATATTTCATCCGGACTTAAATAAACACCCCTCGGATTAAAATCGTTTTTGATAATTGCTTCGATCAGGAAAGGGTAACCGCATTCGGGGGCATATCCGCGCATGGTGTCCGGACCGGCCATCTCGTTTACCGCCTGGTGCATTGCTTCGATCACTGCCGGGGCCAAAGGCTGCGTAACATCTCCGATTCCCAGGCTGATTACCGGTGCACCCGGGTGTGCTTCCCGGTAAATTTTTACTCGTTTTGCAACTTCCGAAAACAGGTAGCTTCCGGGTAATTTAAGAAAATGTTCGTTAATGAATGTCATATAAATCTCCTTCAAATACGTTAACTGCTTCGCCGGTCATATATACCCGGTTGCCGGCATCATTCCACTCGATAAACAGGTCTCCTCCGGGCAATGAAACGGTTGCATGGCGCTCGAGCATTCCGTTTAATACTCCGGCAACTAAAACAGCACAAGCGCCGGTACCACAAGCCTGAGTTTCTCCGGCTCCCCGTTCCCATACCCTTACACGGGCATGGGCCGGGGTAATCACCTCGACAAACTCCACGTTAGTACGCTCCGGAAATAGATCAAAGGTTTCAATTTCGGATCCGGTTTTCTTCAGATCCAGGTCGCCAATATTTTTTGTAAATATAATCGTGTGTGGATTTCCCATCGATACACAGGTAATGGCCTGTTTTCCGGTTGGAAAGCTCACAGGCAGGCTTACGATTTGGTCTGCTTTCAGGTTGACAGGGATATCGGCTGCTCTCAGTACAGGTTCTCCCATATCGACCCGGACCTTGTTTACAGTTCCGTTTTCGGCCAGTAATTGCAGGTGTTTGATTCCGGCTTTAGTTTCGAGATCGATTTCCGTTTTTGATGTCATTTTCTTGTCGTATAGGTATTTTCCTACACAGCGCGAGGCATTTCCGCACATTTGGGCTTCCGAACCGTCGGAATTGAACATCCGCATTCTGAAATCGGCGCAATCTGAAGGCATAATCAGTACCAAGCCGTCTGAACCGATGCCTTTGTGGCGGTCGCTGACCCGGATGGCCAATGCTTCGGGATGGTTTACCTGTTCTTCAAAGCAGTTGATGTAAACATAGTCATTTCCAGCACCATGCATTTTAGTGAATTTCATATGGATATTTTTATTTTTGAAAATGGAATAGAACTACATGCTTATTTTATTTGTTATTTTATTAAGTGACAATTGATAATCGTTACATCCCCTAAAATATTTTTGCAAATTTAATTATTTTGTCTGAAAAATACCAGTAAATATATCTTTTTATTTTATTTTTGCATAAAAAAAGATAAAACGTTTTTAATAAGATGTTAAATATTTCATATGGATAAACAAATCACCCTGGTATTGGAAAATGGAGTAACTTTCTCAGGCTTTTCTTTTGGATATGAGGCCCCGGCAGCCGGAGAAGTCGTTTTCAATACCGCTATGGTCGGCTATCCCGAAAGCCTGACAGACCTTTCTTATGCTGGTCAGATTCTGACAGTCACTTTTCCTTTGGTTGGTAATTACGGTGTTCCGGAAGATCAAATAGAAAACGGCTTGTCCGGATTCTACGAGTCGGAAAAAATCCAGGTCAGTGGACTGATCATTGCCGAATACTCTCATCAGTTCAGCCATTGGAATGCTTCTAAAAGCCTGGGAGATTGGCTGAAAGAACATAAGGTACCGGGAATTTACGGGATCGATACCCGTGAGCTGACCAAATTGATCCGGGAGGAAGGATCCCTGAGAGGAAAAATTGTAATGGATTCGCCGGATGAAATTGATTTTATCGATCCTGCGGAAGAAAACTTAGTAGCCCAGGTTAGTTGTAAAGAGTTGATCCGTTATGGTTGTGGCTCTAAAACCGTGGTGTTGGTCGATTGCGGAGTGAAGCACAACATCCTGAGGTGTCTTCTGAAAAGGGATGTGAACATTATTCGTGCGCCCTGGGACTATGATTTCAATTCGCTGGATTATGACGGATTATTTATTTCTAACGGACCGGGTAATCCCGATCATTGCGGGATAACGGTGAGTCATATCCGGAAAGCGATGGAGGCCGGTAAGCCTATCTGTGGGATTTGCATGGGAAACCAACTCTTAGCCAAAGCAGGAGGAGCATCGACCTATAAACTGAAATACGGGCACCGGAGCCATAACCAACCGGTAAGGCTGGTCAGGAGCGCCGGATCTGGCTTGGAAAATAAGGGAGAACGGTGTTTTATTACTTCCCAGAATCATGGATATGCTGTAGATATCAGCACGTTGGGAAGCGAATGGGAAGAGCTCTTTGTCAATATGAACGACGGAACCAATGAAGGAATCCGGCATAAGACCAAGCCGTTTTTTTCCGCGCAGTTTCACCCCGAAGCTGCCAGTGGTCCGACAGATACGGAGTTTTTGTTCGATATGTTCATGGAATCCATGGAAAACGGAGAATTAAGGATTAAGGATGAGGAATTCATAATGCATAATTCTTCATCTTCAATTAAGAAAGTGCTGGTGTTGGGTTCCGGAGCATTAAAGATAGGGGAGGCCGGAGAATTCGACTATTCTGGTTCGCAAGCTCTGAAAGCGTTGAAGGAAGAGGGGGTGCGAACCGTTCTGATCAATCCGAATATTGCTACTGTTCAAACTTCAGAAGGAGTGGCCGATACCATTTATTTTCTTCCGGTGACTCCTTTTTTTGTCGAAAAAGTGATTGAGAAGGAGCGTCCGGATGGTGTTTTATTGTCGTTCGGAGGACAGACGGCGCTGAATTGCGGAGTCGAGTTATCCCGTTCGGGTGTTTTTGAGAAATACGGTGTCCGGGTGCTTGGAACCCCTGTACAGTCGATTATCGATACGGAAGACCGGGAGATTTTTGTCCATAAATTAGATGAGATCGGAGTAAAAACGATTAAAAGTATTGCTGCCGGGAGCCTGGAAGAAGCTCATAAAGCAGCCGGACAGCTCGGTTATCCGGTCATTGTGCGCGCTGCCTATGCTTTGGGTGGTATGGGAAGCGGTTTTTGCGATAATCCTCAGGAGTTGAAAGCTTTGGCAGAGAAAGCGTTCAATTATTCCAATCAACTGTTGATCGAAAAGTCTTTGAAAGGATGGAAAGAGATCGAGTACGAGGTAGTCCGGGACCGGTATAATAACTGTATTACAGTCTGTAATATGGAAAATTTCGACCCGCTGGGGATTCATACGGGGGAAAGCATTGTTGTAGCGCCATCCCAAACCCTCACAAATCAGGAGTACCACAAGCTCCGGGAACTTGCGATCCGGATTGTACGCCACATTGGGATCGTTGGGGAATGCAATGTTCAATATGCATTCGATACCGTTTCGGAAGACTACCGGGTGATCGAGGTGAATGCCCGCCTGAGCCGTTCTTCCGCCCTGGCCTCAAAGGCCACAGGTTACCCTCTGGCGTTTGTTGCAGCTAAACTGGGGCTGGGATACGGACTTCACGAACTGAAAAACGCCGTGACCAAGTCGACTACGGCTTTCTTCGAGCCGGCATTGGACTATATTGTTTGCAAGATTCCACGCTGGGACCTGGGAAAATTTCACGGAGTGTCACATGAAATCGGCAGCAGCATGAAGAGTGTGGGAGAGGTCATGTCGATCGGGCGTAGTTTTGAAGAGGCGATTCAGAAAGGACTCCGGATGATTGCCCAGGGAATGCATGGGTTTGTAGCGAATAAAAACCTGACAGTCGATAGTATCGACAGAGCGCTCTCCGAACCGACAGACAAGCGGATTTTTATTATTTCCCAGGCTTTGTCGCAGGGGTATTCCATCGAACGGATACACGAACTGACCCGGATCGACCGCTGGTTTTTACAGAAATTACAAAATATATTCCTGTGCTCTAAGGAAATAGAAAAATATAATTCGATAGCTGAATTGCCGGGAGGGTTACTGAAGGAAGCCAAGCAAAAGGGGTTTTCGGATTTTCAGATAACTAAATTATTATACAAGAATTCAGACCGGGCGACCTCCGAAAAATTAAATCTGCGGGCCCAACGGAAGGAGCTGGGCATCCTGCCGGTGGTGAAGCAGATCGATACCCTCGCTGCCGAATATCCAGCCCGGACCAATTATTTGTACCTGACTTACAACGGGATTGCGAATGATGTCCGTTATCTGGGAGATCAACGCTCTGTGATCGTGCTTGGTTCGGGAGCTTACCGGATCGGTAGCAGCGTCGAATTCGACTGGTGTTCGGTCAATGCTTTGCAAACCATCCGTCAGAGGGGGTGGAGGGGCGTGATGATCAATTACAATCCGGAAACTGTTTCAACAGATTACGATATGTGCGACCGGCTTTATTTCGACGAGTTAACCCACGAACGGGTGCTCGATATCGTCGATCTGG
Source organism: Bacteroidales bacterium (assembly GCA_031548005.1). Lineage (GTDB taxonomy): Bacteria > Bacteroidota > Bacteroidia > Bacteroidales > Azobacteroidaceae > BNXB01. The sequence continues at coordinate 8,369 of JAVBRK010000106.1, forward strand.
AGAATCCGCATGGATTGATCTTGTCGACCGGAGGACAGATCCCGAATAACCTGGCGGTGTTGCTGGATAAGTCGGGCATTCCTATTTTGGGAACTCCGGCTGCCAGTATAGACAATGCTGAAGACCGTCATCAGTTTTCTTCTCTGCTCGACCGGCTGGGAATCGATCAGCCGCGTTGGAAGGAATTAAGCTCCATGCCCGATATTTACCGGTTCGTAGAAGAAGTCGGTTATCCGGTGCTGATCCGTCCGTCCTATGTCCTCTCCGGAGCAGCCATGAATGTGTGCTCCAATGCAGCCGAATTAGAGGAATTCCTGAAATTAGCAGCCAGTGTTTCACAAAAACACCCGGTGGTGGTCAGCGAATTCATTGAGTATGCCAAGGAAATTGAAATGGATGCGGTTGCCAAAGACGGAGAAATAATTGCTTACGCCCTGTCGGAGCATATCGAGTTTGCAGGCGTGCATTCGGGAGATGCGACGATCCAGTTTCCGCCTCAGAAATTATATATAGAAACCATCCGGCGCATCAAGCGTATTACCCGTTCTGTTGCCGGAGCGCTGCAGATCACCGGGCCGTTCAATATCCAGTTCTTAGCTAAAGACAACGATATCAAAGTGATCGAGTGTAACCTGCGTGCTTCCCGTAGCTTTCCGTTTGTTTCCAAAGTATTGAAGATCAATTTTATCGAGATTGCCACCCGGGCGATGCTCGGAGAGAACGTGGAAAAACCCGATAAAAGTGGATTCGATCTGGATTATGTCGGTATTAAAGCGTCACAATTCTCTTTTTCGAGGCTTCAGAAAGCAGATCCTGTTCTGGGAGTAGAAATGGCTTCTACCGGAGAAGTCGGATGTATCGGCGACGATTATTATGAAGCGGTATTAAAGGCCATGCTCTCGGTCGGAATGCGGATTCCGGGAAAAAGCGTCCTGGTATCGAGCGGAACGGTACATTCAAAACTCGATTTACTGAATGCCTGCCGCTTACTGAGCGAAAAAGGCTATGTCATTTATGCGACAAGCGGCTCTCATAAATTCTTAGGAGAAAATAATGTTCCGTCTATATTGGTTTACCAACCCAACGAAGAAATGCAGCCGAACGCCCTGGATCTGATTCGCAACAAACAGGTGGAGTTGGTAATCAATATTCCCAAGAATCTGACTCCAGGAGAGTTAACTAATGGTTATAAAATCCGGAGAACATCCATCGATTTCAATATTCCGTTAATTACGAATTCGCGGCTGGCTTCGGCATTTATTCACGCTTTCTGTGAAATGGATGTCGATTCGATTCCGGTTAAAAGCTGGGACGAGTACCGGTAGACTGCCGGTTTCGTTACCTGAGTTTTTTTTCGTATTATTGTACCCGTTTTAACAACTAAACATGAAACCCGGCGAGGATTTTTGCCGGAATGCTGTTAATTATGGGAAACAGGAACATTGTTTGCATTTTTCTTCTGGTGTTGATCGCGCTTCTTTTCTTTGCCAATCTGATATACGGATCGGTACGGATTCCTCCTGAACAGGTTTGGGATGTCTTGACGGGAAAAGAAATCGAACGTTCGGCCTGGGCGAATATTATTCTTCAGTCGCGCCTGCCCCAGGCAATCACGGCTTTATTGGCCGGTGCGTCGCTTGCTGTTTGCGGCCTGATGCTGCAGACCTTGTTTCAGAATCCTTTGGCCGGACCGTCTATCCTGGGGATCAGTGATGGCGCTAATCTTGGGGTAGCGCTGGTGATTCTTTGGTTCGGGGGCCGCATCGATCATGATGTCTGGTGGATGCCCGGAGGCAGTTTGTCGGTCGTTATAGCTGCTTTTGCCGGCGCCTCTGCGGTGCTGGCGGTTATTGTTTATTTTTCTTCCAAAGTTAAAAGTAATGTCCTGGTACTGATTATCGGGCTGATGATCGGATATCTGGCGTCATCGGCTATTACCATTTTAAATTCCATTGCTTCTGCTGAGAGCGTTCGTTCCTTTGTTATGTGGGGGTTGGGGAGTTTTTCGGGGGTTTCTCTCAAACAACTGCCATTTTTCAGTTTGGCGGTTATGGTAGGGCTCACCCTTTCCGTTTTACTGATCAAACCGTTGAATATACTCCTTTTGGGAGAGCGGTACGCCTCTAATCTGGGAGTCAATATCGGTCGCACCCGTCTTTTAATTTTTATTTGTACCGGTTTGCTGACGGCCATTGTAACCGCTTTTTGCGGTCCGATCAGTTTTATCGGATTAGCTGTTCCGCATGTTTCCCGTTTAATTTTGGGAACCTCAAATCAGAATTTTCTGTTGCCCGCCACATTACTCGCCGGGTCGGCAGTGGCCCTGTTGTGCAATCTGATGACCATCCTGCCGTTCGGACATGGCTTGTTGCCTCTGAATGCTGTCACTCCGCTACTGGGAGCCCCGGTGATCATCTATGTGATTATAAACCGTAAAAATACTCCTTATTTCAATTAATGGCTTGGTTTTTGTACGGATAAATTATTGTGAAACCATAAAAATGATTGAAAATGAAACTGAAATCTATCTTTATTGTATGTCTCCTCTCTGGAGTTATGGGAGTTTTTGCCCAAAAAACAGATAAACCGTGGGCCATGGTTTATATTAATGGAAAATTCGGGGTCATCGATAAAAACGGTTATGAAATTGCACATCCTGAATACGATATGATCAGTACTTTCAATAAAAATGTGGCTAATGCTGCGAAAGGCGGCGAAGTGTTCAGTTTGAATGATAAGGGCCAGCGGATGCCTTATGTGCCTGATAATCTGGAAAAAGGAAAAGTGCGCCAGTATTCTGAAAATAAAAAATGGGGATTAAAAAACGATAAGGACCTTGTTTTATGTAATCCCAAATATGATTTTATCGGAAAATTCAACGATGGAATGGCCCTAACTTTTTTAGAAGGAAAAATGGGATTGATCTCCGATAAAGGCAGTGAAATTATCCCCCCCCGTTATAATGTGATCTATAAGTTTGAAAAAAATGAAGCGATCGTTTGTAACGATTCCCTTTATGGCCTGATCGATAAAAAGGGGGTGGAAATCGTAGCTCCCCGTTACAGCCGCCTCGAAAGAATCCAGGGAAATAACTACTTAGTGATGAAAGACGGAAAGTGGGGGGTGATCAACCAAAGCGGACACGAGACCGTTGTTCCCAAATACGATGCGGTTTTTGCATGTAAAGACGGATTCAAAACATTTGCAGGAGGTAAAACCGGGATGCTGACGGATAAGGGGGAACTGATGTTCGAACCCAAATACGATTTCGTAGATGTGAAGAACAACGATGTCTTTATCGTTTCTTTGGGAGGTTTATACGGTATCTTGAATAAAAACGGAAAAGAAGTGATCCCGCCGACATACGATTTTATCGATAAATTCGATAACAGCCGTGCGCTGATCCTTCACAGCGGCCTGTGGGGAATGATTAAAAACGATGGAGTCGAACTGATTAAGCCTCAGTACAATGCCATTGAAAAAGCAAAAGATAATTGCTTCATCGTGTATAAGGACGGTATGAAAGGAGTGATCAATAAAGACGGAGTGATTACTGTAGAGACTAAATATCACGACATCGAGATTTATTGATCGTTCGGGATACAATTATAATTACTGATTCTGTTGTTTTTTATAATTTATTTTCTCCTGGTTTTGTTCCCTGAAATGGGTCGGAATCCTCCGGATGAAAATTATAAAAGGCAACAGAATTTTTGTAATACCATGAATTTTTTATACCTTGTCGGAATTTTAAAAATAAGTGTATTGAAAAAATAAAAATAATAGTATGAAAATCGCTTTTCATGGTGCGGCCCAGACGGTTACCGGAAGCAAGCACCTGCTCACTCTGAATAATGGAAAAAAGATATTGTTAGATTGCGGAATGTTCCAGGGAATGGGACGTGAAACCGACAATCTGAACCGGAATTTCGGATTTACTCCCCGGGAAGTAGAATATGTGTTCCTGTCGCATGCCCATGTCGATCATTGCGGATTATTACCGCGTTTGGTGAAAGACGGGTTTAAAGGAAAGATCTATGCCACCCCGGCAACAATCGATGTGGCGAAAGCCTTGTTGCTCGATTCGGCGCATATCCAGAAGCAGGATATTCATTTCCTGAATAAAAAACGGTTTCAGGAAGGTCGTCCCTTGCTTGAACCCCTTTATACCGAAGAAGATGCCCGGCTTACTTTCGATCGTTTCCGGGCGGTGGAATATGACTCTCTTTGCGAGGTAGACGAGGATGTGACGCTTCAGTTTTTTGACGGCGGCCACATTATCGGGAGCGCCACTGTTTATGTTACGGTTACCGAAGACGGAAAGAAAACCCGTTTGGCATTCAGCGGCGATGTCGGGCGTTACCGCGATCCGATTCTCCGTTCTCCGCAATGTTTTCCGCAGGTCGATTACATGATCATCGAGTCGACTTATGGCAATAAAGTCCACGATCCGATCGAAACCTATGCTGACGACTTGCTGAAAAATATCCATGAGACTTGCCTCGGTAAAAAAGGAAAGCTGATTATTCCGGCATTCAGCGTAGGACGTACTCAGGAATTATTGTACGCTCTGAATGAGTTGAGCCTGAATAACCAATTGCCGGCGATAAAATATTATGTCGACAGTCCGTTGTCTACCAGGATCACAGAAATTGTGAAGTTGCATTCCGACTGTTTCAATAAATCGGTGCAGAAACTGATGAAGCGCGACAGTGACCCATTCGATTTTCCCGGGTTATCATACATTACGGATAAGCGCGATTCCCAGGCATTGAACTCTACACACGAGCCATGTGTGATCATTTCCGCATCGGGAATGGCCGAAGCGGGCCGGGTGAAGCACCACATTGCCAATAGTATCGAGAATTGGCGTAATACGATTTTACTGATCGGATATTGTGAACCCGAATCACTGGGGGCCCGGTTGAAAAAGCGTCCGGAAGAAGTTGGTATTTTCGGTTCCCGGTTTACCGTTAAGGCAGATATACGAACTATCGACTCAATGAGCGCCCATGCCGACTATAACGACTTATGCCAGTATATGGCCTGTCAGGATTATAATGAGGTCAGACAATTGTTTATGGTACATGGAGAGCCTGATGTTCAGATTGAGTTCAAGACCCGCCTGATGAAAAAAGGGTTTAAAGATGTCATTATTCCTGAACTGCATCAGGAGTTTGGATTGTCGTAATCATTTGGTGGGAAACATCATGAGGATAGCAGACCTATTTTTGTGTTAAAAAATTTGCGACTGATCAACTTTATCCTTATATTTGCAGTACATCAAGAGAGATGATTAGGATTTAGCCGCATTTTGTCGATTGGGAAACTCATCAAATAAAATACAATTCCGAGACAAGCTCTTACCGGGAATGGCGGGCCGCGCCCTTTAGGGGGTATGCTTCGCACGGCGGATTACAAACACGGTAAAGCACTCAAATCCTGTCATACGGAGTTTTTTCACATCTGCATTTGCGGCTTTAATATAAAAAGCTGCCTTCATTAAACCGGAGGTGGTTTTTGTATTTTAAATACTTGTAATTCAAAATAGGAATTGTGTTTTGATGACAAATTTCGGGCATCCTTTTCAGATTTCTCCAAAAAACATTAACTTTGCCTCCTAATAATTTTTAACCGTTATAAATAAATGAAAAAAATAAGAGCTGCTATTGTCGGTTACGGAAATATCGGCAGATATGTACTGGAAGCAATCGAAGCTGCTCCCGATTTTGAACTGGCAGGAATTGTCAGGAGAAATCCGGCAGAAAAAACTGCTGAAATAGAACATCTGGAGGTCGTAGACGATATTTCCAGATTGAAAGGGGTCGATGTGGCCGTATTGTGTACACCTACCCGTAGTGTTGAGGATCAGGCAAAGAAAATTTTGTCTCTGGGAATCAATACGGTCGATAGTTATGATATTCATGGCGGAATTGTCGGTTTACGACGTGAACTGGACCGGACTGCGAAGGCTTCGAACGCTGTTTCAGTGATATCTGCGGGTTGGGATCCGGGAAGCGACTCTGTTGTCCGCGCCCTGATGCTGGCTATGGTTCCCAAGGGGGTGACCTATACCAATTTTGGCCCGGGTATGAGTATGGGACATACGGTTGCTGTAAAGGCTATTGAAGGAGTAAAAGCAGCTTTGTCGATGACTATCCCTACCGGAACCGGAGTACACCGTCGCATGGTATACATCGAGGTAAAAGATGGATACGATTTTAAGAAAGTGTCTGAAGCGATTAAGTCGGACGATTATTTTGTGCATGATGATACGCATGTGATGCAAGTCGATTGCGTCGATGACCTGATCGATATGGGACATGGTGTAAACCTGGTCCGTAAAGGGGTTTCAGGAAAAACACAAAATCAATTGCTCGATTTCAATATGCGCATCAATAACCCCGCACTAACCGCTCAGGTGCTGGTGGCTGTTGCCCGCGCCAGTTTCAAACAGAAGCCGGGAGCCTATACCATGATCGAAATCCCGGTGATCGATATGTTGTTTGGTGAGCGGGAGGATTTGATTAGAAAATTAGTCTGATATGCTTTCATTTATTACCTGGACGGTTGATCCCGAAGCTTTTACAATTCCCGGACTGAATCTGGAAATCCGGTGGTACGGTATTCTGTTTTCAGTAGGATTTGCTCTGGGCTCTTTTTTAGTCTACCGCATGTGGAAACATGAAGGATTGAAAGAGGAGTGGTTCGATAAACTCTTTTTTTATGTGATTATTGCTGCAACCGTGGGCGCCCGTTTAGGGCATTGCCTGTTTTATAATCCCGAATATTATCTGGCTAATCCGGTCGAGATCCTGAAGATACGCGACGGAGGGCTGGCCAGTCATGGAGGAACCATTGGTATTATTATTGCTATTTGGTTGTATTCCAGGTATGTTACGAAAAAGAGTATGCTTTGGACGTTCGACCGGTTGGTGGTTCCTGTCGGTTTTGTCGGGGCTTTTATCCGGATGGGCAACCTGATGAATCATGAGGTTTACGGACACGAAACAACGGTTCCCTGGGCGTTCCGCTTTATCGAGAATCTTCCCCGGTGGGAACATGGAGCTCCGCCCGTTTTTTCTATGCCGTCGCATCCGACACAAATCTATGAGGCTTTATGCTATATTGCAACCTCCTGTTTGTGTATGTGGTTGTATTGGAAAAAAGGGGCTGTGAAGTATCCGGGATTGATTTTCGGGATTTTCCTGATCGGAATTTTCCTTTCCCGTTTCTTTGTCGAATTCTTAAAAAATAACCAGGAAGCGTTTGAAGATGCCTGGGTGATCAATATGGGACAGGTTCTCAGCATCCCTTTTATTCTTGCAGGGTGTATCCTGATCTACCGGGCGCTCAGATTAAAAAATAAAGTGAAGAGTTAAGTTCAGGATCTTTCGTAGATTCTTAATATATAGAATTGAATTCAAAAATATGCTGAAGCCGATTGAGATAAAAAAAGACCTCTTGTATGTTGGGGTCAATGACCGTACAAAAGAATTATTTGAAGGGCATTGGCCGCTTCCCAAAGGGGTTTCCTATAATTCGTATTTATTGCGGGATGAAAAGTGTGTATTATTTGATACCGTGGATATTTGCTATTCCGAGGTGTTTTTCCAAAAACTGGAAACTGCGTTGGCCGGCAGAAAGCTGGACTACTTAGTTATCAATCATATGGAGCCCGATCATTCCGGATCTATGGGATTGTTGAGAAAGCAGTATCCCGATGTTCAGATTATCGGGAATGCCCGTACGCTGGACATGGTTAAGGGTTTTTACGGAATCCAGGACGGCGTGATGGCGATTAAAGACGGAGACGAACTTTCTGTGGGTGAACATAATCTGAAGTTTTTTCTGACACCGATGGTACACTGGCCTGAAACAATGATGACTTACGAGACCACTGCCGGGATTCTTTTTTCGGGTGATGCTTTCGGAACATTCGGCACATTGGACGGCGGAGTGGTGGACACCCAGTTGAATCCGAATAAGTATTGGGATGAAATGATCCGCTATTATTCCAATATCGTAGGTAAGTACGGAAATCCGGTGCAGAAAGCCCTTGAAAAACTGGGAAAACTGGATCTGAACATCATTTGTTCGACCCACGGTCCGGTCTGGACAGTGAAAGAAAATATCAGAGAGGTTATTACATTGTATGATAAACTCAGCCGTTACGAAGGAGATAAAGGAGTCGTGATCGCTTACGGCAGCATGTACGGCCATACCGAACTGATGGCGGAGGCTATTGCTGCCGAATTAGCAGAACTCGGAGTAAAAGATATTATCCTGCATAATGTTTCCAAGCGCGATTTGTCGTATGTGATCCGCGATATTTTCAAATACAAAGGATTGATTATCGGATCGCCAACCTACAATAATTCTCTGTATCCCCAGGTCGAAGCCTTAGTTTCAAAGATCGAGGGACGGGATATGAAGAACCGGGTGTTCGGTTACTTTGGCTCCTATTCCTGGGCCAGCGCAGCTGTGAAGCGTCTCGGTGCTTTTGCCGAGAATTCTGGCTTTGAGGTGGTCGGAGCCCCTGTGGATATGAAACAGGCTCCTACGGAATCTACTATTGAAAGCTGCGTGGCTTTAGCAAGAGCCATGGCCGGGAAACTATAAGTATAATGAGATTTCCAATAACCGCTCCCACATGCCGTTGGGGCGGTTATTTTTTCAGATTTCCGTTAATCAGTTTAATTCGACCGATTCTTTATTCGTAGTTGTCTTCTCGTTTTCGTTTTCAGATCCTGTTTTCTTACTTTTTTTTTCTGTTGTCGAAGCCAGTTTTTTCTGAAGAATCTCAATTTCGATACCCTGATTCCGGATGGTCGTTAGCAGTGAGTTCAACTCCTCGTTGTCGATATTACTCGGGAACTGACTGTCTACACGGGATTTAAAATCACTCAAGACATTCATGTAATTATTAAATGCATCGTAGGCATTTTCATACGGACTAAAAGCGCTGGGTCCGGGGAATGTTTTCGTACTCATAAAATGGAAGTGGTCGCTGGACTGCAGGTAAATCCAATCCTGCCGGATACGACGGTCCTCGCATAAACGAACCCGCTCTCCGATTTCATAAAGTTTTTGAAGCGCCTCCTGTTGTAAGATATTTCCTTTCCATGGGCTGAGGTCTTTTTCTTCTCCGGCCCAGGAACATGGAAACGGAATGGCAACAGAGCCTGTGGGCTTCAGTTTATTAACAATTTCGGATGGAGTAGAGAAGCCGATTTTCTTGTCGAATGCATATTTCGGTAATGCTCTGAAAAAATCAAAAATCCCGGTTTCGGCAGGCTGCAGGCTGCCCAAGGTTTCATAGTTCAGAAAAATATTGATCAACTGCTCTGATTCCGGCAAAGCATTGATCCAGTTAATGAATTTGTCGGCCACCAAAGGATATTCAGTCCAGTCGTAGTTGGAAAACCGGAAAGATATGTCGTCGCTAAACCTGGAATTACGCATTAAAAGCGTCATTTTTGAATTTGCGGCCGAGGTATAAAGGTAGTTCGGGCTCTTCCATCCCAAAACATGCTTGGCTCCTTCGGTGATCATGGTCTTATATCCCATTTCCGATACAAGTTCGCTGATGTCGTCCGAATATATCTGTTCGGTATTGCGAAAAACCTTGGGTTTCTGACCAAATAGCAATTCGATTTTATTGGAATGGGCTTTTACCTGATTTTTAAACTCTTCGGGATCGGTCAACGACGATAGGGAATGAGCATAAGTTTCGGCAAGGAATTCCACATGGCCTGTTTTTGTCAGTTCCTTAAATCCATCGATGGCTTCGGGTACATATATTTCCAATTGTTCGAGGGCTACTCCTGAGATGGAAAATGCGACTTTGAATTTTCCTTTATGTTCCTGGATCATGTCGAGTAACATATCGTTTGCTTTCAGGAATGATTTCTCGGAAATACGGCGTATAATATCCTCATTTGCAAAATCATCATAGTAATAATGATCGCTGCCGATGTCGAAAAAACGGTATCTTTTCAGTCTGAATGGCTGGTGGATCTGGAAATAAAAACAAATCGTTTTCATAATTATTGTTATTTTATTGTTTACATTACACTTTCATATATGTCGCGGATTTTCCATCCGGCATATTCCCATTTAATTTCATCGACTTCTTTTTTACCTTCTTCTTTCAGGTATTCGGCCATAGAAGGATATGTTATGATGGAGTACATGGCATCGGCCATCGCTTCAATATCCCAATAGTCGGTTTTGATGGCATTGTTCAATATTTCAGCACATCCCGATTGCTTGGAGATGATTGTCGGCACACCGCACTGCATGGCTTCTAACGGAGAGATACCAAACGGTTCCGAGACAGAAGGCATGACATATACATCGCTCGATTTCAGGACTTCGTATACCTGCTTTCCTTTCATGAAACCGGTAAAATGGAACCGGTCGGATATGTTGCGCTGGGCAGCCAGACGGATCATTTGGTTCATCATATCGCCGTTTCCTGCCATGACAAAACGCACATTCTTTGATTTTTGCAATACTTTCGCTGCGGCTTCCACAAAATATTCAGGACCTTTTTGCATGGTAATACGTCCGAGAAACGTTACTACTTTGTCGTTGGTGCCTTTTCTGGAGGATATGGAATCAATCTCAGGAGATAACGGTTCGACGGCATTGTGAACAGTCGTCACTTTCTTGGGATCCTGGTTGTATTTTTCGATCACCGTGTTCCGGGTCAGGTTACTTACCGTAATGATGTGATCCGCATGATCCATTCCGTCTTTCTCTATCCCGTATACCTGGGGATTTACTTTTCCCCGGCTGCGGTCGAAATCCGTTGCATGCACATGCACGACTAATGGTTTTCCTGTTGCATATTTAGCATGAATTCCGGCAGGGTAGGTCAGCCAGTCGTGCGAATGGATCACATCGAATTCATATGACCGGGCGATCACTCCCGACACAATCGAATAATTATTGATTTCTTCCAACAGATTATCAGGATACCGTCCTGAAAATTCGATACAGCCCAGGTCGTTTGTCTGTAAATAACTGAAATCGGCGTACAGGTGATCGCGCAAGTGAAAATACTCCTGCGGGTTCATGTATTTTCCAAGTCGGTGGTTGACATGGTTCAGGTTAACATCTTTCCACACTATAGGGGTATGGCATGCGCCGATAAGGCGCAGGAAGCTTTTGTCTTCATCTCCCCACGGCTTGGGCATTACAAATGTAATCTCCATATCCTCCTGTTTAGCCATACCTTTAGTTAGTCCGTAGCTTGCGGTACCGAGGCCACCCAGAATATGCGGAGGAAATTCCCAGCCAAACATTAAAGCTTTCATACGTTATTTTTATGTATTATATGAAATAATATCCTATCTCTCAATTTTTAATTTTTATTGTATGACTCCAGCAGTTTCAAAGCTCGTAGGATGCTTGAAACGCTCATGGCGAAAGAGATTCCTCCCCGGCTTTGAAACGGAGGGTTTCCGTCGAATAACTCGGATAGCGAACCGATACAGTGCAGACTCATTTCCTCTTCCAGGCCGATTAGCATCCGTTCTGCAAAGGAAATTCCACTCATGTGATAGATTCTGAGGTATGCTTCGAGGTAGAATCCGAGCAACCATGGCCATACGGTTCCCTGATGGTATGATAGGTCGCGTTCGTATTGCGAGCCTACATAATACGGACGATACCCTTCGCTTTTGGGGCTGAGAGACCGGATACCTTTCGGAGTAAGTAGCTCCTTCGTTACGATATTCAATACCGTACGTTTCTGGCTTTTATCTAAAGGAGAATGGTCCAGGGCTACTGCCAGCAGCATATTCGGGCGAACGCTCCAGTCTACATATCCACCGTCGATGTAATCGAAAAGGTAACCGTATCCATTCATAAATATTTCTACAAATGATTTACCCGTTTTAGTTGCCAAATCGTTCAGGTCGTCCGATAAGGCCAGACTATTTTGTAACTTATGCAATTCGGCTGCAAACTTCAGAGCATTGTACCATAGAGCATTAAATTCTACAATATAACCCGTTCGGGGTACAATAGGTTTACCGTTCGATGTGGAATTCATCCAGGTAACAGCCTTCTCTTTCCCTTCGGTAGAAAGTAATCCGTTGATCTCCAGTTTTAAGTTCGGATGCTTGTTGGCAATGATGTAATCGATAATTTTCCAAACCAAACTTCCGTAGTTTTCCAGGCATTTTTCCATTCCCTGGTGCTTGGCATATTGCTGAATAGACCAGACAACCCATAACAGTACGTCTGGAGAATCGATTTCGTGGATCACCGGATCCGGTGATTCGTCTTCCATGAACTTCGTTAATGCCGGAATGGCTGTTGTCATGATTTTTTCAAAGCGTACCGGATCTTCGATCGAAAGGGTGCATCCCGAAAGCGATACGAACAGGTCGCGCGCCCGGACTTTGAACCAGGGATAGCCGGCCAGCAGATAGGCATCGTTTTCTTTCGGTCGGAAATAAAATTGCTGGGCCGAGTTTTTAAGGCAGTTGTAAAAGCTATTGCGCGGTGTGCGGGAAGCAGCTTCCGATTCGAAAAGTTCTTCAATTTTCCCGGGATCGATTAAGGAATCGCTCGCCGAAAAATAAACGGACTCTCCTTTGGAGATCGGTAATTCGAAGTATCCCGGAACATATAAATCCTCTTTGAACGGAAAGCCGCACTCCTGTTCCCGGATATACTCGATACCATGATACCAGTCGGGCTGGAAAACAAATTTACATTCTTTACTGAACTGCATGTGCAATTCGGGATAACCCTCATACATGCAGGTTTTGATGCCATTTGCAGTTTCCGTATAGTTCCGGTTCACCTGATGGTTTTCCATCGTCAGATGATTGACATTCCGGAATGCCAGGAATGGTTTGAAACGCAGGAGCGTGGGAGAGTGGGCATCTACCAGGGTATATCTTATCAGGATTCTGTTTTCATAGGCCAGAAATATTTTTTCTTTCGACAGAATTACTCCGCCCACCCGGTAGAGGGTCAGCGATATGGCGTCAAAGTTGAATTGCCGGATGTATTTGTGTCCGTTCGGACTGAAATGGTTGTTCTGGTACTGGTGTAACCCCATGTTAAACTCGGCATCGTGCTGGATTACCGTTTCGTCTAACGAAGACAGGATCACATGATTATCGTCATCTAAATCAGGTACCGGCATCACCAGTAACCCGTGGTGCTTTCTGGTATTGCAATCAACCACTGTCGTACAGTGATAAGCTCCTCCCCGGTTCGTGCGCAGCAACTCCCGCTTGAGGGACTCTTCAAGGTTGATCATCAATGTTTTATCAAATTTCAGGTAACCCATAATTTTTTATAACTTAATAATGTACTTTTAAAATCGAAAATTACAAATTTATTTGTGATTTTACAAATTTTTTTTCGAATAATTTTAATTTTATAGTATAAATTGTTACATAATATGTTTTACAACATTAAAATTGATTATATTCGCAGTCTAAAAAGTTTCAAATTGAAAAAATACATCGATATCAGGAGGGATCGGACTTTATGAAACTCGAGTCGAAAAAGATCATTTATGCCGCCTTTTTTCCTGCCATATTAATATTATTATTGTGGTTGATGCTGGGGGTGGAGTGGAGTTTCGATTCCGATTGGTACCGTATGGGGATTTTTCCCCGCAGGGAAAGTGGCCTTTTAGGTATTCTGACATCCCCCCTGATTCATTCCGATGTGAAGCATTTATTTTCGAATACAGTTCCTCTGTTTGTTTTAGGCTGGTGTCTTTTCTATTTTTATAAGGATGTAGGATATATCGTTTTTCCGGTAATCTGGATACTTTCTGGTTTAATTACCTGGTGTATCGGCCGGGAATCCTGGCATATCGGAGCCAGTGGACTGGTTTATGGATTATCTTTTTTCCTTTTTTTTAGCGGGGTATTCCGAAAGTATATACCTTTGCTGGCCATTTCCCTGCTGGTGGCGTTTCTTTATGGAAGTACAGTCTGGAATATGTTTCCGATATCGGAGTGGGTGGATGATACGGTTTCCTGGGAAGGGCATTTGGCCGGAGCTATCAGCGGATTGATCTGTGCGGTTATTTTCCGTAAGTATGGTCCTCAGAAACCCGAACCGGCATGGGAGGAAGAAATGATTGGAGGGGATATTCTGGATTTGCCGGATGATCCTGTTTTGAATGTGGATGAAAAGAATCAAGAAAAATAAAAAATTACTGCCTATAGTAGCCGAATGCCGTAATTGCGGAACGGGTCTTGCCGGACCTTATTGCAGCCGGTGCGGGCAGGAGATTGGGGCCGGAATCAAAAGAACTGTCGGAAATCTGGTTTTCAATGTGGTCGAGAATATGTTTGTTCTCGATAATAAATTGTTCTCGACCCTGAAGTACCTGTTGTTTTATCCTGGAAAACTGACGAACGAATACATTAACGGCCGACTGGTCAGTTATATGCATCCCTCCAAATTGTTCTGGTTTATCATGTTCATATCCTTTACCATCATTACATTCCATGTCAACAGGAGTGAAAAGGACAGAAAGGAAAAGGAAAAATCGGAAGAAGTTATTGTGAAACCACCGGTTCATCCAACGAATCTGGCTGCTTCGAAAGAAAATACTAATTCTTTTGAAAGAACGATCGAAAGGGCGGCCGAACGGATAGACCGGAAGGAACTTATTGGTAATATTGCTGCACTTGCACCTTATGCCGTGTTCTTGTTGATTCCGTTTTTTGCCTTGTTACTATATATTTTCTTCCGGAAAGGGAGGCCGTTTTATGTTGATCATTTTGCTTTTGCCCTTCATTACCACTCATTTGTATTTCTATTATTTACAGCTTATACTCTGTTGAAAAAACTTTTTCCTGTGTTGGATAATTACGATACAACCGTGATCCTCATTTTTCCATTGATCTATTTTTTGATTGCGGCCTGGGTCGTTTACAGGCCACGGTTGGGGTCTTTACTTTGTAAAACGTTCCTGATCGGTTTTGTTTATGGAATTACAACTTTTTCTTTTATTCTTTCATTTATAATTATTGTAGCAATAGTATCTTCAAAATTGTGACCTGGAAGCATTAACTGATATTTTCCCGGACTTTGACCAGGAACTCTTTCATGGCGAGGCTATCTTTATTTTTAATCATCTTTTGCAGATGAGCCAATTCGGATAGGATCGCTTCCAATTGATCCGGAGTATGTGGATTGAATAAGATTTCCGTTAACAGGTAATCATCTTCCGAAAGGAGTCCCCGGGCAATATTCAGGTGTTTTTTGAAGGTTGTTCCCGGCGCTTCCTGGTGTTTCATAACAGATGCGAAAACCAGGGAGGATGCAAACGGAATGGAGAGCGAGTAGGCAATCGTTTCGTCGTGCTCTTCAAAAGTATATTCAAATATATTCAGTTTCAGGGAATTGTATAGATCCTTAAAAAAAATCTTTCCCATGTGGTCGGACTCCGATATAATGATGGCGTTTTCGGTCGATAAATTACTCAGGTTAGCAAATGTGGGACCGAACATCGGGTGGGTCGACACATAAGGATGTCCGGACTTTTCATAAAAATCTTTTAATTCCGTCTTGACTGATGCGATGTCGGAAATGATACATGCCCGTGGAATATGGGGCAGAACTTCATTAAAAGCATCAATTGTGTATTTTACTGTGGCTGCATTAATCAGTATCTCCGGTTTATAATCTGCAATTTCCTCCGGTTTACTCATCCGGAGGCAGTTGTAAGTGAACCGCAGGCGTTGCGGATCCGGGTCGTAGATGGCGACTTCATGCTGGAAACTCAGTATGTCGGCGAAGAAAGAGCCCATCTTTCCGGCGCCAAGGATTTGTATTTTCATTGGTTGATCACTTCAATTTGTTGACGGATAGACTCTTCGTGTATGGCTTCGAGTACGGTTTTCATAAATTTGCCCGATATTCCCATTTGTTCGGCCGAAGCGATTCTTCCTTTTAAAATTTCGTCATACCGGCCGGTCTGGAGTACCTGCATATTATGCTCTTTTTTGTATTGTCCGATTTCACGGGAGATACGCATCCGTTTGTTGAGGATAGACAACAAATCGTCGTCGATCCGGTCGATTTGTTTCCGGAGTTCCGTAAGACTTTCGGTTGTTTGATTCGAATCCCGGATTACCAATAAATTAACGATATATGATAATACGTCGGGAGTAACCTGCTGATCTTTATCGCTCCAGGCATCGTCAGGGTTGCAGTGCGATTCGATGATCAGCCCGTCGTAGTTCAGGTCCATCGCCTGCTGGGAGAGTGGAGCGATCAATTCCCGTTTTCCTCCGATGTGGCTCGGATCGCAGATGATGGGTATTTCGGGGAGTCGTCGTTTCAGTTCGATCGGGATATGCCATTGTGGAAGGTTCCGGTACAATGTTTTGTCGTATGAGCTGAATCCTCTGTGTATCACTCCAATCCGTTTCAGACCGGCATTATAGATCCGTTCAACGGATCCGATCCACAATTCGAGGTCGGGATTGACCGGATTTTTAATCAGTACCGGAATGTCGACGCCTTTCAATGCATCGGCGATTTCCTGGACAGCAAAAGGGTTGGCGGTTGTTCGCGCTCCGATCCAAAGCAAATCGATCCCGTATTTCAAAGCTTCGAAAACGTGGCGTTGGGTAGCTACTTCGGTCGAGACGTACATGCCGGTTTCTTTTTTTACTTGCTGCAACCAGGCTAAGCCTTCAGTTCCGACACCTTCAAACCCTCCCGGTTTGGTCCGGGGTTTCCAGATACCTGCCCGGAAAATCCGGATGCCGTTCGATGCCAGCGCCCGGGCGGAGTTCATAACTTGTTCTTCAGTTTCGGCACTGCACGGTCCGGCAATGATCAATGGCCTTTTTTCTTCAATGCCCGGAAGTATAATCGATTTCAGTTCCATAACTCGTATTTTTTTATTTTTATTTTTATTTTTAAATTATCTTTTTAATCCTCTCCAGAGCTTGTTTCAGCATTTCTTCGTCACAGCACAGCGAAATACGGATATATTGCTCTCCGTTGCTTCCGAAGATAAATCCCGGAGTGAGGAATACATTGGCTTCATACAATAATCGATCTGCCAGTTCTCCGCTCTCTGCATATTTTTCCGGAATCCTTGCCCACAGGAACATGCCCGATTGGCCTTTGTCAA
The DNA here is from genome assembly GCA_031548005.1 of Bacteroidales bacterium. GTDB lineage: Bacteria > Bacteroidota > Bacteroidia > Bacteroidales > Azobacteroidaceae > BNXB01. The sequence goes on from JAVBRK010000106.1 coordinate 25,512, forward strand.
AACTACAACCCAGAGTAGTCATGATTTGTTCTGCAATCACTCTTCGTTTGCGGTAGATCCGGTTCATATCTTCATACCATGTTTCCGGGGCCTGTAGCGCCTGAACGGCTGCCAGCATCATCGGTTTGAATTGTCCGCTGTCGATATTGCTCTTGACTTTCAGTATCCATTGGATAAATTCGGGGTTGGAGGCCAGCATGGCGATGCGCCAGCCGGGCATGTTATGCGATTTACTCAATGAATTGAGCTCGATGCAGATTTCTTTGGCCCCGTCGATACTTAAGATGCTGATCGGTTGATTGTTCAGTATAAAACTGTAGGGATTGTCATTACAAATTACAATCTTGTGTTTTTTTCCGAAATCGACTAATTTTTGATACAGTTCCAGGCTGGCAGGCGCTCCGGTAGGCATATGGGGATAATTGGTCCACATCAGTTTGACTTCCGATAGATCCAATTGTTCCAGCGCTTTGAAATCGGGCTGCCATCCGTTTTCTTCCTTCAGGTCGTAAGTGATAATGCGGGCTCCCAGCAGATTGCTGACCGAACTGTAGGTCGGGTATCCGGGGTTGGGTATCAGAACGCTGTCGCCCGGATTAAGGAAAGCCATGGATATATGCAATATCCCTTCTTTCGATCCGATCAACGGTTGGATCTCATTTTGAGGATTCAAATCAGCATGATACCATTTTTTGTACCAGCCGGCAAAGGCTTTCCGGAGCTCGGGGATCCCGATATACGACTGGTAGCCGTGAACATCAGCCTGCCGGGCCGATTGGCAAAGTGTTTCAATAGTCTTATCCGAAGGCGGCAGATCCGGGCTGCCGATCCCTAAATTGATAACTTGTTTGCCTGCGGCGTTCATCTCCGCTACTTCTTTCAGTTTCCTGGAAAAATAATACTCGCTGACCTGGTTGAGCCTGTCGGCCGGAACGATTGTTTTCATATTTATTCCTTTATTTTTCTTCAACATATTCACCTAAAATCTTGAAATCCTTCGTCAGAGGGATGGCAGCATCGATGGCTTGTTTGTAACGCATATAATTTTTGTAAGTGACATCGATATAAAACAAGTATTCCCATTCGCGTCCGATAATCGGTAATGACTGGATTTTAGTCAGGTTAATATCGTAAAAAGACAGGATGGTCAGTACCTTGGACAGGCTTCCTTCTGTATGGGAGAGAGTGAAAACAAGGGATGATTTATTTGGAGTAATATCCCGCAGTAAATCTTCTGCGATCCACCGGTTGGCCAACAACAGGAACCGGGTAAAATTCCGTTTATTCGTTTCGATTCCTTCGCATAAAACTTTCAGGTGGTATAGTTCGGCTGCATACTTGCTGCAAATGGCCGCATGTCCTTTCAGGCGCTTATCTGCAATTAATTTAGCGCTGAGGGCGGTGTCTTCTTTTTCTACGATTTTAACGTTGGGCAGCGACTCGAGAAAATCCCCGCATTGCATCAGGGCGATGGGGTGGGAGTTGACTTCCGTAATGTTGTGAATCGAATCTTCCGCTAAAGAGGCTAAGCAGTGAGAGATCCGGATCTTTTTTTCTCCGATCACGGTCAGGTCGCTTTCCCTGATCAGTTCGTGGTTTTGCAGTAGACTTCCTGCGATTGTATTTTCAATGGCCATAATCCCGATTACCGACGGATCTTTTTTCAATGCTGTAATGATATCCTTAAATAAGTTACAGGGAAGTATCTCAACCTTGTTTTCATACTTGAAATACTCCCGCGCAGCTATTTCGTGATAAGCTCCTTCAACTCCTTGTATTGCTACTTTGATCATATTTTCAATGGGTTTATTATAAAAAAAATCCCACCGGAACCGGCAGGATTTCATATTTTTTATCTCTATCTTTCTTCTTATTCAGAATCGTTTATTGATACATAGAATCCTGCTCTACTTTCTGGCTAAAGTAAAAGTAAAAATAGGAATATGTAAAATAAAACCGGTTCATTCTGATTTTTTATAATAACTAACGGTACAAAAGTAATGATTTTTTCAATTAAACAAGCATTTATCGATTATCTTTTTAAAATTTATATCCGATTGCCAGCCGGGATTCGGTTGTGGTGGATGAAACGTCCTGAAAATTTTCGTAGTCGTAGTTGGTGCGCCTTACGAACATATATTCAGAAAGGGATACACTCCACTGTTGGTTAAAATGGTATTCCAGGATTCCGTTCAGGATGTTGAAACGGGTATTGGACCGGTTTCCCTGGGCATCCGAGGTGCGGAAGTCGTACCCTTCGGCCGTAGGATCGCCCGGATATCCTTTCCAGGTGTATACGTGATAGTGTTCAAACCCAAGAGCTGCGGAGAGTTTTTTCTTGTAATTCAATCCACCTCCCAGTTTGATGCTATACCCGCTTCCCCAGTTATAGCTCCGGTCGTCTTCAAAATAATAGTCGGAGAAACTTCCTCCCAGAATGATTCCGTTAGCGTGGATATGCGCTCTGTACATCAGAGTTTTATCCGGATTTATACCCCTGAAAATCAGCCCTGTTCCAAAACAGGCGGGGGTTCCGATCTCGTAGGGCGTTTTATTCGAGATATCCGAGATGGTATCGGAATCATAGTAATCGTAGTGCTGAAAAATACCCAGATGAAGTTCATTGTTATCTTTTTCCCAGATTTCCTTTCCCCAGAGCCGTCCGATCAGATTGATCTGTCCGATCAGAGGTTGATTTTTCTGCAGGTTAAAACTTCCGCGAAGGGTGAAATAATCGTAAGGTTTGGTGTCTTCCGATTGATAGAGGTCGCCGTAAACCATTCCCAGATCGATGCACAGTCCCATCCCTTCGTCAAAAGCATCGTCGCGTAATTCCATGACTTTCCAACCCACAGAAGTTTGAAATGAAAGAGGCGCATTTGGAAACTGTTTACCCCGGTAGGGCGATTTACGCCAGGCATCTCCATTGATGAGGCGGGTTAATCCGCGGGTCGGAGCAAACAGGACTCCCAGCGCTTCCCGTCCGAAACGTTCCCAGCCGGTGGCCCGTTCGTCGATAAAAAGATCGGAGAGCCGGAAGAAAGTTTCTCCGAGTGCCATCCCTCCGATGGATGTTGCCATCAGGTCGTTTTTTGAAGGTAGTTCACACTCCATGAACAACTCCCACATCAGGCTTCCTCCCAACGAGAAGAATCCCGATTGCCAGTAATTCATTCCGTTTGACCGGGCTGCCCCGAAGTAAAGAGAACCGTGATATGGATGATTGAAGAGATTAGTCTGGAAATTATCATTATCCCAAAAAAATCCCATTTCAAAGTTACGTTTAATCGTTTCCCCGCTGATATAAGCCCAGTCTCCATGCAGGATGTAGCGGTCGAAAGCCCAGACTCCGAGGTTGAGTCCGACCACTTCACCGGCAGCCAGCCATGGATTTTTTTTCAGGGGAATGATCGTGTCTTTTTGTACCGGAACATTTAACCTGTACAAATCCGGCGCCATCCTCCCGGACCATGCTGTCTGGGAATATCCGTTGATGGAACAGAAGAGGCATATGATAAACAGAGTAAACTTTTTTGCTTGATAGTTCATTGGAGTCTTAAATTATAATGGATTCGATATTTTCAGCCAGTACTTGCATTGAAGGAAACACAATTTTTGCTCCTGCATCCGATAAAATCTGGTCTTTCAGCGGGCCGGTATTGACACCGATGGTATAGATGCCTGCCGCAGCTGAAGATTCGATCCCCAGGGGAGCATTCTCGACCACGATGGCTTCTTCTGCACGTGCTCCTGCTTTTTGTAATCCCATCAGGTAGGGTTCGGGGTGGGGCTTCCCGAACTTTACATCGTAGGCAGTGACCATTTTATAGCGATCGAAAATGCCTGGAAAATGAATGTCGAGTTTATCGAACAGCGAAGCTTGTCCCGAGCCGGTGACAATGACCCGCTGGACGCCGAGCGATTTTACTTTTTTCAGAACTTCCATTGCTCCGGGCATAGGGCGGAAATTGTGCTTTTCAAGCTCCATGAACCGTTTGGCTTTGATGGCGTAAATCTGCTCTTTCTCTTCCTGAGTCGCATCCCTTCCGAAAGTCCGGTCGAATAAGATATCAATAGTAGAATGCCCGGTACGGCCTTCAAACATATAAAAATCTTCTTCGGATGCATTCACACCCAAAGAAGTCATTGTTTCATGCCAGGCACGGACATGACTGGGCATGGAGTCGTAAAGGACTCCATCCATGTCGAATAATACAGCTTTAATCATGGAATTAATCGAGATCAGTTTAATCGCTGTTGAATTTCTTTGCTTTCCTTTTCAAAACCGGGTTTGTTCAGCAGCGCGAACATATTTTTCTTATATGCTTCGACTCCCGGTTGGTCGAATGGATTGACATTCAACATATATCCGCTGATTCCACATGCTTTTTCGAAGAAATAAAGCAACTGCCCAATATAATATGCATTGAGCTCCGGAAGTTCGATCCTGATGTTGGGAACACCTCCGTCGGCATGAGCCAGTTGAGTTCCTAATTCAGCCATTTTATTGACATAATCTACCCGTTTTCCGGCTAAGAAATTCAATCCGTCGAGATCTTCCTCGTCTTTCGGAACTTCCATTTTATATTGAGGCTGGGCAATGGAAATAACGGTTTCGAAGATGCTGCGTTCGCCCTCCTGGATCCATTGTCCCATGGAGTGCAGATCGGTAGTGAAATCGACCGATGCAGTGAAAATACCCTTATGCTCTTTACCTTCACTTTCACCGTAGAGTTGTTTCCACCATTCGGAAACATAATGTAATTTCGGATGGAAGTTGGCCAGGATTTCGATTTTTTTTCCTTTTCCGTATAATTCGTTCCGTGTAGCGGCATAAATAGCAGCCGGATTTTCTGCAAACGGAGTGTCTGTTCCGGTTATTTTCTCCATGCTTACAGCTCCTTGAACCAGTTCTTTGATATTGATACCGGCCACAGCGATCGGAAGTAGCCCAACAGGAGTGAGAACGGAAAAGCGTCCGCCCACATCATCTGGAATGATAAAAGTTTTATAG
>JAVBRK010000105.1:0-11956 GCA_031548005.1 Bacteroidales bacterium
GTCTTCCCAAATACACAATATTCTGCTATTTTACTGCTTGCAGCGAAGAGAAAAGAAGTGAAGTTATCACCGGTGAATCAGATGGTTACGTTGTTTTGTCCGTTTTTGCTTTTTCGGTGCATAGTTTAGAAACTACTTAACCGCTTTACCTCGTTTCACACTACAAATAACTCAGAAAGTTGGCAACATTACTGCCGCTTTCCCTTACAAGTACCGACATGAGACTTTCACTTCATACGGCTCAGACAATTCAAAGTTCAAAGTTAGTAAATTTGAACTGGTCTGGCAATTTTTCCATAATTTCTTTTCCATTTTAAATAAATACCATACCTTTGAAAATCTGTAATTTTTAAAATAGCAATTATGAAATACACCCATCTTCTCTGCTGTTCTTTAATGCTTTTTTTATCCATTGGAATCTGTTCCTGTAATGACGATGAAAATGATCCTTTCATCGAATTAGACAAAACTTCCATTACAATCGACACTTCCGGAGGAGGAGGCTCTATAACCATGAAGACCAATGGAAAGTGGGAGGTCAAAAACATTCCGGACTGGATGTTGGTAAGTCCCACAGCCGGAGACCATTCCTCAGAGATTACCATTACCATCGCAGAAAAAAATCCGGAATTCACCCGAAGAAAAGCTTCCCTCGTTTTTATTTGCGGTCCTGCAAGCAAAATACTCGAAGTCGAGCAATTGAGCCTGATGGATACCCCCCCTTTCATCGAACTGAGTAAAAAAAACTTATCCATGAGTATCTGGGGTGAAGAGCAAAAAATACAAATTACCTCCAACACGCCATGGGAAGCGACCAATATTCCCCAGTGGATTTCGATTGATCCGGTATCGGGTGATCAATCGACCGAAATAACTGTAAGGGTATTGGAAAGCCGTGAACCGGAAGAGCGACAAGCAAACCTTGTATTTGCCGGTAAAAATGTAACGGGAACATTAAACATTGCTCAGCCCGGCCTCCGGGATGTTATCAGGAGTCCGCTATTGCCTGGCTTTTCGTTTAAATCCATTGAATATACAAAGGAATCGAATCTCATTAAAATGGAGACGGAGAATCTGTTCGTAAATCCGGATATCCGGAATAAAATATATTTAGGGAATCTGATCTGCCATCGTCCCGCGTCCAATACCGATATCCAGGCATTCACCGGATATACTTTCAATCCCATTACCATTTCGGCCGACGTTTCTAATATTGGTATGGACATTGTGAAGACTTATCTTCCTTCCTGGGAAGAGCAGAACGCTTTTGCCCGGCAAATTATATCGAAAAAGCCCAAACAAAGCGCCGGTTTTTATACAAACAACGGTACCGAATTTTACACTCACAAGTACCTGCACACATTAGGAGTCGTGAGCTTAGGAGTAAAACTCGACGAACTGGTATCCGGCTTTTCATTCACTGAAAAAGAAATGACCCGAAAATACGGACTGATTTACTCCTTCAAGCACACATTATTCAATTTAACAATGGATCTAACCGACCAGTTAGTAAAGGAGGAACTGAAAGAAGCCGATGTTGCCAAAGGCATGTCGTATGTGAATACAGTAACCTATGGTAAAGTCGGACTGCTGATTGTAGAATCGGACATCGATTCGCGCAATGTTAAAACAGCCATAGAGAAAGTGATCAAAGATGGAGCTCTATCTCCGGCAGAGTCGGCTCTCATTGATGGTGCAGATATCTGTTATGTTTACTTCGATAATAACAATAATGTACAAGTCAAGAAAGGAAAAACAGAGGTAATCCAGGCCTACCGGGATGCTCTCAAGGATACTGATAATATCTATCCCGTCGGATTTTATATTTCAGAAGCTGTAGACAGCTCGTCCGGCATGTTTTCGTTCTCCATAAACGTGCCCTGATATCGAAAACTTAAATATAAATGAATAACAGCAAATGAAAATAGTCACTCTTTTACTCGCATTACTCCTTGCAATATCCGGAGGTTTTGCCCAAAACAACGAATGCGAGGTCAGGGGCATGTACTCCGACTTTTCCAACGCCTATTCGTCTTATTCCGATAAGAACGGTTACTACTCGATCCCGAACGTAGCCAAAGGAAAATATATGGCTATTTATCCCTGCGTTCTTCTCTAAAAAGACATAATCCTGCGTGCCAATGTTTTATAGATAAGATTCTTTTGTCTTGGTATGGTTTTTTTTGTCTTTCAGGAGAGTCCGAGATATAAAAAAAATACTTTCCAAACCATTGATTTGAAAGGCATTGTCCAACAATATCCCTTAGTTATCTTACCAACTCAGAGCGAAAGACGGGACTCGAACCCGCGACCCTAACCTTGGCAAGGTTATGCTCTACCAACTGAGCTACTTTCGCAATATTACCTTTTGAATTGCGGTTGCAAAGGTATGGATAATTTACAATATTTGCAAATAAACTTTACTTTTTTCAATGAGCAGGTATTTCTTTTTACCGGAAAACTTCCTGCTTAATCAAATATATCATCGATACCTGTAGGGCCTTCCTCCGAAGAATCCTGTTCTTCATCTCTCCCTCCTCCACAAGGATTGAGGTATCGCGACGGGACTTCAAACGCCTCTGTTTGTGAGTATCCTAAGGTAGAGTCGGCATATATTTTTTTCAGGAACAGGGCAAAAACCGGAAGCGCCATACTGGCAGCCTGCCCTTCGCTCATCCGGTCGAAGTGAATATCGCGATCTTCTCCTCCAACCCACACCCCTCCGACCAGCGACGGGGTAAAGCCCATAAACCATCCGTCGGAGTGATTTTGTGAGGTCCCGGTTTTTCCACCCATAGGAGCCGTGATACCGTATTTAAAACGAATGCGGGATCCTGTTCCTCCGTCAATCACATTCCGGAGCATATCCAGCATTTTAAATGAGGCGTCTTCACTGATAACTTCCGTCATTTGCGGAGTAAATGTTGCCAGCACATCTCCGTAGTTATTTTCGATTCTCGATACATAAATCGGTTCGACCCGGATTCCCCTGTTGGAAAAAGCCGAATAACCGGTTACCATCTCACTCACCGAAGCATCACACGGTCCCAAACATAAGGATACCACAGGGTCGATCTGACCTTTCAGTCCGTATGAATGTAACAATTGAGCCAAAGAGTACGGGGAAAGTTGCTGCATCAGATAAGCAGAAACCCAGTTATCGGACTTCTGAAGTCCCCAACGCAAAGACACCATCTCTCCTATCCGCTCTTTATTGGCATTACGCGGAGTATAAGGCCGGCCGTTCGCATCGACCAAGTGTTGCTCGACATGCAACATTTCGTCGCAAGGCGTAAACCCTTCTTCCATGGCTAACGAATACAAGAAAGGCTTAATGGTAGATCCAATCTGCCGGTGACCCATATTCACCATATCGTATTGGAAATATTGATAGTCTGTTCCTCCCACATAGGCCTTAACAGCTCCATTCCGTGGATCCATTACCATAAGTCCGGCACGGAGAAACGATTTCATATATTTGATCGAGTCGACAGGAGTCATTACCGTATCCTTCAGTCCTTTCCAGGAGAAAACAGTCATTTCGACCGGGGTATTGAAGCTTTTTGCAATCTCTCTGTCGCTTGCATCCCCGCTTTTCAGAGCCCTGTAACGTTCCGTTTGTCTGATAGCCCTGTTCATAATGGCCTCATAGTCCTCTTCCTTCAGATTACGGGAGAAAGGGGCGGTTTTACTGCCTTTCTTTTCCCGGAAGAATGCATCCTGCAATTCATTTCCGATATGCTCTCTGATAGCCTGTTCTGCATAAGTCTGCATCCGGGAATCGACAGTCGTATATATTTTCAGCCCGTCGGTATACAGGTTGTAGAAGTCTCCATTTGTTTTTTTATTCGTATTACACCAACCGTCCAGTGGATTAGTCAGCCATGACAACGAATCCCGGGAATAGCGTTCCCGGTCCCAGGCCGGATAATTTTTCCGTTCCGGCTTTTTGGCCGTAAGCACCATACGCAGGTATTCCCGTAAATAAGGCGCCAGGCCATCTTTATGGTCCACTTTATGAAAATTGGTCACCAACGGCAGTTTCTGAATAGAATCGCATTCTGCTTTGGTGATATATCCGTTTTTCTGCATCAGGGAAAGTACTACATCGCGCCGGCCTTTGGTGCGCTCATTTTTACGAACCGGATTGAAATACGACGGGTTTTTACACATCCCGATCAATGTCGCGGCTTCTTCAACAGAGAGTTCTTTGGGAGTCTTTCCGAAATACACCCAGGCAGCCGACCGTATACCCACTGCATTATACAGGAAGTCGAACTTATTGAGGTACATATTGATGATTTCCTCCTTGGTATAAAAACGCTCCAATTGCACAGCAATCACCCACTCAATCGGTTTTTGAAGTAGCCTTTCAGTAAAACTTTCCGCCCTCGGAGAATAAAGTTGCTTGGCTAACTGCTGGGATATCGTACTTCCACCGCCGCCACTGGCCTGCATCAGGATTCCTCTTTTAACAAATGCCCGCAATAAGGCAATAACATCGATCCCCGAATGCTCGGTAAACCGGACGTCTTCCGTCGCAATCAATGCATTGACTATATCGGGAGACAAATCATTGTAATTTGAGAAAATACGGTTCTCTTTGCTTTGAGCGTAAGTTCCCAGAGTCTTCAAATCTACGGAAATCACCTGGGATGCATATTTGTCAATCGGGTTCTCCAGATCTTCAATCGGAGGCATATAACCGATATGACCTTTGAATATAAGGTAAAACAGGAGTGTCAGTCCCAAAATAACCGCTGCAAATAATATCCAGAACCATTTTACAAAATTCTTTAGTATAGCCGGGTTTTTAATCAATTTCATTCAATTAGTCATCTAAATTTGAGATTACAAATTTAGCAGATTATTTTCAAATAATAAAATTTCTAATTATAACCGAGAATGACACTCACAAGAGTATTTTTTCAGAAATTCGTACTTTTCCGGCAAATCAGCCGAAATATCCGGGAAAAATATCAGACAGTACGACGGAAAGGCGGTTTTACGACTTTTGCTTCGATATCTTTGCTCCGGATCCGGATGTAAACCGGAGAGTCGACCGCAGCGTATTCCGGTTTGACATATCCCATACCAATGGATATGCGGGAAACCGGCGACATGGAGCCGGATGTAACTACACCGATTACTTCGCCTGATTTGTTGACGATTTCATAACCGTGACGGGCTATTCCTTTATCAACCAGTTCGAAACCGATCAGTTTGCGGTTCACACCTTCCGCCTTTTGTTTTTCGAGGATATTTTTTGCAATCAGATCTTTTCTATCAATCAGTTTGGTAATCCACCCTAGACCCGCTTCTATGGGGCTTGTCGTATCGTCGAGATCGTTTCCATACAGTGGAAATCCCATTTCCAGACGCAATGTATCGCGGGCTCCCAAACCAATGGGCTTGATCCCGAATCCTGCTCCGGCTTCAAAGATAGCATTCCAAAGTTTAATGGCATATTCAGGATAAAAATACAACTCGAATCCTCCGGCTCCGGTGTAACCTGTATTGGAGATAATAACATCGCTGATGCCTGCCATCTCTCCCGTAACAAACGCATAATAGGGAATTTCCGACAGGTTAACTGAAGTCAATTTCTGGAGAGCTGCCAAAGCTTTCGGTCCTTGAACAGCCAGTTGAGCCATGTTGTTCGATGCATTTTCCAAAATAGCTCCTTCCGTATTGTTTTTCTGACACCACTCCCAGTCTTTCTGAACATTCCCGGCATTGACCACCAGCAGATATTTATCTTCTTCGTAATGGTAAGTCAACAAGTCGTCGACAATACCGCCATTTTCGTTCGGGAAACAGGAATATTGGGCCTTACCTACAGGCAAAGAGGCAACATTATTCGATGTTACTTTTTGGAGAAAAGCCAACGCATTGGGGCCTTTCACCCAAAATTCTCCCATATGGGAAACATCAAAAACGCCTACTCCATTGACAACTGTCAGGTGCTCATCAATAATCCCGGAATATTCGATCGGCATATTGAATCCGGCAAATTCGTGCATTTTAGCTCCAAGAGCCTCATGAATACTTGTAAAAGGTGTGTTTTTCATACGTAGGTATATTTTATATTATTTATTTAATTCTGCAATTTTAACGATTACTTTAACTGCTTTTTCCATAGATTGAATAGGAATAAACTCATAGCGGCCGTGGAAATTCAAGCCCCCGGCAAAGATATTTGGGCAGGGCAGCCCTTTGAATGAAAGCTGCGCACCGTCTGTACCACCCCGTATCGGGCGGACAACCGGCTCTACGCCTACTGCTTTCATGGCGTTAAAAGCCAGATCAACAATATGAATCTTCGGTTCGACTACTTCACGCATGTTGCAGTACTGTTGTTTAATTTCCAATACAACAGTACTATTATACTGATTGTTTAAATAAGCGGTTATATCTTCCAGTAATTTAATCCGTTGCAAGAATGAATTTTTGTGATGATCCCGGATAATATACGACAAAGCAGCTTCTTCCACCGTGCCGTTCATACCTGTCAGATGGAAAAATCCTTCGTAGCCTTCGGTATGCTCCGGCCGCTGCTGAGGAGGGAGCATGGATGAAAATTGCATAGCCAGATGCATAGCATTCAGCATCTTGTCTTTTGCATATCCGGGGTGTACGTTCCGGCCTTTAAATGTGATCTTGGCAGCAGCGGCATTGAAATTCTCAAACTCCAGTTCTCCTACTTCTCCGCCATCTATTGTATAGGCCCAGTCACAGCCGAATAAATCGACATCGAATTTATGGGCTCCCAATCCGATTTCCTCATCCGGATTAAAGGCGATTCTTATTTTTCCGTGCTTAATTTCGGGATGATCGATCAGGTATTGTATCGCTGTCATAATCTCGGCGATGCCGGCCTTGTCGTCTGCACCAAGCAATGTTTTTCCATCGGTAACGATCAGATCTTCTCCTACATGACGCTGTAATTCAGGGAACATACCCGGCGAAAGCAGGATATTATCTTCTTTGCAAAGCACAATATCTTTTCCATCGTATTGTTTTATGATCCGTGGATTTACATCCTTCCCGGTCATATCCGGACTTGTATCTAAGTGAGCAATAAAGCCGATAACGGGCAACTTTCCGTCTGTATTCGCCGGAAGTGTAGCCATTAAATAGGCTTGTTCGTCTAAGGAAATCTCCTCCAATCCCATAGCCTCCATTTCCTTTTTCAGCTCCCTGGCCAAGATCATTTGCTTAGCTGTACTCGGAGTAACGCCCGAGTTTTCATCCGATTGTGTATCGAATGATACATATTTCAAAAAACGTTCAACAACATTCATGGTAATATCTATTAAAAGCAACTGGTTCCATCCCAGCAATGCGTACACAAATCTTCTTTAGGTAACCCGATGGATTTTACTAAGTTTTCCATTGAATTAAACTTTAATGTAGTGATATGGAGCTCCTTTTCAATCTCTTTAACCATAGCGCAATACTGCGGTGTCCCTGTTTTTCCGTATAAATCCAGATCCTTATCATCCTGTCCTTCCAACCGCTTGATCACCCTGCGGGTAATCAGTTCCAGGTGCGACTTGGATGCCGTAAAATTGAGAAAAGGACAGGCGTATAACAATGGAGGGCAGGCGATTCGCATATGTATTTCTTTCAATCCGTAGTTGTACAGGATATTCACATTATCCCGTAATTGAGTGCCCCGGACAATGGAATCGTCGCAGAAAATCACCCGTTTATCTTTGAGGAAAGACTTGTTGGGTATCAACTTCATTTTAGCAATGAACTCACGCTGCTCCTGACGCGAGGGAGTAAAACTCCGGGGCCAGGTCGGCGTATATTTGATAAACGCGCGGCGATACGGGATTCCTTTTCCTTCGGCATATCCCAGTGCATGTCCGATCCCTGAATCCGGGATACCAGCCACGAAATCAGCTTCCAGATCGTCTTCTGTGGCCATTTCCCGTCCTCCGGTATTACGTACCAGATCTACATTGATTCCTTCATATTCGGATACCGGATACCCATAATACACCCACAGAAAAGAGCAGATCTGCATTTTCTTGTTGGGTTTTCTTAATTGAGTATACTTATCTGCTGTTATCAGTGTTATTTCTCCCGGACCGAGGTTGTATTCGATTTCATATCCAAGATTCGGAAAACCACAAGGCTCATTCGAAATAGCTATCGCTCCTTCTTTTTTCCCGATAATTAACGGAATACGTCCCAGTTTATCACGGGCAGCTATAATCCCGTTTTCAGTCAGTATCAGCATGGTGCAGGATCCCTCGACCCTATTGAAAACATTTTCAATCCCTTTTACAAAATCTTTCCCTTCATCGATCATCAAAGCAACCAGTTCTGTCGGGTTGGTTTGTCCGGAACTCAGTTCCGAAAAATGCTTTCCATTTTCTAACAACTCTTTTTCCAGCTTTTCCAGGTTATTGATCTTGGCCACGGTAACTACAGCATATTTTCCCAAATGGGAACTGATAACCATCGGCTGGGGGTCGTTATCACTGATAACCCCCAATCCCGATTTGCCGGTAAATTTGTCTAAGCTATCTTCAAACTTTCCTCTGAAATAAGAATTTTCAAGATTATGAATCGAGCGTCTGAATCCGTCGTCGCTCCAGGTAACCATCCCTCCGCGTTTTGTCCCCATGTGGGAATTGTAATCCGTACCGTAGAACAAGTCGTTGATACATTCCCTTTTTGAAATCGTTCCGAAAATTCCACCCATAATAAAATTGAAAATTATAAAAATGAAAATTGAAAAATGAAGAACTTCTGCGTATACGACTCTTCATTTTTCAATCCTCATTTTTTGTTTAATATTATTTTTTCTGCTCGATCTGTAATGTTTTAGTCGGTTGGTCGCATACTTCAGCCGGTCCAAAGTACTGGATCGGTCCCGGATAGACATAGTCGGTATTGACTGCCCACGTATCGCGTTTGGATACAAATTCTTTAAAAGGAGCTCCATCTAATTTTACCAACGCTTTCTGAATCACCGGCTTCATTTCACCGTGACGTCGCTCCATATTCATCATCATGGTAATAGGCACGCCACCGGCAATCCATTCGGAAGCAGGAGCGGTAGTATTACGTACCGACGACATATAACCTGTTTTACCGGAAGCGATCAATCCTGCAGCTGTATATCCTAAAGAATAGCAGTAATCGGCGTCGTAGTTCGATGGTGCGGCGCAACGTCCTTCATAACCGAAGAAATGTACCTGAGATGAAAACTTGCCTTTATATTTGCCGCTTTCTTTCCACTCAGCCAAGCGGTTACCTACCATTTCAGCCAGTAGTTTCTCCGTTTCGATCAGCGAAACCTGAACATTTCCGTGCGGATCGCGGTCGAGGGTTAACTGACGGGCGACTGTTTCCGGAAGGCTTTTATATATCCTTGAATTTTCGGGTGATAACTTGTCGATAATATGCTCTCTTTGAGCCGAGCGTTTGATCCGTTTGAATTCTTCTTCGTAATGAGCCAGGTAATCGTTCAGTTCCGAGATCAGCTTCTTCATAGCAGGAATAAATTCGATCAGTCCTTCGGGAATCAGTACGGTTCCGAAATTATCCCCTTTTTCCGCACGTTTGGCTACAACATCAGCAACATAATTGATCACATCGTCGAGCGATTGGTTCTTAGCTTCCACTTCTTCCGAAACGATACAAACATTCGGTTGAACCTGTAAGGCACATTCCAATGCAATGTGAGATGCCGAACGACCCATCAACTTGATAAAGTGCCAGTATTTGCGTGCTGAATTACAGTCGCGCTGAATATTTCCAATGACTTCCGAATAGACTTTACAGGCTGTATCAAAGCCGAATGAAGCTTCGATCATTTCATTTTTCAGGTCTCCATCGATCGTTTTCGGACAACCGATCACCTGTACGCCCGCTCCGATTTTTGCATAATACTCTGCCAATACACAAGCATTGGTATTGGAGTCGTCTCCTCCGATAATAACCAGAGCCGATATGTCTAATTTTTTCAGGATTTCCAATCCTTTATCGAATTGCTCTTTGGTTTCGAGCTTCGTTCTCCCCGATCCGATAATATCGAACCCTCCTGTATTTCGATATTCGTCGACAATACCGGCGGTCAGTTCTTTATATTTATGATCGACCAGCCCTCCGGGACCAAGAATAAAGCCATACAAACGGCTATCCGGGTGGATATCCTTAATTCCGTCGAAAATACCGGCGATCACGTTATGTCCGCCCGGAGCCTGCCCACCTGATAGTATAACTCCCACGTTGATAGGTTTATGGCCCAATTTAACATCACTTTTTACGAACTGAATGACCGGCATTCCGTAAGTATTGGGAAATAATGCTTTAATTGCTTCCGGATCGGAAACAGACTGAGTCGGGTTACCTTCACTGATTTTCACATACCCTTTCAGTGTCTGGGGTACTTTAGGCTGATAAGCCGCACGGGCTATTTGCAAAGCGCTTTTTGTCATAATTATATAATTAGGTATTCTTTTTCCTTTGAGGCTTGCAAATTTCGGATTTTTTTTGGAATTATAAAAGCATTTGGAATAGAAAATCGGAGAATCCGGATTTTTATTTTTCAACTTCCCGAAATAAAAAGATGAAGAAATAAAAACAGACTGAAAGAAATAAATTACTTTCGCAGCATCAAAATAAAAAGACGATTATGAACTATTACGAATTGAACATCACTCTTTCGGATAATAATGAGGTCAACCGGGATATCCTGGCGGCCCTGTTGGCTGATACAGGCTTTGAGAGTTTCGTGGAATCGGAAACCGGATTGATTGCCTATGTACCGGAGAAATATTATTCGGCAGAGGCAATCGACGATGTACTCGGAAATTTTCCCCGTACCGATCTTTCCATAGAATATACTGTCGGATATATCCAATCGCAGGATTGGAACGAAGAATGGGAAAAGAACTTTTTTCAACCGATCATTATCGGCAACCAATGTGTTATCCACAGTTCGTTCCACAAAAACATCCCTACTCTGCCCTTCGATATTGTCATTGATCCCAAGATGGCTTTTGGAACCGGACATCACGAAACCACCAGCCTGATGGTCGAACACCTGCTAAGCTCTGATATACAAGGAAAATCATTCCTCGATATGGGATGCGGCACTGCCGTACTGGCTATCCTGGCTAAAATGAAAGGCTCAGGACGAACATTGGCCATCGATAACGACGAGTGGGCTTACCGTAATTCTTTGGAAAATACGAATCTTAACCAGACAGAAGGTATCGAAGTGTTGCTGGGAGACGCCGGATTATTGGGGGAAGAAAAATTCGATGTTATTTTTGCAAACATCAACCGGAACATCCTGCTTCAGGATATTCACCGGTACGTTTCCTGCCTGAATAAGGGTGGTGAATTGTATCTGAGCGGTTTTTATACTGAAGACCTGGAGGTCATCAGTAAAGAATGCTACCGGAATTTATTGCAGTTTGTAAACAGTAAAGTTAGAAATAACTGGATTGCTGCAAAATTTATTCGTTTGTGAATCAAATGCTTATTACTTTTCTCTTTTAGAAAATTTGCAAATTTATAAAAAAGCACTACTTTTGCGCCCGGGTAAGTCCTATACGGCCAGCTCCCTTCAAATCCCCCAGGGCTTGATCGCAGCAAGGGTAGTCGGTTGTAGCGGCGCGATATAGTCAGCTTACCCACCTGCCTCTTTAGCTCAGCTGGCCAGAGCACGTGATTTGTAATCTCGGGGTCGTTGGTTCGAATCCGACAAGAGGCTCAAAAATAATAAATTCGAGGATTGGTTATCAGCCAGTCCTTTTTTTATATATTCTTTTCAAATAATTATCGTGAAAAACGCATAACAAACCATTCTTTTCCGTACTTTTGCAGTCTAAAAATCATTCAATAAAAAAATAAAACCGGGTAGCATGCTGATTTCCAGTACTCGGTTTTTAATTCTCAATATTGATTATGTACAGAAACAGGACTT
>JAVBRK010000067.1:0-11483 GCA_031548005.1 Bacteroidales bacterium
TTTGGATGTTATTTCGGATCAGCGTTAAAACTTGAGGGATTTCAATCTAAGCATATAGATTACACAATCTAAACAAGAAGAACGCTTTATCTTGTACGCCTATGAACACTCTGGAAAAAACGGCTAAACAGACCCCTGAATGTCGGAGGAAAATGACCCCGGCAATCCGGTCAAAAATGACCCCCTTTTGTCGGTTCAAAATGCTCCCCTGAAAACGGTTTAAACAGACCGCTGTCAAGAAAGTGTAAAAATTGTTCATTACGGGCTTTTTAAGTAGAGATGTTTGAGTTAGATTTTAAGAAAAACTTAAAATCCCTCGATATGTCGAATATCCCTATTACAATGAACAGATTAAGAATGATTATCCGCCTATAGAGCAAGTAATCAAATCGAACAAACTTTTTATTACTTTTGCAAAAAAAATCAATAAAATATGGAATTTTTGGAAGTCTTTCTATCTCCCAATGCGTGGCTTGCATTACTTACACTAACATTCCTGGAAATCGTTCTCGGAATCGACAATATCGTTTTTCTCTCCATTGTCACCTCGAAACTTCCTCCTGAGCAACAACCTAAAGCCCGGAAGACCGGTTTATTCCTGGCTATGTTATTCCGGATTTGTTTATTATTCGGAATTTCACTCGTAATGAGTTTGACTAAACCGATATGTTCTCTTTCAACATCGTGGATCAGCGGAAATATATCAGGACAAAGTATTATTGTATTTCTGGGAGGACTGTTTCTTTTATACAAAAGCGTTACCGAAATTCATCATAAATTAGAAGGCCCCGACGATACAAAAAATCCTACTAAGGCTAATAACAAATTTATATCTACGATTATACAAATTGTGGCTCTGGATATTGTATTTTCATTCGATAGTGTACTCACTGCCGTGGGATTGGTCAGCTTTCAGGAATTTGGTTATGCAGGAGCTATGTCAATTATGATCCTGGCAGTCGTTATTTCCATCATTATCATGATGTTATTTGCGGAACCAGTCAGCCGTTTCGTGAATACACACCCCAGTATCCAGATATTAGGATTATCGTTTCTGATCCTGATCGGAGTTATGCTGATTACCGAAGCTGCTCACCTGGCTCATCTGGTAGTATTCAATAATGAAGTAGGATCCATCCCGAAAGGTTATTTGTATTTTGCAATCTTCTTTTCCCTCTTCGTAGAATTTATCAACCTGAAAATGACAAAGAAAAAATCAGATCCTGTTCAGCTTCATCAATCAAAAACGATAGAAGACTAACAGCTTATATTCCGATCATTAAATGAACGAAAAAAATTAAATGAAAAAAAAATTAAACTATACAGAAGCATATTCCAGACTGGAAGATATTCTGGCTTTATTAGAAGGAAATAAGTTGGACGTCGATGAGCTGAGCGAGAGACTCAAAGAAGCATCTGTTTTACTGAAAATCTGTAAAGAAAAATTATTCTCAGCCAGCGAAGAAACAAAAAAAATCCTGGAAGAGTTATGAAACAGCATGTTATCATTGTGGCCGGAGGAAAAGGAGCCCGCATGGGAAGTGAAGTCCCCAAGCAGTTTCTTTTATTGTGCAGGTATCCGGTACTGATGCATACGATAGAAACATTTTACCGTTCCGGAGAGATGGAGATAGTTGTTGTTCTACCCGAATCACAGCAGGCATACTGGAAAACATTATGTAAACAATACGATTTCAAAATCCCTCACCAAACCGTAAACGGAGGAGAAACACGTTTTCATTCAGTAAAGAAGGGATTGGAACTCATTCCCGAAAGTGTGATCGTCGGGATTCACGATGGAGTCCGGCCATTAGTTTCTCCGGCAACCATAACGGCCTGCTATGATGCAGCAGCCACTGACGGAAGCGCTTTCCCTGTAGTTCCGGTAATCGATACATTAAGAAAAAAAATACCCGGTGGCAGTATCTGGGTCGACCGGTCGGAATATTGCCAGGTACAAACTCCACAGGTTTTCCGGTCGGAGTTAATCAAAAAGGCCTACTTACAGCCATTTTCAGATCAATTTACCGATGATATTTCCGTGTTGGAATCGTTTGGCTTAAAAGGAACTGAAGTTGCCGGAAGCAGGGAAAATATTAAAATCACGACTACTTTCGATCTGGAATTAGCCGAAACGATCCTGAGAAAAAACACATAATTGAATTAAAGCCACATAGCACAAACAGAGAAGCGCCACATGGCTTTAAAAACCCGCTATCAGCAATTCAGATAACCTTAAACTTGAAAAATCTCCAAATCCTCCTCAACCGTAGAAATCCCTCCGATTCCAAATTTTTCAATTAAAACCGAAGCGACATTCGGTGAAAGGAAGGCGGGTAAAGTAGGTCCCAAATGTATATCTTTTACCCCTAGATAAAGCAGCGCCAGAAGCACGATTACTGCTTTTTGTTCATACCAGGCTATATTATAGGCTATCGGCAATTCATTAATATCCTCCAATCCGAATACTTCTTTCAGTTTCAGGGCGATCACCGCCAATGAATAACTATCGTTGCATTGCCCCGCATCCAGCACCCGGGGAATACCTCCGATATCACCTAAAGGAAGCTTATTATAACGATATTTAGCACAACCGGCTGTCAGAATAATCGTATCGGCAGGGAGTTGCTTTGCAAAATCAGTATAATAACTGCGTTCTTTCATTCGTCCATCACAACCAGCCATGACCACAAATTTCTTAACAGCTCCACTCTTGACGGCATCTACAACTTTATCTGCCAAAGCAAGAACCTGAGCATGGGCAAAACCTCCGATAATTTCACCGGTTTCTATTTCAACAGGAGGGTTGCAACGCTGAGCATGAGCAATAACTTCTGAAAAATCTTTTGGTTTACCATCTTTGCGGTCTGCTATATGCCTGCTTCCTGCAAGGCCACATGATCCGGTCGTATAAATCCGATCGGTATAAACGGCATCTTTAGAAGGAGGAACAATACAATTGGTGGTAAAAAGAACCGGACCATTGAAAGATGTGAATTCTTCTTTTTGTTTCCACCAGGCATTTCCATAGTTACCGACAAAATGTTTATATTTTTTAAATGCTGGATAGTAATGAGCCGGAAGCATTTCGCTATGGGTATATACGTCTACTCCGGTTCCTTCGGTCTGGGCAAGCAGTTCTTCCATATCTTTCAGATCATGTCCACTGATCAGGATTCCTGGGTTTTTACCAACTCCGATGTTCACCTTGGTCATTTCGGGAGTTCCATAAGCAGACGTGTTGGCTTGATCCAATAAGGCCATTACTTCTACGCCATACTTACCGGTTTCCATGACCAGAGCAACCAGTTCATCGGCAGAGATATCGGTTTGTGTAGTTTGAGCCAGAGCTTCTTGAATAAATGTATGAATCCCCACCTTTTCAAATCCCAGGTTTTGTGCATGCTCTGCATAAGCAGCCATTCCTTTCAATCCATATACAACGAGTGACTTCAACGAACGAATATCTTCATTTTCATCGTTCAGTAAAGAAGCTATACGAGTATCTTCCTTATAGGTTTCCAAAGTACCGTTGTAAGTTACTTCAGGAGCAGAAGGAATATTCAGCTGACGTTTACGGGCTTCTTCGAGCAGATCTTTTTTGAGGGCAATTGCTTTCGATATTCTTTTCTCAATACTTGCTTTGTCAAAATTGGCATTTGTAATCGTACAGAAAAGAGCATCCAATACAAAATGGTCGACCTCCGGATGAACAAAATTCAGATTCCGCAATTGTGACGACAGGATACAAATACCTTTAGTCGCATATAAAAGCAAATCCATCAGATTGGAGGTTTGGTCGTCTTTTCCACAAACTCCTTTAATACTGCACCCGACTCCCTTGGATGCTTCCTGGCACTGATTGCAAAACATTAAGTGTTCCATGATTCCTCTGTTGTTAGTTATTATTCTTCCTATAATTCTATTCACTGTATGTGATGCAAATGTAATGCATCGCATACAGTCGTGATGTCTCATTTGTTACAATCAACAGAAAATCAGAATTTCCTTCGGGATTATAACAAAAAATTGATTCATCAGAAACATCTGGAAAAACACAGAGAAGTCAGATCCCCAGCCACTTCCGGACATCTTCAGGCGGAATTCCTTTCCTCTGGCCATAATCCGCCATCTGGTCTTCACCGACCTTACCAATGGCAAAATACATCGATCCGGGATGTGCGATATACATTCCGCAAACCGATGCCGTAGGATAGATAGCCCCATTTGAAGTCAGGCTAATATTGATCTGTTTCAGGTCAAGAAGTTTATCGATTGTAAAATTCAGAGAAATATCGGGTAAAGAAGGATAACCGGATGCCGGACGGATTCCCTGATAAGCCACTTTCAACAGCTCATCTTTCGTCAGATTCTCACCGGCAGCATATCCCCAGTAATCTTTGCGGACCTGTTCGTGCAAATATTCCGTAGCAGCCTCAGCCAAACGGTCACAAAGCGTTTGCATAAGGATCTCATTGTAAGTATCCCCTTGTTTTTTATAATTTTCAAGTAATTCTACCGTATTATTACCTGCGGTCACAACAAAAAATCCCGCATAATCTCCTTCCGGATGAAAGAAATCGCTCAGGCATTTAAAAACATTTTTATCCCTTTTCTCCTGCTGGCGAAGCATCGGAATGTCTTTTCCCATCACCCGGATACCGTCCCCGATCACCTCTACCGGGTAAAAACCCAGGATCGCTTGAATAAACCGGCAATCATTATTTGCCCACTCATCCAGCATCTTACAGGCATCCAACATCAAAAGCATTGCTTCGCGAGCTTTTTCCCTGTCCTGGATATCGAATGAATCGACCCAGGCTTTACAGGCAGATTCTGTCCGGTCTGTTTTCAAAAATCCGGCAAATTTGGGAGAAATTTTCCAGGCCACCAGAAAAAACATCCAATCGATATAGGGTATTACCGCACGGATAGGAATATACTCAAACACTTTATTTCCTTCAAAAGAAGGCTTTACCAGCTGGTAACCGGTCCAATCGATCTGAAACGGATGATTACGGGCATATTCCAGAGTTACCAACTCTATCGGTTTTTCTTTAACAGAACGCATGCCCTCATAATCCTGCTTGATTTCACGGACGAATTCGTCCTTGGTTTCGGAATTCAGCAAACGGTTAGCCACCGGAACCGCCTTAGAAGCATCTTTCACATACACTACCGGTCCGCTGTACAACGGATCGATTTTCAATGCTGTATGAAGTTTTGAAGTCGTAGCCCCTCCTATCAAGAGCGGGATACGAAACCCTTCCCGTTCAAGTTCAGAGGCCATAAATGACATTTCCTGCAACGACGGAGTAATCAACCCGCTCAACCCGATCATATCCACTTGATGCTCCCGGGCCTGACGGATAATTTCTTCAGGAGGAACCATCACCCCGATATCGATGATTTCATAATTGTTACAAGCAAGCACAACTCCGGTAATATTTTTACCAATATCGTGTACATCCCCTTTTACGGTTGCCATCAGAATCTTTCCGGCATTCTCCATATTCGCGTCCCGGGAAGCTTCTATAGCAGGTTGAATAATAGACACGGCCTTTTTCATCGTCCGGGCGGTCTTAACCACCTGCGGCAGGAACATTTTTCCTTCTCCGAACAAGGCTCCTACAATGTTCATACCGTCCATAAGCAGTTGGTCAATGATATCGATCGGCTTCGGATAAGTCTGTAGCGCTTCGGCCAAATCTTCTTCCAGGTAAGTATCGATTCCTTTGACCAAGGCGTGTTGTAAACGTTTTTCCAATGGAAAGCTACGCCACTCTTCCTGTTTTTCTTCCTTTTCCTTCAGCGATTCATTGTTCTGCTGGGCATACTCTGTTAGCTTCTCTGCTGCATCAGGAGTCCGGTTAAAGATTGTATTTTCAATCATTTTCAGCAAGTTGGCCGGAATATCTTCATATACAACCGAAGCAGACGGATTTACAATCCCCATATCCATCCCTTTTCGGATAGCATGATACAGGAAAACCGCATGCATACACTCACGCAGATAATCATTTCCCCGAAACGAGAAAGACAAATTACTCACTCCTCCGCTGACCTTGGCTCCCGGCAAATTTTTCTTGATCCACTCGACCGCCAGAATAAAATTCAATCCGTATCCGGAGTGCTCTTCGATTCCGGTTGCTATAGCCAGGATATTAGGATCAAATATAATATCCTGAGGGGGGAATCCGGCCTCCTTTGTCAGCAAGCGATATTCCCGTTCGCATATTTCGATTTTACGCTCATACGTATCTGCCTGCCCCCGCTCGTCAAAAGCCATCGCCACAACGGCAGCTCCGTAGGAACGTATCTTCCGGGCTTTCCGGAGAAATTCCTCCTCGCCCTCCTTCAGACTGATCGAATTGACAATGGATTTTCCCTGCAGGCATTTCAAACCAGCTTCAATAATATTCCAGTCCGAACTGTCGACCATAACCGGAACACGGGCAATATCGGGTTCTGAAGCCATTAGGTTCAGAAACGTAGTCATCTCATGCACACCGTCCAGCAAACCATCGTCAACATTGATGTCGAGGATCTGTGCTCCGTCTTCCACCTGCTGGCGGGCAATGACCAGGGCTTCATCGTATTTTTTATCTTTAATCAGGCGCAAAAATTTGCGCGAACCGGCAACATTACAACGCTCTCCCACATTTACGAAATTACTCTCCGGAGTAATATTCAAAACATCCAGACCGGAAAGCGCCAGATTCCCGTCCGGTTCTGCCGGACAGTGAGGTGATGCGCCTGCGATCAGTGCTGTATATTGGGCAATATGGGCCGGGGTTGTTCCACAACACCCTCCCAGAATATTAACCAGGCCCTCTCCGATGTATTCTCTGATCTGAACGGCCATTTTCTCTGGCGTTTCATCGTATTGACCAAGACTATTCGGAAGTCCCGCATTCGGATAAGCGCTGATAAAGCAAGGAGCTATCCGCCCCAGTTCTTTAAGAAAGGGTTTCATATCAGAAGCTCCGAAAGAACAGTTTAAACCAACCGAAAGTAAGCCGGCATGCCCGACAGAAGCCATAGCAGCCTCAAGTGTTTGTCCGGCAAGCAGTCTGCCGCTTTTTCCGGCTAATGTAAACGATACCATCACGGGAAGCTCTTTCCCATGATCCTGCATACTTTCCTTGGCTGCGACCAATGCAGCTTTTATATTCAAGGTATCAAAGCAGGTCTCGATGAGTAGCAGGTCTACCCCACCCTCGATCAATGCCGATATCTGTTCCTTGAACGCGATTCGCAGATCATCGAATGTTACATTACGGTATCCCGGATTAGAAACATCCGGTGAAATAGATGCTGTTTTATTGGTAGGACCGACAGAACCTGCAACAAACCGGGGCTTCTGAGGGTTCTTCCGGGTATATTCGCGGGCTACTTCACAGGCAAGCCGTGCAGCGGCTAAGTTCAGTTCCCTGATATAAGCCTCCATGCCGTAATCTGCCATGGAAATAGTGGTTGAACTAAAGGAGTTGGTTTCAATAATATCTGCACCGGCCTCCAAATACTGGATATGAATTTCCCTGATTATATCGGGGCGGGTAATGCAGAGCATATCATTATTGCCCTTTACCTGACCGGGCAAATGGAGAAATTGTGTTCCTCTGTAATCACTTTCCTCCAGATGATATTGTTGTATCATCGTACCCATCGCTCCATCGAGGATTAAAATACGCTCCTTTAAAATCTGGTATACCGGATGTGTCTGATGCATATCTAACTATCGTTTAAATGCACGATCCATATCGCGCTTATCGTCTCTTTCTTTAATAGATTGCCGTTTATCGTACTGTTTTTTTCCTTTAGCTACAGCAATAACCACCTTAGCCAATCCTTTTTCATTAATAAACATTCTGACTGGAATGATGGTAAATCCTGTATCTTTGGAAAAACGTTCGATTTTTCCGATTTCACGCTTGGTAAGCAATAACTTCCGGTCCCG
Source organism: Bacteroidales bacterium (assembly GCA_031548005.1). Taxonomy (GTDB): domain Bacteria; phylum Bacteroidota; class Bacteroidia; order Bacteroidales; family Azobacteroidaceae; genus BNXB01. Next base: position 7,961 of record JAVBRK010000067.1, read on the forward strand.
GCGGGTTTCATGATTGTTGTATGTACCATAAAAATATTCGGCAATATACATATTTTTCAGCCAGACTTCACCATGAATAACGATACAATAAGTATCCACCAGGCTGGCTTTTCCCAGACGGACAGATTTAATTTCCGTTCCTGTCAGGAGAATCCCCGCCATAAACGTTTCCAGGAATTCATAATCAAATGAAGCCCGTTTATTTTTTATCAGTATACTATTTTGTTGCGACATAAGTTCAACTTCGAAGTCCCGGCATCAGCATGAACATCAAAGCCTGAATGAGGTACGGGGATCCCAGGATAACTATACCGGCAAATACGGTGAACTTAAGCTGATCATTCTCTTCAATGTGCATATAAGGAATAACACCTTCCCAGATAATATAAATGGTATAAAACAGGAAAATATTGAGAAAAAATAACTCCGGAAACAAGGACGACACCATAAACAACACATAAATAAGAGAGGAGGAATAACCGGTAAACCTCTGGCATAATTTCAGTTCTCCCGGACGGTTAAAAACCCGGGACATGATCTCAGACAACAACCATGAGGCCAGATAAAATCCGACAAACACTGTAATAATCAAACTGATGCACTGTTTAAGCGCCAATTGTAAATCAAAATTCTTTTGTGTAAGGAAAACACCCACAAACGACAAGAGAGCTACAATACCAAACAACGGGTATAAATAGCTCTTGTAAAATTGTTCGTTATCAGACTCCTGCTTATCAGATAAAAGATTCCAGGCTTTAGCCGGCTGAACTATCAATCGGACAAGCAGGTCAAAAATTTGTTTAAACATGCAATGTTCTTATCAAAAATTAGTCGGTTTTAATTCTGTAAACTGTTTGCGGGTTATCACTGCTGGCTTTGAATATAGGTTTCCCTTCTGCAGTTTTTCCACTCTGATAATACAGTTCAAACCGCATGAGGTCACAATTTATATTTTTATTACCTGAATCTTTAATAGTCGTATCTTTTGCATAAGAGTATAACAAGTTAGAAACATCAAAACAATAAGCAAATTTCTGAGCAATATCTCCTGAACCCGGAGAAGTAATCTCTGTTTGCATATACAGCATCGGGATTTTAAACTTCTCTGTAGAATCATTATTGATCGTTAAATGATAACGGTAAACCCGATCGCCCGGAGCTTTCTGAGTCATCGTAAAAAAAAGATGGTCTCTCAATAATGTGGAAGCATATACTTTCGCTTCAATTATCGTATCCGTGCGCAACAGGAAATCTTCTCCTTCCAAAGGTTCTACAAATCCTTCTCCTACGGGAAGCCATCCGTAAACATTAGCATTATAAGGAACCGTAATACCATTCGCCCCTGCAGGCTGCTCGTCAAAATTTACATTATACCAGGAAAGGCCATAGGTATTCAGGTTCGATGAAGCCAAACCACTTGCATTGACATTCCAGGCAAGCGTCTCCATCAACATATTGCCGGAACTGCCAAATGTCACATATGATGGATATGCCTCATAACTCTGGGTATTGGATCCCTCGTCAAGACATCCGGTCAATGTAATTAACAATCCGGACAAGAGTGATAAAACACCCCAATTTCTTTTTGTTCTCATTTTAATTTCTGCTGACTTTAATTGAAACTGCGATAAAAATACTTTCATACCAACGTTAATTTTAACTGTTAATTTCTGATTGATCTTTCAAACGAACAACAGTAAAATGTAAAACACACGAAAACGTTGCACCGGATTATTTAAAAATTATCTACAATCCGGTACAAAGTTATAACTTTTTCAGGAAATATCAAGACAATCTTCCCGATGCTTTTTTCTCACCTTCAATATAAAGTTCAACCTGATCGACTCCGGTATTCTTAGGCAATGAGAAGAGAGTCAGCGGTTTTGTGGTGAATGTTTGCTTATCACCACGGGTGATTGTAAGGTATACATTCAATGTATTCCCTACTTTTTCCATTTTATCGATTTTCATTTCAGTTGCCAGATCGGTTGGTTGCAGGGCAATTCCGACAACAGCCTCTGTACCGAAATCGACCTTATCAACAGTATTATTCATCGTTTTGGCCATACCGAATGCCAGACTCATCTGATCCGGATCCACTGCCAATATAATGTTGACATCCGACTTCAACTCATAAGAATTATTCAAAAAATATCCCGAAAGGGTACTATAATCAACCGGAACAGATGCCGGAATACCGGCTAAATCCGAAGTGGTTTTATCAGTGCCGGCAGAAACTTCTTTTTTTCCTGACCCACAAGAACTTAACAAAATAAAAGGCAATAGAATACCTATCAACATGGATGCTTTCATAGAACGATATTTAAATTAAAACTTTTTATTTACTGGCAAAATTAAACAAATTCGACTATTATCTATTATGGAATATCAATTAATTTTGAACCTTATTTAAACATTTACTACTTTTGTACTGTATTGTAAGATAACAAATGTACAAAAAAAATGTTTTCCAGATTGATCTGGATCAGATTCTCCGGACAAAAGGAGGGGAAAGCGCCCGAAAAATCCCCCGGCTTGTAACACGTTTTCTCTCCTGGTTAATCCGGGAGAAAGGTTTGAATGATTTCCTCCGGTATAATGGCGATTCTAATGGTGTGGAAACCATGAATAATGCCGTTAGATATTTCAATATCAAAGTCGAAACCAATGGAATCGAAAAAATCCCCCGGCATGGAGAAAAATTTATTTTTGTATCCAATCATCCTCTGGGAGGACTCGATGGAATATGCCTCTCATCGGTATTGGGAAATCAGTTTGAAGGTCAAGTAAAATACCTGGTCAACGACCTGCTCTATTTCATCCGGCCTCTGCAAACGATTTTCGTTCCGATCAATAAACACGGAGCTCAGGCAAAAGGAGGAGTACAAGCTATCAATCAGGCATTTGCATCTGAAAACCAGGTAATAACATTTCCTGCAGGATTATGTTCCCGAAAGTTTAAAGGTAAGATTGAAGATCCTGAGTGGAAAAAAATGTTCATTTCCAAAGCAATTGAATACCAGCGCAACATCATTCCGGTCTACTTTGAGGCCTCTAATTCTAATTTATTTTACAATTTGGCCAATATCCGTAAGGCTTTAGGGATCAAATTTAATTTAGAAATGTTACTTTTGCCTCGTGAAATGTTCAAATCCAAAGGAAAAACATTCAAAATCTATTTTGGAGAACCGATTGAATATTACATGCTTGACAGCAGTAAAAGTTTACAGGAATGGACAGACTGGATAAAAAAGACGGTATATCATTTAAAAGATAAATAAGACTTCTGAATTTTAACGATCGCGGAAGACAAAAGAATGCATGGAAGAAATTATTCCGAAAATCGACAGAAATCTGTTGAAAAAAGAATTGACCAAGGATAAATTGCTCCGGAGAACAAATAAATCCGGCAATGAAATCTATCTATTTACGGCACATGACTCACCTAACCTGATGAATGAAGTTGGGCGACTGCGTGAAATGGCATTTCGATTTTATGGAGGAGGAACCGGAAAATCAATCG
>JAVBRK010000028.1:0-13257 GCA_031548005.1 Bacteroidales bacterium
GAAGCTGCGGATACTTAATCCCGAGGAAACATAACGGGAATGAATCTCCGAAAATTGTTGATCTGTTAACATGACTTTTTTTGAGCACAAAAATAACCGAGAAAAAGAAATCTCAAAAGACGGGGTTCAGCGCACGCTTACGCTGTTACTATAATCGAATTATATGATTGATAAACATCCGGATTTTCATCATATCTTCGCATTAATAAACGCATTTTTACCTGTTACTTTTCGGGAGCTGGAAAAGAAAAATCGCAAAGCGATTTGACGAATTCACAATCAACAGAATTATTGAAGTGGGGAAAATTTTCAAAGGTCAAATAACCTGCATGCATTTCCTCTGGTCTGTTCTGCAACCTCTTCATACGAAAGTCCGTAAATCTGAGATAGCATTTCAACTGTATAACGGATATAAGCCGGCTCATTCCGCTTTCCACGGAAAGGAACAGGAGTCAGGTACGGAGCGTCTGTTTCCGTTACGATACGTTCGATCGGAGCCAGATTCAGGTAATCCCTGAATCCGGAATTTTTAAATGTCACTACTCCATTGATTCCCAGAAGGAAATGTTCATAAGCCAAGGCTCGTTCCAGTTCTTCCCGGGTTCCTCCGAAACTATGGAAAACTCCCCGGAGGTGGTGAGCGCCGACAACCTGAATGCACTCAAACACTTCAGAAAAAGCATCGCGGGTATGAATCACCACCGGAAGATCCAACTCGATACTCCACCGGAGCTGTTCGATGAATGCCAACTTTTGTTCTTCGATGTAGGTTTTATCCCAGTATAAGTCTATCCCGATCTCTCCGACTGCAATATAACGACGCTTGCCGAACCAGGAACGTACCGGTTTCAGATCTTCCTCCCAGGAAGCCCCTACGCTGGTTGGGTGTAATCCCATCATCGGGAAACAGAAATCCGGATGAAGATCGCACAATTCATGCATGGGTCCGATTGTTTCCAGATCGACGTTCGGAAGCAACAGGCGCTCTATTCCCGCCTGCCGGGAACGGATCAACGTCTCTTCGCGATCTTCGTCGAATTCTTCAAGATATACGTGCGTATGGGTATCGATCATCAACTTTTCCTTTCCATTAACTGTGCAGCATAGTGGTAAAGCGCCGCTTTCTTTTCTTCCGGAACATCGACCTGCTTCAAAGCCTGAAGTGACCGGTTATAGAAAAATTGCATCTGAACTTTCGCTTCTTCTCTCAGGTTCAGTTTATTATATAAAGCAGTGACAGACTCTATTTTCTCTTTTTCATCGAAATTTACAGCGTCCAGCCAGTTCATCAATGCCGTTTTATCCGAACCTGACGCTGCCTGTAAAGCATGTACCAGGAAAAATGTTTTTTTATTGCACAGAATATCTCCCCCAATGGCTTTACCGAACACTTCCGGATTGCCATAAATATCCAGGAAATCATCTTTTATCTGGAAAGCCAACCCCAGGTTGATCCCGAAATCATATAAAAATTGCAAATCTTTTTCGGGCGCCCCTCCTACTATACCGCCGCTTTGAAGACAGGCGCCAATCATAACAGCCGTTTTCAGACGGATCATTTCAAGGTATTCCGGAACAGTTACATCCAATCGCTTCTCGAATTCCATGTCGAACTGCTGCCCCTCGCAGATTTCAGCAGCCGTTTTTGAAAATAGGCCTAATAACGAAGGTAAAAGTACAGGCGCCGATCCGGCCATCGTTTTATAGGCCAGTATCAACATCGAATCTCCCGATAAAATCGCAGTATTTTCGTCCCACACCTTATGTACGGTCGGTTTTCCTCGGCGGATATCCGCTTTATCCATCACATCATCATGCATCAGGGTAAAATTATGAAAAATTTCCCAGGATAAGGCCGGACAGATAGCGTCGGAAATATCTTCCCGGTAAAGATTACAGGCCAACAATACCAGCGCCGGACGGGCGCGCTTTCCCCCCAGATCCAGAATATACCGGATAGGAACATATAGGTTTTCGGGACGCTGAGGATATTCGATCCGACCGATATTTTCACCGATCGTAGCGAGCGCTTGTTCGAAAGTGATCATTTTTCAGAATTTTTTATAATTTAAATACTACAGGAACATAACATCTGACTTTCACGCCTTTTCCGTTCTTTATTCCCGGATTCCATTTCGGCATGGATCTCAGAACACGTAAAGCTTCATCATCAAGGAAAACATAAACGCCTTGTTCGAGCTTGACGTCGGTTACTGTCCCTTCTTCATTCACTACAAAAGAACATACGACCTTTCCCTGGATACGCTGTTTATAAGCAGCCCGGGGGTATTTTAGATTTTGGTAAATATACCGGATCAGGGCCGCCCTTCCTCCCGGAAACTCAGGGACGGAATCGGGGTATTCTTCCGTGACCTGTCCCGCTCTGGTAGTTTCCTGAATTTTATCCGGAACTGCAGCCTCCTTCTCCGGAACCAGCATATCCGAAGTAAGCATCGAAGTATTTATATTCTCTTTTTCGGGTGAACGTTCATCTTTTACTTCCAATTCTTCCGATGAAACCAGCGATTTTTCATTTTCAGGAATATCCGGTTCAGGGCTACCGGCTAAAACCGGCTCTTCTTTTCCTTCTCCGGCTAAATCGAATTCCGGGTCGAATGGTTCTTCTACAAAAAACTCGGACAAAGCAGCGGCATCAGGATGTTCCTCCGGATCATGCCTCCACTCGAGAGCCACAAACAACAGCGACAGAACTACCACAAAACTCATCAGCAGAAAAATGGATTTTTCATTTTCCAGATCAGCTCCCGGTGTTTTCTTTTGTTCCATTCTGATGTATTCAGATGCAAAGTAAAGCAAAAAATCCCACGATTCATATACCTTTTTGTGATTTCTTCCGTTTGTATAATTAACGGTTTTCTCCGTATATTTGTCCATTCATTTGAAAAAACATGAGGAAAACTCTATTTTTTTGCATTATATTGCTCCAGTGTACGACCGTTTTCGCCCAGGAAGGCAACTCTGTCTTTGATTTTCTGCAATATCCGATGTCCGCACGAGCCAGCGCATTGGGACGAACGAATATTTCGATCATTGAAAACGATCCGGCCCTGATTTACCATAATCCGGCGTTTTTAGGTCCGGAAATGAACAACAGTGTCAATCTGAACTACCTCTTTTATATTGCCGATATCGGGATGGGAAGTGCAACCTACGCCAAAGCTTTAGGAGAACGGGGCGCCTGGGGGATCGGTTTTAACTATGTAGACTACGGTAAAATGACGAATGCGGATGAATCGGGTAATAAATTCAGCGATTTGCCGGCAAAAGACATCTGTGGTAACTTATTCTTTGCACACGACCTTACCGAGCGGCTGAGGGGTGGTGTTACAGCCAAATTTGTTTATTCTCCCTACGATCAGTTTACATCCATTGGGTTGGGTGTCGACCTTGGATTAAGTTATTATAACCGGGAAAGCAAATTCTCTGTAGGCCTGGTCGGTAAAAATATAGGCCGTCAGATCAAAGCATATGATGAAGAACTGGCCGGAATGCCTTGGGAGATTCAGTTGGGACTATCCAAGCAATTGGAACATGCACCCGTCCGCTTTTCTCTCACTGCTGTCAATCTGAACCGCTGGGATTATAAAAAACTCAACGGAGACGATCTGCCTTTTTTCAATACATTACTTAACCATTTTATTTTCGGGATCGACTTCATTCCATCGGAAAACCTGTGGGTCGGACTCGGCTACAATGCCAAAACGGGTTATGATATGAAATTGGAGCAAGGCAACCGGATGGCCGGATTTTCTATCGGAGCAGGGATCAATATCAAAGCTTTCTCGATCGGTTGCTCGGTAGCCCAATACCATCCTTCTGCAACCTCTTTTATGCTCAGCCTCACAACATTTCTATCCGAAATGAAGTTATAATACAAACTGTATGAAAAAAATAATAATTGCAATCGACGGTCACTCGTCCTGTGGTAAAAGCACCATGGCCAAAGATCTGGCAGCAAGAGTCGGATACAAGTACATCGACAGTGGAGCTATGTACCGGGCTGTTACGCTTTATTGCATTGAAAACGGGATTTTCGAAGGAGACGAATTGAATCTGAAAGCGCTGGAAAATTCGATGAATCGCATTGAAATCGATTTTCGTCCGAATCCGTCAACCGGAAGATCCGATACCTATCTCAACGGGAAAAACGTGGAAAAAGAGATCCGCGGAATGGAAGTCGCCGGCAAAGTCAGTCCGGTGGCCGCCGTAGGCTTCGTACGCCGTGCGATGGTCAGGCAACAACAGGCTTTCGGGAAAGAAAAAGGTATTGTGATGGATGGCCGGGATATCGGATCAGTTGTTTTTCCGGACGCCGAATTGAAAATTTTCCTGACAGCCCGTCCGGAAGTCCGGGCTCAGCGCCGGTTAGATGAACTGAAACTCAAAGGAGAAACAGCATCGTTTGAAGAAGTCCTGAAAAATATCGAAGAGCGTGACCGGATCGACTCCACGCGTGCCGAGAGTCCTTTATGCCAGGCAAGTGATGCCGTTGTCCTGGATAATTCCGGAATAACGATCGAACAGCAAAATACCTGGCTGATGAACGAGTTTGAAAAAAGAACTTAATCTTTATTCTGAATGTTGAGAGTTGAAATCGATCAGGGTTCCGGGTTCTGTTTCGGTGTAGTCAATGCCATAAAAAGCGCTGAAAAAGAACTGATGCAGGACGAGCAATTAGCCTGCTTAGGAGATATTGTGCACAATAATCAAGAAGTAAAACGGTTGCAGGAAAAAGGACTTGAAACCATCAATCACGAGCAGTTGTCTTCCCTGAAAGGTCAAAAAGTACTGCTCCGGGCGCATGGAGAACCTCCATCGACCTATAAACTGGCAGAAACCAATAATATCCGGATCATCGATGCTACCTGCCCGGTGGTCATCCAATTACAGAAAAAAATCAAAAAACAATACGAGACTTCCGACCCGGACCGGTCGCAAATCGTTATTTTCGGGAAAATCGGTCATGCCGAAGTCAACGGATTAGTCGGTCAAACCGACGGGCATGCCATCGTGATCGAGAAAAAAGAAGATATCGGACATTTGGATTTCAATAAGGAAATTTATCTTTTCTCACAAACGACCATGTCTTTGAGTGATTTCGGCGAAATAGTCCGGTTAATCGAGAAGCATGTCAAACCGGGAATCGCATTCCGGTACTTCGACACCATCTGCCGCCAGGTAGCAAACCGGATGCCGAATATCAAAAAATTCGCAACACGCCATGATCTGGTCTTATTCGTTGCCGGGAAAAAGAGTTCTAACGGGAAAGTTTTATATGAAGAATGCCTCCAGGCCAACCCGAACACTCATCTGATCTCTACAGTCGATGAAATCGATCCGGAATGGCTTAAAGGCATTGATTCGGTCGGTATTTGCGGAGCGACTTCCACTCCTAAATGGCTGATGGAAGAAGTGGCCCGCCACCTGGAAAAAGCTTAAGCTTTCTTGTCGTCTTTATCAGAAATTAAATCTGCCGCTTTGTTGCGGGCATCTTTCAAAGCGTCCTCAGCCTTATCGGTCCATTCGTCGAGTTTGCTTTGCGCTTTTGCTGCCCAGCCTTCCATCTTATCGCCCCATTCCTGGGATTTTCCAGACAATTCAGACCAGGCTTTCTTGGCTTTATCAGACATATCATGGGCTTTCTTTTCCAGAAAATCATCCCAATCCACATCCAAGTCATTGTCTTTCATGTAAGTACAAAAACATTGTACCGCCTGATTCGCTTGTTCCTCTGTCAGACCGGCTTCTTTCTGTAATTTTGTAACTAAACTTTCCATCATTAAATATTTTTTGATTGATTTCGCAAAGATATATTAAAAATGGAATAATTGCATGCAGGACTTAAGTATTTGCAGGTTTTTTTAAAATATTTTATCATTAATTTACCTGACAGCAATGCCCTCTTCCTTCAAATATCTCTTTAAATCGGGAATTCTGATCTCACCAAAATGAAAAACACTGGCTGCCAGGGCGGCATCGGCTTTTCCAAGCGTAAAAACATCCCGGAAATGCTCCTGATTGCCGGCTCCGCCCGAAGCAATAACCGGAATTTTCAACGTTTCCGATAAAATAGCGAGCGCTTCATTCGGATAGCCTGCTTTCACACCATCGTGCGTCATACTGGTGAATAAAATTTCTCCGGCGCCATGGGATTCCACTTCCTTAGTCCAGGAAAACAACTCTTTCTCTGTCGGGATCCGCCCTCCGTTCAGATAACAGACCCAACGGCCGTTTTCCCAGTTGGCATCGACAGCCACCACACACACCTGACTTCCAAAATTTTTCGCAATTTCTTCCACCAGGGCCGGATTCCGGATCGCAGACGAATTAATGGAAACTTTGTCGGCTCCGGCGCTCAGTAACCGGTCGACATCCTGCAATTCGTTGATTCCTCCTCCCACTGTAAAAGGGATGCTGACATGAGCCGCGACCTGCTTTACCAGTTCGGTGAAAGTCTTACGACCCTCATGGGATGCAGTAATATCGAGGTAAACCAACTCATCTGCTCCCTGTTCGCTATAGGCAGCACCCAACTCTACCGGGTCGCCTGCATCGCGGAAATTCACAAAATTAATTCCTTTCACGGTTATTACGTCTTTAATATCAAGGCAGGGGATAATTCTTTTTGCTAACATATCAGAAAATGATTGGTAGTTTTATTTTTCCTTCATAAATGGCTTTCCCCACAATAACCTCCCGAATACCGGCACCAGCAAGCGCCTCCAGGTCTTTTACCCCTGAAACGCCTCCACTGGCGATCAACAGGATACCGGGAATTTCTTTCATTATATTTTTATACAGGTCGACAGCAGGTCCTTCCATCATTCCATCTCTCGAAATATCGGTACAAATGACCTTATCGATTCCTTTTTCTTTCCATTTCCTGATAAAAGGAGTGATTTCCTCTTCCGAGTCTTCGGTCCATCCCGAAACTGAAACCTTTTCATTCCTGCAATCAGCCCCCAGAATGATCTTATCGCAACCATACTGTTCAATCCAGGAAGCAAAAACATCCGGTTTTTTGACAGCAATACTTCCTCCGGTTACCATCGATGCACCACACTCGAAAGCGATCCGCAGATCATCATCCGATTTAAGCCCTCCCCCGAAGTCAATCACTAAAGAAGTCCGGGAAGCTATTTTTTCCAACACCTTATAATTAACGATTCTGCTGGCTTTTGCGCCATCCAGGTCGACCAGATGCAAACGGTGAATTCCACTGTCTTCAAACATCTCTGCTACCTGAAGCGGATCTTCATTGTACAACGTTTTCCGGGAATAATCCCCTTGCGACAAACGGACACATTTGCCTTCAATAATATCGATTGCCGGAATAATCTCGATCATATTTCTAAAAAATTTCTCAGAATTTCAGTTCCGGCTTTCCCGCTTTTTTCGGGATGAAACTGGGTGGCATAAAAATTATTCTTCTGCAGCGCAGCGCTGAATGGCCCGATATAATCAGTCACAGCAGAAGTAAAATCATTCACCGGAACCTGGTAACTGTGTACAAAATAGACAAAATCGGAAGAAGACAAACCTTTAAAAAGAGGTCCTTGAAGATTCCGGATGGTATTCCAGCCCATATGTGGGACTTTATCTTCATGGCGTTGCGGATGAAATTGTACTACTTCGGTATCGAAAATCCCCAGGCACAGAGCATCTCCTTCTTCCGAGTACCGGCACATCAGTTGCATCCCGAGACAAATCCCCAGAACCGGTTGTTTTAATTCGGGAATCAAACGGTCTAAACCGGTTTTCTGAAGGTAGCGCATTGTATTGGCAGCCTCTCCTACTCCCGGGAATATAATTTTATCTGCAGCTGCTATCTGCTCTTTATCTGAGGTTATAATAGCCGAAACGCCCATTCGTTTCAGGGCGTAGTCGACAGAACAGATGTTTCCTGCATTGTGTTTAACAATTACAATATCCATTGGTTTATTTAGCAAATGCTACCGAACGGGTTTCGCGGATCACGGTAATCTTCACCTGTCCGGGATAAGTCATTTCATCCTGGATCTTTTTAGCGATCTCATTCGACAGGTTTTCGGTCTGAATGTCGTCGATCTTATCGGCGCCAACAATCACGCGTAATTCGCGTCCGGCCTGGATGGCATAGGTCTTTACCACTCCCGGATAAGACATGGCTAATTGTTCGAGATCGTTCAGACGTTTGATGTACGCTTCCACGATTTCGCGGCGGGCTCCCGGGCGGGCTCCCGAAATGGCATCACAGACCTGAACGATCGGCGCCAGCAAACTGGTCATTTCAACCTCATCGTGGTGAGATCCGATTGCATTGCAAATATCCGGCTTTTCCTTGTATTTTTCAGCCAGTTTCATTCCGAGGATTGCGTGAGGTAATTCAGGCTCATCATCGGGCACTTTCCCTATATCGTGTAACAATCCGGCACGTTTGGCTTTCTTTGGATTCAGTCCCAGTTCAGAAGCCATAATAGCACAGAGATTCGCTGTTTCACGCGAGTGCTGCAGCAGGTTCTGGCCATAAGAAGAGCGGTATTTCATCCGTCCGATCATACGGATCAGTTCCGGATGTAAACCATGAACTCCCAGGTCAATCGTCGTACGCTTTCCGGTCTCGATGATTTCTTCTTCCACTTGTTTGCGTACTTTATTGACTACCTCTTCGATACGAGCCGGGTGAATCCGTCCATCCTGTACCAGCTGGTGCAATGCCAAACGGGCTACTTCACGGCGAACCGGATCAAATCCGGAAAGAATGATCGCTTCCGGAGTATCGTCTACAATGATTTCAATTCCTGTAGCTGCTTCCAATGCCCGGATATTTCTTCCTTCCCGGCCGATAATGCGTCCTTTGATCTCGTCTGAATCAATATGAAACACCGAAATGGCGTTTTCGATCGCAGTTTCCGTAGCCACACGCTGAATGGATTGAACGACGATCTTCTTAGCCTCTTTATTGGCAGTCATTTTTGCTTCATCCATGATCTCGTTGATATACCCCATAGCCTGCGTTTTGGCTTCCTCTTTCAACGACTCTACCATGCGGTCGCGAGCTTCTTCTGCCGACAAACCGGAAAGGGCTTCCAGGCGCTCGATCTCGAGTTTGTGTATTTTGTCCAGTTCCTGCTTTTTCTTATCGACAATCTCGATCTGCGCATCCAGATTTTCACGTACCGTGTCTAATTCTCCTTTTTTCTTCTGAAGCTCATCCTGTCTTTGATTCAGAATTAATTCCCGCTGTTTCAGTTTAGCTTCCTGCGATTGGATTTTAGAATTCCGGACACTGACCTGCTTTTCAAGATCAGCTTTCAGGCTGAGAAATTTCTCCTTTACTTCCAAAAGCTTATCTTTCTTTATTGTTTCGGCTTCTTTTTGAGCTTCTTCAATGATCTTCTGGTTTTTAGCCTTGATCAGCGTGTTGTTGATAAACCAAACAACAGCAGCTCCGGCAATAAAGCAGACAACTCCTATAATGATTGTTGTTCCCATATTAAATTATTCTTAAAAAATTATAGTTCATTTGATTATTTATAGTTTAAACAAAAAACACTACTAAACTTCCCGGAATTTTTCCGAGAAATGCAGTAGTGCGATACCGATCGATTCGACAAATCAGTTATTGGATCGTATAAATTGCTCTATATCAGAATTTAAATCATCCAATTTATCAAATACAGGTGTTATGTCTTCATTCTTCTCCGCTTTCACGCTACCGAGTGAATAATGGAGAAGCGCCATCGACAATAAATCATTCAATTCCACATGCTTACCATATTTTGACTGGTACTGAAGGATTTTATCATTTATCTGTCTTACAGCAACACGGTACAACTGCTCCTGATCTCTTCTGCAGCGCAGTTTGTACGTCTTACCGGCAACATTCACTTGTATGACAAATTCATCGTTCATTGCATTATTCCTCATCCATTATTGAGTAAGGCGATGCATTTTTCGACTTCACGCACTAACCTGGACAACCGTTGCTTAGCGCCTTTGAAATCATCCTGCCGCACAGCGATGATCCGGGCCATTTTCAGGTTATCATATTTAGATTTCAGCATCGCTATTTCTTCTGAAGCTTGTTCCAGCTCCCCGGCTTTTACGTTAACCTGCTTTTTGAGTTCTACATTTTCCTGTTTAAGTGTCTCATACATAAACATCAATTGCCGAACCCGGGCCTCAAACTCTGTTAACGTTTTCTTTTGAGCATCAGTCATAGCAAACCAAATTGCTCACAAAAATAGCAATTACTTAACAGGAAACCAAAAAAAATACGAAAAATCATATTCCCAGGTGATTCTTTTTTTCTTCTCTGTATTTTCCGGGGGTAATCCCGAACTTTTTGGAGAAACTCCGAAAAAATCCGCTACGATTGGAAAATCCGGCCCTATACATGATTTCATCGACCGACAATTGTGTGGTTACAAGTAACTTTTCGACAACAGAGAAACGATAGTCCCGGATCAGATCGCTGGGATTCTGGTCGGTAACTGTTTTTAATTTCCGGTAAAAATTTCTCAGACTCAGCCCCAACTCAGAAGCAAGCTGCTCTGTCGAGAAATCGGGATTACTCAGATTCTGATCAATCATATTCCCTACTTCCTCAAAAAAGTCCCGGTCACCGGCATGCAGGAAGCGTCCGTCTAAAAACTCATAAGCGCTGGCTGCAGAGCCATAGTAGCCTTTCAGTTCATTCTGACGCTGCAGTAAACGCTCTACCATGGATTGAAAATACCGGATATTGAAAGGTTTGGTTATATAAGCTTCCGCGCCGGCGGAAATTCCCTTGGTTTGCTCTTCCGGGGTATTCTCAGAAGAGAGTAAGATGAATGGAATGTGAGCCAGTCGTTTATCCGATTTAACCTGTTTCATCAAAGCAATACCGTCCAGCTCCGGCATCATAATATCGGAAACGATCAGATGCGGCTGGTTTTTCCCGATCTCTGATTTTACCTGATCCGGACTATTAACCGGAATTACATTATATTGTCCTTTCAAAACCTCTGTAATAAACCAGAGCATTTCCTCGTCATCGTCTATCACCAGAATTACCGGCCGCGACTTGATAAATTCCGGACTTTCTACTTCTACTACCGGGAGATCGATTCCCGGACTGAAAAAGGGAAATCCGGCATCTATTTCATTATTTACTCCGTTTTCTCCGGCCACTGTTACTTCCTGTAGCGGCAGCTTCACCTCAAATACAGTTTCTTCGTTCGGAACGCTTGTTACCTTAATGTGGCCATTCAACAAATAAACCATATGGCTGCAAATGGCAAGTCCCAATCCATTTCTGGAGAAATTTCCGGCATAAGATTGTTTTTCAAAATTTTCAAGTACGGTATATCGATCAAATATAAAAGGAATATCTTTTTCCTTGATGCCTTTACCGGTATTTGATACCCGTATGCACAACTGCTGATCCGGCGCTCCTATTCTTAATGTTATTTTTCCGGCCTCGGGAGTGTATTTAAAAGCATTCGAAAGCAGGTTAGTCAGGATTTTTGTCAAACATCCTTTATCGGTATTCCAACTCAGGTTATCGGAAATTTCCACTTGGTATTCGATTTTTTTCCTTTCAGATAATTCTGTGAACGATTCTGCAATTCCGGACGCAATTTCCGTAATGTTCAGAGGCTTTATTAAACAGGTTTTACGCTCTCCCGTCTCAATACGGCTAAATTCGATCAGCTCCTGAATCAAAGAATTCAGGCGTTCCGTATTTTTCAGAATCAGTCCAGCATATTTTTTCACGAGCCCGTCCGATCCCGGATGGGAAAGAATGCGGCTACAAGGGCCATAACTCAAAGTCAAAGGCGTACAGAACTCATGGATAATATTCGTAAAAAAACGGAGTTTGGATTCATATATTTCACCTTTCTGCCGAACATTCATTTTTTCAATCATGTGCTCCCGTTTACGCCGGTAACGCGCCCGGACAAGCTGGGTAACATAATAAACAGTTCCTGTAAATAATAAAAAATAAATCCCATAAGCCCAGGAGGTACGATACCATGGAGGCAGGATGGTAATTTGCAGGGAATAGATCGGGGTGATCATATTTCCGGCTCCGGTAGTACATTTCACATTCAACACATAATGGCCCGGAGCGATGTTGGTAAAATTCACCACATTGGAATTTCCGTTATCGATCCATTTATCATTGAAATGCTCCAGATTATAAAAAAACCTGCAATTCTGCCCATCGATATAATCGAGAGCAGAAAATAAAACAGAAAAAAAATTCTGATCATAATTCAACTCCAATCGTTTTTTCCCATTTTTAGTTTTGATAAAAGAATTCAGGTTATATTCGTTTTCGTAGATTCTCAATCCTGTGAATACAATCTCCGGGATAAATTCCAACTCGGAATAGGTATCGGGAGCGATGGTTACAAAACCGTTTGTTCCTCCGAAGTACAGGTTTCCGGTAGGTTCGTGCCGAAAATAAGCCCCGTCGCTAAATTCATTTACTTTCAACCCGCTGTTGTGATTGTATATTTTTGAAAACTTGGTTTCAGTATCGAATCTGACCAGGCCATTGTTCGTGCTCAGCCAGAGGCGATTTGCATTGTCTTCCAGGATTCCGTGAACCGTATTACCGGGAAGTCCCCCGATTTCATTATAATTTTCATATACTACAGAATCATTTTCACAACCAATCAGCCGGATCAAGCCATAGCTTGTTCCAAACCACATATTTCCCACATGATCCCGGGTGATACTGAAAATATCATTAATTGTTTCAATGTTCTTCTTTTCAAATTTTAACTGCCGGAACTCTCCTGTACGGATATTTAACCGTTGCATACCGTATCCCCGGTTTCCAAACCACAAGATACTGTCGTTTTCCATACAGGAAGTAAAGAAATAATTATAGGACTGCTCGTCTTTAATGAACATCTGTTTTTTTACCGAACGAATCTGGGGCTCATCTGCCGTACCCGCGAGCCGCACTTCAACAATCCCCGATCCGACCGTCGACAGCCATAAAGTAGTATCATTCACTTCATTGATCGAGTGGATATAGATCAAATTGTCATTATCTTTGAATGGTATTTTATGAATGGTTTTATCCCGGAAAGAGTAATAATTCAAACCAGGGCCGTCACTTCCGATCCACATCAGGTTACGCTTACTCCCGGAAAAGCTGTAAACAGCATTATTCGCCAGGCTACTGTTGGAAGTCGTGAAATGCCCGACATTCTTCGAACGAATGTTTCCATTGACGTGAAAATCTTCTACTTTCAG
>JAVBRK010000104.1:0-24615 GCA_031548005.1 Bacteroidales bacterium
TCTGTTTCCCATACAGACCGGTTGCTAACGCTTGCCCGATGGTAGTTGATACAGTTAAATACAAAGATAACTGGTTCAAGAAAGTATTCGTTCAATCTATGGATGTTAAGAACACTCCTGCTTACCTGTTGAAAGTAACTGCTACTTCAGGAAGACTGGGTGGTCAAAGAATCGATGTAAACACAGTTGACTATGCTGCTCAGTTGGGTAATCTGGCTGGTCAATTGGATGCTACAACTTGGTTCTTCGGTGACAACTATGGTGCAGATACTGAATGGGTGCCTCTGTATGGAGTTCATACCGACAGCGATTCTTATGGAGTTCTGGCAAGTATGGATATCAAGGGTTCTTATGTAGTGCCAAGTGAGATGACTCCTAACTATGGAATCTTGTCTACAGATACTACAAACGTTCAATTGGTATTTGAATTCGAAGGAGACACTCTGATCGGTAAATATACTCCGAGACCAATCTGGTATTACAGAATTAAGAATGTTAAAACAGGAGAATACCTGACTAACTCACTTGATTCTGCTAAAAATACCTATACATGGTCTGAAGGCTGGCCTTATGCATTCTTCGGTAAACTTGCTCCTAACAAACCAGGTAACCCGATCACTGCAGATGCTAAGTACGATCAAACATTCGGTTTGAGGTATGTTCCTACTGCTAATCAATCTACAACCGATGGTAAAAATAACTACGAGTTCTGGGTTGTAAGTAGAGTTGACTACACCACTCCTAATGCTTCTGAATACTACTATCTGGCTCAAATCAACGGACGCATGGTATTTATGAAAGCTGACCTGTATGACACAGACGCAGTATTGAAGAAAGCCATGAGATTCCAATTCGGACAGATCGACAATAGTGGTAAATATACCGGTAAAGATGATATCAATGGCGGTACAGCTACTATCTATGGTGTCGAAGGCGCTGTTAAGGTTGAAAACGTTGAAGGTCTTGTTGAGCTTTACTCAGTAGACGGTCGCGTGATCAGTTCTAAACAAGTGAACGGTTCTGCTACAATTACAGCTCCTCGCGGTGTTGTGATCGTGAAGAACGGTGCTAACGTAACTAAAGTTGTTGTTAAGTAAGATTAACTGACAAGTTCCTATATCGAAAGGTTGCCCGGAAGGGCAACCTTTCTTTTTTTATCTCTAATGGGCGTTTGTTTTCTATAGATTATAGTTTTCTATAAAGGAGTTGGATGAAGTAAAATATAATAGCAGGAGGATTCTTATCTGTAAGAGGATGAAAATAGGCTTAGAATGCCTTTGAATTTGAAGGCTATATAATTAAATGAACGAGCGTGAGTGAAATTTATAATTCCTGAAGTTATTATTTGTTTTTAATCCGGACTTCAGAGGTGAATGGATATTTCAGATTTTTATAGGAAGATAATACTGCTTCGGCAGCACCAATTTTGAGTTTGGCTTTAAGTTTAACCGGAATCCGGTTCCGGTCATTGCTGATCCAGATTTCCATTGCTGTTTTCTCTGCATCGAAAACTTCATCTACAATATCGATTTCAAACCGGACAGTATTGTATTTCAAAGTTTCACTTTTCTCAAAAAGAGATTGCCCTTTGTACCGGATATTAATTTTCGTCTGGCGTTTCCCTACAAATGTCGTGACTTGAAAAGCCTGATCTAATTTAAGTTCCTCATAATTCAGTGCACGGGCAAAGGAAAATACATTTAACAGATCATATCCTGGGCCTTTGGTTATCATGATGGTGTCGAATTTCAGGACTGTTGCGTTTTCTCGTTTCACTCGTACTTTGGTCTGGCTTTTACTTTGTTTAAGGAAAAACAACTGCTCTGTAAAATTTGTATTGCCTTCATTGACGTGCCTTTTATGATAAAGAGGCGTTAAATTTACATCAGAATAGGAGTACAAGGTATCCCGAATCTTATAAACTTTGTCGAAAAAGGAGGTGGTTTTGAAATCTAGAGTTGTCAGTATTGCGGGCTTGTGGTTATATGTGTAGTCGCTAACTCTGAACCGGGCAGCTCCTGCTTTCATCATGATAATCCCATACTTGTACGAAATATCATAATTCAACTGCTCTCCACTTTTGAATGGCATATCGTTCCCCTGAGGAAGAGCCATTAATGGAGTCATTCCCATGAACCAGATCAGAATATAGTATTTGATATCAGCGAGTTTGTGTCTGCTGAGATTTTGATCCGGAAGACTGTTTAGTGCTGTTGCTTTGTCTGCTTGTTTCACGATTATTGGAGTTATTCCTGTTTTCCGCATGCTTGGTTTTTTTCTCGGTCGGTTTGTTTTTCGTAATTTCCAATGGTTTTTGTTTATATACAGGGGTTACAGTTATATCCCACGATTGCTCGAACTCAAAGTTTTGCTTTATGTCAAAAAAACCGGAATAGTAATAGACTCGTTCAGGTTGGCGTTTATCTTTGTATAGCCCGGTCGTCCATTTCCCATCCTGGTTTTCATCTTCTATGTAACGTAAATAGTATTTTCCTGGTTTGAGGTTGATAAAGACCAGTTCTCCATTGATAATATCCGAGTGTCTTACAACCTGATTCCTACTGTCGAGCAATTCCCCGAAGCCTTTGGACGTATTGCCGCTAATCGCTACATACAGATGCCCGTAATCAGAAAGTTTGCGGAATTTAAATGTCGATTCCAGTTTATTATTCCATTTTTCATAGATACTATGGATCGTTGCGGAGTCGATTCTGACTCTGAATTCAGTATCATAGGGCCATTTTCGGGACAGGTAATATATCCGGGGATTCAGAGAGTCTTTTTTTAGGTCAATTTCTCCAGGCTGCCATATTGTATCACTTTTTTGTTCGAATTTTATACTTTTTGGATTCAGGTTATCGATCGGTTCTGAGAACGTGATTTTAACTGTATCGAAAACATCGATTGCAGGTTGCGCCGATAGGTCGACTCCCAAAAACTGAATCTTTTCAGCTTCGTTCTTTTTCTTTTTTTCTTCTTTTTTCTTCCTGAGCGCCAGGCTGAAAGTGTCTTTAGTCTGTACTAACTTGTTCAGGCTGTCACTTTTCAGGTAATCGACTTCTACAGCTAAAGTATCCGCATTATAAATCAACGAATCTTTTATCCATAGAGTCAGTGCTTTGCCATCTTCCGAAAATTCCTGTACAGCCCAGTCTTTACTTCCGGATTCCTGGTTCAGCAACCTGATGCCCGGGTTGAGATTTTTGGCTGAATTAAAATTGAAGGTCAGGGTGTAGTCTGCCCGGGTTGGCCGTGACAGGTATTGCCGTTCGAATTCTTCTTTAAACAGAAACAACTGGATATCATCCGGAGTAAACCGGGTGTATTTTACCTCTCTTACCGTATCGACAACCAGGCTGTCGGCCCAGACTGTATCCGGTCGGACAGCTCCCTCGAATGAAGGCGAGTAGATGCTGTCGGTAAAAGCAATGTCTTCTCCCGGTTGGTCGAAATGATAATCGTGATTGATATCGTTCAGGGCGAATACATGATAAGCTCCCGGAGCAACATTTCTGATCCAGAATTTACCGCGGTCGTTCGTTTTGGTGGTCCGGAGGAAAGGGGTAGAAAAGAATGCCGAATCATCGAGGTTGGAATGAAGTCCGACCAGAATGCCTGGCATGGGCTCCAGGTTTTCGGCATTCAACAGAATTCCACTGATTACCAGTGAGTCTACGACCTCTCCTGTTGAAAAGGCAAATGAAAAGCCTTCCAGTGCATTTTTTTCCGTATTGTCGGTGATGGCATCGGTAAAGTCAAAAGTATAAGTGGTATTGGGTAACAGCGAATCTTTCAGTTCTACCGTAATTTTTTTTCCACTTGCTTTGATTTCCGGATTTTTTTTCTGAGGCGGAGTTATAATTACTTTTTCTCCCGGTTTTTCAATGTTGACTAATTCATCGAATAAAATTTCGATCTTTTTTCCTTTGAAATCAATAGCATTGGGCTCCGGTTTACTACTTACATACCCGGGTGGTGCATAGTCATAAGCTCCTCCCTGGGGTGAACCGATCCTTGCGCAAGCATAAAACATACACAAGAAAAAAAGAATACCAACCAAAAAGAATAGGCTGTTTTTCAAGAACCTCATAGGCTGAAAACCAATTTATTGTTTGCAAAAGTAATTATTTTATTCATACTTTGATAGGAGTTGGTGCCCGATCCGGCAAAAAATACATTTCTTTTTGTCACAATATTCATTTTTTAACTGAATCAGAGCTTGGGAGTCTGCAGCCGACCGGATAATGATCCCTGAATTACGGAATATTGTGGTGATATGGTTCTCTTCTTTCGGAATAGACTCTAACAACCGAATCCCCTTGCTAATCAGGGATTCTTCTCCTTTCACCTTTCCATAGGCTACTAAAATAGGGACTATCGTGTTGATGGCAATCAGGTGAATAGCTGCAAGCCCCAGCATTTTTTTCTTTGGAGAAGATCTTTTTCCAAAATGATAATGAGTGGTCCAGTATCCTGAAACTTCTGGCAGAAATAATTTCCGGATTTCTTCTATACTTTCGGTTTCGAGTATTTGGGAGAATATGGTTTCACCCGAACGGATAAAAGCGGCCAGTTGAGCCAGTTTGATATGGGGAAAATTGTTGGGACGAATCCTGAGATTCTTAAAAATATGGCTTTCTAAAGGCTTTAAATTATATTTTTGTTTCAAGAAACCATATTCTTTTTGCAGAGAGAGGTAATAATCATCTTCTAAACTTTCTTCCAGTAATCCGGCTTGTCCGAAAAATAAAGCTTCGGTTTGTAAAAAAGAATCTTTATGTCTGAGGATACATTTGACCGGAAGACTTTTGGATAACCGTTCGAAAGCATCATTGTTGATTCCGAACCCGAAATTTCGGGACAATGTGATATAAAATACCTCATTCCAGTCATTTGAAACGTATTCCAGGGATTTCCATATGTTTTGGGTTTTTCGTTCTAACCGCTCCAGCAATAGAGCATTTTTCCAATCCGAAAGGTAGATTTCCGGTATTTCCCGGATTCGGCCTGCGCAGGGTACCGGTGTTTCCCGGCTTACCAGATACTCATAGTTTTTTCGGATAGGGGCAGGAACTTTCAGAACAAACTGAGGAATTTTCCGTCCGCTTTGATCATAAACTACAGCCTGATCGTTCGTTTCAATCACATGCAAGATGACGGAGTTATAAGCTTTATCGTCCTGGTGACGATGAAGATTCCAGTCCGATGATCTGCAATGAATTTCGATGTTTCCCGCCCATAAATAGCCGTCGATTTTTACTTTAGCGTTAAAAAAGTCCGGTCCAGAGTGAACATTGTGCAGTCCGGGGTCGATAATTTCAATGGTTTGTTGGTCTGTTGATTCCAATAAGGAGTGTTCATACAGTTTGTATTTCCAAACATAATGCAGTAAGGTTTCCATTTTGATGTTTTATAAGGTTTTGAGTTATTTTCTTAGTTCCAGGCATTGGATAAGACACAAATATACATTCTTCAGAAGGAAGAACCAAATTTAACAGAAAAAACTTATCTTTGCATCCTTACTTTTGAAATTTGTTTTTTATGAAAAAAGTATTCAACAGAACGCTGATTACATCAGCATTACCATATGCGAACGGTCCGGTTCATATCGGGCATTTAGCCGGGGTGTATGTCCCTGCAGATATTTATGCGCGCTACCTGAGGATGAAGGGAGAGGAAGTCCTGTTTATCGGCGGGTCGGACGAACATGGGGTTCCGATCGCTTTGAAAGCCAAAGCAGAAGGAGTAACTCCTCAGGATGTTGTGGATAAATTTCATTATATTATCAAAAAATCGTTTGAGGATTTCGGAATCACTTTCGATATTTATTCCCGGACTACCTCGGAAACACATTATAAAACAGCATCCGGCTTTTTCCGGAAGTTGTACGAAAATGGATCGTTTGTTGAAAAGACATCCGAACAATATTATGATGAAGAAGCGAAACAATTTTTGGCCGACCGTTACATCACCGGGAAATGTCCGCACTGTGGTAACGAACGGGCGTATGGAGACCAGTGCGAAGCTTGTGGAACATCGTTGAGTCCGTTGGATCTGATCGAGCCGAAATCTGCTATCAGTGGCCGTGTTCCGGTACTGAAAGAGACAAAGCACTGGTATTTGCCGCTTGATAAGCACGAGGCCTGGTTGAAGCAGTGGATTCTGGAAGGTCATAAGGAATGGAAAACCAATGTTTACGGACAATGTAAGTCCTGGCTTGATATGGGATTGCAACCACGCGCCGTGAGCCGTGATCTCGACTGGGGAGTCCCGGTTCCGGTAGAGGGAGCTGAAGGGAAAGTGCTTTATGTCTGGTTCGATGCTCCTATCGGTTATATTTCGAATACGATAGAATGTTGTCCCGGAGACTGGCAGAAGTGGTGGAAAAAAGAAGATACCAAACTGGTACACTTCATAGGTAAAGATAATATTGTATTTCATTGCATTGTTTTTCCGGCGATGCTGAAAGCTGAAGGGAGCTTTATTTTACCTGAGAATGTTCCGGCCAACGAGTTCCTGAATCTCGAAGGGGATAAAATCTCGACATCCCGTAACTGGGCGGTGTGGTTGCATGAATACCTGGAGGATTTTCCGGGAAAGCAGGATGTATTGCGTTATGTACTCACAGCCAATGCCCCGGAAACTAAAGATAACGATTTTACCTGGAAAGATTTCCAGGCGCGCAATAATAACGAGTTGGTAGCTGTATTCGGTAATTTTGTGAACCGGGCTATGGTTCTGACACATAAGTTTTTTGACGGAAAAATTCCGGTTTGTAAAGAACTCACGGATTACGATCGTGAAACATTGAAAGAACTTGCTGAAGTAAAATCCGCCCTGGAAAATAATCTGGATAACTACCGTTTTCGTGAAGCTCTGAAAGATGCGATGAATCTGGCCCGTATCGGGAATAAGTACCTGGCCGATATGGAGCCCTGGAAGCTGGCGAAAACAGATATGGAGCGTACAGCTACGATCATGAATCTTTGCATGCAGATTACAGCCAATCTGGCCATTGCTTTTGAGCCTTTCCTGCCTTTTTCTGCCGAAAAAATCAAGTATCTGATTCATAAATATGATCTGAAATGGGAGCAGTTGGGACGTATTGATCTGCTTGCAGCCGGGCATATCCTGGAACATCCCGAGTTGTTGTTCGAAAAAATTGAAGACGACACAATCAATCAACAGGTACAGAAACTGATGGATACCAAAAAAGCCAATGAATTGAAAGAACGGAAGGCTGCGCCCCAAAAAGCGAATATTGCTTTCGATGATTTTTCTAAATTGGACATTCGTGTCGGTAGGATAGTGGAGTGCCAGAGAGTTCCCAAAGCGGATAAATTGTTGCAGCTCCGTATCGATGATGGTTTGGGAGGACGGACCATTCTTTCGGGTATAGCAGAGCATTATCAGCCCGGGGAGCTGGTAGGGCGGAATGTCTGTTTTATCGCCAATCTTGAGCCGCGTAAAATACGGGGAATCGAGTCTCAGGGAATGATTCTTTCTGCCGAAAACGCCGATGGAAGCCTGGCGGTTATTCAGCCTTTGAAAGATGTCCTTCCAGGAAGTGAGGTAAAATAAGTAGGGGTCATAGCTCCTGCATCGAGAGGAGGGAGTCTATAATTTCGCGATTATTACTGAGGCGGGGGATTTTATGCTGTCCTCCGAGTTTTCCTTTTGTTTTCAGCCAGTCGTAAAATAATTCCGGTCGTGCTATGGTGATTTCCGGGCTGTCGAGGGTCATGTTTTTATAGCGTTTGGCTTCATAGTCTGAATTAAGGGACTTCAGGGCATCATCCAGAATGGTAGAGAATTTCTCAATAGAATCGGGGAATTCTTCAAACTCGATGAGCCATTGGTGTTTTCCCTTTAATTCGGTCGACATATAAACCGGCGCTGCCGTGTATTCCCGGATTTTGCTTCCAGTCGCTTCTGTTGCTTTCAGTATAGCTTTTTCTGCATTCTCGACCATCAATTCCTCTCCGAAAGCATTGATGAAATTCCGCGTACGGCCTGTTACGACAATCTTGAACGGGTATCTATTTGTGAACCGGATGGTGTCTCCGATTTTATACCGCCAGAGTCCGTTGTTACTGCTCATTACCAAAGCATAATTCTTCCCGAGCTCTACTTCTTCGAGGCGAAGTATTTTCGGTTTTTCGGAGTGTATTTCCTCGATCGGGATGAATTCATAAAAAATACCATAGTCGAGGAGTAAGAGCATGGACGGATCATTAAAATCATTTTGCAGGGCGAAGAAGCCTTCCGAAGCATTGTAGGTTTCCATGTACCGCATCTGTGGAGAAGGAATCAGTGTCTTGTATTGCTGTTCGTATGGATTAAAACTGACTCCGCCATGAAAAAATACTTCCAGGTTGGGCCATATTTCATTCAGATGTGACTTACCGGTATATTCCAGAAGCCTTTTGATCAGGACCAGAAACCAGGATGGTACTCCGGAGATATTGGTAACATTTTTATGGACAGTGCGTTTACAGATTGCTTCCAGTTTTTTCTCCCATTCATCCATCAGGATGATTTTCCTGGAAGGAGTCCTGAAAATATTAGCAATAGGATTGATGTTTTCAATCAAGATGGCTGAAAGATCACCGGTTTTTGCAAAATTGTTGAATGATATGGGCTTATGGCTGCCTCCCAGTACCAATGCCTTTCCTGAAAACATTCTACTATCGGGAGTGTTGTTGAGATAGGTGGAAACGACATCCTTTCCTCCCCGGTAATGGCATTTTTCAAGCGAAGAAAGACTTACCGGTATAAACTTACTTTTGTCGTTGGTTGTTCCTGATGATTTGGCGAACCATTGGACTTTTTCAGGCCAAAGAATATTTTTTTCTCCCCTCATCATTCGTAAAATGTAAGGCTTGATGTCTTCATAATCCTGTACAGGAACCTGGGAAGAAAAGTCGGAATAGGACTTCATAGTCCTATATCCGTACTTTTTCCCCCATTCGGTATTTTGGGCTGCCTTGATTAATTCTGAAAATTGCTCTGCTTGCACAATTTCAGGATCTTTCTGAAATCGTGCTATACTTTTTAGCCGTGAAGCAAATAGCCGCAATGCAATTTTTTCAGGTAACATCTGAATTTGCTGTTGTTAATGAACAGCAAATATACACCTTTTTAACGAGATTGATCGAATAACAGGTCTGCCAATTGCTCAATTACAGTTAATAATCTCTTTTTTCCTTCACGGGTAGTAAAATCGATATTGCAGAAGTTGGAAACATTTTTGTGCATGTTCAGATAGTAAAGGCCACCTATAACCAAGGCATACATGGCTTCAATATCAATGTTTGAACCTGACTTTTTAAAATGCTCTACATTCATCTTCAAAAGCTCCTGGTTGTCGAGTTCCCGCCTTTTAGCATGTTTTACGATGTAAGGAGTCGGCTCTGCTATTTCCCAACGGACGATGCTTTCAAACTCATTGTTTTGATCCATCGTTTTGTAAAGTTCCGTCAGATAATAGATAAACAACTCTTTTGCTTTTGAACCGTGTTCATTACATGCTTTTTGAACGATATACCTCTCCCAGAAATCATTGCGGATAAAGTATCTTTCCAATAAGTTGTCAAAGCTTTCAAAATTTCTGTAGATGTAAGCTTTCTCAACTCTAGCAACTTCAGATACAGAATTAATTCCCAATTTGGAAAATCCGAGTTCATTGATGACTCTACAAACTGCACTCATCAACTGATTGTCAATCACGTCTTTCGTTCTTCTAATCCTTGTTTTTTTCTCGCTTGCCATAACTCTAATAATAATTATACTTCAAAAAATAATCTCTATTTGCTGCAACTTCAAAACTAAAATCAAATTAAATCCCCCTGTTATTAAGTTACAACTTTTATCTTATATTCAATTTGTTGATTTACTATTTAAACACTTTTGAACTGATATTGTTCGTAAAGGTAATAGTATTTTTCAATAAAAGCATAATATTTAAGGTACTTTAACTTAAATCCCTTAATTAACAAATTAAATTAATATCTGTCCATAGAAATTTAAGTCAGAACAAAAAGTAACCCTATGTGTGTAAGGTCGAAGTGAATTTGGATGCAAATATATAAAAAAAAGGAGAATATCATCTAAAATTTATACTTTAATGAGAAATTGTAGTCGGTTTTTTCATTTTCTGTAACTTCCTCCAGTCCGGATCCTGCAAATTCCCTGTTATAATACCGGCTATTCGCAATTTTAACATTCAAAATTAAATAATTTAGTATTTCCCATTTTAATGTTGCGAAATAGCGGATTCCCTTTCCATAATAACTTGGCATTGAAAAAGCGTATAAAATATTTTTTTCATAGCCGGAGATTCTGTTTTCCCAGTTGATGGCGTCAAAATAGGCTATCGACAGGTCGAGTTGTAGTCTTTGAGACGGAAATTTGTATCCGATTCCCTGAGAAACCGACCATCCTGAGCTTCGATCTCCTTGTGCACTAATATACCGGTTTCCGTTTACTTGAGTATTGAGAGAAATTTTGTGGAGTAACAGATAGTGGAGCTGGTATCTCAGCCGGTGTTGCCTGTATGGTAATACAAGGACTGTTTGCCCGGTTCGGTTTTTTCCTTTTTCTTTCAGCTTGTAGCGGAGACTCATGTTACAGGAAGGTGAAAGGTTGTAGTTGACCTGCAGCGACTCTTCTTTTCCTTCCGAGGGGGTATCGATTCCGTATTTCAGCCAGGGGAACCGGAAAATATCAGCATACAAGAAGAACTGCCATTTTTTTGATAAAGTAAATTTGATCCCGGTATAAAAGCCGGATTCATTTTGAACATCCGATCCTTCGCTCATGGCCTGTCCATAGAGTGTTCGATAGTCGTAACCATAATTCCGGTATGACAATAACAGGCTGAGAGATGATACGGGAGTGATTAGCAGGTGGTTGACCGTTGCCCAACCTCCGTTTTTACCCGTTGCCATTTCTCCCTGAAATAATAATTTTTTCCGGTGGTAGCTATAGTCCATCCCTATATTATAATGTTCTTTTCCTCTGAGTTGATAAATGGTATACGGCTTTAATTCCGGACTGAGCTTCTTGTCTCCGAAATGATGGGCAATCCCCGTAAAGCCTAAAGCAAAGTTTTCTTTGCGCCACTGGAGATTTGTCCCGAAAGTGCTGACGGTGGCTTGCCTGCATTTTTCCAAATCTCCCGGAGTCCGGTGATAACCATCGGTTTTGAATGTTTTTATAATGGCGCTGTCGGCATTTGCATCCAGTTTTCTGTGTGATGCAAATAAGTTCCAATTCCATTCCCCGAATTGGAGAGAGGCGGCAACTCCACGAAAAAAATGAGTTTCATTAGTCGAAAAATGCCGTTTGATTCCGGTTCCTTTCTTTGCGAGATGGGTTGCATCGGAAGTTTTTCCCATCACAAAATCGGTATTAACGATCAATCCTTGTCCAAAAGATAGACGGTAATCACCCAGGAAAAGACCTTTTATTATCCCGTAGTTTTTAATCGAGATATTGAACGAGTAAAAATCAAATCCTTTATGAGAATCCTTCCAGAAAGGCTCTCCGGCATCTTTTTCTCCACACAGGCTGAATTGTATGCGATCTTTATAATTAAAACCATAGCGCATGGAGAGATAATAAGGTTCTCCAAGATAAAAACGATTGGGATACTTTTCACGTTCTTCTTCGGTTCCGTTCCTGTAACCTGATTTCTTCTGCAACCAGCTATCATAACGCAGTACCAACTCATTTTTGCCATAACTTAGTATTTTTCCGGCATGGAGCAATTCCGCTTTTTCTATAGTTTTAGTATAAACGAACGGGAGTAAATATTGAATGGTTTGATAATCCAATCCTTCTACATTTTTTAATTCATAGATGCTGGACATCGCTCCGTATTTGTAAAGGTGATATAACAGATTTTCGATTTGTATTTCGGAAAGAAACGGCAGCCGCTCCAATTCTTGCCGGGTAACGGTATTCAGATTAAAAGGGTGTTCGCTGAGATAAGAAAGTTCTTCATATAGATTCTCTATTAAGGCGCTTCCGTTCTCATTTTCGGATAGCTGTTCGATATACTCCATCCAGAGGCTGTTTTTTTCAGTAGTCTGAGAGAGACAAAGATCGAATCGGATAAAAATTAAAAATAAAATAAACAGGGTGGTTGTTGTCGGATGGTTTGGTTGCATAATCAATAAAAGTAAGAGATCTTATTTTTTTATTTCAGAATGAATAACCGGATTCGATCATACCTGAATTTCCGGGGAGGTGGTGCATTACAAAGGTTGCCATGATGGTGACTTGTTTCCACTGGCAACTGACTCCAATTGAAGGAATGGTTGGGTTCTGGTGTATTCCGGCATAAAAATGAAGTCCTTCGCTGATTTCATAATCGATTCCGGATTTCAGGATCAGTTGTTCCCGCCGATCGAAACTCAGTTCGAACAACAGGTGGCAGGTTTCCGTACATTGGTAATCGATTCCGGAATGGATAGCATACGAATTTTCTTTGGAAGAAGAGGCGATATTTTTCCCGTAAACTCCTAATAAAATCGTTTCGGAAGCTTTATAAAACATTCCGACTCCTGCATTAAATACTGACTGAGCCGGAATTTCCAGAATACTGGAGACATGTGAGTATCCCAACTGTACTCCCAATGAGAGCCGTGGATTTACTTTTTTAGCCAATCCGGTGCGGATGGAGTTAATGCTGAAGTCTTCATATCCGAAACGATCCAGTTGAAACCCGGAATCCAGAATCCGGTTTGGAAAAGCGCCGCGAAGGCTTACTGTATTTAACTCATTCATCTGAAATTGATTATGTACGGAGGTGGAAATTTTATTCCCGGATTGAAAACTCAGGGCGGCCGGGTTCGAGAATTCACGGCTTAATGAATATACGTTGCCTAATGCCAGGCTGCGGGCGTCATTACTGGCTACCCCATCGAAAGAACGGGACTCCTGTATGCATAAAAAAGGGAATATCACAGGAAAGATAAGATCCTTTAAGGATAAAAAACATCTCATAATTGGTTTGGTTAAATAATCAGAAACTCTGAAACACAAAGTTAATAATAATTTCCGGGAACGCCAAAAAAACAATATTTTTGCAGCTATGAAGAAGTTCGGAAGTTTTTTGTGGGTTGCTTTTTTGCTTTCATGTTTGTGCATGAAATCGCAGGATGCCCGGAAGGTATATCCTCCGGGAACTGCGCATCCATACTCTGAAATGGGGGATACGTTGTTGGTGATGATCTTTCCGGATATTTATGTCTATCCTGAAGTGAAGCCGAAGACTCCTTTAGAGGAAGAAAAGTACAGAAAGCTGATCCGCGATGTGAAACGGACACTTCCTTATGCCAAAATGATTTATGCCACTCTCATTGAAACTTATGAGTACATGGAAACCTTACCTGATGAGAAGTCGAGGGAAGCGCATATCAAACGAATGGAAAAGGATCTGTACGCCGAATATTTTCCGGTATTGAAAAAGATGTCGCTTTCGCAGGGAAAGTTGCTGATTAAGCTGATAAACCGCGAATGTAACCAGAGCAGTTACGATTTGTTGAAGGCTTTTTTAGGCTCTTTCCGTGCGGGATTCTGGAATATTTTCGCCGGAATGTTCGGCGCCAGCCTGAGATCAGAATGGGATCCGCAGGGAAAGGATGCCTTAACAGAACAGATTGTTGTTCTGGTTGAAGAGGGTGTTTTGTAGTTGCCGTATCCGGATTTTACCGGATTATCTGAACTTTATTTATTTCCCTCGGTTTTGCTTCCGGACGCTGGTTTTTATAACCCAATGCGATTGTATAGAGCGCCTGATACCCTTCCGGTAAATTTAATTTTGCAATGGTTTTTTCAGCTTCCGGAGTGTCGAAATAGGCTTTCAGGCTTCCAACTACACACGTTCCGATATCCATGGACTCGGCCGATAGCAAAATATTTTGCCCCAAAAGTCCACAATCGACAGGACTATAGGCATTTTCCCGGTCGTTTGCAACGATAATCAGGGTAGGGGCCCCATGAAATACCGAAAAGCCAGGCTCCTGTGCCCGGGAGGCGCTTCCGGGAAGGCTTTGTCCTTTGGCATAATTTACAAATCCCTCGTTGATTTCGTTCAGCAGCTCCGGCTTCTGGATTATGCGAATCTCCCAGGATTGCTTGTTCAGAGCACTCGGAGCGTTGACCGCACACCGGATAATGGTATCCAGTTGCTCTGGTTTTACTTGCTCGGGCAGGTAGGAACGGATGCTCCTTCTGCTCATCATATTTTCTACTGTCATGTTTTTATGTTCCATATTTGTCGTTTTTTCTTTGGGTTGCCGGCACGATACCAATGCCAGGAAAAAGAATCCGGTGATTAAAATAGATCTCATTTTTTAATTTTTAATGATGGTTTCTCCGTTATAAAATTCATTTTTCTTATCTGCTCCGAATAAAAGGCTTTTTTGAGGATTGTGGTAAAATGTTTCAGGATCTGCATCTTTAACAATCTTGAAAAATCCTTTGTTTCCGGGAGGGGAATAAATGAAATAGACTTCATTTTTATCTTTGAAATAGAGTGAATTGATGATCTTGAAAGTGGAAACATCTACATTGGTTAACTTGTGTCCATAAAAATAAGCAGTGTTCTTATCTTTTGCAAATCCATCGGTCAGCACTTCGAAGCTTTTTCTGTCTACAGAAGGAATCGCTTTCCCTGAACAGAAAATAGAGGAGGTATCCTTACTGTAATTTTCATCTATCATTTCGAAAGAAGTTGCATCGATGTTTCCTCCATTCAGCAAATGTCCGTTACAAAGGACTTTATTTCCGACAATGAGGAATGTTTTCTGAAGAGGAATGATGGAATCTCCCGGATTGAAAGGAACAGAGGTGAAATAACCGGAACTGTCGATATCCAGAAAGTATATCCGGTGGTTGTCGCGGACGTAAGTTTCGTTGAGTACAACCAAACTATCGGTATGGGTTCGTATTTTAACCAATCCGCTGTAACTGATGGTATACAGGAAATCTTTATCTTTCATGAAATGATCGGAAAGAAACGTAAAAGTGGCTGGATCGGCATCTACAGGTTGACTATATCCTTGATACACATGATTTTTATCATGTCCCCATCCGACATGTCCTTTGTAGCTTCCATAGGTTGTGAGGTCGACTCCATAAAGTACCTTCAGAATCGATTCGTCTCCGTCTTTGAGCGAGGAAATATAGATATGATTCTTATCCCGCATGGTTCCGTCTTCTTTTACCTGAAAGCTTTCCCGGTCGATCTGGGGCTGGGGAACAGTCCGGTAATAAACATTCTTTTTATCCCGGGCAACTGTTTCTGCCAGTGGCTCGAAGGTTTTTGCATCAGCTCCCTTGATTTTATTTCCATAAATAATCCAGGTATTGTCTGCCTTATTCGTATAATAAACGGACCCCCAACTATTCCGGTACATGGAGGAAATCGTTTCATCAATCGGTTTTCCAACGCAGGAACATAGGCAGGCCAATAATAATCCGGACAGGAAATAGGTCAATGCTTTCATTCTTCTGTTTATTTATTTTTACCGGTTAACCGGGAGATCCATTTCACGAATTCTATGATCGGCAGTGGGGCCAATGATAATCCGATCACCCATATCCATTGAGCCTGAGTCAGTTTGCTGATCTTGAAAATCTCGTGCAGGGCCGGAACTTCCAATACGATCAACATCAGCAGGGTTACCAACAGGATGGCTCCCCACAGCAGTTTATTGGAAAACAGGTTTCTGAAAGCCGAGTGGCGGTTCGACCGGACGTTGAACACATGGGTTAATTGAGCGAATGCGAGTACCGCAAATGTCATGGTTTGAGCAACAGTCACATTCGGAAGTGATGACATCTGTTTTATGAATTCGAAAAATCCGGTTCCCTGCATCCCATTTGAGGTATACATCCCTACTGCATAGGCAACGAGAGACAATAGCCCGATCATGCTTCCCTGCAGGAAGATCCGGGCTGCAAACGGTTTATTCATGATACTTTGACTGGAGTCGATCGGCTTACGCTTCATGATGTTCCGGTCGGCCGGGTCGACACTTAACGACAAGGCCGGCAAACTATCGGTCACTAAGTTGATCCAAAGGATATGAATCGGGAGCAAAGGGGATACCCAGTTTGCCAGAACGGCAATGAACAGCACTACAATTTCCCCGATGTTGGTAGAAAGCATGAATTGTATGGCCTTCAATATATTGTCATATATCCGGCGGCCTTCTTCAACGGCAGATACGACGGTCGCAAAGTTATCGTCGGTCAGTACGATGTCGGCCGCTTCTTTGGAAACATCAGTTCCGGTGATTCCCATGGCGCAACCGATATCAGCCAGTTTAAGGGCCGGAGCGTCGTTTACGCCGTCGCCGGTCATCGCCACGATGTCGCCCGAACGTTGGAACGCTTTAATAATCCGGACTTTATGTTCCGGGGAAACCCGGGCGTAAACAGCGATGGAGTGAACATTTTCGAGTAGTTCGTCGTCGGTCATTAACTCAACATCGGCTCCGGTTCGGGATTCTTCACCCGGTTTCATAATTCCGAGGTTTACAGCGATGGCTGTTGCGGTAATTTTATGGTCTCCGGTAATCATTACCGGTTTAATACCGGCCGTGCGACACTTTTCGACGGCGTCTCTTACTTCTTCTCTCGGAGGATCGATCATCCCCAGCATCCCTATGAAGACAAGTTGATTTTCGAGAGTTGCCGGTTCAACGATTCCGGGTAATTCCTTGATTTCTTTTGTGGCTGCAGCCAGTACGCGAAGAGCATCTCCGGCCATTTCCGTGTTGGCTTTTCGAATATCGTCCTTGATTTCTTCTGTCAATACTTTGATACTTCCATTGATAAGAATGCGGTTGCAACAGGTTAGAATTTCGTCTACCCCTCCTTTACTATAAACAATCAGGCCATTCGTTTCTTCGCGATGAACTGTCGTCATCATTTTTCGTACTGAGTCGAATGGAATTTCTGCAACCCGGGGAAATCGGGTTTCCAGTTCATTTTTAATCAACCGGTGTTTGATCCCGATGTCCAGTAAGGCTGTTTCTGTCGGGTCTCCGGTGGTTTTCCACAGTCCGTTATCATTACTTAGTTTGGCGTCATTGGCCAGAGCCAGGGATTTCAGCAGCATTTCCGTTTCTCTGTTGATCTCACTGTTTGGAGAGGTAGCTTCGATAGCATATCCATTGATATACAATCTGACTACCGTCATCCGGTTTTGAGTCAAGGTTCCTGTTTTATCTGAACAAATGACTGTAGTGCTGCCTAATGTTTCTACAGCAGGAAGCGTACGTACAATCGCATTTTTCTTCACCAGGCGTTGTACTCCGACTGCAAGCACAATGGTCGATACGGCGGGTAGTCCTTCGGGTATGGCCGCCGCAGCGAGGCTGACAGCAGTCATGAACATATCCAGGATATTTTTCCCGTATAATATACCTACAAGAAAGAGAATAATGCAGATAGCTAAAGCTCCTATACCAAGGAATTTTCCTAATTTATCGAGTTTTTCCTGCAATGGGGTCTTGGTATCGGGTACGGATTGTATCATTGCTGCAATCTTTCCGACTTCGGTATTCATCCCGGTTCCGATAACGATTCCTTTTCCTCGTCCGTATGTGACTGTACTTGATGAAAATCCGAGGTTATCACGGTCGCCTAACGGGGTATTTTCCGTTTCGATTGCTTCCGTAAATTTTTCTTCCGGAACTGACTCTCCCGTTAAGGCGGCATCCTGGACTTTCAGGTTGACCGCTTCGGCCAAACGCAAATCGGCTGGAATGGAATCTCCGGTTTCCAGAACAACCAGGTCTCCGGGTACGAGTTCGCGTGATTCGATAACCTCTACTTGTCCATCACGAATTACCTTACAATGAGGGGCCGACATCTTCTCCAAGGCTTCGAGCGATTGTTCGGCTTTTGCTTCTTGAACCGTTCCGATAATTGCGTTCAGTATGACAATAAATAAAATAATCAAAGCATCTGTAAAGCCTTCTCCATGCATGTGGCCGATAATCCCTGAAATTAAGGCTGCGATTAACAGTACGATGATCATGAAACTCTTGAACTGTTGCAGAAATTTAAAGAAGATGCTTTTCTTTTTCTTTTTTATGAATTCATTGTATCCATAAACTTCCAGTCTCTTCTTAGCTTCATTCCGGTCTAATCCGTTTTCAACCGAAGTTTCTAACTTTCTGGCTACATCATCGATGGTTAAATTGAAATAATTTGTTTCGGATGTCATTCTGAATTATTTTTGAAATTTTAAAAGACAAATATACTGAATTTCATACGTTTTTCTATTCCGGTTTTTGAAAAATTCACTTTTATTTTTTAAAATAAACAAAAATCCGACCTGTAAGAATGCGATCGTAAATATCCGGATTGACAGAAAATATGATGTTCTGATCAGTTATTCGAAGAAGTTCCCGGGGGTAATGTAATTATCCGGAGACATGCACACTTCGGAAGAAAATTTAATTCCAAGAGCAATCAAAGCATCCCAGTCTCTTTCCTCCAGTCTGCTGATATCTCCTTGGGTATGACCGTTTTTTATGATTCCGTAAATAATTCCGGCATTGAAATTATCACCTGCTCCGATGGTGCTTACCGGTTCGATGTTTTTTACCTGGTAAAACTTTTCAAACCCGGCTGTTTTTAGTAAAACTCCTTTGGAGCCTTGTGTCACGATAAAATTCTTGCAATAAAAAGAAATCCTGTCCCGATAGATAGAGTCGAAACTTTCTCCCGGAAATAAGGATTCCAGATCCTCATCAGAGCACCGGATAATGGTCGAATATTCAAAGTTTTCGAGGAATGCAGGCATTAGCTTTCCCCGCTCATGAACGTGAGCTTTGCGAAAATTGATATCGTAGTAGATGATAGCGTTTTTATCCCGGGCTCCTGATAGTACTCCGGCGACTTTATCCCTTAAAACCGGATTCAGTGCATAGTATGACCCGAAAACAACCAGGTCGTCCTTATTGATGTCGGGGAGAGGCAGGTTTGACTTTTTTTCAGGCGGATTTCTGTAAAATACATACTCTGCATTTTGGCTTTCATCTAAAAAAGCCAAAGCTATCGGAGAATTACCATCATCGGAAAAATCTACATAGTCGGTCGGAAGATTATTTTCGGACATAAATTCCCGGATGACATTTCCCACTTTATCGTTCCCGGTTTCGCTGATGAACAAGGAGGGGATATTCAATCGCCCCAATGAAACCATGCAATTAAAAGTCGATCCTCCCGGAACTGCTTTCAGTGGTTGGTTTTGTTTGAAGATAACATCATAGATTGTTTCCCCGATTCCGATTACTTTTCTCATTGGTTGTTCTGATTCTGCCGGGCTCGGGAAACTGTTCCCAGATACCCCCCGTGATGGCGTTTGGCATAGTCTGAGATATTAAAATTAATTTTTTTCATCGTTTCAACAACAAGCAGGTCGCCGATGACAGTCATAACGGTGGTGGAAGTGGTCGGAGTCAGTCCCAGGGCGCAAACCTCTTCCGGATTACCGGTCAGCAGGCAGGCATCGGCCTCTTGGGCCAACGGACTATCCTTGTCGCTTGTAATAACAATGAAACGAATTCCCGGGATCAGTACCCGGGCCAGACTGATTAATTCAATTATTTCTCTTGTTTTTCCCGAATTAGAGATCAATAGCATCAGGTCATTTTCGGACAAAATACCCAGATCTCCGTGTTGGGCTTCACTTGGGTGAAGAAAACAGGAACTGGTGCCGGTAGAGCTGAATGTTGTTGCGATATTGGATGCAATTTGTCCGGCTTTTCCCATGCCGCTGGTTACCAGTTTTCCTCTTTTTTTGTGAATTTGTTCCACAATCATGTTTACTGCCGCTTCATATGCGTCTGTCAGAGGAATATTCCGGATTGCATCAGACTCCCGGCGTATAATTTCTTTCAGGTCTTCAATCATAAATTTCATTTACAATTATAAAAATACAGGCGTAAAAGTAACGATTCTTTTTGAAAAGCTTATATATAATCTTCTCCGTATTTCATATTGACATCAGTTACAATTTGCTTGATTCTCTGTTCTTCCGATTTCTTGCAGATCAGCAGGATATTTTCCGATTCGGCTACGATGTAATCTTCCAGTCCCTGGATAACGGCCAGTTTTTCACCCGATAGCGCTATCAGGTTATCTTTGCTCTCATAGAACAATGATTTGCATTTGAGTGTTGCATTCCGGTCGTCGTCTTTTTCGGAAAGATCGAACAAAGATCCCCAGGTTCCCAGGTCCGACCATCCGAAATCGGCCACCAGCATGTATACATTCTCTGCTTTTTCCATAATACCATAATCGATGGAAATATTTTGTAACAGAGGGTATTGTATGTTAATGAATTCTTTTTCCCCGGGAGTATTAAACAGGTTTAATCCCTGATCGAAGCGGGTGGTTATGTCCGGGCTGTGCTGATGGAATGCTTCCATAATCGAGTTTACATTCCATACGAATACCCCGGAATTCCAATAAAATTCTCCGCTTTCATAGAATATCTTAGCCAATTCATAATCGGGCTTTTCTGTAAAAGCTTTTACTTTCTGAATCCGTTCACTCCCTGCATCTTCGGTCTGGATATACCCATAACCGGTTTCCGGCCGGCTCGGTTTTACGCCCAAGGTGAGGAGCGAGGGAAACTTGCTGACGAAGTTCAGTCCGGTCTGGATATTTTTCAGGAAGTGCTGTTCCTGTAAAATCAGGTGATCTGCCGGTGTTACTACGATATTCGCATTGGGATTGATCGCCCTGATCCGGTAGGATGCATAGGCAATACAAGGAGCTGTATTTCTTCTGGTCGGTTCCAGTAGAATCTGACTGTCGTCGAGTTCCGGAAGTTGTTTTTTTACCAGATCTTTATAAGACTCATTTGTAGCGATGAAGATGTTTTCGACGGCGATTATCTGACTGAAACGGTCGAATGTTTGTTGCAGGAGCGACCTGCCGGTACCAAAGAAATCAAGAAACTGTTTCGGCATTGTTTCCCGGCTGAAAGGCCAGAAGCGGCTGCCAATACCACCGCCCATTATAACACAAAAGTTGTCTTTCATGATGTTTTGTTTTAATACCTCATTACAAATATCGTAATTATTTTTGAAAAACTCAAACTATATAATAAATCCTGCTCCATTCTAATATTCACCGATTAAAACAGCCTGTAATTGGTTTTCAAAACCTTAAATTCGGTCCGGCGGTTCAATTGGTCGGCAATATCTTGCTGTTCAGGAGTCAATGTTAGTACGAAAGTTTCGTCCAAAACCTGGCCTTCGGGTAAGAATTCATATTTCTTTGCTGCATTTTTGCTCACGGTCTGAGGAATCTGCTTCCCGTACCCGACCGCAGTAAGCCGTTCCGGTTCGATACCTCCTTTAATAAGGTAATCGACCACAGCCTGAGCTCTTCTCTGGGATAGTTTCTGGTTATATTCTTCCGATCCTTTCCGGTCGGTATGAGCAGACAGTTCTATTGTAACATTGGGATTATCGTTCAACATGGCAATCAATTCTTCCAGACCTTCTTTAGATTCGGGCCGGAGTGTCGCTTTGTCGAAATCGTAAAAAATATTTTCAATTAAAACCGGCTTCGAGATCGACGGCAAATAAAAGTCGGCATAAAAGACCTGGCTTTTTTCTTCATTCGGAACCGATAATGTCTGCTTTTGGTTCAGGTACCCGCGGCCGCTTCCCATCATTACATATTCCATTCCGGGCGTTACCTCCATGGAGTAAGTCCCGTCTTTTTTGACGATTAATCTCGTATTGGTGCCATCTTTGCCTACAATCCTGACACTTGCTTCATCGATCAGTTCTTCTTCTTTATCCAGGACCCATCCTTCTACTGTCATTCTAATGCTGGGTAGTTCGAAAGAATAGATATGGTCGCTTCCACGTCCGTCATTCCGGTTACTGCTGAAAAACCCTTTTTCATCGCTTCCGGCAAATGTGATCCCGAAATCGTCGGCCATGCTGTTGACCGGAGATTGCATGTTTTCGATTTTCCACCGCTCGGATTTTTCATTGTAGGTCGCCTTGAAAATGTCGAGTCCTCCCATACCCGGATGTCCGTTGGATGCAAAGTAAAGTACGTTCCCGGATTTTATGTAAGGAAATTCTTCGTCTCCGGAAGTGTTGATCTCCGGACCGAGATTTTGAGGAAACCCTTTCCCAATACTGCTTACAGCAATCCTCCAGATGTCTTTTCCTCCATACCCCCCCTTGGCGTCAGATACAAAATAGAGGTAGTTGCCATCGGGAGAAATTGCGGGGTGAGCAGTCATGATCGTACTGTCCCGGAATATCTCTACCCGTTTACCGGCGCTCCATTTTGCTCCGGATCGTGATGATTCGTATATTTCTGCTGTTCGTTCGATCGTTTCGTCTTCAGAGCAGTAGGTATAGTACATGGTAGTACCGTCGGCCGAAAAAGAAGGAGTTCCCTCATCGAATTCCGTATTGATCTCGTTCTCGATGACTTCCGGTTTCAGCCATTCCCCTTTTTCATTTTGTTTAATCAGAAAGAAATCGTTATTTTTTTTTCCTGTAATGCTGCTTTTTTCATCTCCGACAGCGTCTTTTCTTGAAGATGTAATATAAAGCTGGTCGTATTTATTGCCGGTGAGCATGGGGGAAAATTCCCCTTCCCGGGAACTCATTTTGTCCATTTTCCTCACGACATACCGGGTTGGTTTTTTTCTCCAGACCATAGCCGAATCACATCCGGTAATGCCATTTTTAGCCAGTGTGCTTCCGGGTACAATCTCTAAAAATTCTTTGTATCGTTTTACAGCATCGGGGTATCTTCCCAGGCGTTGGAGCATTTGTCCCGCGTAGAAAACCGACATGCTGTCGGGGTATTCGTATCTTAAAGCATTCTGGTAGCCTCCCAAAGCCCGTTGTCCACTGTTGATTTCACGGTAACATTCGGCCATCTGAAATGCAATATTTCCTCTTAAATATCGTTTTTTAGAAGATGTTTTACCATAAACCTTGCGGTAAATTTGTGCGGCATCATAGTATTCACCTTTTTCCTGTTTGGCAATAGCATCGCTTAACTTTGCTGATTTACAGGAGTATAGCAACAAAGCTGCAAAAAAGGTGAAGAAAAAAAATATATTTTTTTTCATGTATTTGAAATTGTACTATATATAACTTAATTTTGGCAATATTATTGTAGTAAAATTACAAAGTAATATTTCTGATGCATGTGGGAAAACTTTTGAATGAGGTACAGTGTTATAATAGTTGAATGTTATAACATCTTCATTTTTATTTTATAAAGAGATTACCGTTTAATATTGAAAGAGTTATCAATATTTGTTAGTTTTACATTTTAATTTTTAAGTTATGAAAAGAAAAGTTTTATCAGGCTTCGCAGCCTTGTGTCTGGGACTTGTTGTTGTTTCTTGCGGCCCCAATGATGCAAAGATTCAGAAAGATGTTGCTACTAAACTTCAAACAACGACTTTGCCTGTAACCGCAACAGTTCAAAAGGGAGCTGTTTCTCTGGAAGGTATTGTTGAGACAGATGCTCAGAAAGCAGATGCAGAAGCTGCTGTAAAAGCAATTAAAGGAGTAAAAAGTGTAATCAACAACATTACAGTAACTCCTCCCCCTCCTCCTGCACCGGTAATTACTCCGGATCAAGCTTTTAATACTGTAATTTCAACAGCTTTGACTGCGTCCGGTTTAACAGGTGTTACTGCTGTTGTTGCCGACAGTGTGATTACTTTAACCGGTGAAGTGGCAAAAGCCGAGCTGAAGAAAGTAATGCAGGTTGTTAATGATTTGAAACCTAAGAAAGTTGTCAACGAATTAAAAGTAAAATAACATGGATTTACAGACTAAGTATGCAGAGTTGCTTAAATTAGCAGCGTCTTCTGTTAAGAACCTCAATGTTACGACTGAAAACGAGGTATTGCGGGTAAGCGGCTCAGCTTCCGAATCGGTAAAGAATCAATTGTGGGCGATCTATGAAAAAATCGATCCTGAAATGCGCGCAAATGATTTGGTATTAACCATTGACGTGGTAGAAGGCGCTGAAGAGATCTATGAGATCAAACCTGGCGATAGCCTCTCCAAGATTGCCGGTAAATATCCGGAAATGACCTGGCAGAAGATATATGAAGCCAATAAAGATACGATTAAAGATCCGAACGTAATTTATCCGGGAAAAAAGATCAGAATACCGGTATAATTCGGAGTGTGCATATGAATAGTTCTGAATAATCGTTACTGATTACAGGGCAAAAATATTAGTTTTATCAAAGGGTTGCAGGCTTAAGCCTGTGGCCCTTTGATTTGAACAGTCGGGTGATAACCAAATGCCGGAATAACTCGTTTTCTATCTCCCTGTATCCGGATGACATCATATAACTGAATATCCTACCTTTGCTCGGACAAAAAGTTAAGCGGCAAAAAAGCTTATCTTTACAAGATGACAACAAGAAAAAAGTACGATCGAGAGTTTAAAGAAAATGCAGTCAAGCTGAGCATGTCACGTAATGACATACCTGTTCTGGCAAGGGAATTAGGTATTGATAAAGATTTATTGTATAGCTGGCGTAGTGAATATCGCAAGAAGGGTTCA
>JAVBRK010000011.1:0-105760 GCA_031548005.1 Bacteroidales bacterium
AAGGCCATCAAAGGGGAACCGATAGAAATCACCCAAAGAAACAAGGCTTTCAATCACCTGTTTTCTACGGCAGTTTCCAAAATCAGGCAACCCATAGAATCTTTCTTCAACTGGTTGAATGAGAAAACAAATATTCAAAGAGCGATGAAAGTCAGGTCTACACCTGGTCTTCTGGTACATACGATGGGAAAAATGGCCATCGCATTCATTTATCTAATTTTTTAAATACTGATTCGCATTATTCTAAAAAAGACTATCTTTGCGGCTTCACTATCATAACCCTAAATTAAATCATACTATCAAGCTTTATTTTTATGGAAACAAAAAACGAATTAAAATTTACCGGTTCGGGGGGAACATTGTTCAGTATTCTGATTGTCAACACTCTTTTAACAATCGTCACACTCGGTTTTTATTATCCTTGGGCAAAAGTAAAATTTCTCAAATATTATTATCAGAACACCTATTTTTCAGGAAGTCCCTTTTCTTTTAATGGAACAGGAAACGAAATTTTCAAAGGATTCATCAAAGCCATCCTCTTCCTGATTGCTTTGTATGCCATTGCATTTTTATGTATATGGATAAAAATTCCTTTTCTGGCAGCTATCATTTACATTGCGGCTCTTTTCCTTTTTGTTCCCATCGCTATCCACGGAAGCTACCGCTACCGATTGGCAAAATCTTCCTGGAGATCGATCCATTTCGGCTACAGGGGAAATTTCACCGAGCTGGCAAAGCTTTGCTTCAAAGGATTCGGATTAACACTCCTGACACTCGGGATCTATGGTTCCTGGTTCGAAATGAACCTGAGACGGTACGTGTACGGTCATATCCGGTTCGGGGATGCACAATTCAAATCGACTGCTACCGGGGCCGATTATTTCATTATGAACCTGATTGGTGGAGTTTTAACCATGATTACACTGGGCATTTATCTACCCTGGTACCTTGCCGAGTATTACAGTTATTTGGTGGATAACACAGAAATAGAGCACCAGGGGAATACCCATAAATTAAATCTGAATGTTTCCGGATGGGAAATCTTCAAGCTTTTGTTTGTAAACGCATTAATCACGATCTTCACGCTGGGAGTAGGGTATGCCTGGGCAGAAGTCCGCATGCTCAAATTCATTATGGCTCATATCCACGTCCCGGAAGAATTCGATTCAGATAACCTGGTTCAGACAGAAGAAGATTATCAGGATGCTTCGGGCGACAGTATGCTTGACTTCCTCGATCTCGGGTTTATCATTTGATGCTTTTTCTTTCATGAAAACGGTTTTTAACGGAATATATTTCAGCGGAACTTCCTCTAAATCGTATGATTGCACGATAGAGCTCGAGCGATTTTATTTCATAATCAAATTAACGGAAGAAAATCCGGGAGAACCGGGGAAAGAAATCCATTGGGATATTAAAAAAATATCCAAAGATGATCTGGAGATCAACGGTAGTATCTGGCTAAAATATGGTTCCTTTCCGCACCAGTCGATAGAAGTACGGGATAAAGAATTTCCGGATGCAATCAAACGGACTTATCCTTATTCTTCCTTTTCGAGAAGGGGTATTTTGTCGAAAGCTTCAAAAAGCGCCTCCATTGTAGCCATTATACTTGCCGGAATAATCGGAGCCGGGGTACTTCTTTTCAAAGTGATTTTACCTGCAATAGCCGTATATGCCGCATCCAAAGTTCCGGATAATGTGGAGAATCATATCGGGGAAAGCGTTTATAACCAGATGACGACCCTGACGGCCGAAAATGAAGAGGAGAGCCGTTTAGTCGAAGAGTTTTTTCAGGAAATGAATATTGAACGCTCGTACGACTACAAAATTACGGTACTGGAATCTGAAACCGTCAATGCATTTGCGGTTCCGGGAGGAAGGATTGCCGTATACGAAGGGATTCTCGATGCTATGGACGGTCCGGGCGAACTGGCCGCCTTACTTGCTCACGAAAGTTCTCATGTGGAATTGCGCCACTCTCTTAAAAGCATCTTCCGGTCGCTTTCGGGCTACTTTATCGTTTCTCTCCTGTTTGGAGATACAGGCGCCATTTCTATGATTATTCTGGAGAATTTTAATCAGTTTCAGAACCTTCAGTATTCGCGTACAATGGAAAAAGAAGCCGATATGCGCGGATTGGAATGCTTAGAGAACGCCGGAATAGACCCGAAAGGGATGACGGATCTCTTTCAC
The DNA here is from genome assembly GCA_031548005.1 of Bacteroidales bacterium. Lineage (GTDB taxonomy): Bacteria > Bacteroidota > Bacteroidia > Bacteroidales > Azobacteroidaceae > BNXB01. The sequence goes on from JAVBRK010000011.1 coordinate 2,197, forward strand.
ACTTTAGAAGGTGAAGAAACCGAAGGTCTGGAAGACAGCAGGCTTTTTGAATTCCTGAGTACCCACCCGCTGACGAAACACCGCCTCGAATATATCAATAAACACATCGAATCCAGTCCCCGTGAGTACCTGAATAACCCCAGACTGGATTCCATCTGGGCTGAAATTACAAAGATCAGAAGTAATCAGGAATGATTTTTGCAGTCAATATTATACAGAGAAAAAATATTTTTTACATTTGCACTGTATATCAATAGTTTCGATTGACAACGCATTTAAAAAAGATACTGATTCCACTCCTTATTATCCTTCTGTTACCGGGTTGTGAAAAAAAGAACAAACCGGGAACAGACGTCCGGGATTTAGAGCAAATCTTGCAGGATAGCACCATCACGGCCATCACGCTTTCGAGTTCGATTTCCTATTTTATTTATAAGGGAGAGCCGATGGGTTATGAGTACGAACTACTGAAAGCCTTTGCTGATGCCAACGGACTTAAAATCAACATCAAGCTGGCACAAAATGTAACCCGGCTTACGGAAATGTTACTCGCCGGAGAAGGCGATGTGGTTGCTTACCCCGTACCGGTCACCAACAAGATGAAGCAAAATTTGATTTACTGCGGTATGGAATCCCTTAATGAACAAGTGCTTGTACAGGCGTCCACTCCCCGCGATTCGGTATTGAAAGATGTGACGGAAATGATCGGGAAAGAGATTTGGGTGATTAAAAACAGCAAACAACATCACCGCCTGATCAACCTCGACGACGAGCTCGGCGGAGGGATTGTTATCCGGGAGATCGGGCAGGATACTGTAACGACCGAAGATCTGATCGGAATGGTTTCATCGGGAAAAATACGGTATACCATCGCCAACCGGGATATTGCCAAACTGAACCGTACTTATTTCAAAAACATCAACATTGGAATGAAAATAAGTTATTTACAACCCTCCTCCTGGGCGGTAAACAAAACTTCGCCTCGGTTAGCCGGAGCACTCGACCGGTGGTTTGATGAAAATAAAAATACAGCAAACTACAAGGCGATCACCAAGCGTTATTTTGAAATGAGTAAGATGCCCGGAGATGAGCCGGTACATATTTCTTCCAAAAACGCCATATCTCCCTATGACTCCATTTTCAGGAAATATGCTCCAGGCATCGGTTGGGATTGGCGCCTACTGGCTTCGATCTCTTATCAGGAATCGAGATTCGATACGACCCGTGTTTCCTGGGCCGGAGCTGCAGGACTGATGGGCCTGATGCCCCGCACAGCCAAAGCATTCGGATTGGAGCCGGGACTCAGGCAAAATCCGGAAAGGAATATCCGGGCGGCTACAAAGTATATCCGGGATTTACAAAAAACATTCTCTTCGATCGAGAATAAAGAAGAGCAGATCAATTTTGTTCTGGCAGCCTACAATGCCGGATCGAGTCATATTTTTGACGCTCAGGCGCTAGCAAAAAAAACAGGCAGAGACACGAATATATGGAAAGAAAATGTAGAAGAAGGGTTGAAATTGAAGCAGCATCCCGAATATTATACCGATAGTGTTTGTAAAAACGGCTATTTCAGGGGAAGAGAAACAATCAATTATGTAGAGCATGTTGTAGAAAGATGGCGTTATTACCAGGAAAAAATAAAACAATGAAAAAATCAGTTTATTATCAATCACCGGTCGGATGGTTGAAGATTACATCCGAGAAAGATGCAATCACAGGGCTTTGTTTTTGTGAAAAGCCCGGGAATAATACTACGACAGACAGCCCTGTACTTATGCAGTGCTGCCGAGAGTTGGACGAATACTTCAAGGGGAAACGGAAAACATTTGAAGTCAAGCTGAGCGTAAGCGGGACTCCATTTCAGGAAAAGGTCTGGAGTGAATTGTTGAACATTCCTTACGGAAAGACCATCAGTTATGCTCAATTGGCTAAAACTGCCGGAAATCCGAAAGCCTGCCGGGCTGCAGGATCGGCTAACGGGAAAAACCGGATCGCTATTATCATCCCCTGCCACCGGGTCATCGCTTCAAACGGGAGTCTGGGAGGTTATGCATACGGAATCGATGTAAAGAAGAAGTTGCTGGATTTAGAAAAATAAATGATTTTTTATTAACTTTGTCTCGTATCAGAAAAGTTAATAATGAAAAAACTGTATTTTTTCCTCTTTATCCTGTGCATTTGTACTGTTACGGGTAAGGCGCAGCAATTTTCCGGACAACCGCTCAAAGAGTGGCAGAATGTATCTGTTACAGAAGTAAACCGGATGCCCATGCGGGCTGCCGCTTTCGCTTTCGAATCCCAAACTTTAGCCGAAACGCGAAAGAAAGAACACTCCGCTTATTTTCAGTCATTGAATGGAACATGGAAATTCAAATGGGTGGAAAACCCGTCTCTTCGCCCAGACGGTTTTTATAAAGACTCATATGATACCGGTTCATGGGACGATTTTCAGGTCCCCGCCAATTGGGAATTCAACAGTACCGGAAAAACATACGGATTTCCAATCTACGTCAACCATCCTTACGAATTCGGAGTAAGGCATCCGCACCCCGATAGTCTGGTGCAGAATATTCCGGACAACTACAATCCGGTAGGCTCCTACCGCCGCACATTCAAAATTCCCGAATCATGGGAAGGACGCCGGATATTCATTCATCTGGGAGGTATAAAGTCGGCATTCTATATCTGGATCAACGGACAATTTACAGGATACAGTACCGACTCCAAACTCGAGGCCGAATTCGACATCACTCCTTATCTGAAAAAAGGAGAAAATACTGTTGCCCTGGAAGTTTACCGCTGGAGCATCGCCAGCTATCTGGAATGCCAGGATTTCTGGCGGATATCGGGCATCGAGCGGGATATTTACCTCTATTCCACCCCGCAGGTAGACGTCAGGGACTTTACTATCACCAGTACATTGGATGAAAATTATCAGCATGGAATATTCGACCTGAAGCTGAATTTGTACAATTACCCGGTGAAACCGGGAGAAATTGCAACAACTCCCCTCTACGGAAAGGTCGGAATTACACTTTACGATGCTGAAAAGCGCAAAATATTCGAACAAAACAAAAGCTGGGAATTTTCTACCCGGTCGGACACCTTGTCTTTCCACGCAGAAATTCCCGATGTCAGGCAGTGGTCGGCCGAAATCCCGAATCTGTATACCCTCTACATTACTTTATCAGATCCATCCGGTAACATTCTGGAAGTCATTCCTAACCGGATCGGATTCCGGACTGTAGAGATCAAAAAATCCCAGGTATTAGTCAACGGTAAACCTGTCTATTTCAAAGGAGTGAACCGGCACGAACACAATCCTCACACAGCCCATGTCCTTTCGGAAAGCGATATGCGAAAAGATATCGGGTTAATGAAACAACTGAATGTTAACGCCGTACGAAATTCTCATTACCCGACCGATCCTCTATTTTATGAACTTTGCGATGAGTATGGCCTGTATGTTTGCGATGAAGCCAATATCGAGTCGCACGGAATGGGCTACCGGCTGGATCGTACCCTCGGGAACGATTATCGCTGGCAAAAACAGCATGCAGACCGGATCATGCGGATGTATGAGCGGGATAAAAACCATCCGTGCATCATTTTCTGGTCGCTTGGGAACGAAGCCGGTAACGGATATGTTTTCTACAACGCTTATGTCGCCCTGAAAAAAGCCGATTCCACTCGCCCGGTACAGTACGAGCGGGCCGAATTCGAATGGAATACCGATATTTATGTTCCGCAATACCCCGATCCGAACGGATTCCGCTGGTATGCCCTGAATCGTACCGACCGTCCGATGATTTCCTCAGAATATGCCCATGCCATGGGAAACAGTCTCGGGAACTTCAAAGATTATTGGGAAGTCATCGAAAACCCGGAATACCCGACTTTACAGGGAGGATTTATCTGGGACTGGATCGATCAGGGATTCGAAGTAACACGAAAGGGAAAGACCTTTTATGCATTCGGAGGAGACTTTGAGCCCGATTGGGTATTTGAAGGGAAAGCAAAAGACCGGAATTTCTTGTGTAACGGAATCGTCAACCCCGGAAGAATTCCGAATCCCGGAGCCTATGAAGTCCGGAAAGTTTATCAGAACATCGGAACTACCCTGGCCGATTCCGGTAATTATACGATCCGGATCAAAAATAAAAATTTTTTCCGGGATCTCGGGAACTATTATCTTCATTGGGAACTGTTGGAAAACGGGAAAGTGGTACAGTCTGGACGAATCGACGAAATCAACACAGCCCCTCAAAGCGAAATAAGCCTGCAATTGCCGGTCACTCACACCCTCGTTTCCCACAATGAGTATTTCCTGAATGTATTTTATAAATTGAAAACAGCCGAGCCTCTGTTACCAAAAGATTTCACCATCGCCTCCGAACAGTTCGGACTTACAAAGTTCCAATCTCCGGTCGTCATGTTGAACCCTGCTTTATTGAAAACATCCCTGACAGATACCGCATGGACAGTGACCGGAAAAGATTTTTCCGTGATTTTTGATCCCCGTCTGGGATTGATGAAGTCGTACAAGTATAAAGGCCGGCTCCTGATCGAATCGGGAGCCCGGGTAAATTTCTGGCGGGCCATGACCGATAACGACCACGGCGCCCAGTTGAACCGGATGCGCACTTCCAGCCACCGGATCGACGGAGAAGATGAAGACCGCCGCCTGCGGGAATGGAAAGAGGCCGGAAAGGAAGTGGTCCCGACCGTCGTGATTACCGAACCGGAAACCGGTGGTTTGTACCGGATCTCATCCGAATATTTCATTTTCAATGGGGATGCAAAAGTATCCCAAACCTATACCATCGATGGAAACGGAACGATTGTAGTAGAAAGTTCAATCAGTAAAGTCCGGGAAGCTTATCATCCGATGATGCCGAAGTTCGGTACGCATTTGGTGATCCCCAAACAATTTTCGAACCTGACATACTACGGTCGTGGTCCTTGGGAAAACTATACAGACCGGAATTCTGCTGCGAATATCGGATTGTATAAAAGCACGGTCGACGAACAGTTCTATCCTTATGTGCGACCACAGGAAACCGGAAACAAAACGGAAGTCCGCTGGTTTACATTGACTGATAAAAAGAATAAAGGACTGAGGTTTTCCGGGGAGTTTCCGCTGGAATTCTCCGCCCTATACTTTCGTGTCGACGATCTGGACCCGGAGCCGGAACGCAAGCAGTATCACTCGGGAGAATTAGAAAAACGCCAGGAGATTTATCTGCAGGTTAACTACCGCCAGACCGGAGTAGCCGGAGCCGATAGCTGGTATGCGCTTCCTTTACCGCAATACCGGGTAAAATATGGCTCGTACAATTACCAATATACGATTCAACCGATAGAATAATCATTATAAAATACAACGCCCTATGGATCATATGAAATACAAATCAGGATTGGTGCTGAGTGGAGGAGGCGCCCGCGGGATCGCTCATCTGGGTGCTGTTAAAGCCCTTTATGAAGAAGGGCATGCATTTGATGTGATTATCGGAACAAGCATGGGAGCCATTGCCGGAAGTATATTAGCCGATGGATACCATCCCGACGAAATCGTCGAAATGCTGACCCCTTCCGTACTGAAAACGTTTATAAAGACCGACATCACGAAAAACGGATTGATGACGATGAAAGGAGGACGCGAATTCTTAAAAAAGATTCTCCGGGCGAAAAATTTTGAAGATCTCCGGATTCCGTTCATTGCAACAGCTACTTGTCTTAACGACGGCCGGGCGCATTATTTCGAAAAAGGGAATATTATCGATGCCGTCATGGCATCGGCAAGTATCCCTGTCGTTTTTTCTCCGGTAGTAATCAATGGACTACAGTATGTCGACGGAGGTGTTCTGAACAACCTTCCGGCAAGATTCATCCGCCCTCATTGTAAAAAAATTGCAGGCTTTCATGTTAATCCGGAGACATTGGGACTGCACAACGGGGATGTAAAAGGAATCGTGCAGATTGCTGAACGTACCTTTCATTTGGCCATGCTTGGGAATGTATTACCCGATAAGCCTCTGTGCGATTTTTATCTGGAGCACAAAAATCTGGCCGACTACTCGATGCTGGACTTTACAAAAATGAAAGAAATTTTCATAACAGGGTATAAAAATACAGTAGAAGCTTTGAAAGGAAATAAGACGCTTTAATATTAAAATAACAGGATTTAAATAAAATTTTCAACGACAAAGGCTCTTTAATAGAATATATTAGTGTACCTTTGCATTTATCATTTAATTAAAATATATTTCAAAATGTTTTATCTGATGATTGTAGTCTTTGTAATAGGCTACGCTTGCATTGCTCTCGAGCATCCTTTACACGTGAATAAGTCGGCTACGGCCCTCATCCTGGGAACTTTGATGTGGGTATTGTTTGTAACAGGAGATCCGGCAACCTATCCGGTATTTTCCGCATTTCAGGACTACTTAGGCTCACATACGGCCGGTACAGAAACGACATTCGTATCCTGGATTGTGCATGGCCCGTTGCTGGAACATTTAGGCGAAATCGCCGAAATCCTGTTCTTTCTGCTGGGAGCCATGACGATTGTCGAACTGATCGACTCTCATGGCGGATTCGGGATCATTACCAGCCGGATTAAAACGACCCGTAAAACCACTTTACTCTGGATCATCAGCCTGCTGGCTTTCTTCATGTCGGCCGTTTTAGATAACCTGACCACGTCCATTGTGATGGTCGCCCTGCTCCGGAAATTGATCCGGGATAAGGAAGACCGGTGGTTTTACGCCGGAATGGTGATCATTGCCGCCAACTCGGGAGGAGCCTGGTCGCCTATCGGAGATGTTACAACCATTATGCTATGGATCGGCGGTAAAATCAGCGCCGGGAACATCATTCTTTATACTTTTATTCCCAGTCTGGTATCACTATTGGTACCTCTTTTAATTCTTACTTTCTCCATGAAAGGGCATGTTACCCGTCCGGAAAAAACAGATAATGAAGAAAAACTGCAACTCAAACTGTGGGAACGGAACCTGATTTTTTTCTTAGGCGTAGGATGCCTCCTGTTAGTTCCGGTATTCAAGACCGTTACCCACCTCCCTCCCTATTTAGGGATGCTCGGAGGACTCGGCGTGCTCTGGGTGATTACTGAAATCCTCAACAGAAAAAGATCCGAGCTGGAAAGCGGACAATTGCATGTTACCGCCATTCTTCAGAAAATCGATATGTCGAGTATCCTGTTCTTCCTGGGTATCCTGATGGCTGTTGCTGCCATGCAAACTTGCGGTCAACTCGGGATACTATCGGGATCTTTAGATCAGATCCCGATGCAGGAACCGGGTAAATATTACCTGATCACGTCCATCATAGGCGTTCTCTCGGCAATCGTGGACAATGTTCCATTGGTTGCCGGAGCCATGGGAATGTACAATTGTCCGATGGATCACTACTTCTGGGAATTTCTGGCTTACGCCGCCGGAACAGGGGGGAGTATCCTGATCATCGGTTCTGCCGCAGGCGTTGCTGTCATGGGTATGGAAAAAATCGACTTCATCTGGTATTTGAAGAAAATTTCTTTACTGGCTTTTATCGGGTATATCGCAGGATGTTTAACATACATCCTGGAACAAAGCATTTTACACTAAATCATTTAACAATCAAATACACACAATCATGTTAAAAAATTTTACCCGTATATTATTAGCCGGAATCCTGACCTTATCGTTTCAAGGCGTTGGGGCTTCCCCGGCCAATCCAAACCCAGTAAAAATACAACAACCCGACGGAAGTGAAATAACCGTCAGGTTAATGGGCGACGAAAGAATCAAGTGGATGGAATCTACCGATGGTTATTCGTTGTTGTATGGAAAAGACAAATACATCGTATATGCTATAGAAAACGACAAGGGAGATATGGTTCCCTCGGATGTGACAGCGAAAGAAACCAGTCTGAGATCGACTGAAACAGCCGGGTTTCTGAGCAATATCAAAAAAGGACTGCGGTACAGTCCTTCTCAGATCGAAACCCTGCGGCGAATGAGCAAGATTGTCAGTTCAGGGCCCACACTTCGCTCTGCAACCGGTAATGCCAAAGCGATCTGCGCTTTGATCGGATTTCCCGATAAACCGTTCTCGCATACCGTACAAGAGTTCGAACAACTGATGAACCAGATCGGATACAGTTCCAACGGAGCCAAAGGAAGCGTACGTGATTATTACCGGGAAGTATCGTATGACAAGTTAGACTTAGTTGTAACGGTGGTCGGCCCTTTTACAGCGGCAAAAGCCTGGAAGTATTATGGAGAAAACGATGCAACTGGAGAAGATAAACATTCCAAAGAATTAGCTGTGGAAGTTGCTAATTTTACATTCAAAAGTCCCTCTGTAAATCCTGCAAATTTCGACAACGATAACAATGGTACAATCGATGCATTCCATTTCTTTTATGCCGGATATGGAGAAGAAGCCGGTGGCCCTGCTGACTGTATCTGGGCTCAAAAAGGAAGTTTTGATAAGGTATTGACTTTTGGAGACAAACAATTAGAAAACTACTCTTGTTCCCCCGAACTGAGAGGTAATTCAGGAAACAGCATCACCAACATCGGTATTCCTTGTCATGAATTGTGTCATATATTCGGTGCGCCGGATTATTACGATACCGACAATGCAGAAAACGGCCAATACATCGGAACAGGGAAATGGGATCTGATGGGCACAGGAAATTGGAATGAAGGAGGAATTACTCCGGCTCATATCAATATGTATCAGAAAATAGCATTCGGATGGGTAAACCCAACCGAATTAACCGCCGAAACCCAGGTGACCGGGATGAAGAATGCAGTCGAAAATCCGGTAGCTTACAAAATTCAAACTTCCACTCCCGGTGAATTTTTTATTCTGGAGAACCGGCAAAGAGTGAAATTTGACGCTGGAATCCCGGGGCACGGACTACTGATATACCGCATCCATTCTCAGGTAAGCGGGGATAATGTGAACAACTCAACTCATCCTCAACAGGTTTATCCGGTATGCGCCTCTTCCCTCTATTCGATACCGAATGTCACTCCGGCCTCTTATGGCAATATCAACAGCGCCGAATGTCCTTTTCCCGGAACTTCCGGAAAAACGGCTTTTACAGACTACACCACCCCTTCTGCCAAATCGTGGAAAGGAAATAATACGAGCAAGCCGGTTACCGACATCACTGAAACCAACGGGGAGATTGCTTTCCGGTTTATGAAGTCGGGGCCCGTCGTTTCTAACGTCAAAACATCTGTAAACGGACAGGATGTTACGGTTTCGTGGGACTTGCCAAGCGGTGCGGTGCCCGATGGCTACGCGATTTATCGCAACGGACAATCAATCGTTATACTTAGTAATGGCTCAATACAAAACTACACTCAGTACCGGGTTTCTGCAGGAAATTATGATTATTGTGTAGCTCCTATTTATGGTATCTCCGAATCTGCCCAGGTCTGCGCATCGGCAACAGTTGGCGGAACCACCATCAACTGTCCTCCGGTTAACAATCTGACAGCCAGAGAAAACGGAGGATCAATAGAATTGAATTGGAAATCAGACCATAATAACGTATGGATCGCACAATGCGGAGAAATGAATGACGGGATAATCGGATACAATGAGAATAATTACGCCATTATCTCAAGATTCGCTACCGATGACCTAAAGTATTCTTATGGTTTAACCTTAACCAAGGTTAAGGCTTATATTGACAATACATCTGTCAAATATACCATTAAAATATGGACTCCGGCTAAAAACACCCTCCCAGAGAATATTATAGTTTCTCAGGTACTCTCTCCGGAAAAAACCGGCATTATAGACTTCAAATTAGACAATCCGGTTAAATTAGAATCAGATAGAGAACTGTGGATCGGACTTTATTTTGAACAGACAGGAGAACCTGCTGCTATTGTTGCAAAAGATTCTGGACCGAAAAAGGATAATGTTAATCTAATCCTGATCGATAATGAATTATACGAAGCCCCTGGTGACTACAATTTTTATCTGAAAGGCTTTCTGGAATACAAAGGAACTACCAAAAGTCTGATAGACGACTCTTCCGAATTACGTGCTACCAACGATTTTGAAAGGTACCGGATTTACAAAAATGGACAATTCCTCGGAACCACCGGGAATGAGTTTTATGCCGATCAAAATACCACTCCGGGAAGTTATGTCTACAGTGTATCCACCATGTATAGCGGATGCGAATCGGAACAAACGGCTGTATTCACCTCTATCGGTAATCCATACGGGCCTGTGACCAATCTGACTGCCGGTACCAATGAAAACTCGGTTTCTCTGAACTGGACTGTTCCGGCCGGAAGCGCAGGATTATCGGGTTACAAGATTTACCGTGATGGACAAGCAGTCGGCACCACCACCTCCAATACTTACACGGAAACTGTTCCGGAAAGCAAGGAATATACCTATGCAGTAACAGCCCTCTATGGTGCAGGAGAATCAGTAAAAACCGAAGTCAAAGTCTTTGTTGTTATTACCGGAATTGAACAGATTCAGAAAAATAGTATCGTTCGGGTCTTCCCGAATCCGGTAGAAAGAGGCCATGTGATGACGATCGATCTTGGTCAGGAAGATCACCAGGCGAATGTGATGATTTACACGATTTCGGGACAATTAGTCGATACCCAACAGATTTCGGGACAAACCGGACAAATCAATGCTGATCTGGCTCCCGGAACCTACCTGATGAAAATCAAAACCAATTCAAAACTGACAACTCACAAAATTGTGATTAAATAAATTTATTTACATGAGACCAATACAGACGGTCGATCTCACAACGCAATACGCCTCGATCCAGAAAGAAATGGACGGGGCATTGCTGCGTGCCGTTCGTTCCGGAAAATATATTAATGGCGAGGAAGTGACAGCATTCGCCCAAGAACTGGCAGAGTACACGGGATCGAAATACATTGTTCCCTGCGCCAATGGGACGGACGCCCTGCAAATCGCCCTGATGGGACTGAACCTGAAACCCGGCGATGAAGTGATCGTTCCGGCTTTTACCTATGCGGCGGCAGTTGAAGTAGTGGCCTTGCTCGGACTTCTTCCGGTCGTTGTGGATGTAGAAACAAGCACCTGCAACATCAATCCTGAAAAGATCCTCGACGCCGTTTCTCCTAAAACGAAGGCCATCATCCCGGTTCATTTGTTCGGACAAACCTGCGATATGGGGAAAATCCTCAAAATGGCGAAAGAAAGCGGACTCTACGTGATCGAAGACAATGCTCAAAGTATCGGAGCGATCCATACGTTCCAGGACGGGAAGCAAAAGCAGTCAGGCGCGATGGGAGCCATCGGGACCTTGTCGTTCTTCCCGACCAAAAATCTCGGCTGTTATGGAGACGGAGGAGCTATGATGACCGATAACGAAGCTTTAGCCGGGAGATTGAAAATGATCACCCAGCATGGACAATCGTCGAAATACCGCCACCAAATCATCGGATGTAATTCGCGGTTAGATACGTTGCAAGCTGCCATATTATCCGTAAAACTGAAGCATTTGAGCGAATATACCACTGCACGAAGGCAAGTTGCAGCTTACTACAGGGAGCATCTCCGGGACCTGGCCGATAAGATCGAACTGCCCTCCGAGACTCCTTATTCGAGCCATGTTTACAATCAGTTTACGATCCGGGTAAAACATCAGAAAAGGGATCTTTTGCAACAACATCTGAAAGAAAGAAATATTCCTACAACAGTCTATTATCCTCTTCCTATACACCGGCAGGAGGCATTCAGAGGCATCATCCGGATGGGAGGAAACTTAAGTAGTGCAGAAGAGTTATGCGGATCTGTCCTGTCCCTCCCCATACACACGGAATTGGATCAGGAACAATTAGAATATATCGTGAAAGAAGTAAAAGCCTTTTTTGAATAAGAAAACCATATGATCGCCTATCAGTTACACCCTACTGTCATCGTCGACGAAGGGGCCCGGATCGGATCAGGAACTGTTATCTGGCACTTTTCCCATATCATGGGAGGAGCTGTAATCGGAGAAAACTGCACCATCGGACAGAATGTGTTCATTGCCTCCGGAGCTGAAATCGGGAATGGGGTCAAGATTCAGAATAATGTATCGGTCTATACCGGTGTAACATGCGAAGATGATGTATTTCTGGGACCGTCCTGTGTATTCACCAACGTGGTAAATCCCCGGAGCGCCATCCCCAGAAAAGAAGAATTCAAGAAAACGTTAGTGGCCCGAGGCGCCTCGATCGGAGCCAATGCAACGATTGTTTGCGGCTGTACCATAGGAGCCTATGCACTGGTCGGAGCCGGAAGTGTCGTCACCAAAGACGTCCTCCCGTTCGCCTTAGTGATGGGAAATCCGGCGAAACAAACCGGATGGGTCGGCGAATATGGCAACAAATTAGATTTCGATGAAAACGGAACAGCCATATGCCGGGAAAGCGGACAGGTATACCAGTTGAAAAGCGGACGCGTGAGTAAAAAATCCGATTAATCTTAAAATAATTTTAAAATGAAACAATCTTATCAGAAAGTGGTCCGGAAAGCCTTGTTAAGTACGGCCCTTTTTAGTTTTTTATGTGGATTGACCGCCTGTGCCGAAAAGCAGAACAGTCTGAGCAAGCAAGAACAAGCCGACGGGTGGCAATTGCTTTTTGACGGACAAACCCTCCAGGGCTGGCGCGATTTTAACGGAACAGAACTGACCGGTCCGTGGGAAGTACGGGAAAGCTGTATTTATGCCGAAGGCCATGGCGGAGATGCTAACGGCTACATCGTAACCGATAAAGTGTACGAAAACTTCGAATTGTCGTGGGACTGGAAAATTTCCAAAGGCGGCAACAGCGGAATGCTTTATCATGTGGTAGAAAGTCCGTTGTTTCAGGTACCTTATGTAACAGGACCGGAATATCAACTCATCGATGATGTGAATTATCCGGGGAAACTCGAAGAATGGCAACGTTGCGGCGTAGACTATGCCATGCACCTGCCCGACTTTTCTACCATAAAAGTGAACCCGGCCGGCGAGTGGAATACCTCTAAAATCGTTTTCGACAATGGCCATGTGGAGCATTGGATGAACGGCCAGAAAATCATTGAATTCGAAGCCTGGACCGAAGATTGGTTCACCCGCAAAAATAGTGGAAAATGGGCGAATGCTCCGGAATACGGACTGGCTCATAAAGGGGTGATCTGCCTGCAGGATCATGGACACCCGGCCTGGTTCCGCAACATCAAGGTTAAAGAACTGCCCCGGAAAACCAAAGAAACAGCCCTTTTTAATGGTAAAGACCTGACCGGATGGCAAGTATACGGCACCGAACTCTGGTATGTGAAAGACAACCTGCTGGTGTGCGAAAGCGGTCCCGATAAACAATATGGCTATTTAGCCACCCGCGAATATTACGACGATTTCGACCTCAGCGTCGAATTCAAACAGGAAGCCGACGGCAATTCGGGAGTATTTTTCCGGTCGTTCATTCCCGAAGGCGTAAAAGTACACGGATGGCAGGTAGAAGTGGCCCCCAAAGGCAACGACACCGGAGGAATTTACGAATCGTATGGTCGTGGATGGCTTGCTCAAATTCCCGATGAAAAGGAGGAAATTCTGAAAGCAGGCGACTGGAATACCCTGCGCATTAAGGTTGAGGGCGATCATGTTACCACCTGGCTCAACGGGCAGGAAATGGTGAACCTCACCGACGAAAAGATCGGAAAAGCACAAGGCCGCATCGCGTTACAGATTCACGACGGGGGTGGAATCAAGGTCCTGTGGAGAAACCTGAATTTAAAGAGTTTGTAAACGTTCTCCCAACAACAATGAACTGTCTCCATAACTCAGAAAACGGAAGTCGTGGGCCAGAGCATAATCATACACACGTTTCCAGTCGCCTTTCAGAAAAGCTGAAATAAGTAGCAGCAATGTACTCTGAGGTTGATGGAAATTCGTAATAATTCCATTTACGATCTTAAAATCATAGCCCGGAGCAATCATAATCCGGGTATGGGTTGTCAGTTCCGGCAACCCATTTTTATTTAAATATTGAAGCAGATTAAGTAGCGCATTTCTTGCAGTAATACGGTTATTCTGCTCATCATAGGGCATCCATTGGGTTACTTCAAGTACCCCGGGAGTTAGCCCAGGATCATTTTCGAGGATATGGCCAAGGTAGTACAGGCTTTCAAGGGAGCGTACGGAAGTCGTACCCACTGCAACAACGCGGCCTTCCCGTTCTATCAGGCGCTCGATCGTTTCTTTTTTCACTGTAAAACACTCCGAATGCATCTGATGATCGGCAATCAATTCAGATTTTACAGGCTTGAATGTTCCCGCCCCCACATGCAGGGTCAATTCTTCGGTGGAAACGCCTTTTTTCCTCAATTCTCCCAATACTTCGCCGGTAAAATGCAGTCCGGCGGTAGGCGCTGCTACGGAGCCTTTTACTTTGGAATAAACCGTTTGATACGTTTTTTTATCTTCCTCTTCCGTTTCCCGGTTCAGATAAGGAGGGATCGGTAATTCACCGCAAATATCCAGTATCTCGGCAAAGCTTAACCCCGGATGATTCCACGAAAACCGGACCAGATGACTTTCTCCGGACGATTCCAACTTCTCTGCACAGAATTCGAAGTCGACCGGCTGCTCTCCTTCCGGGGTAGAAATCATACCCTGCACCGTTTTTTTCAACAGGCCGTCTTTCCAACGCTTGGCATTTCCGACTAAACAGATCCAGGAGCAACCGGACGTTTGCATGAAGTTCTGGTTGTAATCGGACGGGCTATGTGGTTCGAGGCAAAAAACCTCGATCCGGGCTCCCGTATCTTTCTTAAAAACCAACCGGGCCTGGATCACCCGGGTATTATTGAAAACCAGTAAAGAACCTTCGGGCAGGTATCCCGTCAGATTGAAAAACCGGTCTTCCCGGATCAGTCCGTTCTCATACACCAACAACTTAGACTGATCCCGCTGCGGGAGCGGAAACCGGGGAATCCGGTCATCCGGAAGTTCATAATTGTATGACTCGATACGGATATTTTGCGCTTCGTTCATTTAAAATAGCGGATGAAAGATATATCAACGATAATGAGAGCTTTCTGAAAAACAGCAACATTAGAAGAAATAAAGATAAGTTTTAATGACCCTCGTAGGCTAGTGGCTGGCATCAATTACTTTTTTGTCATTCCTGAATTAAGTTGTACCAGTTTCTCCCAATTTATCTCTCCACAGTCGTTACAGTAATCATTGGAAAATTGTTTGGTAAATTTATTAATCATCTGTGCATATGATTTCTGAAATTCTTCGTTTCGTTCTCTTGCTTGATGTCCTAATGGCTCAATAATATCAATATAAAGATTTTCATTTCCTGAAATAAATGACCAAAACTCTTGTCCGCAGTATTTGAAATAGTCCCCTTTGTCAGGACTATTGTCAATGCCGTAACAACAACCATTTATAGCTGTAATATTGACTTGAGAATTACTTGTTCGTAAAGTTTTCTTAGCAGTTTTAAAATCCGAAACCATTTTCGCAATTTGGCTGCTGTTGCCCCAATTTGGACCAGACTTTATTGTAATGATGTATCTTACACCATCTTTGTCAAATTCAAGGTCAATATTGGATATGCCTGATTTTCGTCCGGCATATACCTTTTCATTGATAAAAATTGCTAAACCTTCTAACCAATCACCAAAAATTGTTTCTTCATTCGACGAAATATGAGCATCAATAATGCCTCTAATAATTTGCTCTGAAGTAGTTGTATATTTTGCTTTGAATAAATAAGGATTTTTACGTTTCAGAACTTTGTCCAATTTCAAATTATCCAAACTTTTTATTCGTTTTTCATGAAATATGCCAATATTAGCTTCAACGTACTGCGTAACATCTTTTATGTTTAATTGTTTCATATTTTACTTCAGGTTCCATTAAATAATATTCTACAGGGGCAAATTGTTGTTTAACTTCTTCGTAATATTCAGGAACTATTTCTATTCCTATTGAATGTCTTTTCATTTTGTTAGCAACATCTATAGTTGTTCCAGACCCCATAAAAGGATCTAATACAGTATCGTTTTCTTGTGTAAATAATCGTATAAACCATTCTGGTAATTCTCGCGGGAAAGCAGCGCTATGATTTTTATTATTACATTCCGTTGCCAAATGAACAACGTTTGTCGGATACACAGTTTCTTTTCCTACCCAATTAGAAACATTTTTACCAAAGCCACTGCCATTCTTAGCGTTATCCCGAATTTTATCTGTATCACTTAAATTTTTCAATCTATCTTTAGCCCAATCTCCAATCGGCACTTTCACAGCATCTTGATACATATTGAACTTTTTATCTTTATTGAACTGTAAAAGTCTTTCCCAAGCATCACGAAAGCGATTTGGCCATTTACCGGGGAAACAATTTTTTTTATGCCAAATAAATTCTTCCGTCCACAACCAACCTTGTTTCCGCATTTCGAGAATGAGTTCCATTACATAAGTACTTCGTTCTCCGTCAACAACTTTTTCTTTTATATTAAGGATAAATGTTCCTGTTGGTTTTAGCACTCGAAAAAGTTCTTTAGAAATAGGTAGAAACCACTCGACATATTCATTAACATCTATACCTCCGTATGTTGATTGGCGTTGGTTGGCGTATGGTGGCGATGTAACGATTAAATCCACAGAATTATCGGGAATTTTTTTCAATTCTCTCCGACAATCTCCCAAATATAAATCTGATTTTAATTCCATTTTTAATAAATCTTACTTTGCAAAAGTATAATTTTTTCATATCACGATCAAGTAAATTTACATAGATTTTTCATTCATAGCTAATGTTCCATGATTCATTCTGATTAAATTTGCATCCATGAAAAATTTACTAAAAACAGAAGAAATAGGCTTATTTTTATTAGGCGCTTACCTTTTCAGCTCAATCGGATATAATTGGTGGTGGTTTCTCCTTTTTCTTTTTGCTCCCGATCTTTCTATGATAGGTTACGCTTTAAACACCAAATATGGGGCCGTATTATACAACCTGTTTCACCACCGGGGAATTGCCATCAGCTTATTTTTTATCGGTATTTATCTGAACTTAAACTGGTTGGAATTTACCGGAATCATTTTATTTTCTCATTCTTCTTTAGATCGTATTTTAGGATATGGATTAAAATACGGGAAAGGTTTTGCTTATACACATCTGGGAGTTATTGGAAAAACAAAGGGAGATTCTGAAGCTTAATATTACTTTATTTCCGGCGCATTGAACAGATGAACTATATTTTTCATTTTGCAGGTTTGTAATTTCCGTATTTTTGCCTAAGTTTGCATCTATGAAAACAGGAGATAAAGTACGTTATCTGAATGCCGTCGGAGGAGGAATTGTCCGGCGTTTCCAATCGAAAGACATTGTATTGGTGGAAGAAGAAGACGGGTTCGAGACCCCGGTACTTATCCGGGAATGCGTCGTGGTGGATACAGATGATTTTCAGGCCCGGAAATCGTCGAAAAAAGCCCTGGAAAAAGTCGATATCCCCCCTCAGAAACCTTTAGAACCCGAAAAAGAATATATTCCGGAAGAATTTGCCGGAGGCGACCGATTGAATGTATATTTAGCTTTTCTACCCGTCAACATCAAGGAATTAGGGAGTTGTAATTATGAGACTTACTTAGTCAACGAAAGCAATTACTACCTGTATCTCAATTATATGAACCGGGAAAATAATTCCTGGCGAAATCGTTTTACGGAACTGATCGAACCCAATACCCAGCTTTTCATCGAAGAATTTTCCAAATCACAACTCAATGAACTCGAACGGATCTGTATCCAGTTCCTTGCATTTAAGAAAAACAAGCCTTTCGGAATAAAAAACACCTACAGTGTAGAACTCCGGATCGATGGGGTTAAATTCTACAAACTGCACAGCTTCCGCGAAAACGATTTTTTTGAAGATGAAGCGCTGATCTATCCGGTAGTAACCAACGATGTGGCCGAGCGGGAAATGCTGGTCAGCGCATCCGATATCCAGGAGGCCATGATGCAGAAGTCGCGGGCCGATTTTCCCCAAAAACAGGTAAAACCGGTTCAAAAAAAGATCGATGGTACTATTCTTGAAATAGATTTACATATCGATGAACTCATCGATACGACAGCCGGATTAAGTAATGCGGATATCCTGGAAATCCAATTGAAAAAATTCCATGACACCCTGGCTGCAAACAGGTCGAATAAGGGACAAAAAATCGTTTTCATTCATGGAAAGGGAGAAGGTGTTTTACGGAATACCATCCTGAACGAATTGAAAACCAGGTATAAACAGTTTCCTTATCAGGATGCCTCATTCCGGGAATATGGATTCGGAGCGACCATGATCACCATAAAATAACAAATCTAACCGACTTAAAATAATACACAAATGACGCGAAAATTATGGGCCTTTTTATGTGTAGCCTTCCTCTGGACTTCCTGCGATGTTGCACAACAAGCGCTTGGTACCTACAACCTGTTTCAATGCAAATATCAGTATAACTCCATTGCAAATCTGAATTTAGCCGGAGTAAACCTACAGAATGCCAAGAGCCTGTCTTCTCTGAATCCGCTCTCCGTTGCCAGCTTAATTGCAGCATTTTCTGATTCAAAGAAATCGATTCCCCTGCAATTCACGCTCAACCTGAACGTAACGAATCCAAATGCTCAACCAGCCATACTCAATGGCCTGCAATACATCCTGGAAATAGATAACCAAGAAATGACCACCGGAGCCGTCGACTCCAGAATGCAAATTGCTAACGGACAACCGGCGCAATTACCAATCAATATTAATTTCGACCTGAGAAAAGCCATGTCGGGCAAAACCGGCGACGCCCTGAAAAATATGGCCTTCAACTTTGTCGGACTAGGAGAGCAGGCCACCAACGTCACCATCCGGCTGAAACCTTCATTGGCTGTGGGCGGACAAATCATCGCCAGTCCGGCCTACATTCCGGTATCGTTTACTTACGGTAAAAACAATAAATAATGGGAATCGAAATCGAAAGAAAGTTTCTGGTTAAAGGAGATTTCTCTTCTGATGTAAAACGTACGGAACGCATCGTACAAGCCTACCTCTGCTCCTCTCCCGAACGCACGGTAAGGGTCCGGATCAAAGGAGACCAGGGTTTCCTTACTATCAAAGGAGCCTCCGACAAGAACGGATTCGCCCGCAGCGAATTCGAATACCCGATCCCGGCCGGAGATGCCGAAGAGATATTACGGCTCTGTCCCTCCGGACGCATCGATAAAATCCGTCATTATATAGACTATAAAGGGCATACCTTTGAAGTCGATGTATTCTCCGGAAAGCATGAGGGACTGACTCTGGCCGAACTCGAACTAAGCGCAGAAGATGAGCAGTATGAAAAACCCGGCTGGCTCGGAGAGGAAGTGACCGGAGATCTCCGGTACTACAACGCAATTATGGCCAGCAAAGAGTAAATCGAAAAATTTTATTCCTTTCATTTTAGTTTCTATTCATTTACAGATCAAATATTGGCCTGTTGGTATCGCTCAGCCAAAAAAAAATCAGCCGGAGAGCATGCAGCAAAATCATCAAAAATAGGGAATAGACTTGGTTGTGCCGGGTTGATCATTCCCGTGGCGCACACCCTCTATACCCAGGAAGTCAATACCGAAGATACCGTCGATTTCATAGTTGCCTGTATCGGGTTCACTCCCGGAGCGGGCTGGGTAATCTGCGGTATTTACACGGTGGCCGACGCGGGAACGGTAGTTGTTCCCGACAAAAAAATGTCGACCCATGCGGAAGAGGTTCTGATCCGGAAATGGAAAGAGTTTAATGACGGACTTCGGGCCTGGTTACAGATCTTTTTCGACCGGATCAATTACAAAATTAACAGCGCCGCACCCCAATCGGCACAAAGCAATGAACATTCCCCTGTTTATTGAATTTATGAAATCTAAAATTTATTTTTGCCTGTCGTTTATTTTCAAGTTAGAAGTCTTTCAATTATGTTGCTTTCATGTGATATTATTAAAGAAAATTTATAACGAAAAAAAATATAAATTACTTCATGGTATGTTTGAAAGTTCTGCTATTACGGCTTCAACTTTTTGATTATATTCGTCAATTTCGCTCTGATATTGCTCTGTATTCTCTTCAATAGCTTTGTAAATGAGTTCGTAGACTTTTATTCTTAATTCGCAATATTCTTTTAGTTTATTATTTCGCTCTCTAATTGATAAAGGCAAATTTAAGTATTTACAGCTTTCAATTAATTTAATACTTTCATTCCAGTAGAAGATTCCTTTATTTTTTAACTCATACAATACTTTTTCATTGGATGTGCCTTCCGGAAGGGTATAAATTTCAAGTGCCATTGTTTCCATTGAAATAAATTCGTTCATCTTTTCGTCATATTCTACAATATCATTTGGTAATGTTGTATAAACGAAAAATGATGAAATGAGCAATACAACTGTCAAAACAGCGATCGTGGAAAATTTAAGCGCCGAATGATTGTAGTTTTTCAAACTGGGGACGAAAGCGTAACCGACAACAAGTCCGCTCAGCAGCCCGCCGATGTGCGCGGCATTGTCAATTCCGATGTTGAACCTTAGTCCGTAAAGTATGTTGTATCCCACAAAAACAGCAATGCTGATCAGCTGCGACGTTCTGAATGATTTATCAGGCAGATCGGTAGTCAGCAAGGCAAGAAGGACTCCATACATGCCAAAAATAGCTCCGGAAGCGCCTGCGCTGATTGTCAGATCATGCCACCACAGGCTGGTTACGCTTGCTGCAATGCCTGAAATTAAATACGCAGCCAGGAATCTTGTTCTGCCAAGATACGATTCGAGCAAAAGTCCCGCGTAAAGCAATGCGTACATATTCAGCAGCAGGTGCACAACACCGATATGAACAAAACAGGATGTAAACAGTCTCCACCATTGTCCTTCCAGTGTTAATGGTCGAAAGTTCGCTCCCCAACTTATCAAATCCTGATTTTCAGGCAATAAAAAGTGAACGCCCGAAATAAGCATTACGATGAAAACAAGTATGTTTATATTTATCAGAATCGGAGAAATAAAATACTCTTTCTCAGGTTTGAAGAAAGAAAAGAAATCTGTTATTTTTTCTTTGACGGTGGCGGGTGGTTTGCTTAAAATATCCTCTTCCTTCGGAACGTAAACTTGTCGCAGTTCCGTAAGTTTTGTTTCAATCTCTTCTTGTGTAAATACCAATTGTAATCTTTCAATTGTGGTAATCAGCATGTTCACATTTTTTTTGTTTTTATCCATGTCAATTATCTGACTACCAATACATTCGCTTTTAATATTTACGGTTCCGTTACTGATTTTAACTGTTATTTCTTCGCCCCAGGAGCTCCATGAGATTTTTGTATATGCAATAAAACCGTTTTCGCTTACAAAGTCGACACCCCAGCCCAGTCTGAATGCCGTTTCAATGGCTATGACCAAAAAGTGTTCTTTGTCTGAATTGCCGAAATTAAAGTCCTGAACGAATTTTGGCGGAAGTCCAAATGCCATAGTTTTGTTGTTGTTTTTTGATTGTTATTTTTCTAATTAGACTCAATCGGGCCGTTGTTGACTGTTGAAATATTTTGTATCTTTCTGTTATTTAGCAGAATTCCCATTCTGATTGTTTGCGGTGTCAGCAATTGCAGCCATTGTTCTGTCAAAAACAAACCGGGCGCGGGTTTAAATTCTTTTTTGATTACGATTCTTTCTGTGATTTCATTGTTTTTACATGCTGCAAGTAGTAGGGTAATTCCAATCAGGGTTATTCGTTTCATCCGTTTATATAACAGTTATTATTGATACAACCACCCATGACTAATATACCAGTCGATACATTCCCGCATACCCTCTTCCAGATGATAAGCAGCTCTGAAACCGAGGTCCTCTTCAATAGGCTTCGTATCGCACCGCCAGTCGCGTCGTTTCATAATAAAATATTTATCCCGGTTCAGCGTAGAAGGCTTTCCGCTGAATTTCGAAAACGCTTCCGCCAGAACAGAAACAGCTTTCAATACGAGAAAAGGAATCCGGATCTTCATCACCCGCTTCTTTCCAAGCGCCCGGGCGACAATCCCGGTATATTCCTGATCGGTATACACACGGCCGTCGGCAACGGCATAGGCTTTCCCGCTCAGCGGGGATCCGAGGGCTAAAAATGCCGCTTCGACCAAATCTTTCACATAGATAAACGTCAGTAGTTGGGGTTCAAAGCCTGCGGTGAGGTCAAAACCCGCCCGGACACTTTTTACCATCAGAAAATAATCCTTCTCTCTCGGACCGTAAACTCCGGTAGGACGCAATATAATGTAGGGAAAATCGTGCTGATCCTGAAGAAACCGCTCGGCTTTGAGTTTGCTTTTACCGTAGGCAGTATCCGGATTAGGATAGGCGCTGAGACTGCTCATCAGGATAAACTTCTCCGGAGCCGTTCCGGTTTCCCGGAGCGCCTCTATGAAATGACGGGTATACATATAATTTACCCGGTCGAAATCTTCAGGATCAAGGCATTTGGTAATCCCGGCATTGTGAATGATATAATCCCATTTTCCGTAGGCCCGGGCATGCTCCTGCAATTGAGATTTCAGTTTTTCCGGGTCGGAATAATGGAGGTCGATAAATTGAATCCTGGGATCGGTCAGATATTCCCTACTGCTGTTTTTCCGGATTCCGGCCCAGGTATCCCATCCATTTGAAAGGGCCCGGTCGGCTAAGAAACTCCCGATAAATCCGCTTGCTCCGGTAACCAGAATCTTTTTCATCGCTTATTTTTGAAAAATTGCTTCATCAACCCGGCCGCTTCTTCTGCCAGGATTCCTCCCTGCACCACTGTTTTAGGGTGTAACGCCAAAGGCGAATAGTTCCGGTAGCCCCGTTTCTCGTCTGTTGCCCCATAGACAATCCTGGAAATCTGCGACCACCCCAGGGCGCCGGCGCACATCGGGCAAGGCTCGACTGTTACATACAATGTGCAATCTATTAAATACTTACCACCTAACACTGAAGCAGCAGCAGTAATGGCCTGCATCTCGGCATGGGCCGTTACATCGTTCAGCGTTTCCGTCAGGTTATGAGCGCGTGCAATAATCCGCTCCTGGCAAACAATCACGGCCCCGATGGGAATTTCTCCCCTGGAAAAAGCTTCTTTCGCCTCGACCAGGGCCTGATTCATGAAATAGGTATCGTCCGGTTTCAGCACTCGGCACTTAGTTTTTCTTCGTTACTTTCAGGATATACACTTCCTGTACCGGCCAGTCTCCGGCTCCGGTGGGTACAGATGCGATCTTATCCACCACATCGAGACCTTTGGTTACTTCTCCGAAAACAGTATAGTTGTGATCTAAAAACGGAGTTCCTCCAATGGTTTTATACACCTCGCGTTCGACAGAAGAATACTTGATCCCGTGCTGGTTCTCAATATCATTTAATTCGTTTTCGGTATAGGGACGTCCCTGAACAATATAAAACTGGGAAGCCGACGAGCGTTTCTCCGGATTGACTTCGTCTCCCATCCGGGCAGCCGATAGAACTCCTTTTTTATGGTAATAGGTATGAACAAATTCTGCGGGCACCGTATAATCCAGATCGGCTTTACCCAATATCCGCTCGCCGGAAGCAAGCGTTTTCGTTCCCCCATCTCCTGCCTGGATCATAAAATCTTTAATCACCCGGTGAAACTGAACACTATCGTAATAATGTTCTCCTACTAATTTTTCAAAGTTTTTCCGGTGAAGCGGCGTTTTATCATACAGCTTCACTTCGATATTTCCCATCAAAGTCTCAATCACATACACCGGCTCTTCCTCCTTCTTTGAAGACGGATTACAGGCCATAAAAGCAATAGACAGGAATAATGTTAAATACAGGAATTTCATAAACAAAACTTTTAAGCATTAAGAATTATCAATTAACAATTGTCAACTATCAATTGATTTGTTATCTTCTCATTTCGTTTTCACTGAAAAGCGTAGGATAATCCTGCTCGAGCACTTTCAGGATATGAGATAGAATGGTTTCCCGGTACCAACGCGAACGGTTGGATATTTTATACTTCGACAAATAATGACTGATTATTTTATACTCTTCTTCATTGAGCATAAATGAAATCCGCTGTGTCCGGGGCAGATCGGACGCCGGCTGAGAATATTTACGGGCTTTTTTCATTATCGAATGCAAAAATAACTTCTTCTTAGAGAATAAAAAAAGAAAATGCTATTTTTGTAGAAAATATTTTACCATGGCCGATCATAACAAATTAGGGAAAGACGGTGAAGACGCGGCCGTCGGATATCTGCTTCAAAAGGGATACCGGATTTTGCATACCAATTGGCGCAAAGGCCGCTTCGAGTTGGATATTATTGCCAGAACTGACGATGAATTAGTGATTGTAGAAGTGAAAACCCGATCGGCAGACTACTGGATGAATCCGGAAGAAGCGGTCGACAAACAAAAAATCAGGCACATTGTCACGGCAACTGATATTTATATCAAAAGTTTCGACATCGATCTGCCCGCCCGGTTCGATATCATTTCCATCACCGGCGTCTATCCCCACTTTGAAATCGATCACCTGGAAGATGCTTTTTATCCACCATTAAATACCTACCGGTAAACACATGAATATAGAAGAATTACACGATTATTGCCTGTCTGTTAAAGGCGCCTCGGAAAGTTTTCCGTTCGACGAGACCACCCTGGTACTGAAAGTCTTAGACAAAATGTTCGCCCTGATCCCGCTGGATAGTCCGGAATTATCCATTTCCCTCAAATGCGATCCGGAGAAAGCCATCGAGCTGAGGGAACAGTACCAGGCCGTAACGCCGGCCTGGCATTTCAATAAAAAATACTGGAATACAATCTATCCCAACCGGGATATGAACGATGAAGAAATTAAAAAATGGATTCATCACTCAGTAGATGAGGTGATCAAAAAACTTCCCCAAAAAGCACAGAATGAATATTATCAGAATTGAAGAAACAGCTTCGACCAATACCCGGCTGATCGAAATGGCCTCGTCCGGGCCATTGGAAGAGGGAACCGTACTTCTGACCCGGGAACAGACTTCCGGGAGGGGGCAGGCGGGAAACTACTGGGAATCGGAACCGGGTAAAAATCTGACTTTCAGCATGCTGTTAAATCCTGATTTCCTAAATTTGAGACAACATTTCCTGCTGTCTGAAATGGTATCCAACAGTATCAGGCAGGTTTTAGACCAGTACATCGACCAGGTCACCATAAAATGGCCCAACGATATTTACTTCCGGAATAAAAAAATGGCTGGTATCTTAATAGAAAACAGTATTTTATCGGAACGGATCACTCAATCGGTGATCGGTATCGGGCTGAATGTAAATCAGGAGCAATTCAGAAGCGATGCTCCCAATCCGGTATCTCTGGAGCAGATACTCGGATCGGAAACCGATCCGGACCTCCTTTTGGAAGCCCTGATCAATCAATTAAAACTCAATTATGAAAAGCTAAAAGCCGGAAAGACAGACGAGATCCGGCAATTTTATCATGATTCCCTCTATCGCAGAAATGGGTATCATCTTTTTTCGGATGCAACCGGAGAATTCTTAGCAGAAATCAATTCTGTTGCAGACGATGGGGTGTTGTACCTGAAAACCAGAAGCGGTGAAATAAAACCGTATTTGTTTAAAGAAGTTGCGTTTGTTTTTTAACCTGCAAGTCGCTACCTTTGCAAAAATAAAAACAGGTATGGAACAATACAAGCGAATCCTTTTGAAACTGAGCGGAGAATCCCTGATGGGAGAAAAACAGTACGGTATCGATGAAAACCGTTTGAATGATTATGCCCTTCAGATTAAAGAAATAACCCGGATGGGTATCCAGGTCGGTATCGTTATCGGGGGAGGCAATATTTTCCGTGGTTTAAGCGGTACATCCAAAGGCTTCGACCGGGTAAAAGGCGACCAGATGGGGATGTTGGCCACCGTGATCAACAGCCTGGCTTTGAGTTCGGCGCTGTCGAAAGAAGGCGTGACAGTCCAGGTATTCACAGCCACCCGGATGGAGCCGATCGGACGGCTCTATACCAAATGGGATGCCATCGCAGCCCTGGAACGGGGTGAAGTAGCCATCTTTTCCGGCGGTACCGGTAACCCGTTCTTCACCACCGACACGGCATCCGCCCTGCGGGGAATCGAAATCGAGGCCGACGTGATGCTTAAAGGCACCCGGGTAGACGGCATCTACACAGCCGATCCCGAAAAAGACGCCACAGCGACGAAATTCGATAAAATTACTTACGACGAGATCTACAACCGGGGACTGAAAGTGATGGACCTGACTGCCACCACCATGTGCAAAGAAAATAACTTACCGATCATCGTTTTCGATATGGATACGATCGGAAACCTGAAGAAAGTGCTTTCCGGAGAAAATATAGGAACCCTGGTTTATTAACAATAATAGCTCATAAGCAATCTTTCTTTATATTTGCGTTATAAACCACAAAACAAGATATTATGATTGATATTAAGAAAATCGAAAAGGATGCAGAAGATAAGATGCAGCATGCTGTAACTTTCCTCGAAGAAACTTTGTCGCATATCCGTGCAGGCAAAGCGAATGTCCGTATTCTGGACGGGGTGAAAGTGGAATACTACGGAAGCCATGTACCCCTCGCCAATGTAGCCTCCATCAATACCCCGGATGCTAAGACAATCACCGTGTTGCCGTGGGAAAAACCCATGCTGAGAGTGATTGAAAAAGCCATTATGGATTCGGATGTGGGCATCACTCCGGAAAATAACGGAGAAATCATCCGCCTCGGAATTCCTCCCCTGACAGAAGAACGCCGGAAACAGTTGGTAAAACAATCCAAACAGGAAGCCGAAGCGGCTAAAGTAAGCGTTCGGAATGCCCGCCGGGATGC
The DNA here is from genome assembly GCA_031548005.1 of Bacteroidales bacterium. GTDB lineage: Bacteria > Bacteroidota > Bacteroidia > Bacteroidales > Azobacteroidaceae > BNXB01. Next base: position 29,132 of record JAVBRK010000011.1, read on the forward strand.
TGTCGAGGCTGTAAAAAAAGCAGTCAAAGAAGGCGTATCGGAAGATATGGGAAAAGACAGTGAAGCCAACATTCAGAAAACTCATGACAAATACGTCAAAAGAGTAGATGAAGTACTGGCAACTAAAGAGCACGAAATAATGACTGTTTGATTGCTTATTCCCGGATAATGTATGAAAGGACTTGTCATAAAAAACACAGGCAGTTGGTATCAGGTCCGGACGGACGAAGGTCGGGTGATCGATTGTAAGATCAAAGGGAATTTCCGCCTGAAAGAAATCCGGAGCACCAACCCCATTGCTGTAGGCGACAAGGTTCTCATCGAAACAAATAATGAAGGAACGGCGTTCATCACGGAAATTACCGACCGGAAAAATTACATTGTACGCCGTTCTTCCAATTTATCCAAGCAATCGCATGTGATTGCCGCCAATTTAGATCAGTCTTTCTTAGTTGTAACCATCAATCATCCGGTTACCACCACCACTTTTATCGACCGTTTTTTAGCTACGGCAGAGGCTTACCGCATACCGGTCAGCTTAGTTTTCAATAAAACCGACCGGTATACTCCGGAAGACCGGGAATATCTGGAAGCCATCGTTAACCTTTATGAAACTATCGGATACCCCTGCTTTCAGATTTCGGCCATTGCCGACGAAGATCTGAGCATTATCAAAAACCGCCTGATCGGGAAAACAACGCTGCTTTCAGGGCATTCCGGGGTGGGAAAATCGACTCTGGTCAACCGGTTGATACCAGGACTCGATCTCAAAACCCGCAACATCTCGGAATACCATAACAAGGGAATGCACACGACCACCTTCTCCGAAATGCTCTTTCTTCCGGAAGGAGGATACATCATCGACACCCCCGGGATTAAGGGTTTCGGAACATTCGATATGGAAGGAGTGGAAATATCGCACTATTTTCCTGAAATATTCCGCTTTTCTCACCACTGCCGGTTTAATAACTGCACACACCGTAAGGAACCGGGCTGCGCTGTTATTAAAGCCGTGGAAGACTCATACATCAGCGGATCGCGTTATAAAAGCTATCTGAATATGTTGGACGACGAAAAAGAAAATAAATACCGGGAAGCCTTTTAATCCCCATGAACACATGAACAAGATAAAAATCGACAAATCGGCTCTGAAACAGGAACTCAAAGACAGTAGTTTTGTATTGCTGGGATTGATATTATATGCTGTCGGATGGACCGGTATCCTGCTTCCGAGTAAAATCACGACCGGAGGAGTAACCGGGATAGCTGCTATCGTTTATTTCGGAACCGGCATACCGGTTGGGGTCACCTATTTTTGCATTAATTTTGTATTGCTGATTTTTTCCATCAAAATTCTGGGACTGAAATTCAGCCTGAAAACCATTGTTTCGGTCATCACATTGACATTTTTACTTTCATTCCTGCAATCCATTATAAAAGAGCCGTTTGTACGGGATGAGCCGTTTATGAACTGCGTTCTTGGAGGTGTTATCTGCGGGATCGGAATCGGATTGGTATTCAACTTTAAGGGCAGTACCGGAGGTACCGATATCATTGTGCTGATTATTAATAAATACCGGGACATATCCATCGGGAAAGCCATGCTGATCGTCGACCTGCTGATTATCAGCTCATCATACATTATCTTTCAAAGCATCGAAAAAATTGTTTACGGACTCGTTGTTATGGGAGTCATGTCCTATACCGTCGATATGGTATTGAATGGGGCGCGGCAATCAGTACAGTTTTTCATTTTTTCCGAAAAATACGAAGAAATTGCAACAGCCATTAACGAACAGGCCCGACGGGGCTGTACGATCCTGGATGGCACCGGCTGGTACTCCCAGAAAGAAGTCAGAGTCATCGTCGTCATGGCCAAAAAAACAGAATCCGTCACCATTTTCCGGCTTGTCAAAAATATCGATCCCAATGCTTTTATTTCACAAAGTTCCGTGATAGGAGTATATGGACGGGGATTCGACCAGATCAGAGGTTAAGCGTCTCACATAATTTTTTACTCGTTTCTTCGTTATAACTACTATGAAGAAGATCGTTTTTGCAACCAACAATCAGCATAAACTGGAAGAAGTCCGTGAAATACTCGGAAACACCTGGGAAATTGTTTCCCTAAAATCCATCGGGTGCTGCGAAGATATTCCGGAAACGGCAGATACCCTGGAGGGAAATGCCCTGCTGAAAGCCCGTTATGTCAAACAACACTACGGATACGATTGCTTTGCAGATGATACGGGACTCGAAGTCGAAGCTCTGGACAATGCTCCCGGAGTCTATTCCGCCCGCTATGCCGGAGAATCAAAAGATTTCCGGGCCAATACACAAAAAGTATTGCAGGAATTATCGGGAAAGGCCAACCGCTCGGCTCGTTTCCGGACCGTTATCGCCCTGATCTTCGACAGGCAGGAAAGCTTGTTCGAAGGAATCATCGACGGTGTCATCACCGAACAACCGAGAGGAAATGCAGGCTTCGGATACGATCCGGTATTTGTTCCGTCAGGACACACCGAAACTTTCGCCGAAATGGGCAATCATGTTAAAAACACCATCAGTCACCGGGCGCTGGCAGTGGAAAAATTAAAAAATTACCTTCATGAAATTTAGACTAAGCCTTATTTTCAATTTGCTGCTCATAACAGCAACAGCCTATTCTCAACGGCCTATAGGGACCTGGAAGCAATATATGTCTTATCAGAATGCATCCATTGTAGCAGAAACACGTAATAAAGTTTTTGCCGTATACGATGGCTCGCTCATGGCTTACACTCCTGAGGACCATTCCATAAAAACATATTCCAAAGCCGACGGATTGAGCGATACCGGTATTTCACTGATGGCCTATAGTCAGGAAGCCGAGGCATTGGTCATCATCTATGGCAACAATTCCAATATCGACATCCTGAGTAATAACGGATTTAAGAACATCTCTTCGTTGAAAAACAACTCCAGCTTACAGGATAAAACGATCAACAACGTGGAAATCGACGGCTCTTTAGCTTATTTGTCCACAGCGTTCGGAGTTGTAGTTCTCGATCTGAAGAAACGTGAAATAAAAGATACTTATAAACTGGATTTCAATACCTTTTCAGTGTGTCGTTTAGTAGGGTATATTTATGCAAATACATCGACAGGCATATACAGAGGACCAGAATCTCTGATCTTAAACGACAAAAGAAACTGGGAAAAATACATTATAAGAACAGCAGAAGAAGATAAAAGTATCCGGAAACTCCAGGTGTATCAGGACCGGATCGTTTATTATTTTGTAGGCTCCGATATGGGGGTCTATTATAAAGACAGTAATGGTGACAACCATTTGGTCGAACAAGGTCTTTACAACCAGATTACAACCATAAGAGAACAATTAGTCCTGGTTTCGCCTTACTATATCAGTTTCTTTTCCGGATTCAATTCGCATACCGCCATTTCAGGAGGAAGCCAGGGGATCAGCTCTCTCAATGACGCAACCACTTACTGGCTTGCCAAAGGATCGGAAGGCTTGACCGGCATCAAAAAAGAGCTGAACTCGAACGATTTCACCATTACCACCTCCGGAATAAAAATCGACAGTCCGAAGCGGAACCTGGCCTACCAACTCTCTTATAGCCAGAATAAATTGCTGGTGGTCGGAGGAGCAGGCGATCTGAACACCAACAGAAATTACACCCCAGGAACCCTGATGGTATATGAAAACGACAGTTGGTTCAATTTCGACGAAACCGAAATCAGCAAGCAATCAGGAATAGATTGTCTGGATTTTGTTTCGTCCATTATCGATCCGCGCGACCCTAACCACTATTTTGTAGGAAGCTGGGGAGAAGGATTATATGAATTCAAGGATAATCAGTTGGTACAACTCTATACCATCGGTAACAGTTCTTTAGAAGGAGCCGGTAACAGCAAAAATCTGGTCCGGATAAACGGCCTGGCATACGACAAGGATTATAATCTGTTTATGACTAACTCTATGGTGAAGGATGGCTTAGACTCCTACTCTGCCGGAAAAGAATGGGTTAATTACTACTACGAAAGCCTGTCGAGCGTGGAGAATCTTCGTCAAATTTTAATCGACCGGAGAAACCGGAAATGGATCTGCATTCCACGGGAAAGCAGCGATGCCGGTATTTTTGTCCTGGATGAAAACAATAAAGCCAACTTTTCCCGGTCGTTCACAGATCAGAACGGATATAATATCAATGCAACAGGCTATTATTGCCTTGCCGAAGACCTGAACGGGATTATCTGGGTTGGAACGGACAACGGCCCGATCACGATAACGCCACAGCAAGTCGCAGCAGGAACCTGCTCGAGGATTATCGGAGGAGAAACCGGCAATCAATACCGTTTGCTGGAAGGTGCCAAAATTATGTCCATCGCAGTAGACGGAGCTAACCGGAAGTGGATCGGGACGGAAGGCGATGGCGTTTTCTGCGTAGACATGAGAGGAGAGGATCTTCAGGTGGAAAATTTCACCACCGAAAACAGCCTGCTGATTTCCGACAACGTCACTTCCATCGCAATAAACGAGCTTACCGGAGAAGTATTTATCGGAACAGATGCCGGTCTGGTTTCCTATATGAGCGACGCCATCTCCGGAAAATCCGATTATTCGGATGTTTATGCTTATCCAAATCCGGTGCGGCCAGCCATCCACGATCAGGTAGTTATTACCGGACTAATGGCTAATTCTACGGTGAAAATCACCGATCTGAATGGCAATCTGATCACCCAGGGAGCTTCCAATGGCGGCAGTTTCGTCTGGAACTGCACGAAGCGGAACGGACAGAAAGTAACCAGCGGAATCTATTTGGTACTTGCCTCCACGCCCGAAGGCGATAAAGGGGTGGTAACCAAGATTATGGTCATTAAATAATCGAAGAGCAAACCAATTTTTCGATCACTTCCGGAAAATACCGGTATTCGAGGGCATGTACTTTTCCGGCCACATCTTCCGGGGTATCTGTCGGCAAAATGTCGCATTTCCCCTGAAAAATAATCCGGCCTTCATCGTAATTTTCATTGACATAATGAATGGTAATCCCGGATTGCTTTTCTCCGGCAGCAACGACTGCCTCATGAACACGTATGCCGTACATTCCTTTCCCGCCAAATCTAGGAAGTAGAGCCGGATGAATATTGATAATCCGGTCGGGATACGCCCGGATCAGGACTTCCGGTACTTTCAAAAGAAAACCGGCAAGTACAATCAGATCGATTCCGTTTTTTCTCAGAAACTCCAGTACAGTTCCGTCTTCAAATTCCGATTTTTTAAATGTATAAGAAGGAATATTAAGTTTCTTTGCCCGCTCATGAACAATTGCATCTGCCTTATTACTGATTACAAAAGGAAATATAACTTCTTTTTTATCAGCAAAATAATGAACTATATTTTCTACATTTGTACCGGACCCGGATGCAAAAAGTGCAATTTTTTTCATGGAATATGAAATTTATTTTTAACTTGATTTAATGCACACAAAACAAGCATGTGTGCAATTTTTTGCGATTTTTCTTTTTTGTTTCAAAAAGATTGCGTTCCTTTGCATTGCAAAAATAAAAAGTAATATTTTATTATTCACTAAAAATTGAAAATTATGTCTGAAATTGCATCAAGAGTTAAAGCTATTATCGTTGACAAGCTCAGCGTAGAAGAATCTGAAGTTACAGACGGAGCAAGCTTTACTAATGACCTGGGAGCGGATTCACTCGAAACAGTAGAATTAATTATGGAATTTGAAAAAGAATTCGGCATTTCTATTCCGGATGATCAAGCTGAAAAGATCGGTACTGTAGGCGATGCCATCTCTTATATTGAAGCAAACGCAAAGTAATTAAAACAAACTCAATTTTAAAACCTTATGGAATTAAAACGAGTAGTTGTAACGGGTCTGGGAGCCATCACTCCGCTGGGTAATTCTGTGGAATCTACATGGAAAAACTTAGTTGATGGAGTGAGTGGGGCCGGACCCATTACTTTATTCGACGCATCGAAATTCAAAACGCAGTTCGCCTGCGAAGTAAAGAATTTCGATCCGGGCGAGCATTTCGATCGCAAAGAAGCCAGAAAATACGACCGCTATTCCCAGTTTGCAGTTGTTGCAGCCAAGGAAGCAGTTGCAGATTCCGGCTTAGACAATGAAAATACCGATCGCGACCGGGTAGGTGTCGTTTTTTCTTCCGGGATCGGAGGTATCGATACATTCGATAAAGAAGTGGGAAATTATTTCCTGCACGAAGATATGGGGCCCAAATTCAATCCGTTTTTTATCCCGAAAATGATCAGCGACATTGCTGCCGGCCATATTTCCATGATGTATGGCTTCAGAGGGCCTAATTACGGAACGGTTTCGGCCTGCGCCTCTTCGACTAACGGAGCAATCTCGGCATTCGACCTGATCCGGCTTGGCAAAGCAAATGCCGTGGTGACAGGAGGTGCAGAAGCGGCCATCTCGGTATCGGGAGTCGGAGGGTTCAATGCGCTCACAGCACTGTCGACCCGGAATGATTCCCCGAAAACAGCATCCCGTCCGTTCAGCAAAAGCCGCGATGGATTCGTCATGGGAGAAGGCGCTGTTTGTCTCGTTTTCGAAGAACTCGAGCACGCTCTGGCCCGCGGAGCAAAAATCTATGCAGAAATTGCAGGCGGTGGAATGTCGGCCGATGCTTATCACCTCACAGCTTCCCATCCGGAAGGATTGGGCGCCATGCTGGTCATGAGAAACGCTCTGGTAGATGCTGGAATGAAACCAGAAGACATCGACTATGTCAATGTTCACGGAACATCCACTCCGGTCGGAGACCCCTCGGAATGTAAAGCCATCAAGGAGGTGTTCGGAGAACATGCCTACAAACTGAATATCAGCTCCACAAAATCAATGACCGGGCACATGCTCGGCGCTGCAGGGGCGGTAGAAGCTCTGGCCTGTATCAAGGCTGTACAGGAAAATATCGTTCCGCCGACGATTAACTTTACCGAAGGCGACGAAGACGAAGAAATCGATTACAATTTGAATTATACTTTTAACAAAGCTCAGAAACGTGAAATAAAGGCTGCCCTTTCTAACACTTTCGGCTTTGGAGGGCATAATGCCTGTGTTATCGTTAAAAAATTCGCAAAATAATCGTGTGATTAACAAAATCATCAAAATGATAAGACTCTTTCCTCATCCGAAGAAGGAGTCTTATTTTGCTTTTTACCGGATACTGGGATTTTTTCCCGGCAATATTTCCTATTACGAAGAAGCTTTACTGCACAAATCATCAGCAAAAGAGGGAAGCGATGGAACTTACCGCAACAATGAGCGGCTGGAATTTCTGGGAGACGCCGTACTCGATGCTATTGTAGCCGACCTTGTTTTTCAAAAATTCAAAAATAAACGGGAAGGTTTCCTGACCAACACCCGGTCTAAAATCGTGAAACGGGAAATGCTCGACCAGGTAGCGAAAAGCATAGGATTGGATGCCCTGATCGTTTCTTCCCTCCGGAGCGCTTCCCAGAAAAATCACATTACCGGAAATGCACTTGAGGCCCTGATCGGCGCCATCTACTTAGACAAAGGATATGAAAAAACCCACCGGTTTGTAGAACAAAGGATCATTAACCCCTATATCAATATCGATCTGCTGGCAAAAAAAGAAGTCAATTTCAAATCCAAACTGCTGGAATGGACGCAAAAATACCGGGTCAGCCTGGATTTCATCCTGATCGAAAACTTTACTGATGGGTCTAACAATTCCGTGTTTCAATCAAAAGTAACTCTGAACGGGATTTTATCAGGTACGGGTACGGGATATTCGAAAAAAGAATCGCAGCAGGAGGCCGCAAATGTGGCATTAAAAAAAATCAAATCTGAAAATGAGTTTGTCGAAAAAATACTATCCCTTTCAAAAAAGGCAGTAGAAAACGGAAATGAAAATCCGGATATTGAAATCATAAACCCTGCCGGGGAAATATCAACTCCGAACAACGAAACACCAGATCCAGGCACTGAAAGTAAAAGTATTGCAACAGAATGTTAATAAATAAAAAATCGACGATTATTTTTATAATTATTGGTTAACTTTGCGGTTGCATACATTTGTATTTATACTTTAATTTTAATAAGTTAATAAAATGAAACGCGGAATTTTATTTATACTATGCTCTATTCTAACCATTAGTGTGGCATTTTCACAAGAACAGCCAAACATTAAATTTGAAAAAACAACGCACGATTTCGGAGAAATCAGTGAGGAAGACGGAAACGCTACCTGCGACTTCTGGTTTGTCAATACAGGCAAGGCTCCGCTGGTTATCAGCCGGGTAACAGCATCCTGCGGTTGTACGACTCCGAGTTGGACCAGGGAACCCATTGCTCCGGGGGCAAAAGGAGTGATTACTGCAACCTATACCACTGCCGGTCGACCCGGACCATTCACCAAAACCATTACAGCCTATACAAATATTCCGGAAAATTCGACTATCATCCTCACAATCAAAGGAAATGTGACCGGAAGAAAAAAATCGCCTTTAGAAATTTATCCGCTTGCTATGGGGGATTTGAGGCTGAAGCAAACAGCGGTCAACTTTGAAAAGATGACCAACACGGAAAAGAAAACACAGATCATCGAGATTTTTAATTCGGGAAAAACTCCGATGACCCTGAAATACGGAAGACTTCCACAATATATGACCGTTACGGAAGATCTGAAACCGATTCCTGCCGGAACTGTGGCCCGGTTAAGCATTACGATTAACGGAGCATTGGTTAAAGCTTACGGAAAGATCGACAACTCGTTCGATGTTATCGTAAACAATGCCAAGAATCCGGCCGGTAAGATCAGTTTTGCAGTCATTGTATTGGATGATTTCAGCAAAACAGATGCGGCAACGGCTCCTAAACTGGGGATCGTTCCCACTTACCTGAACTTCGGACAAATCAGCGCCACGACTCAGGCGAGCCAGACGTTCAAAATATCCAATTCAGGAAAAACAGACCTGGTATTGAGAAGTATAAAGGCTGATTCTCCTGATCTGATGCAGGTTTCTATTCCTCAAACAGTCATTAAGCCAGGCGAAATTGTCGAATTTAAAGTAACGCCGTTAGCAAAGAAAATCAAGACTCCTCTGAACGGAAACATCAATATCATTACCAACGACCCGAACAATTCTATAAAAGAAGTCCGGGTTTTTGCCCGACCATAAAAATGCAACATCCTGAAAATGATCCCCAGTATGCAGGGTTAGCCGTCAATCGGGGCGTCGAACAGCCTCCTGCAATCAATCCGTATCTGAAGGACCAGATCAGGAAAAAACGGTATAACTACACTCCGGCAGAATATGTCGAAGGAATCCTCCGGGGAAATATTACCATCCTGAGCCAGGCGGTCACATTGTTGGAAAGCCAAAAAAACGAGCACCAGCAAATTGCCCAGGAAGTCATCGAAAAATGCCTTCCACATGCAGGAAACTCCATCAGGATCGGAATTACCGGTGTTCCCGGAGCAGGGAAAAGTACTTCCATCGATGCATTTGGAATGTACCTCATTCAAAAATGTAAAAAAAAATTAGCCGTTCTGGCCATTGATCCCAGTAGCGAACGTTCCAAAGGAAGCATTCTGGGTGATAAAACCCGGATGGAAGAACTCTCCCGGGAGCAGGACGCTTTCATACGTCCCTCCCCGTCGGCAGGCTCTTTGGGCGGTGTCGCCAGGAAAACGAGAGAAACCATTATTCTCTGTGAAGCGGCCGGATTCGATACGATCTTCGTCGAAACAGTGGGAGTCGGTCAATCGGAAACAGCCGTTCATTCCATGGTCGATTTTTTTCTGCTGATCCAACTGGCCGGTACCGGAGACGAGTTGCAGGGAATCAAACGGGGGATTATGGAAATGGCCGATGGCATCGTAGTCAATAAAGCCGATGGCAATAACATCGAAAAAGCCAATCTGGCAGCCTCTCAATTCAGAAGCGCACTCCATCTTTTCCCATTACCGGAATCGGGCTGGAGTCCGAAGGTACTGACCTACTCGGGATATTATAAAACCGGAATCAAAGAGATCTGGGACATGGTATTCGAATACATCCGCTTCACTCAGAACAATGATTATTTTGTGCATAAACGAAATAATCAGTCCAGGTTCTGGATGTACGAAAGTATCAACGAATACCTGAAATCTGATTTCTTTAATAATCCGGCCATTCAGAAAGAGCTCGGAATCAAAGAGCAACAGGTGTTGAATTCGGAAATCAGCTCATTTGTAGCAGCCAAGCAAATGCAGGATCTGTGGAACCGGGAAATTGTCCGAAGCCGTACAATGGAATAATTCCTGTTTGTTGTATGAAGAAAATGTCGTACTTTTGTTTTTCAAATTAAAATATTAATCTAAACGGATATGAGTATGAAAAAAGTATTTACATCAGTTTTAGTGGCGTTGACAGGAATTTGTGCACTTCAGGCACAAGTGAAATTAACATATGAGACCCACGGTTTTAATCCGGGAGAAACACACCAGGCCCAGAAAGTGGAATACAAAAAACCGGGACAATCCGGAATTAATGTAACCTGGGACTTTCAGGAACTTGTGACGATCAAAGATGAAATCGATTCTCCGGTCGCAGCAGGAGAGAGTTCCGATTATAATATCGGGATTACACAGGGAGACGGCCCTTTTTACCTTTACAATGTTACCAAAGAGCAGGTCGAGTACCGGGGTTACCGGAAAGGAGATTTCTCGGTTTATTTCGAAACTCCGATCATTAAAACAAAGTATCCGCAAACCTACGGAAGCGCTTTTGAAGGGACCTTCGAGGGGTATTTAAGCCGCAGCGGCGGACAAACCGGAAAGGTTTCCGGAACTTACTCCACAGAAGTGGATGCTACCGGAACCGTTTTACTTCCGAATCATGTGAGTTTACCCGTTATTCGTGTGAAAACCACGAAATTAATCAAAGAATGGGGAGGCCAGAGAAATTATGCCGAAATTACAAAATACCTGTGGTATGCACAGGAGATCCGTTATCCGGTTTTTGTTTCCATGGAAACAGCCAGTATCAATCCATCTACGGGAGAACGTTACGTCACCAGTCTGGAATCTTATCTGAATAAAAATCTGGATCTTTCCAAACAGAAGCAGACTGTTCGCTCCACTACCGGTACCGATCAGTTCGGAACCGGCATCAGTTGCAGTGTTTCTCCGAATCCGTTCAAAGACCAGATTAGCATCAACTATACTTTACCGAAAGAATCTTCCGTCAGCATCGAGCTTTATAATGTTCAGGGAAGTAAACTGGCTACGGTATTACCAAAGCAGTTGCAAACCGGAAGTCAGTCTGTAAGCTACAACCTTGGCAACCTGACCGATGCAAAAGGTGTTTATTTCCTGACCATCACCATCGACGGCAAAGCGTATAACGAAAAACTGATCAAAAAATAATGAAACTGGCATTAATCGGCTACGGAAAAATGGGCAAAGAGATTGAAAAAATTGCCCGGCAGCGTGGACATGAGATTGTTGCAATCATCGATGTCGATAACCAGCAGGATTTTGATTCCCCGGGATTTCTCTCGACCGAAGTAGCCATCGAGTTCACACGGCCCGAAACGGCCCTGTCTAATTTCCGGAAATGCTTCGAACGAAACATTCCGGTAGTTGCCGGAACCACCGGTTGGCTGGCGCACTTAGACGAAGTGAAAAGAAATTGCAGTGAAAACGGTAAAACTTTCTTTTATGCATCCAACTACAGCATTGGGGTGAATGTTTTCTTCGCCGTTAATAAATACCTGGCCCGGATCATGAATCAATTCCCCTCGTATGATGTCCGGATGGAAGAAGTTCATCACATTCATAAATTAGACTCTCCAAGCGGAACCGGAATCACCTTAGCCGAAGGTATTCTGGAAAACATCGACCGCAAGTACCGGTGGGAAGAACGGGAAAAGCCGGAACCCGATTCTATCCTGGGAATCCATTCTTTCCGCGAAGGAGAAGTCCCCGGAATTCATACGGTTATTTACGAATCCAAAGCGGATATTATCAGCATTAAGCACGATGCAAAAAACAGGACGGGTTTTGCCCTCGGCGCAGTCATGGCTGCCGAATTTACCTGCGGTAAAAAGGGTTACCTGACCATGAATGATATTTTTAATTTTTAAGAAAAAATGAAAAAAGCGACTAAAACGCAATGGATTAAATTCGGGATCGTAAGTACTCTATACCTCCTGTTTACAATCTGGACCGGTAATTTCTGGCTCCTGTTGGGGATCGCCGTTATTTTTGATATTTACATTTCCAAATATATTCCCTGGGGAGCCTGGAAAAAATCGGATAACCCGACAATCAGTAAAATTGCCGAATGGGCGGATGCAATCCTGTTTGCGTTGGTTGCAGTATACATGATCAACCTGTTTATTTTTCAAAATTACAAAATCCCGACTTCGTCTCTGGAAAAAACACTGTTGGTAGGCGACTACCTGTTTGTCAGCAAGCTAAGTTATGGCCCACGCGTCCCTAACACTCCGCTTTCCTTTCCCCTGGCCCAGCATACTCTTCCGATTCTGAATACAAAATCATACGTCGAATGGCCCCAATGGCCTTACAAACGCCTCAAAGGATTCGGGAGCGTGAAACGGAACGACATCGTGGTATTCAACTTTCCGGCAGGCGATACCGTCGCCCTCGGACAGCAAGACGTCGATTATTATCAGCTCTGCGAACTGGAAGGTTACCGGAATGTAAACACCAACAAGGGCAAATACGGCGAAATTGTTTACCGTCCGGTCGACCGCCGGGAAAATTATGTAAAACGTTGTATCGGGATGCCGGGCGATTCGTTGCAGGTCATCAACAACGAAACGTTCATAAACGGGCAGAAAATGAAAGACCCTGAAAAGATGCAGTTGGTCTACTTCGTAGAAACGACCGGTATGCTGATTTCAGAGAAACAGTTCCGGGAACTCGGAGTCAGTCTGGACGACCAATATCTTTACAATAAAGACCTGAGCGCCAGGGCTGCTTTCGAGATGTTAGGCATTCAGCCCAATGCAAACGGGAATTATAACCCGGTTTATATGGTACCTCTGACCAAAGAAGCCCTGGGGAAAATCCAGAAATCGGGGATTGCCAAATCGATTATCGTACAGCCTGAAATTTTCGGAGGCCCTTATGTTTATCCGGGAAAATCCCTCCAGGCAGGATGGACAAGGGATAATTACGGTCCGGTCTGGATTCCTAAAAAGGGAGCTACCATCCGGTTGACTCCTGATAATCTGGCGCTTTACTCCCGTTGTATTAAAAACTACGAACTGAACGACCTGAAAGTCGAGAACGGCCGTATATTGATTAACGGAAGTCCGGCCGATAGCTATACATTCAAATACGACTATTATTTCATGATGGGAGATAACCGTCATAAATCGGCGGATTCCCGCTTCTGGGGATTCGTTCCGGAAGACCATGTTGTCGGTAAACCACTTTTAGTGTGGCTGTCGACCGATAAGGACCGCAACCTCTTCAATGGCGGAATCCGTTGGAAACGCCTGTTCAAGATGGTGGGTAATGAATAATGGCTCCATTCTGCTTTCTACTACTTATTTAGGACCAATCGATTACTACCGGTGTCTTTCCGGAGCAAAAACGGCAGTAATCGAACGGTACTGCAATTATATCAAACAAACCTACCGGAACCGGTGTATCATTGCTTCGGCAAACGGGCCTCAATCCTTAAGTATCCCGATAGAACGGATGCCTGAGGCTAAATGCCTCACCAAGGATATCCGGATCTCGGAACACGACAACTGGAGGCGCCTGCACTGGAATGCAATCGTATCGGCTTACAACTCCACTCCGTTTTTCGAATACTACGAAGACGATTTTCGTCCATTCTACGAACAAAAGTTCGATTTCCTGTTCGACTTCAACGAAGCTTTAAGGGAGTTGGCTTGCAGATTGTTAGACATCCAGCCGGAGGTTTCCTACTCGACTAGTTACACATCTCCCTATTATATCCCGGCCGATAGCAACGAACAGATCCAGGTATCCGATCTGCGCGAAGCGATACACCCTAAGAAGGCTCCTGTTCATCCCGATTTTAAACCATATTACCAGGTTTTCAGCGGTAAGTATGGCTTCCAATCGAACCTCAGCATAATCGACCTGCTATTCAATATGGGACCCGAGTCCATCTTCTTTTTATAATCGGGACTACCGGGTACGAAAGGAACAAACCGGTTATTCACTACGACTACTTATACCTGGATCAGATTGAATGACTTTCATATTTCCTTCCGGATCGGCATAAATAAACAGGTAATCCATATCCGGCAGGCTATCGGCCAACTTCCGGGCTTCCTCTAATCCCATGGTCATAAAAGCAGTGGCATAGGCATCGGCAGTCATGCAATCATTGGCGATCACCGTTGCGCTCAACAGATTCTGTTCTGCCGGATAACCGGTATGAGGGTCGATCGTATGAGCATACTTCTTGCCGTTTTTAATGTAAAAATTACGATAGTTCCCGGAGGTCGCCAGGGAGCGGTCGCACAATTCCAGTACTTCCAGTCGTTCTTTTTTCAATCCGGTACGATCATCATCAGGCTTCGTAATTTCAATCCGCCAGCATTCTCCCCGGGGGTTGTGACCTTTCGCCCGGATCTCCCCTCCTATTTCTACCATATAATTTTGAATACCGTGCGAATCCAGTAAACCGGCCACCACATCGCAGGAATAGCCCTTGGCAATGGCAGAGGCATTGAGAATCAGCCTCGGATCGTCCTTGACTACATGCCGGCCTTCCAAACGGACTTTCCGGTAACCGACGAACGCTTTTACGCTATCGATCATTTCGGGAGTCACCGTGTCGGACCGGGAAAATCCAAATCCCCACAGGTTGACAAAAGGGGCACAGGTAATATCGAAAGCGCCTCCGGAAGCTTCGGAAACTTCTTTCGACTTATTGAATACAGCCATGAAATAATTGTCTACCTCCACCTCCTGATTGTTGTTCACCCGGTAGATAACCGACTTGTTATTAAAAGGATTCAATGAAAGGTCAAAGCTGTCCAGCACCGCCTGAATGGATTTTCCAAGAGGTTCTTTGTACTCGTATTTGATATGATAGGAAGTATGAAAAATTTCTCCCTGTGACAAATAATACTCCTGATGTTCCCGGCAGGATACAAAAAACAGGCATAAAATGAGCAAGCATATTCTGAAATGAGTCATATTGCAATGTATTGGTTCGATTTTGCAGTAAAAATACTGCTTTTCATCCAAAGGGCGGTAGAACATAATCATAAAATTACCTTACTCGTATTTATAGCCTTAAACATTTGTGATGCTGTAAAAAAATCGTTTACTTTGCAAGCTGAAATTTATTATAATCTATGGCACAGCAAGAAGATGTTTTTAAAAAGTTAGTATCACATTGTAAAGAATATGGATTTGTTTTCCCTTCTTCCGAAATTTACGATGGCCTCGGGGCCGTTTACGACTACGGACAGAATGGGGTAGAACTCAAAAATAATATCAAAAAATACTGGTGGGACAGCATGACATTGCTGAATGAGAACGTGGTGGGTATCGACTCTGCTATTTTCATGCACCCGACCATTTGGAAAGCTTCAGGACACGTGGATGCTTTCAATGATCCGTTGATCGACAATAAAGACTCGAAAAAACGTTACCGTGCCGACGTACTGATCGAAGAACAATTAGCTAAATTCGAAGATAAAATCAATAAAGAAATTGAAAAAGCGGCCAAGCGTTTTGGCGACTCTTTCGATGAAAAACAATTCCGGGAAACCAATCCCCGGGTACTGGAAAACCAGGCCAAAATCGACGAATTGCACGGACGTTTCGCCCGGGCTCTGAACGATAGCAACCTGGAAGACCTACGCCAGATCATCCTCGATTACGAAATTGTTTGTCCGATTTCCGGAACCCGCAACTGGACAGAAGTACGTCAGTTCAACCTGATGTTTGCCACCGAAATGGGCTCGACAGCCGATGGAGCCATGAAAATATACCTTCGTCCGGAAACTGCTCAAGGAATTTTTGTAAACTTCCTGAACGTGCAAAAAAGCGGCCGGATGAAAGTTCCGTTCGGTATTGCCCAGATAGGAAAAGCCTTCCGGAATGAAATCGTAGCACGTCAGTTCGTGTTCCGCATGCGTGAATTTGAACAAATGGAGATGCAATTTTTCGTCCGTCCGGGAGAAGAGCTCGAGTGGTTTGCCAAATGGAAGGAAATTCGCATGAAATGGCATAAAACCCTTCGATTGGGTGACAAAAAATACCGCTACCACGATCACGAGAAGCTGGCCCACTATGCTAATGCAGCAACCGACATCGAATTCGAAATGCCTTTTGGATTCAAGGAAGTGGAAGGAATCCATTCCCGCACCGACTTCGATTTGAGCAGCCACGAAAAATTCTCCGGCAAAAAGATACAATATTTCGATCCGGAACTGAATCAATCTTATGTTCCTTATGTTATCGAAACTTCGATCGGAGTAGACCGGATGTTCCTCAGTATCATGGCCGGATCGTACTGTGAAGAAACGCTCGAGGGCGGAGATATCCGTGTCGTACTGAAATTGCCCCCGGCATTGGCTCCGGTGAAATTAGCAGTACTGCCGTTAGTCAAGAAAGACGGATTGCCCGAAAAAGCCCGGGAAATCATGGACCGGCTGAAATTTAATTTCAATTGCCAATACGACGAAAAAGACACAGTCGGAAAACGTTACCGCCGTCAGGATGCCATCGGAACTCCTTATTGCGTAACAGTGGATTACGACAGTCTGAAAGACAACTGCGTCACCATCCGGTACCGGGATACGATGGAACAGGAACGTGTTCCGATTGCCGAACTGGAAAATATTATCTCCGATAAAGTCAGTATGAAAAATTTATTAAAACAGATTGCCGAATCATAAAAGAAGAATGTATATGAAAAAAGGATTAATTATTATTGCCGCTCTTGTAGCTTTGGCTGCCATTATTTTCTTTTGGTACACAGGAACTTACAACAAACTTGTTAAAGCCGACGAAACCGTTACCGCCCAATGGGGTAATGTAGAAAACCAATACCAACGCCGTTCCGACCTGATCCCTAATCTGGTCGCCACTGTGAAAGGCTATGCCGAACACGAGCAAAATACGCTGGAAGGGGTGATCCAGGCCCGGGCAAAAGCAACCCAGGTAAGTATTGATCCGACCAACCTGAACGAGCAAACCATGGCTCAGTTCCAGGCTGCCCAGGGAGAATTATCTTCTGCCCTGAGTCGTTTGTTAGTCAGTGTGGAACGTTATCCGGATCTGAAAGCCAACCAGAATTTCATGGATTTACAGGCGCAATTGGAAGGAACCGAGAACCGGATTGCCTACCAACGGGAAGAATTCAATAAAACGGCCCGTGAGTACAATACCCTGCTTCGCAGATTCCCGAACAATATCATAGCCGGTATGTCGGGCTTCTCGGCTAAACCGTATTTCAAAGCAGAAGCGGGAGCTGAAAAAGCGCCCGAAGTTAAATTTTAACCGATGAAGACAGAATTAATGAAGAATAAAATCTTTTTGTGGATACTTTGTCTTCCGTTAGCGTTGGCAATCACCTCCTGCAAAGACGATGACGACGATTACAGCGAATGGAAGGAGACCAATGAGGCTGCGTTCAATGCCATTGTTTCCAATCCGGCCTATCAATCGGTAACTACACCTGAAGGTCCAGGCGCCGTTTATGTTAAGAAACTGAAAAACGGAACAGGCGCTGAAAAACCCATTTATACCTCCAAGGTCAATGTGCATTATAAGGGAACGCTCTATGATGGCGCCCAGTTTGACGCCAGCCCCGACGGAGTTGCCAGTTCTTTTTCTGTAAACGGAGTCGTCAGCGGATTTGCCGTTGCTTTGCAGAATATGGTCGTAGGCGATAAATGGGAAGTCTGGATTCCCTGGAATTTAGGATATGGCTCACCAGGACTAACTGACAGATATGGAAATCAAGTCATTGCTCCATACAGCACTTTGGTTTTCGAGGTCGAAATGGTCAGTTTTGAAAAATATCCCTGATAAAACAGCGCTTTTTGAAAAAAATTGCAGGGGCTGCCGGTATTCCACCAGTAGTCCCTGTTTTATTATTCCCGGCTCTATTAAACTATTTAAACAATTTCAATTATTTCGTTAAAAAATCTCACAAATAAACAATTAACTCATAATATTAAAAACAAAAAGCCATTCAAAGAACTTTTACACTTTCATATAAAATTGTTCTCAAATAGGCCCGCTATTATCGAAAATTTTAACTGCAAAAGTCCTGTTTCCATTTCTCAAAATCTTTTCTTGAAAAATTTAAACAGTTTCTAAGATTTGTTGAATACCGCGGATATATTCCGACGGATCGTGTGTTAATATTTCCATATTTATATTCTTAAAACAATTCTTTCGGATTAATCTTCAAAAATTCCGCGTAAGGAATTCCACTGGTACCGACCAGTAACATCTTATCAGGATGAAATTTCTCATTAAATATGCCCATTCCTTCATTGTCTGCACTGACACCGCTTTTTACCTCCAGTCCGATTACCTTATTCCCTTTTTCGAGAATGAAATCTACTTCATTATTACCCTCTCGCCAGTAATGGAGATTATATCTCTCGGATATCGAATGATTGAGTAAATGAGCGCCCACAGACGATTCAACCAACCTGCCCCAGAGCTTTGGATTTACAATGGCTGTCGGGTAAGTTTCGTCATCCTGCGATGTTAGCAATGCGTTATTATATACTTGAAATTTCGGACTGGATGACCGTTTCCGAATTACGCTCCCTGCATATTTCTCCAATCCACCTAACAAACCACAATCGGATAACAACTTGAGGTAATTTGCTATAGTCGTAGTATTACCTGCATCCTGTAACTGTCCTGTGATTTTTGTATATGACAAAATCTGTCCTGAATACAGGCATCCAATCTCAAACAGACGTTTTAATAATGCAGGCTTATCTACGCGGGTGAGCATTAAAATATCTTTGGAGATACTGGTCTCTATAAGAGAATCCTTTATATAGCTTTTCCAACGCTCTTCATCTTCAATTAATAAAGCAGAACCGGGGTATCCTCCGAAATAGATATACTGTTCGATAGACCAACCAAAAGCAGCAGTCATTTCAGCAAATGACCAATGACCAAGATAAAACGTTTCAAAACGTCCGGCCAACGATTCGGTTAAACCTTTCTGAATAAGAAGACGAGAAGAACCCAACAGAATAACCTTGATATTTATGTTCTCACGGGTATCCTTATCCCATTGCTGCTTGACAACTTCGCTCCAGTTATCTATTTTTTGTATCTCATCAATCACAAGGAGATATTCCGAAGCGCTGGAGGCTTTCATTTTCAGCCTGGCCGTCTCCCAAGCTTGCATCAGCCAAGCTGAGTTAGTTGCTGAGATAGCGTCGGCCGACTCAGATACATACGATATGGATAATTGAGACAATAACTGATTCACCATAGTAGTTTTACCCACCTGGCGAGGCCCAAGAATGACCTGAATGAACTTTCGCGGCTCTTCTATCCTTGATTTAACTTGCTTTAAATAAGAACGTTCGTACATTTTTAAATAATTTACTCAATACTTCAAGCAAATTTACTCAAAACATTCAGACTGCCAAAATAATCTGAATTTTTTATCAGATTCTTCTCCGATAATTCACTAATTTTCAGCGTATTATAAAAACCGCATCCCAAAACATCTTCACAAATCTGTAACACACAACCACCCTTTTTTTTCTTGAATCGTTAACTAATATCAGTGACGGAATCCCGGTTGGCTCAACTCAAACAGGAGTATGAGCCATATAAAGCGCAGGAAGATATGGATTTGTTTTTCGGCGTATTTCCCAAACTAAGCGAACATTTACGGATAGTACAGTTATGCAAGGGCATCGGATTAACAATAGAGAGTATTAGAAAGCTATTCAACGGCGAATCCGTATCCGTTACGGGCAAGCTTCACTCTCCCGAACACGACCACGATTTCAGCGTACAAGATGCCAAATTGCAACCATTCAGGGAGCAGGACAATCCGAACAAGTTTCGCCTTTCCCTCAATGGTCAAAATATTATCGACTGGTTCAAGCAGAAATACCAAGAGATAAACCAAGTTATAAGACCGCATATCAAGCCCCCGGCAAAGCCGGAAGTGGTTAAAAACAAAGGTTTTAAGCGGTAATCTGAGGCTATTTCATAGATATTTGCTAAATTTGAACGCAAAATTTGCAACAGAGTGTTATACATAAAAAATATAGATATGCTAATACATCAGGGAAGTAAAATAATAGAATCGGAAAGGCTTACTTTAAGGGCATTTCAATATACAGATGATGAAAAGCTTGATTATTACCGTTGGGCTATTATCGAAAAGCAATCTCAGGTTTGCATTGGTCAGATTGCTATTTCTTGGTAAATGACAAAAATCATTTTTGCGAAATAGAATATGCTTTGGGGCAAAAATTCCACAGGAAAGGTTATGCAACAGAAGCAGTAAACAGCATTTTGGATTTCAGCTTTAATCAGGTTAATTTCCATAAAGTACAAGTATGTCATAAAGAAGGAAATATTGCATCACAGGGAGTAATCCGAAAATGTAATTTCATCTACGAAGGTACTCTACGTGATTTCTTTTATATGAATGGAAAATATGTAAACAGGCTGTACTACTCTATTTTGAAAGATGAGTACAAGGGGAGTAAAGAAAGATTGGGATGAATTACAAATTACACAACTGACAAACATCTAACTTTAGGAGCCTTGTCAAGAATGCCAACAACTATATCCAAAAAGAGAATAAATAATAAGCAATATGAGCAAAAAAGACAAAATAACCGTACAAGGAACGGAAATAACCGTTATTTCGGAGAAAAACAACGATTATATTTGCCTTACCGATATGGTAAAGGGTCAAGAGGGCGAAGATCATATTCGCAACTGGATGCGTAATCGCAATACCCTTGAGTTTCTCGGGGCTTGGGAGATGTTGCACAACCCCGTCTTTAAAGGTGTCGAATTCGACACCTTTTTGCACGAGGCTGGGGCAAACCGTTTTAATATGACACCCCGCAAATGGATTGAGGCGACCGATGCTACCGGTATGATTTCCCAAGCAGGGCGAAACGGCGGAACTTACGCCCACAAAGATATTGCGTTTGAGTTCGGCTCGTGGCTCAATCCGGTGTTTAAACTTTATTTGATTACCGAAGATCAGCGGCTGAAAGAGGCTGAAAACAATCCGATGCTGTCCGTGATTTTATCATTCCAAAAATGGATGTTGAACGTGAGAAAGCATACGCCTACGCAGACGAAGCCGATATGCTGAACCTCGCTTTGTGGGCTTGTACTGCAAGGCAGTGGCGGGAGGCTAATCCCGAATACGCAAAGAAAGGTTTGAATATACGCGATACGGCAAGTATTAACGAATTGGTTGTCTTGGCAAATCTTGAATCGTTTAACGCAGAACTTTTGAAACGTGATATGGACAAATCTACCCGATACGCCTGTCTGCGCGAAATGGCAGAACGTCAATTGACACGCCTCAATGCCATAGACGCAGAAAAAGGATTTCGGAAATTAGATGCTAAAAAATAAAGAGAAAAAATATGCGTGTGGTTTCAAAAATATTGCTTACTTTTGACGTGAGTTATTTGACAATATAGCACCGCAAAACGCTGAAATACGCACGGTTACTAACTCGTTACCTCTGATTAGCAAAAACTACGCTAAAAGTTTATTATTCAACCGGTTAAGTCAAACCGATAAAAATCTAAAATAGTATAAATAGGATTCCCATCTCGGGAATACTAAAAAATTCTGGCAAACTAAGAGGTGTATTATGAAAAATATTATAAAAACTCTTTTACTGGCATGCTGTACCATTATTGTGGCAAGCATTGCAAATGCAAAAGAGGCTACCCCGATAACCGACCTTAATGCCCCTCTCGGGCTAGAACTCAACAACACTGGCAGCTACGATCAGCTCGCCGGCGTTTATTTTATTAACAAAAAACCCGGAGACAAGTTCAAACCGAGCAACGACGGCATCGTTGGCGCCGGAGCCGGCCTTAAATCTGGCGAAGACCCAACAAGCCAAGTCTACAAATGCCCCGATGGTTTTCAACTCTGCCAGGCTCCACTCGTTGGTGACAGAGGCTCTGGCATGTGCGGCGACATGTTTAGGTTATGCAAATGCCCAAATGCCTATAAATATGTCGAATCTAATAAGATGCAACGCGAAGGCGACATTTATTGCCCCGCAAACTCTAAATTAGGCGGCAAAACCTGTGTTGACCCTCGTTGGTCAGGCACCAGATATTCTGCCTGCGAATGTGACGATTCCTACCAATGGACATCAGGCACAGGAAAGTCTACAGACTGCCAATCACCCAAAGTCGTTTCTGGTGCAAGTTGCACAGCTGAAGGCTACAAAGTGGTGGACGGAAAATTTGCCTCATTTAAAGATGACACTAAATATCAAGCCTGCAAATGCGACACCGGAAACTACCCATACACCTACGGCAACTGTAATGGCGAATATTCCTTACAGGGCAACAAGTGTACCGACCAAGATAGTAAGGGCAACAACGTTGACCACTATACTGACTGTGGCTGTAACGTGAGCGGCATAGAATGTCCAACCGGCCACGAGTGCAGCAGCTGGAGCTGCGGCGGCACCGTATGTACCGGCTGTTCATATGTCGAAACCTGTGAAGGAGAGGTGGCTTGCTCTGCAGACAAGATAGCCACAGAAATTTGTAGAATGGATGGCGGATCAGGCCAACCACGTTACAGATGTGACGACGACCCATGTAAATACGCCACACTGGACGCACCTATTGCAGGACAGGATTGTACTCAATGTACAAACGGCAAATGGGGCTGCACAGCGTGTGACTCATCTTATAACTATACATCATGTCCTGAAGGATACAAACAAGCCGGAGGCACTTGTGGCGGTAAAATTAAGTGTGAGATAGACTATTGTTCTGTCGCAAACAGACCTCCATATTCAGCCATTACATTTACCCCTGGAACACCGTACAGTGATGGCGATGGTGTAATAAAGTTTCCGTATAGTATATCGGTTTCCGCTCCATATCGTGCTGATTTAATAAGCATTGTATTACAAAATCCAGATACTCCTTATTTTAATACGCCACTTGGATATAATATAAATCAAAGTGAAAGATTTTGGTATATGAAACCTACAGGTTATCATGGATGTAACGATTGGGATAAAGTTTTACCTCCTATGAGACAACCATCAGCTAACATTGGTTTCCAATACTGCCAAGAATATAAGCCCATAATAAGTGGTATCAAGTTTACATGGCATTATGGCAGCAAATCTGTCGGATATTGCTACATAAACCCCGGCGATACTTGCCCGGGAACACAAAAAGGAAATAATCTATGTAAACTTTAATATAATAATAAAAAGGGCGGAATTATATTCCGCCCTTTTTATTATTACCAAGATCCAACAATAATCGTTTGATCTTGGTCATTGATTTTAAACCTATAAACAACCTTACCCGATTCTATTTCAATCGACGTAGATATAACAGGAGTATTATTATTATAAGACCACATAGCAGGATCATAATAAAAACCACTCATAACTGGTTTTTCAATGACTTCCCAGAGGAATTTATATTCTGTATTATAATTGTTAGTAATTCTACACAATTTACCATCTTCATTCACGGATAAGGTCATATCTCCATCACCCTGAAATGCCCACCAATATGGAAAAAGATCACTGTTAGTCAGTTTTTTATACTCTTGTCCATTTTTATAGACTTTAACGCCCTGATCGTAAGGAACACACAAATACCAAATCCCCGAACTAGCTATTGAAAAAGTGGCTTTAGAATATTTCAAAGACTTTTCAATATCAATCCCATAAGGATTCGTAGGTATAGCTTTTCGTGCCATTGTCATTTCGGTCAAGTCATTTTTGACATGATATTTAGCAACCAATTTAAGACCGTTATATACATAAACAGTATCTTGAGCACTAACACTAGCAGTTGACATCAAACCGAATACAACCGCTGAAACTAATAATAAAATGAATTTTTTCATGACTTAATAATTTTTTATTTGTTTTATTTTTTTTAATTTTCTATGTCATCCCGGCTTCGGCAAAGCCAAACGTCGGGATCTCTGCCGCAAGAGAGAAACGAGATACCGACGCTCTTCGAGGTCGGTATAACTTGTCCCTGTCCAGCATGACAGAGTATTACTTCTTAATCACTTTTGCCAAGAACGTACCTATTTTCACACAATACATCCCCTTTGCCAAACCTGCCATATTCACCATCGTTTTATCTCCTTGCGGCGGCGTGGTTAAAACCAAGCGGCCATTCAGGTCATAAACGCGGATATAATCAACAAGCCCGAGAGTTTCCACATATATCACATCCACAGTCGGGTTGGGATATATCGTCAGCTTTGGCTTTTCTACCTTTTCGATCGCCGTCGGGTTTCCTTGGGCAAATGTAAAAGAGGTAAAATCAGCCTTGCTATATTCCCACAAAGTGGAGCCAAAAATCGGCGCATTCAACGTAACCAAAATCTTTCCGTCAGGAAAAGTGATTTTAGCAACATTATTCAGCGCAAAACGCTCCTGACCATAAGAATGGTTCACGTTCAAACACATTTTTTGTGCCTGAACAGCCATACCAATGCAAAACAAGCAAAGGACGGCAAAAAGTAATTTTCGTTTCATAGTTTTAATTTTTATAATTAGATATGTCAATTTATTTTTTTATATTTCTAAATGTTTGCTTTGCAAAAGTAGAATAGTCTGAAAATCGTGTTTATATCAGCCGGCGGGTAACAGTTTTTTCACTGTTTCTGAAATCAGCCGGCCCTCGGCCTTACCTGCCAGTTTTTTAGAAGCGACACCCATCACTTTTCCCATATCTTTGGCTGATGTCGCCCCTGTTTCGGCAATGATCAACCGGATCTCCGCTTCCAATTCTTCGGAAGACATCTGTTTCGGAAGATAAATTTCCAGAACAGATATTTCAGCCAATTCTTTTTCGGCTAATTCCGGACGATTTTGCTCTGTAAAAATTGCAGCGCTTTCTCTCCGTTGCTTGACCATTTTCTGAATAATTTTTACAGCCGCCTCGTCTGTCAACTCTCCATCCCCGCCTTTAGCCGTTTTAGCTTCGAGAAATTCTTTTTTTACTCCACGCAAGGCTTCAAGACGTATTTTATCTTTTGCCAGCATGGCATTTTTAATATCTTCACTGATTTGATCGAACATGCTCATAATACATCGGTTTATTTAAAATTCAATATCTTCATCTTCAGGCTTCGACCCGGGAGTAATACCTGGATCCAAATGATCTTCGGGCTCGTCGTCTACCTCTATATTTGCATATTTGGCATCTGCTTCCCTGATTTCGGCCATCATTCTTTTATATTCCCGGTTATAAGCCGGGTGACCGATGACAATATCGATGACCGTATCGTCATTCATCTGTTCCTGGGTAAATATAAAAGGCTTCGGACGGATAATCCGGCTCAGCTTTTGGGCAGCTTTGTCTCCATAGGCAGCAATAATACGTTTCTGATTGGCTTCTTTCTTCCTTTCCTCTTCTTCGATCCGGTCCAGATCATCCTGCTGAAGTTTTGCTTTTTCCCGATCCAGGTGATCCTGCATAAACGGCAGATGCGAGACTCCGAATCCGGTAGCCAGAATGGTTATTTTAATATTTTCCTTCAGGCTCTCGTCGATGGCAGTCCCCCAGATCACTTCGATGTCCGAATCGAAGCGGGCCATAAAATTGTGTACCTCCGTCATTTCTTCCATCATTAATGGAAATTCGAGGCTGGAAGAAATATTCAACAATATCTTCTTAGCATTGAAAACATCGTTATTATTCAGTAAAGGCGAATTCAAGGCATTATCGATGGCCTTGGAGACGCGATTTTCCCCGGCTCCTGTTCCACTACTCATAATTGCGACTCCACCGTCTTTGAGGATGGTATGGACGTCGGCGAAGTCGAGGTTGATATATCCCGGAACAGTAATGATCTCGGCAATACTTTTGGCTGCTACCGTCAGTGTATCGTCGGCTTTCTGAAAAGCATTGGGAACATCGAGATCGTGATAGATATCCCGGAGACGTTCATTGTTGATCACTAACAGAGCATCGACGTTTTCAGCAATGCGCTCCACCCCGTCGAGGGCCTGGATAATCTTTCGTTCGCCTTCAAACAGGAAAGGGATCGTAACAATCCCGACTGTCAGGATTTCCATGCTTTTGGCAACCCGGGCAATCACCGGAGCAGCTCCTGTTCCAGTACCTCCACCCATTCCTGCCGTAATAAAGACCATCTTAGTCCCATCGTCGAGCATTTTCCAGATCTCATCGGAACTTTCTTCTGCTGCCAGGCGCGCTTTATCCGGTTTGTTCCCGGCTCCTAATCCTTCTGTGATGGCTTTTCCCAACTGCAGTTTAGTCGGAACATCACTTTTAAATAAGGCCTGACTATCGGTATTACAAAGTACAAAAGAGACATCATGGATTCCCTCGCGATACATATGACTGACTGCGTTTCCTCCTCCTCCTCCTACTCCGATCACTTTAATGATGGAAGGCTGTTCGGCTGAATATACAAAATCGATAAGCTTGTCGTCCATAGCTGCAAATATTGCGTTTTTTGTTCTTTTAATCTTGAGTATTATCCTTTTTATCCTTTTCCTCGTAATCTTCGTCTTCGAAGAGTTTTCCGCTCAACCTTTCAAATTTCCGTCCCAAGCCTCCAAAAAGTCCTCCACCAGGCTTTTTTACAGGAGGTTGCTGATCGTGATGACTCGTTTCAACCGGTTTGCGAACAGGCTTTTCTTTCTCGATCTTCGGAATTTCTTCTTCCGGAAACAGAAAATCCTGCACAACAGGCCGTGGTTTCGAAATCATTTCCTTGATACAGTTCTCGGTTCCAAGAGCTAACAATCCGATTATCTCCATATTAGCCTGATCACTTGCCCAATCGGGCGACTGATTTACCAGTGATTTTTTCACACTCCCGTGACGGACATCCAGGTCTGTTTTTTTCCGGATCACTTCTGCAATCCGGTTAAGGTTCGAGCCTCCTCCGGTGATGATAATGCCCGCTCCCAGTTCTTCAAAATAGCCCGACTGTTTGATCTGATTCAAAACATTTTCCAAAATCTCGTCCAACCGCGCTTCAATCACCGAATTCAGAGTTATAAGCTTTATTTCAGGATGCGCTTCTATTTTATCCGTCTCCTCCAGATCGACCACCGCACTTCCCCAGTTGACCTTCAAATTCTCCGCTTCGTCTTCCAGGATATTCAAGGTAGTAATATCCCTTGTGATCACCTGACCACCCAACGGAATCGTCACCAGGTATCTGAGGAGCGACTTTTTATATACAGACACATAAGTTACACCGGCTCCGAACTCAATGAGGGCGCAACCGAATTCTTTCTCTTTTTCACTTAATATCGCCTCGGCTGTAGCCAAAGGGGCAACGAAAAAGCCGGCAATAGCAATGTTGTCTTTTTCGATGCTGTTTTTCAACGTTCTTTTCAGGGAAATTTTCCCAATAATCAGTTTACAGCGCGCCTCGACTTTAAAGGCGTAAGGAATACTTTTAGGATCGGCAACAAATTTTCCATCGATCAAATATTCCGGGGGCAAAATATAAAGAACATCGTCATACTCGGGCTGGTAGGACCGGCATTCTTCATCGATAGACAGGAGTATTTCGTCGGTCACCTTACCATATACCGGCTTGATGGCGCTGAAAGTTTCCATCCGGATCGACTGACCGCCTATCCCGACATAGATTTTCTCGATTTTACTCGGACTTAGCTTGAAATTCAACCTCGTAATCAACGAGGTGACTTTCTTTGTCGTTTCTTCAACATTATAAACACATCCTCTTCGGATGCAATTTCCGGAGTCCGATGATTCGGATGCAACCACCGACAGCATCCCGAATTCATTTTTTTTGCCTGCCATCGCAATCATTTTGGATGTTCCCAGGTCGATTGCTGCAATAAATCCCGATTGTCCCATGTTTTTATTTTTTCGTGCAAACCACTTGATTCTTATACTTCAGGTTGATAACGGAATACCTGTTCCAACCCACTTCATCCAGACCTTTATCGTAAAACAGCCTGAGTTTTTCCAGATTTTCTTCGACTTGTTCCATTTTACCAAGAATAACCTGATGATTACCTACGCGCGGCGTAAATTCAAGGTCTTGATTCGGAGCAATATAAATCTGTTCTATCTGCGTATTCCAAAATTTATCATCATGCAAAAATAATGCAAATTTATAAAGACCGGACGTTGCAAATTCCTTTTCAATATAGCCGGTCGCAACCGGTACATAAGCAGCAAAATTAACCCCGGTAACGGGCATTACCCCTCCTTCACTATCTACATAGTAACTGCCGCTATTAGAAAATATCCGCAAGATAGGAATTTTCTGGCGTATTTCAATTTTTATTTTTCCTCCTGAGGTTTTATAGCATTCCACCTTTTTAATCAGTTTGTTCTCTCTCAGCTTTTCTTCTATGGCTTCCGTATTGATCTCATTCATCTTCTTTCCTACAGGAGTCATACCTGAATTACTCAAGATCACGGCTACATCCCCCCGGGTGATAAAATGACGTTCGAGCGTATCCAGTACTTCTACATCCATCGCCTTGCAGACTCCCCGGCCGGAAGCAGGGTTCATCACCAAAACGGCAAACAGGATGTATGCCAGTAGCGCCAAAGCCAAAACCAGAAGAATAATCTTTTTAACCATGATTTTTCAATAATTCAGTCTTAACCGGATCGACCAGTAACTCGATATCGCCTGCTCCGGCCATCAGAACGACCTCATATTTACCATCCGAGATCACATCGATCAGTTGCTTCTTGCTGCACAACCGTTTTTGAGCTGATGTCACCCGGTCAAGGATCATTTGAGAACTGACCCCTGGAATCGGCTCTTCCCGGGCTGGATAAATGTCGATCAGAATTGTTTCGTCCGACTGGGATAATGCTTCTGCAAATCCCTGGTAGAAATCCTTCGTCCGGGAATACAAATGTGGCTGAAAGATGGTAGTCAGCTTTTTACCGGGATAAAGTTCTTTTACCGAGCAGATACTGGCCTCCAATTCTTCCGGATGATGCGCATAATCATCTATCAATACGATGCGATCCGTTTTCAAGTGGAAATCGAACCGGCGTTTAGAACCCTGAAACGAAGCCATCCCTGAACGCAATTCTTCTGCTGAAACGCCATTCAACCAGGCAATCGCCAGAGCGGCCACTGCATTCTCTACATTGATCCGGACCGGTACACCCAACTGAACATCGTTGACCGAACCCTCCGGTGTCATAAAATCAAAAACTAATTCTCCATTTCCAACCCGGACATTCCGGGCATAAAAATCGGAGGTCGTTCTTCCCGAATAACGGTATAACTTCACGCTGCTTTTCAATGCAGGCTCGATGTCTACGTCCTGATGCATCATCAGCACTCCGTTTTCACGGATCAACGATGTGAAATGAATAAATCCCTCACGGTACGCTTCTTCTGTTCCATAGATATCCAAATGGTCGGGAGCCACCGAAGTAATGACCGCCATATAAGGATGCAACCAGTGGAACGAGCGGTCGTATTCGTCCGCCTCGATCACCGTCAGATCGCTCCGTTCGGATAACAATAGGTTACTATCGTAGTTTTTCAGGATTCCCCCGAGAAAAGCGTTACAATCGACCTGCGACTGTTTCAGCAGGTGTGCGATCATAGAAGACGTGGTAGTCTTTCCATGTGTTCCGGCTACGCAGATTCCCCGGCTGGTCTTGGTGATCTCCCCCAGAACCTGAGCGCGTTTCTGTATTTCAAAGCTGTTTTCACGAAAATAAACCAACTCCGAATGATCGGCCGGTACGGCAGGAGTATAAACAACCAGGGTCGTCTCCTTATTTTTATAATGACCCGGGATCAAACCGGTATCATCGGTATAGTGAATTTCAGCGCCTTCCTCATTGAGTTGTCTCGTCAGGAAAGACTCCGTGCGGTCGTATCCGCCCACCTGTTTACCTTTCGACAGGAAATACCGGATCAGGGCGCTCATTCCGATACCTCCGGCCCCGATAAAATACAGGGATCGTATATCATTTAAATTTTTCATCGACGATCTGTTATTTTTTCAATTTCATCTACAATCCGGCTTGCAGCATCCGGTAGCGCCAACAACCGGATATTTTCACTTAAACTTTTCGTTTCAGCCTCTTTTTCAAGCAAAGCAAATACCTCCGGAATCAATTCGTTCACAGCCTTATCGTCCCGGATCATCACAGCCGCACCTTTGTTTACCAATGCCAGGGCATTTTTTGTCTGATGATCTTCTGACACATTGGGAGAGGGAACCAATATCACCGGTTTTCCGACAATACAGAATTCCGATATCGAACCGGCGCCGGCCCTGGAAACGATTAAATCGGCAACTGAGTAAGCCAGATCCATCCGTGAAACAAAATCCGTCAGATGAATAGGCAGCGTCTTTCCTTTCACACTCTCGCAGGCGTTTTCGTAATAAACCTTTCCGGTTTGCCAGATAAACTGGACACCAGTATTATTTCCAATCTGCTCCAGGCTTTGAATCATGCTTTGATTAATCGTTCGCGCTCCCAGGCTTCCTCCCAATACCAGGATTGTTTTTTTCTCCGGATCGAGTCCGAAATAAGCGTAAGCTTCCCGGCGTTTTTCGTCCGTACATTTCAGGTCCTGACGAACCGGATTGCCTGTCAGAACTATTTTTTCTTTTGGGAAGAACTGTTCCATCCCTTCGTAAGCAACGCAAATCCGGGAAGCTTTCCGGGCCAGCAGTTTATTGGTTACTCCGGCATAGGAATTCTGTTCCTGTACCAAAGTCGGAATTCCCAATTGATTGGCCACCTTAAGCGTCGGTCCGCTGGCATAGCCCCCCACTCCGACAACAATACCGGGCTGAAAGTCCTTCACCGTTTTCCGGGCCAAAGACATACTTTTCCATAATTTGAAAAGGACAGGAATATTCTTAAATAAGTTCTTCCGGTCGAATCCGGCTACCGGGAGTCCGACGATTTTATAGCCTGCGGCAGGAACCCGTTGCATTTCCATCCGGCCTTCCGCCCCGACGAACAGAATTTCCGCCTCCGGGAACCGTAATCTGATCTCATTTGCAATGGCCAGGGCCGGGAAAATATGCCCGCCTGTACCTCCTCCACTGATAATGACTCTCATATTAGAATTCTCCCGCATTGATATTTTCCTGTTCAAATGCATTTTCATTCATTTCTTGCTTTTCTTCCTCCGATTCAACGGCGATCGCCACCTCCCGCTGAATTCCTTTCGGATTCTCGAACCGGCTTACACTCAATATAATACCTACATAAATACAAGTGATGAGTGTTGATGTTCCTCCCCGGCTGATCAGGGGCAAAGGCTGCCCCGTTACCGGAATCAGGCTCACGGCAACAGACATATTGATCAGGGCCTGGACCACAATAACCAATGCTGATCCTATAACCAGATACTTCGGAAATATTTTTTCACACCGGTTGGCGATAATCCCCGACCGGATAAACAGAATAACGTAGAGCATCAGCACGAACACTCCTCCAATCATTCCCATTTCTTCAATGATGATAGCAAAGATAAAGTCAGAGTATGCCTGGGGCAGAAAATCCCGCTCGAGGCTTTTACCGGGCAGTTTACCGAATACACCACCCTGTGCTATGGCTATTTTAGAATGGCTGACCTGATAATTGTCTGCACTGAATGCTACTTTAGGATCGGTAAAATCCTGATCTTTGTGATTAAAATCCTTGATCCGCTCTTTCCAGGTCACCCCCCGCGGGAAGACCTTATTGATGGTATCGGACGGAACAAAAACCAGGAAACTGACAAATAAAACGACTCCGATCATCATAACACCTGTAAGTTGTAATATCCGTTTCCAGGGAATCTGACCGATGATCATCATGATATAAACGATCACAAACAACAGAGCCGACGTCGAAAAATTATCCAACAAAATAATGGCGCAGGTGGGAATAGTCAACCCCAGAATCCAGAAAAACCGGTTGTCTTTCAGGTTATCCGGTTTCGCTTTACTGAGAATAAAAGCAGTACAAACGATCAATGAAAGTTTTGCCAGCTCCGAAGGCTGGAAGGAAAGTCCGCCGATAGACAACCAGCGGTCGGCTCCATTCACCGAATTTCCCATGACCTTGGTAATGATCAGCAGCACCCAGGCCACCGGAATCATGACTACCAGAATGGAGAAAAAACGGGGTTTGATGCTATGGGACAGCAATACGACGGCTGTTCCCAACATCAGGAACATCGTGTGCCGGCCAATCGGCTCCCAGTAGTTACTCCTGTAAGTAAGGGTACTACTTGCGCTGTAAACTTCCACAATCGAGATCAGGCACAGAAACATGAAGATCATCCAGATCACCCGGTCTCCCCTGAATATTTTATTTATAAAATCCATACTTAGAGTTTTCTAACACAATCCTTGAACTGCTTTCCTCTGTCTTCGTAGTTTTTGAACAGGTCGAAACTGGCACAACAAGGCGACAACAATACTGTATCTCCCTTTTCGGCCAGTTTGTAGGCCCAATCGACAGCCTCCTGCATGGAGCGGGCTTCTTGAATACATCCAGCTTTACCTTCAAAAAATTGAAGCAGGAGGCGGTTATCGACACCTAAAAAAATCAAGGCGCGGCATTTCTCCCGGACCAGCGATTCGATCTCTGAATAATCATTCCCTTTATCGGTTCCTCCGAGAATCAATACCACTTTGGTTTTCATGCTCTGCAAAGCATACCAGCAGGAATTGACATTGGTTGCCTTCGAGTCGTTGATGTATTCGACTCCTTTTACACGCGCTACTTTCTCTAAGCGATGCTCGACTCCCTTGAAGTTACTGAGCGACTCCCGGATCGTCTCGTTCCGGATATCCAAAAGTTTGGATGAAATCGCAGCAGCCAATGAATTATACAAGTTGTGTGTTCCCGTGAGCGCAACCAATTCTTCTTCCATGGTAAAATCTCCTTTATTGGTTTTTATAATAATCTGATTATTATCTGTATATCCTGCTAATCCCTCCTGCTTTTTCTCTGAAAAAGGGTAGAGCGTCACCAGCAGATCACGTTTTTTTACTTCTTCCGAAACAATCGGATCGTCTTTCCAGTAAATAAAAGCATCATCCTTCGTCTGATTCTGGACAATCCGCATTTTGGAATTGACATAATTCTGCATCTGGTAATCGTAACGGTCCAGGTGGTCGGGTGTAATGTTCAGCAAAACAGCAATATCCGCCCTGAATTCGTACATCCCATCTAATTGAAAGCTGCTCAGTTCAATAACATAGTAATCATAGTTCTCCTCCGCTACCTGCAAAGCAAAGCTGTTACCTACATTTCCAGCTAAACCGACGTTTAATCCGGCGCTTTTCAGGATGTGGTAAGTCAACATGGTCGTCGTTGTCTTTCCATTGCTTCCGGTAATACAAACTGTCTTCGCTTTCGTATAACGACCGGCAAATTCGATTTCTGAAATGACCGGAATATTTTTCTCTTTTATCTTTTTAATTAACGGGAGCTTATCCGGAATACCGGGACTCTTGATAATTTCATCTGCGTTCAGTATTTTTTCTTCCGTATGAATGCCCGACTCGTATTCGATTCCGTATTTTTCGAGCAACTCCACATAAAGCGGCTTAATGGCGGAAGTATCCGAAACAAATACCTCAAATCCCTGTTTTTTCGCTAAAACAGCAGCTCCCGCCCCACTTTCCCCAGCCCCTAATATTACAATTCGCTTCATATTCTTTTATCTCATTTTAAGGGTTGCAATCGTCAACACGGCCAATACAATTCCAACCAACCAGAAACGCACGACAATCTTGGATTCCGGAACTGCCCGGAACGGTTTCTGAATGATCGCATCGATTCCGGCATTCCCGGGTTTCTGAAAATGGTGATGCAAAGGCGTCATCTTGAATATTCGCTTTCCACTCCCCGTTTTTTTCTTTGTGTATTTAAAGTAAGCAACCTGCAGCATGACCGACAGGCTTTCAACAAAAAATATTCCGCACAAGATCGGCAAAAGCAGTTCCTTATGGATGATAATGGCAAAAACAGCAATAATTCCACCCAAAGTTAACGAACCCGTGTCTCCCATAAATACCTGGGCAGGATAGGCATTGTACCACAAAAAACCAATCGTCGCCCCAATAAAGGCGCTGGCAAATACGGTCAATTCTTCACAATGCGGAATGTACATGATATTGAGGTAGGCAGCATATTCGACGTGACTCGAAACATAAGCCAGCACCCCAAGCGTCGCCCCGATAATTGCAGAGCTACCGGTGGCTAATCCGTCGAGTCCATCCGTCAGGTTGGCGCCATTGGAAACAGCCGTCACAATGAGGATGGTTACAAACACAAAGATGATCCAGGTGGCCGCCGTACGATGACTGGGCATAAACGAAGCTAAATCCCGGTAATCGAAATTATTATTTTTAAGAAATGGGATCGTCGTTTTCGTGGATTTTACGGCCGGACTATGCAATACATCGGTAATGACATCATCTTTCCTGATCTCGACATTTTCCCGGATCATCACATCGGGACTCAAATAAAGCGTCAGTCCCACAATCAATCCCAATCCACACTGCCCTACGATCTTCGCTTTTCCGCTCAATCCTTCTTTATTTTTCTTGAACACCTTAATGTAATCGTCTACAAAGCCTACAGCTCCCAACCAAACCGTTGTAATCAACATTAATATGATGTAAATATTGTCTAGCCGGGCAAAAAGCAGAATCGGAACCAATATGGATATAATGATGATAATCCCTCCCATGGTAGGAGTTCCTTTTTTAGAAAGCTGACCTTCCACCCCGAGATCCCGGACGATTTCCCCGACCTGTCTCAATTGCAGCCGGTCGATAATTCTCCGGCCGATAATCGTGGATATGAGTAATGCTGTAAGCACTGCCAGAGCCGAACGGAAGGAAATGTAATGAAACATCCCTGCCCCGGGAAAATCGAGTTGATCCAAATAATGAAAAAGGTAATACAGCATATTAGTTTAATGTAAATAATTTAATTGTTTTAATGCTTCATATACGCTCTCTCTAAATTTTTGATATGAAGATAAGCCTTTCAGGCTTTCCAAAGAAATTGCCTGTCCGATTGGCAAGTATAAATCCGTAATTTTAAGCTCATTTCTTTGCCTTTTCCTTAACTCCTCCTGTGAAATCCGAATCGCATCTTTTATCGTTTGCTTAGGATCTGTAATGTCTTCAGGCCTTTTATTTATATTTAATTCTTCATCATTTTTCTTTGTACCGATCTGTTTTTTCAATAGCACTTTATCAGCAAGCATCCAGGCCTCTGTCATTTGTATTGGTACAATAGGAACAATTACTTTACAGATATTTTCTTGGGTACTGTTAACCTGAGCTACAGCAGGATTAATTCTATATTGGTAAGTATCAGCATCAGTATCGCTATCTGCATCCGCATGAATACATAATACCATGATACCAAAATCATCAACTCCTTTTCGGGAAGCATTAATCACATCATCCATAAAGGTAGACTTTGTCACTTTAATTTTTTGTATGTCTAATATCTCAACTTCATTGGGGCATTCATAGCAAATTTCCTCAAAGGTTCGTTTAATAATACTTTCAAGAAATCTTATATCTGTAGGACCCTCTGTGTATAATCCTATTAGTAATTGAGGTCTCATTCCGGTTGTTTTTTTGAAGTAAACTCAGTTGAACAAAGATATTTATCCACTTCTGCCAATGTTATTTTTCTTTCTTGTTCGGAGAAATTAATGTTAATTTGTAAATCTTTGCTTACAGGAACTATCTTTGTTATTTTAACCTTATATTTTCGGTTATTAAAATTGGTCATTAATGTATTGGTATTTGCCAACCAAATACTAACATGCTTATTATATTGCCATTTTAATATTTCTCCAACTAATACAGGAGAATGAGTGTTAACAATTACTTGCCGGGCAGAGAATGTTTGATTCGAAAAATCAGTACTTAACTCTTTTAACAAGTCTATCATCGATTTTATTCTGTATGGATGAATTCCATTTTCAGGCTCTTCAAAGCACAGAACACTTTTATGTTGATAATCATATAGTAAAATACATAACGCCAGTAATCTTAAAGTCCCTTCAGAAAGAACCCTTGAAGAAAACTCTCTACCATCTTCTCCTTTTAATTTAATAATAAATTGTTTATTGGGTCTGTCGTCAATGACATCTACAGTAATGAATTCCGGAAGAAAACTGTTTAATTTCCTGGAAATTTCAATAATATTATATTCATCTTCTTGCTTAATCCTAAATAAAGCAGCAGCTAAATTTTTTCCACTATGAGTTATAAAATCACTTGCATTCGGTTCTTGTCGTGTTGGTTGACGGAGATCTTCCGGATTAAATTGCAGGAATTTCCAGTTCCTCATCTCCTCTCTTGCAGCAAATATATGTTTAAAGTCTATTGTTGTAATTCCACTTAAAACGCTCTGTTTTGCTTCAATAGCGGAATAGATTCTTTTATTTCCTGTCGTCCCATCTTGAGGGACAACAAAAGAAGTATACCCATTGATAATCTCAGTTGCAATATATGGAATTCCACGTTTCCCGGTTACGACTTTTGGCCTCCAGTAATTTAGATTTTGTTTGTCAATAATTTTCACCCACTTATCCTCATTATGTTTTAGATTAACCAGGGATTCATGTACAATAAACAGGTCTTCAAATCCTTTTTCATTGTTGCGACGGGCAATTTTTATTTCATATCTTAATCGTGTATACTTTAGTTCAGCTTCTCCTCCCCAATTATCTTTTATTTTTCTATCTACCAGCATCTCTACAGCAAAAGAGATTTCTTGAGCCGCAATATCTTCGTCGTATTTTAAAAACAATTCACTTGCATCTCCTCTTTGTCCGCCAAAGGCAGTTCTCAAGTCAACTTCCGCTAATCGGGACAATAATTGCAGCGCATCAAACAGATTACTTTTTCCTGACGCATTTACCCCTGCAATTACTGTAAGTGGAGTAAATTCCATCTCAAAATTTTTGAATGACTTAAAACCGTCAATTTCTATACGTGTAATCATATTGAAATATTTTTTACGATTCAAAAATGGATTGTACTATTTCCCGGTCGTCAAAATGGTGTTTCACTCCTTTCACTTCCTGATAATCCTCATGTCCTTTACCGGCAACCAGAATCACATCTCCGCTTTGCGCCAGCATACAAGCTGTGCGGATAGCTTCTTTGCGATCGGTAATACACAATGTTTTTTTCTTTTCCACCACATCCAATCCGGCAACCATATCGTCGATAATATCCTGCGGCTCCTCAAACCGGGGGTTATCGGAAGTCAGGATCACACGATCGCTCAGCCGGACAGCCTCTTTCGCCATGATCGGGCGTTTTCCCTTGTCTCGGTTCCCGCCGCAGCCCACGACCGTAATGACATTTCCTCCTCCTTCCAGGACTTCATGAATTGCATTCAAAACATTGGTCAGGGCATCGGGAGTATGTGCATAATCGACAATAGCACTGTAACCATCGGGTGAGCGTTGCACCTGGAAGCGGCCGGCAACCGAATTCAGAGTGCTGAGTTGCAACAATATCTCGTCTACATCTTCTCCTAATAAAACAGAAGCTCCATAGACAGCGAGCAGATTGTAAGCGTTAAATTTCCCTACGAACCGGGTATTCACCTCTTTCCCATTGACAGACATCATGGTCCCGTCGAAGTGAGATTCGATGATCTTTCCTTTAAAATCGGCCAGTGAGAGCAACGAGTAAGTTTTCTTTTCCGCCCGGGTATTCTGCAGCATAAACAAACCATTCTTATCATCTTTATTGGTCAAGGCAAAAGCAGTCGACGGCAATTGATCGAAAAAGGCCTTTTTGGCATCACGATAAGCCTCAAAAGTATGGTGATAATCCAAATGATCGCGTGTAAGATTCGTAAAAATTCCACCCTTGAAATGTAATCCGCTAATGCGTTTCTGGTCTACCGAGTGCGAACTGACTTCCATAAAAGCATACTCGCATCCGGCATCGGCCATTTGTGCCAGCAACCGGTTCAGCCCGACCGGATCGGGAGTCGTATGGGTAGCCGGAACCTGTAAACCGTCGATGTAGTTACAGACTGTCGATAATAAGCCCGCTTTATATCCGAGCTTACGGAACGTTTCGTACAACAGCGTCGCAATGGTTGTTTTACCATTGGTTCCGGTAACTCCGACCAAAGTCAACTGCCGGGAAGGTTCGCCGTTCCAGACCGAAGCCAGTTTTCCCAGAGCATCTGCGCTATCCGGTACCACCATGTAAGTGATATTGCCTTTAACTTCTTCCGGCAATTGCTGGCAAACGATTGCTTTTGCACCGTTTTCAATTGCTTTTCCAATGAAACTGTGTCCGTCGGATTGAGTTCCCGCCACAGCCACAAACAGAAAACCGGGTTCAATTTTTCTCGAATCCGAATGCAGTCCGGAAATTTCAACTTCGGGATTTCCGGATATTTTCGCATCCGTCAGGATGTTGGTAAGTTCATCAAGTCTCATATCATTTCAATTGAATGCTGATTGTCTGTCCTTTATTTACTCTCGCTCCGGGGCTGATCGATTGCGAATAGACGGCCCCCCGTCCGGAAAGATTGACCCTCAAACCGAGGTTTTCCAGCAGGAATACCGCATCTTTAGCGCCCATCCCCGATACGTTGGGAACGAGGTTATCAACCGATTTACGTTCTCCCAGTACCACCCGGTTGTTTGAAATCGTCGAGGCAACCAATTTTTTGTCCGAGCCGGCGCTATCTTTATAAGCAATGTCCAATTTATCCAGAATATACTCTGTTTGAGCATACAATCCGCTTTTAGTCAAGGGAACCATCGGATTGATACTGTCCTTCTCACAATCTTTTGTTTCCATCCGCAGGCTTCGTGCATACACTTCTTCCGCAATCGTTTTGAATACGGTTCCGCACATATACCCTCCGGAGGCAGCGCCATTGCGGGGTTTACGAATCAGAACAATACAGGAAAACTTCGGGTTATCGGAGGGAAAATAGCCGCAAAACGACACCTGGTGCGATGTTCCGCCACTCTTATACCCGGCAGTGCCCTGAGATATCTGCGCTGTTCCTGTTTTTCCGGATATCCGGACATAGTCGGAACGCGCCGGCTTTCCTGTTCCGTCGGGCTGATTCACCACATCGTCCAGCATCTGCCGGATGATTTTCAAGGTTTTGGACGAACAGATCTGTTTATTGACCACCTCGGTTTTCTTACGATCCTCCACTTTTCCTTCTTTTTGTATTTCCCGCACAAAAAAAGGCTTGACCATTTTTCCGTCGTTAGCAATGGCATTGAAGAACGTAAGCGTATAAATCGGCGGAATCTGTGTTTCATAACCGAATGACATCCAGGGCAACGTTGTTCTCGACCAATAACGCAAGCTGTCTTTCGGAGTACGTATTTTGGCCCGTCCCGCTCCGGGAATTTCCAGTTTAAAATCCTGATTCAGACCGATTTTATAAATTCCTTCCACAAATTTGGACGGATTATTTTCATATCCCTTAAGAATCACTTTAGCCACTCCGACATTGGAAGAGTAACGGATGGTTTGCATCACGCTGATACGTCCGTACCCGCCCCGATGAGAATTGTGGTCTTTGACTACCGATCCGGCATACGTATACAATCCGTTGCCTGTGTCAATGGTATCGTCGGGCTGAACAATCCCGTCTTCCAAAGCCACCATCATGGATACCACTTTGAAAGTAGAGCCGGGCTCCGTTTCATCGGCAACAGCATGATTCTTGGTTTCGGTCCAGACTCCTTCGCTGACCCGTCCCATGTTGGTGATGGCTTTAATTTCCCCGGTGCCGACTTCCATAACGACTGCAGTTCCCGATTCGGCATCGATCTCTTTCAGTTTATTGAGTAAGGCTTTTTCCGTAATATCCTGGATATCAATATCAATGGTAGTCACAACATCCATCCCGTTCACCGGATATTCGACCGGTTCGTTCGTAATCCTCCCATATGCTTTTTTCACCATGCTGATTCCCGGCGTACCTCTCAACAGGGAATCGTATTCCAATTCCAGGCCGTTCTTTCCTCCTTTTTCGAAATCGCCGTAAATATCGCCGATCGTACGGGAAGCAAGCGTTCCGAAAGGCTTGGTTCTTTTCAGGTATTCTTTGGAATAAAGTCCCGATTTATTCCGGTTTTGGGAAAGAAAAGGAAGCTTTCGGATTTCTTTCATTACTAAATAATTGACACGACGTTCCAACAGATGATATTCCCGGCTCTTTCGCACGACCGATTTTCCGCGGTTAATCTGCTCTGCTTCTTTCTGACGCATATTCCAACCGTTCAGGATATGATTCTGATAATACGATGCCGAATACTCCGGATACATCCGGTTCAGCCCTTCAGCTAATGGACGGACATATTTCATCAAGGTATCTTTTTCCAATCCGTCGGCCCAAAAATCGAGGTACAAACGATAAATCGACTCACTGGTAGCCATCAACCGGTAGTCGGAGGAATAAATATTTCCCCGGACGGCAGGAATCTCAATATCCGGACGTACCAAAGTGGCGCCCAGGGTTCGCCAGGTTTTCCCGTCGAAAAATGAAGTATAGCATGCACGGGCAATGATCAGAACAACGACCAGGCCAAACAGAAGCGCTACAATAAAGTAATTCCTCCGAATCTTGTTATTCAGCGTTTTCTTTGCCATATCGGTATGCTTGCATCTTTTTTATTTATGAATTTCATATGCCGGAGATTTCGAGCCCGACAACTCCAGTCCTTTTACCCGGATCAGATCTTCGATTTGCGACTGCCGGCTATTGGTAGTCAATTCTGTCGAAATCACCAGGTTTTCGTATTTAACGTCTTTCAATTCTGTTTTCAGACGATCGATGACCGTCAGTTTTTTCAGGCAGGAATAACGGTTACTGATAAATAACACAAAAAGAAAAGCGATCAGGATGATCAGCTTAAACTGCTTCACCACAAAATCTTCTTTCAGGATGTCTCCTCCCAGAATACTGCCTATGGAAACTTTCTTTTTTTTCTTTCCGGAAAATTCCCGGGTTTCCGTTCTATATTCTCTGTAATTCGTCTGCTCTTCCATACCTACTAAATTTTTTCTGCAACTCTTAATTTGGCGCTTCTCGAACGGGGGTTTCGCTTCACTTCATCGTCTCCCGGAATTATCACCTTGTTGTTGATCAGTCTGAAAGGCGATTGAAAAGTCCCGTAAAAATCTTTCTCGACCGTCCCTTCAAAATTACCGGTTTTCAGAAAATTCTTCACTAAACGGTCTTCCAGCGAATGATAAGTAATCACTACGATCCGCCCTCCGGGTTTCAGTAGTTGCAAAGCCTGAGTCAGCATCTCTTTCAGGGCGTCCATTTCCGAGTTGACTTCGATCCGGAGCGATTGAAATACCTGAGCCAGATTCTTTTTTTC
Organism: Bacteroidales bacterium; assembly: GCA_031548005.1. Taxonomy (GTDB): domain Bacteria; phylum Bacteroidota; class Bacteroidia; order Bacteroidales; family Azobacteroidaceae; genus BNXB01. The sequence continues at coordinate 70,760 of JAVBRK010000011.1, forward strand.
TTTTTCCCGATTGAAAAAAGGCTTGATAATTTCCAAAAAATCCTGTGTTGTAGAAATCGGCCGGATATCACGGGCCTTTACTACAGCCCGGCTCAACTGATGTGCATTCTTCAGTTCCCCGTAGAAATAAAAAACATCAGACAACGCACTTTCCGGATAAGAATTAAGAATATCCGAAGCTTTGAGTCCCTCCCGTTTATTCATCCTCATATCCAGTTCTCCATCGAAACGGAACGAAAATCCGCGGGATTCATCATCGAAGTGATGAGAGGAAACCCCCAGATCGGCCAACAGGCCATCAATCGACCCGACTCCGTACCAATCCATGAAGTTCGACAAATACCGGAAATTACTTCTGACAAATGTAAACCTGTCGTGAGAAAGGATATTGTTCTCAGCATCTTCATCCTGGTCAAAACCAAAGAGCCGGCCCTCAGTACCAAGACACTCCAGAATCGAACGCGCATGACCTCCTCCTCCGAAGGTCACATCCACATAAGTTCCTCCGGATTGAATGCAAAGGCCTTCAACACTTTCCTTTAACAGTACCGGAACATGATAATTTATATCGCCATCCATTTTTCAATCCCTGCTTTGAAAGATTCCGGATCAACCAGCGGCTCGTCTAACTTGCAACGCGCCCAGATTTCAATGGTATAATCCATACCCACAAACCGAACTTCCGAGGTAATTCCGGCCAGTTTCAAATATCGCTTCGAAACCAGTATCCGTCCACTCGAATCGATTTCAAGCTCTTCCGCATCCATTACAAACTGACGAAACAAACCCTGTTGTTCTTCATTCCAACGGTTCAGCTTCGAACGCAATACCGTCAATTCTTCATCCCAGATATTTTTAGGGTACAAGACCAGACAGTCCTGGAAAATATCCTTGCGCAGCACCAGCTTTTCAATGCCCGATGCCTGCAGGTTTTTACGAAACAAAGCCGGCACAAAAAGTCTTCCTTTTGCATCCGTTTTTGCATCTATATTTCCCAAAAAGCGCTCCATTTTAACAATTTAAGATGATAATCCACGGTAAAAATACGAAATTCTCCACTTTTCCCCACATTTTATATAAAATATTTTTGAAAAAGTTTTCAACAGGATATTTTCAGGAATAAAAAACTGAAATAAAAGGAGTTTCAAAAATTAACTTTGTGGGGAAAGAAATAATTACCAATCGTTAACTGACAATTGATAATTAAAAATTCTAAATTTGCAGAAATTTTAAAAATCAGGGCACATGAAAAAAATTCTGAATACTGTTATCAACGGCTACATGGGGATTCTGTTTCCTCTGATCATGACCGTCATTTTATTGGAAAAATTGCACCATATGATCTCTCCTTTGGTGCAGCGTATTGAAGACAAAGTACAAATAACCAGAACTTTAGGAGTAGTAGGAATCATTGTGATATCGGCTGTTATCATGATTCTGCTGGGATTGATCTGCGGATTAATTGTGAAAAGTCCTTATGTAAAAAAACAGATCGAGAAATTTGAAGATAAAGTTTTATCCAAAATTCCGATATATACCCTGTTGAAATCCATTTTCAATTCCGAACTCGGCATAAAAGGGAAAGAGCACTTCCGTCCGGCTTTATTGCAGGATGGCGATTCTTTTTCGCTTTGCTATGTCACCAGTGAAAGCCAGGATTACTATACTATTTTCATGACAGACGGAGGATTAGGCGGAGGCGAATTGCGGATTGTTCCGAAAAATGCCGTCCGTATACTGAAAGTCGGACTGAACGAATTTACCCGGATCATCAAACAATACGGCGTCAACTCGGCCCAGTATGCCGAAGCATTTTTACATGCTTAACCGATTTATTTCTGAAAATAGGCCTTCCATGCTGCCGCACTGGCATCGCTCGGCATCCGCCAATCTCCGCGGGGAGATAGGTTTACAGAGCCTACTTTGGGGCCATCGGGTATACAGGAGCGCTTGAATTGCTGACTGAAAAACCGTTTATAAAATACTTCCATCCATCGGAGGATTGTTTCCTCCGGATACTTATCTCTGAACGCCTGCAGGGACAGAAAATGAATCTTTTCCGGGGAAAATCCGTAACGAACCATGAAATAAAGGAAGAAATCATGCAATTCGTAAGGACCTACGATTTCTTCCGTACATTGGCTGATTGTTCCGTTTTTTGCAGGAACCAGTTCCGGACTCACCGGCGTATCGAGAATATCTTTCAGAAGCACAGAAGTCTGGTCGTCCATCTGGGTTTCCGACACCCAACTAACCAAATGACGCACCAGGGTTTTCGGGATTCCCGAATTAACGGCATACATCGACATATGATCCCCGTTATAAGTCGCCCAACCCAAAGCAAGTTCCGACATATCGCCTGTTCCGACTACCAGTCCGTTCATTTGATTCGCAATATCCATCAGGATCTGTGTACGCTCACGGGCCTGTGAGTTTTCAAAGGTCACATCATGCACTCCCGGATCGTGGCCAATATCCTTAAAATGTTGTTCGCAAGCCGGTTTAATATTGACTTCCCGGATTGTGATCCCCAGCGATTGCATCAATAAAACCGCATTATTATAAGTTCTGCCTGTCGTCCCGAATCCAGGCATGGTTACTCCTACGATCCGATCGCGGGAAAGTCCGATCTTGTCGAATGTTTTAGCACAAACCAACAAGGCCAGCGTCGAATCCAGTCCACCAGAAACTCCGATAACAACCGTATTGACAGCCGTATGTAAAACCCGTTTTGCCAATCCCAGGATCTGAATTGTAAAGATTTCCCGGCACCAACCGTCATAAACTTCTTCAAGAGGAATAAACGGAAATGGATTAATCGTCCTGGACAACGAAACAGGAGATTCCGGACGGGGAAGATCCAAAGCAATCCGCATATACTCTTCCGGGACTTCATTTTCCCGGAATGTATTGATACGCAACCGGTCACCATCGAGTCGTTCTATATCTATTTCGCTGATTATCAATTGATTTTTCGTTTCAAACCGTTCGGATTGCACTAATAAATCTCCATTCTCATAAACGATCCCGTTACCCCCGAATACCAGATCGGTGGTCGATTCGCCCCAACCGGCAGAAACGTATATGTATCCTGCGATACAACGTGCCGACTGCTGTGCAATCAATGAGTGCAGATAAGCGTTCTTACCGGCCAGTTCATTGCTCGCCGAAAGGTTAAAAATGATCTGAGCGCCGGCCATAGCATGTCCGGAACTGATGGGAACCACCCGCCATAAATCTTCGCAGATTTCCACGCCAAAAGATGCTTCGCCGTCAGTGAAAAGCAGCTTTACGCCAAAATCAGTGTTACAACCGGCATAAGTAACCTTTTGGAGAAGTTCTTTTTCTCCCGGGTGAAACCATCTTTTTTCATAAAACTCGGAATAGTTGGGAAGGGACGATTTCGGAACTATCCCCAGAATTTTACCCTGCGAACAGATCAGAGCAGTATTGTACAAACGGTTGTTTATCTTCACAGGGGCCCCGATAATATAAGCTACCGGCAGATTCTTCGTATCCCGGAGCAAGCCGGAAATTACAGACTCCGCCTCCTGGAGCAACAGATTTTGAAAAAATAAATCGCCGCAGGTATATCCTGTAATACAAAGTTCGGGAAAACAAACCACCCGTACCTTATTTTCAACAGCCTGAAGCAGCAAATCTTTTATCTTTTCCACATTGAACCGGCAATCCGCAACTTTAAGTTCCGGGATAGCAGCAGCAACTTTGATATATCCGTAATTTTCCATGATTACATTCAATAATTAAGTTCATAGATTTTCCGTCCGTAATTGGAACTGTTGACCGACAGCCTCAGTTTTTTATTTCCGGAAGGAAGACCCAAAACGTTTTTCAGACTGAAAGAGGTGACAACGCCCGATTGATATCCGGCATCATCTCCGTTATTGCTCTGCCTGAATTCGAGATACACAAACTCATTTTCAGGGGATATCCCGGCAGGATCAGTCACCAGAAAAATCTTATGCGGCTTGGATTTATACTCGATCGAAAAGGTCATATTCAAATAATGGCCGCCGGTCCATGCACTTTCAAAATAAACCGGATCATCGGGCATCGAGGCGATGGAATCGGCTTCCAATACCTGTAAACTCCCCGATCCGACCTGTTGCATCCGGTTTAAGCGAACGGTCTGATCAAATCCTGGAGTAATCTGATCCAGGACAGTATAGTTTATTTTCACCCGGGCGCTGTCCCGAACGTTTTGCAGGGTTTTGGAGCTTGCATCATAAAGCAGGCTCCCGTTGTCTAAAAGAAATGCTGTCTTTCCATCGATCAGGAGTACTTCTGCCAGGCGTTCTTCGTATTCATCAAGACCGTAGTCAACATCATCATCTCCCATAAAATTACAGGAAGAGAAAAAAAGCAGCAACAACAGAAAGTAACATTCCTTTTTCATCCTTTAACCGATAAGTAATTCTTTACGGGAAAAGCATACATCTCCATCAATTTCTCCGAAAGGTACGGAATATCTTTATCCGGCAACTCAATCAGATCCAGTTTTTTTTGTAGGTAAGCATCAAAATTCCGGATATCTTCTTCAGTATATTGACTCCTGAACACCTCATTGTTACCCCACAAGCGATCGTAAGCGATGTAATTCACCGGATAAAACCGGTAATTCAGGAAAATTTCATTATCGATCAGAGCCGCTACGGCAGAAACAATTTCGCTTTTTTCCATATTCGGATCGATAGACGACAAGAACGGGTTGATCGGACGGCCTATCTGGAAATGAATGTTTCCTTTATAGCCGAAAATACCGGTTTCCATGTTTCTCAGGTCGTCCTGAGGAGATTTTTTAAATTCCGGATGATCTCTTTTCTGCTGAAATTCCTTTGCTTTCAGATAATCGCAGGGATCGTACTCATACGAAAGCGAAAGCGGTGCAATGTTAAGTTCCCGGATGCTATCGAGAAAATTCTTATCACTCCCCATGCTTAACATTTTAAGCAAACTGTCCTGTGTTCGATCGTCCGAGTTTTTGGCCCGGCCTTCCCGCTGTGCAATCCATACCGATTGTTTTTTTTGGGTAATTGCAAAATGAATATATCCGGAAAGATGTTTGGATACCTCGAACATCTGGCGCATAGAAACTCCCCGCTTCACAATAAAGCTTTTATTGAGACGGACAAGATCTTTGATCCAATCCTGGATCAGCAGGTTATCTCCTATCGCAATTTCAGTGGTATCGTATTTATTTTCAGATAATAATACACATAAAATGGAAGCATCGAGTACGATATCCCGGTGATTGGAAATATAAGTATAAGCCTCGTCTCTGGAAACATTCTCAAAACCGGAACAATCAACATCCTGAGCCGATTTTTTCAAAAGGTATAAAATGGTGTTTTTGACAATCGTATGCTGAAAATCATACGTATTATCAAACGACCGCATGGTTTCCTCAAATGCTTTCCAATCAATATCCGGCATGATAAAATGAATCACCCGTTTAAATTCCGGGTCTTTCAATAGCCGTTCGACGGTGGGGGCAACCTCTTCGTTACGATAAGGACGAATGTCGTCAAAGACCTCCTCTCTTTCCATAATGTAAATTTATTTAGTTCGATTTGTTTTCAATGGTATTAGAATAATTTCTCCACTTTTCGATCAACTTGCTCATATCCGGAGGCAACGGAGATTCAAAATAAATTTCATTTCCCGTCGACGGATGTATAAAGCCAAGCGTTCGGGCATGCAAAGCCTGCCGGGGACAGATTTCAAAGCAGTTTTGTATAAATTTTTTGTATTTCGCCTGCAAACTTCCTTTTAAGATCTGATCTCCTCCATACCGGCTGTCATTAAACAGCGTGTGGCCGATATATTTCATATGCACACGTATCTGGTGTGTTCTTCCGGTTTCCAAGCGGCATTCAACCAGGGTAACATATCCGAAACGCTCCAAAACCCGGTAATGTGTTACAGCCGGCTTACCATGATCTCCCTGCGGAAAAACGGTCATCAGAAGCTTATCTTTTAAATGACGTCCGATATTTCCCTCGATCGTTCCCTCGTCTTCTTTCAGATTTCCCCAAACCAGTGCAGTGTACTTCCGGCTGGTCGTTTTATTAAAAAACTGAATGCCAAGACTTGTTCTGGCTTCAGGAGTTTTAGCTATCACCAGCAACCCGGAAGTATCCTTATCGATCCGGTGGACCAATCCCAACCGCGGATCGCTGATATCATGCTCCGGGTGATCCTTAAAATGCCAGGCTATTCCGTTGACCAGAGTTCCCGTGTAATTTCCATGACCAGGGTGTACCACCAGACCGGCCGGCTTATCGACGACCAATACATCCCGGTCTTCATAAACGACATTCAGAGGAATATCTTCCGGTATAATCTCGACTTCCCGCCGTGGATAATCCATCATGATGGTAATCACATCCATCGGCTTGACCTTATAATTCGACCTGACAGCATTTCCATTGACAAGGATGAACCCTGCATCAGCAGCTTGCTGTATACGGTTCCGGGACGCATTTTCAATCCGAACGGACAGGAATTTATCAACCCGCAACAATCCTTGACCTTTGTCGGCTACAAAACGGTAATGTTCATACAACTGACCGGAAGGTTCATCTGCCGTCTGCAAATCTTCCAGGTCGTCTTCTATATCTTCCAGAAAATCATCCATAGACAACTAAAACCAGGATTCTTCAGAAGTTCCTTCAATAACAGCCGTATCAGCCTCTTCCAAGGCAGGAACCTGCCCGGAACTAACCTCCAGGGTGAGTCTGCTGTTGGCCGGCAACTTTTCCCCGGTTTTCACCTCCCTGCCCGAATATTTAAGTCCTACTACCAGATCCCGGTACTGGCCCGGAACAGATTGTACATTCACATTTTCAAAACCAATAGCTGAAAGCATGGAGGTGGCTTGTCTCTGCGACAAATCCCGCACTTCAGGAATAGTAAACATCTGTGTCGAGAATGCATTTACAGTCAGGTATACAATCCGGCTTTCCTTTACCCGGGTCCCGGCTTTGGGAGACATTTCAACGATGCTTCCGGGCGCGGCGTTTTTAATAAAAGCCGAGTCGATCACTTCATACCGGAGTGTGTTCTTATCCAAAAATTTAGCAGCCTCTTCCACTTTCAATCCTTTGACATCAGGGACAGTTACAGCCTTTCCATGTTGCGTATAAACATTCAGCCAGCAAAGAACCAGCCACACGAGCAATATCAAGACCAATACCGCTAACAGGATTGTCCTGACCAGGACGTTTTTCCAGATTAAATTCCAAAATTTACTCATATTATTCTGACCTTCTTTCTGCCGGCAATTGCTTTCTTTATTGCCAGATACAATTAATTCATACTTCCACGCATCAAAAATACAAAATAAAACAGAATAACAGAACACAAAAAGGGAACAAACCTATAAAAGTTCATTCCCTTTCGTATTATCTTAATACTATTATCAGCCGTTATATTCGTCGGATACAGTCAGTTTTTTTCTTCCTTTTGCACGACGGGAAGCCAGCACTCTGCGGCCATTGGCTGTTTCCATTCTGCTACGGAAGCCATGTTTATTTTTTCTTTTTCTATTTGAAGGTTGAAATGTCCTTTTCATGACGATATTTATTTTTTTATGTTATTATTCGCAAACAAATCGGGCTGCAAAGATATAAATTATTTTTCAACAGACAAAACTTTTGTAAGTTTTCTCCCGAATCTTTCTGATTTTTAGGTTTCCGGGTTTTGATATTTGGGGTAAAATACCTACATTTGCGCTCAAAATTCAACTATAACTATAATTATGGCTAGTACAGCAGATTTCAAAAACGGAATGTGTATCGATATGGATGGTCAATATTACTATATTACCGAATTCCTGCACGTTAAACCCGGAAAAGGTCCGGCATTTGTCCGCACCAAGCTCAAAAATGTAACTACCGGACGAACTCTGGATAAAACATGGAACTCCGGAGTGAAAGTGGACGAGGTCCGCATCGAGAGAAGACCTTATCAGTTCCTTTATCAGGACGATATGGGCTATAATTTCATGAATAACGAAACATTCGAACAGGTTTCCATTGCCAAAGATAATATTACAGGCGTCGATTTCCTGAAAGAAGGAGATATTGCAGAAGTAGTTATCCATGCAGACTCCGAAACCATTCTGTTTGCCGAACTTCCTCCGCATGTGATATTGCAGGTTACCTATACGGAGCCGGGCCTGAAAGGAGATACAGCAACCAATGCCACTAAACCCGCTACACTGGAAACGGGAGCAGAAATCCGGGTACCTCTGTTTATCGAAGAAGGCGAAAAAATCAAAGTAGATACACGCGACCGTTCATATGTTGAACGGGCAAAATAAGCCCTCTGTTATAAGCATTTTAAAAAACAGGAATTAAGAACCGGTTTGTTTAATTCCTAATTCCTGTTTTTAAATTTTTATTTTTACCATTAACCATGACCGACTCCCCAAAACTCCGTGTAAAAGATTGGGCGGAAGAAGACCGTCCACGGGAAAAAATACTCCTGAAAGGCATCCATTCGCTGTCGGATGCCGAATTATTAGCCATCATCATCGGTTCCGGAAGTAAGAATGAAACCGCAGTAGGACTCGCCCAGCGCATCCTCTGGTCGGCTGGAAATAATCTCGGGAAACTCGGAAAACTTCCCGTCAAGCAACTGGTTTCAGAATTCAAGGGTATCGGAACAGCCAAAGCAATCAGCATTGTAGCGGCATTAGAACTCGGAAAAAGAAGAAATGCCCAGGTTTGTTTCCCGCAAGAAACCATCCTGAGCAGCAAGGATACCTTTCAGCATTTTTATCCTCTTTTATGTGATATTCCGCACGAAGAATTCTGGGTGCTGTTATTGAATCGTTCTTCCAAAATCACAAACCGGATTAAGATCAGCCAGGGAGGCGTTTCCGAAACGATTGTCGATCTGAAAATGATCTTAAAGGAAGCAGTACTGCATCTGGCTTCGAGCATTATCCTGTGCCATAACCATCCTTCCGGCAATCCACTTCCAAGCCAGAACGACGACCTTATAACTCAAAGAGTAAAAGATAGTTGCCGGTTGGTTGATATCACAGTGTTAGACCATCTTATTGTATGCGATGGCAGATATTACAGTTACGCCGACGAAGGACGGATCATTTGATCAGTATTCTTCTTCATTAAAGAAAAAGTCTTCTTTGCTCGGATAATCAGGCCAGATATCTTCAATACATTCATAAATTTCCCCTTCATCCTCAATCTCCTGCAGATTTTCAATTACTTCCAACGGAGCCCCGGAACGCAATGCAAAATCAATCAATTCATCTTTGGTTGCGGGCCATGGAGCATCTTCCAGTTTTGAAGCCAATTCTAACGTCCAATACATAGGTTTTACACTAAAATGTATACTTTCTTTTGGTTTTTTTGTTGCAATTTTCGCACAAAAATATAATAATAATTTTTACTTACAAGGTTTTTGCCAAAAAACTTCTTGTCCGTTTCTATCGAAACTTTCTTTCCGGGCTAAAACGAAAAAATAATCCGATAGCCGGTTTATGTAAGACATCAGCAAAGACTCATCCTCAGAAAACTCAGGAATCCGGTAAATATTCCTCTCTGCACGGCGACAGACACTGCGGCAGACATGAGCCAAAGCCGCGCTTCTGCATCCTCCGGGAAGTATAAAATTATCCAACCGCGGAAGGTAGGTATCCATCCGGTCGATCTCCTCCTCCAGAACAATAATCTGCTGCTGCTCTACAATACACCCGTTATCGACACTTTCTTCGGTTGCCAAAGAGCAGCCCACTGTAAATAACGTGGATTGCACCTGTAGCAAAACTTCCCGGTCATGGCTATCTTCGATCTCCTCCAGAAGCAAGCCTATAAAAGAATTCAACTCGTCGACCGTACCATAGGCATCCAAACGGACATGCGACTTAGAAACTCTTTTTCCGCCGACTAAAGATGTCGAACCTTTGTCTCCTGTTTTTGTATAAAGTCTGCTCTTTTCCATTATTAAAATAAACTTTATGGTGTTGTTTATGAGTTCTTTTGTTCAAAAATACAATACCCAATGCATATAAGTCCAACGAAACGGAAACCTGCTCACAAGCAATCGTATCTTTCCATATCTTATTCATCGATTTACCTTTATGAATCCCATCGATTATAAGAATAGCCTCTTCTCCTGCATTTAAGAGACACTCCACTGTTACTCCGGCACATAAATCATGCCCTGCTATATTGATAAAAAATAAATCGATCTTCTTTTTTTCTTCAAAAACAGCCTGCATTCCGGTTAAATAGCTTCCCTGCCGTACTGTAATGTTATTAAATCCGGCCTTTTCCGCCATCATCCGGGTTAATGTGCAAGACTCTTCGCTTTCTTCCAGTACTATGCACTCGAGCTCCGAATTGGCTGCTGCGGTGTAGAGGCACATGATTCCAGCAGGAGATCCGACCTGAAAAACAATCTTACACCTGAAAAAGTTCACAAGCCGGAAAAGTAAGGTTCCATAATTGTGATTCTGAATTTTTCGGATTTTTGCTGCACCGGATATATGGATCTGACTATAAATAATTTTTCGGATTCTCTTTATCTTATCAAAAGCGTAATAAGGCATCTTTTCCTCTATTACTTTCGTTATCAGATCATAAACAAAAGGGGAGTGTACCCCGAATCCTTTCCTGTAGCGAAGCTTTCTGTAAAACTTATTGGTTATTTCGGCTAATCCGGTTATCCTCGGTATTTTCATCCCTTATACCTGTAATGTCCGATAATCTTGTTGCTGAACAAACAATCTTCCAGCACCTGTCCTCCACCGATATTGCGTACAATCAGATAGCGTCGCCCGTCGGGCGATTTTTTATTCACTACAATCCCGATATAATTGTTGAAACTCGAACTCACGACCAGAAAATGAAGAATTATAATCATCCGTATTTTTTTCATTTCAACTCCTTTTTGATTTTCAATGGAATGCGGAATTTCTGTTATTTGTACGGACACAAAATTAATGAAATAATTAAAATTTAAGTCGCTGCAGGTGATTTTTGATTTTTTCGCCCAATCCGGGCGTGTATAGGTTCAGTGTAGTAGTTTTTCAGTTGGAGACAAGGCAAAGCAAGAAAGCACGTGCATTATAACAAGGAAGTCAATAAAAATTTGTATTTTTGTAGAAAACAAATATTAGATGAAGACAACTCATAGAATAATCAATGGTGATAGCCGACAGATGAACCTGATAAAAGACAAGTCGGTTCATCTTATTATTACATCCCCACCATATTGGCAATTAAAAGATTATGGGACAGACAATCAAATCGGGTTTCATGAGAGTTACGAAAGTTATATTAATAATCTGAATTTGGTTTGGTCTGAATGTAACCGTGTTTTACATGACGGTTGCCGACTTTGCATAAATATTGGTGACCAATTTGCCCGTTCTGTTTATTATGGACGCTATAAGGTAATTCCAATTCGTACGGAAATTATCAAATTCTGTGAATCCATAGGAATGGATTATATGGGAGCTGTTATTTGGCAAAAACAAACTACCATGAACACAACAGGTGGTGGCGCTATTATGGGAAGTTTTCCCTATCCAAGAAATGGAATATTAAAAATTGATTATGAGTTTATTTTGATTTTTAAAAAACAAGGCAATGCGCCAAAACCTACTGAAGAACAAAAACACTTATCCGAAATGAGTAAAGACGAATGGAATGCCTATTTCGCTTCTCATTGGACTTTTGGGGGCGCTAAGCAAGAGGGACATATAGCCATGTTTCCCGAAGAATTACCAGCACGACTGATTAAAATGTTTTCATTTGCAGGCGAAACAGTTCTAGATCCATTTATGGGAAGTGGAACAACAGCTTTAGCCGCACGAAATCTGCAAAGAAATTCTATTGGTTATGAGATAAATTCTGAATTCATTCCTTTTTATAAATCAAAATTGAATGTTCAACAAGGAGACTTTAACGGAACAGAATATTTAATTCAAACCGACAGTGTTACAACTGATAGTGAAGAGCGAATATCAAAATTACTATATATTTTTTCTGACCCCCATAAATTAGACAAAAAAATTGACATTAAGAAGCTTCAATTTGGTTCTAAAATCGACAAGAACAGTGCAGAAAGAGAGGAATATTATACAGTAAAGAGCATTACAAATCCTTATCTCATCGAATTGAACAATAATCTAAAAATTCGTCTTATTGGCATTAAAGAAAAACCATCTGTAAATGGAGAAGCTACAAAGTTTCTATCTGAGAAATTAAAGGGACAAAAAGTTTTTATGAAATATGACCAAATCAAATACGATAATGACAATAATTTGTTTTGCTACCTATACCTAAAAAACAAAACATTTATCAATGTACATTTACTAAAGGCAGGGTTAGTAGAAGTTGACACGGCTATAGATTTCAAATATATAGGAAAATTTAAAACCTTATCAATATGAATGAGGAACAACAACAGATATGGGAATATCTAAAGGCTAACTCAGTAGGCAGGAATAATGTGATACATATTGCAGACTTAGCAAACAACTTAGGGTTTCCTCCGAATGGAACAAATAACGACGACGTAAGAAGATGGATTAAAGAGAAGAAGCTGCCCGTTTTGTAGAAAGGAAAACAAGGACAGGTGTTATTAGAACGATAGATTATTATATACCAGAATGAAAAAATACTCCATGGATTTTGGCAAGAAAGAAAAGGTCTTGAATTATGCTTGCCAAACCTATCAACTTTCAAGGCCTAATAAAGTTGGCGCAGTAATGGTTTTAATCAGAGAATGCCAACCTCAAACTATTGAAAAATGGGAAAAATGGTATTTTGAAAACGCTTACACTGAGGCGAAAACCAAGACCAAAATTACAAAAGAAAGTTTGGACGAACTTGGTGAGCGACTTCATGAAAAAATAACCGAAGTAGTCATTCCTGAATGGCAAGTAGCTTTTGCTCAATTGACATTACAAGATTGCATTGACTACATTTACAATTTGACAATCAATCGGACTTTTGACGGATTCCTCAGGGAAAAGTCTGTTGTAAATGACGGTTTAGTGAAAATCTTTCCGAATATTGAATTTGAGGAGAGCGATTCCGAACTTGACCATGCGGGCGACATTGATTATATCGCAAGAATTGGCAGTAAAGCATTTGGCATACAAATAAAACCAATTACCGCAAAAGCCAATTTTGGAAGCTATTCAGCAACAGAGAGAATGAAAGCAAGTTTTACTGACTTCGAAAATAAGTTTGGAGGGAAAGTATTTATCGTATTCAGTCTTGATGGAGAGATTGCAAATAAAGAAGTGATTGTAGAAATTGAGAAAGAAATAGGTCGACTTGGATAAATTCCTTCTAAAACAATGCATGGCATAATCCTTTATTTATCTCAACACAAAGATATATTCCAAGAACAAAATGCCAAGGCTGAAATACGCACGGTTTACTAACTCGTTACCTCTGAATCTCAAAAAATATACTAATAACTTATTATTCAATAAATTATACAAAACTAATGAAAATGTAAAATAAAATTCATATTTTTACCATCCTTATCCATTTCATCATGGCAAATGCCTTTAAATACATCTCTGTTGCTGCATTGTTTTTTTCGCTTTTCTCCTGCGGGGAAAAACCCGGGCATACTGAATGGAATGCAACTATTGACGAGCTGAATCAGAAAGCTTTCGATTTCAGGTATAAAGACATTGAAATATCAAAAACAAAATCGAAAGAAGCCCTTTCAATGATAGAAGGACAGGTCCCTGATTACTACGATGCACAAGCAAAAGCCTGGAACAACCTGGCTTATTCCTATTACCTGACATCTTATTTCGATTCGGCAAAAATATACCTGAATAAGGTGAGAAATCTGGACGTGGATTATGAGAATAAGGAAATAGAAAATACAATCACCTACATTACCGAAGCCCGTTTGTTGTTGCGCGAATGTAAATACGCCAATGCATTCATTATTTATGATTCCACCATTACCATTTTTAAGGGCGGAATCAACCGGTTGAAATACAGCCGCTCCTTTCCATTGAAAAAACACGACCAGCAGCGATATAACTGGGCTAAATCCGATTATTTGTTAGGGAATGCCGTTCTGGGTTATTACTATCGCGATACAGAACTGCCCATCATATTAAAAGCCCTCAATAAAATTGAAAACGACCAGCATTTGCAAGTCGATACCACCCAGCTCTCTATTTTGTATTACACCTATGCCGGTAGTTACGAGAAAGGAATTGCCACCGGTGTCGGGAATCTGTACCAGGCGCTCGATCATATCCGGAGGGGCCTGGATCTGATGAAAGATTCGCTGACCAGAAACGACTATCAATTGGCTAATTACTACCAGCTATTAGGAAAAACCCTGACGAACAAAGATACCAGGTATTGGCAGTCGGGAAAAGACTCAGCAAGTATCAACCATACTATTGAAGATATCAAAAAAGAATACCTGATAGAAAAGTATCATTGGAATACAATGGACATAGAATCGGATTCTTTACCTGTTCTTTTGATGAAAAAAGCAGATCATCTATTTCAAAAATACGATGATCCTTACCAGAATCTGGCATCCAATCTGCTGATAGGAGATTATTATCTGTCTCGTGGCGATACGGCCTCGGCTTTGCTTTATTATCACAAAAGTGTTGAGTGCGATTCTGCCCTCACTGAAAGAAAAGGATATTCCCGGGTCTGGACCAGACTACTATATGACAGGCTGTTGGAGCTGGTCTCCAAAGAAAATCCGATAGAACAGGTGAAACAGTGGTATCGTTTATATTCTGAAGAATCGGCTATCATTGAAGAAAATACGAAAGAAGATTATAACGCTCAACGGGAGAAAATAGAGGCTGAAGCCCGGGCCAAAAGATCCTTGTTTATTGTATTTATTATTTTAGCGGTTTTTTTGGTCGCTTTGGTTTTACTGTATATTTTAAACCGGAAAAACAATCAATTGATAAAAGCGCGTTCGGGATTGAACCTCCGGAACGAAGAACTGGAAGAATCGCGAAAAGACCTGGAATTACTGGCCAAAATCGGCAAGCAGATCGTTTCGACCCTCGAAATCGGAAATGATTTAAAGAAAATCGATTTTATTAATCGTATTTATACGCAAATACGGGAACTTCAGGTTTTGGCAGATTTATCCGATTTCAGTTTTATTCTTTACATCAAAAACGGCAACAATGAACTTCAACGATACTGTAAAGAAAATGGTTCTGAAGTCGATATCAGCTTCCATTCGATGGACGAAAAATACCGTCCGGCTGTAGGCTGCTTCTTGAACTATGGGCGGGAAGTTTTATATTTCAACGATTGGGGAATCGAGTATAAAAAATATGCCCGGGAAGTCGGGATCGACAGTTCACGAATCAATCCCGATAATACCATTTCAGGAAACTCCACACAGTCGCTTGCATTTATTAACCTCTACAGTAAAAAAGGGAACAAAATCGGAGTCCTTTCATTCCAGACAACGCAACTGAATGCTTTCAAGAAACTATTATTGCTGGCATCGTTCGAAATTATCGCCGAATACGTGGCTGCTGCATTGGATAACGCAATGCAATACGAAGAGTTGCATTTTATCCAGCAAAAACTGATCGACCAGAAGCGAATGGAGCTGCTGACCTATGTTGTAAGGGGTATTTCGCATGAGTTGTCTCAACCGCTTGGAAGTATCACCCAAACGCTATTTGAAACATTTAAGGATGTTCAGACACTCCGGGAGAAGAAAATAGAACTTACTGATGATGAGTATAATACAATTACAAAAAATATCCATGCCGATCTGATCACCATATCGCAAAGTAAGGATGCCATCAGCGATCTGGTCAATTCTTTCAGAAATACCATCAAAGAAAACATCATCGATCCGGAGGCCGACTTCAACCTGAAACAACGGATGGACGATATTGTCAAGGTAATTAAGCCCAACATAAAAAGCAATATCAATCTGGTGGTGGATTGTGATGAAAATACGATGATTCGTAGTTTTCCGCTCCTTTTCGGTCAGGTGATCACCAATCTTATTTCCAATGCGAATCAACATGCATTTCCGAATTCGAACAGTCCGGAAGATAAGATCCACATCGTGTTGAAGGAATCCGGTAAAGATTTGATTGTTCAGTGTATCGACAACGGAATTGGTGTCCCCGAAAACGAGTTGGATAAATTATGCCAGCCTTTTGTATCGAAAAAGCAGAGCAATCTTGGATTGGGCTTGTCTCTTGTTAAAAATATTGTGGAGCAATACATGAAGGGAGAAGTTAATTTTTCATCCGGGAAAGGGCTCACCGTGACTGTTATTATACCCGATTGCATTATTAAAACATGAACTATGTACAACGTCGATAAGACTATCAACATCATGATTGTTGATGATTCTGATTCTTACAGGGAAACGCTGGAACGGAGGTTCTTGCGTAACAGATATAACCAGGATACTCCGTATAAAACGATTTCTGCGAATAGTGCAGCAAGTGCGATTGAAAGAATAGCAACTGAAACGGATCGTATCGATGCGTTTCTGATTGATATACGAATGGAAACCGATCATGCAGGTATTACACTGATAGAATACATCCGAAGAAAAGAGCAATTCAAATACGCTCCTATTATCGTTATCACAGGACAACCGGGCGAATATTCCGAAAACCGGATTAAGCGGGAATACCTGATCCATGGATATATCGATAAATCGGACAATATCGATGTATTGGAAGAAGTACGAAAAATCATCGTCCAGCACAAAATATCAAAAGGCAATGAGTTGAGTAAATTCCGTACGGAAATAGAGCGCAATATGGGTGGTTGCCGGAAAATGCAGGAAGTCTTCGATCAGATCGAAAATTGCAGCCGGATCGAAAATCCAGTAATTTATATTGATGGCGAAACCGGTACGGGAAAGTCTCTGGTAGCCGAATATTTTCATTCTATCAGTAATAAAGGAGGTATTTTCATCGATTATAATTGCAGTAATCCGGTCGGCACAGACGAGAATATTCTGAAAAGCATTCTGTTTGGAGCCCGGAAAGGATTTCTCAGCGCTGATCATAAAGGAAATGAAGGATTGATCAGTCAGGCAGAAAATGGGACGATTTTTCTGGATGAATTTCAAAACGTAGGCGCTGAAATCCAATCCATGCTCATTAAGGTAATAGAAAACAAACGATACCGTTCCTTAGGATCGGAAGAACTCCGGAAATGCAACGTTAACTTTTTGATAGCCGGAAATAAAGATATAAAAGAATTGGTTCATGAAAAACTGATACGTGAGGATTTTTATTTCCGGATCCGGGATATTGTAAAAGTCCCGCCTTTGCGTGATAGAAAGGACGATATCCCCCACTTTATCCATAAGTTTCTTCAGGAAAGCAACCGAAGCTTGCGCAAATATGTCTCTATTTCGGATGGAGCAATCGAAAAAATGGAACGGTATAACTGGCCGGGAAATGTACGCCAATTGAAAAATGTGATCGAACGGGCCGTTTTACATTGCAGAGGATACGAAATATCGGCCAATGATATTAATCTCGATAGTTTCCACAACCTGGAAAGTCTACTTCCGGCAACAAATGACACAGATACTCCGGACAGTGACTTCTTCTCCGACCTGAAAAGATTGATAGAGAAATATCTCCAGAAAAATACGGATATAATTAAATCTAAAAATCCGAAAGACCGGAAAATTCTTTTCGACTTCGACGAATATAAAATGATCCTTCAGAATTGTGTCATGGATGCGACCGGAGGAAATAAAAAAGCGACCGCCCAATTACTCGGACTCACCGTGGAACAATTGGCCACCCTATTGAAAAATGCAGAAAAATAGTTTCTGACTTTTAAATCAATCATGTAAGAATATGCCCCGACAGTGTAAAATCACAATGTGGTTTTACACTGTCGGTATTTTTACTCCATTCTATCTTGCTGTTTTTCAGAAAAATAAAAAACACGGTATACTATTCGTATTGATGATGGTAACAGCATCAATAAGGAAGATCGGCTAACGACTAAATCATTACTGTCATGAAACAGATTATACTTCTACTAAGCATCGCAGGTCTCATCATTGCCCTGCAAAGCTGTAAAAAAGACGAAAATAAGAATAGTAATAATGAGGGGTGTAATTCCGTAGAACTCAAAGCTGAAGCCGATGTTGAAGTTAAAACTGAAGAAGATAACCAGGATACCATCAGATTGGACAAGGTAGTGGCCCCGAATGTAAAATACAACAACAATCAATTTCAAATTTCCTTAGCTTCTAATGATTCAGAGAGTTTAATTCCTGATCAGGACCTATCTGCTCCGTTAATCTATAATAGGAATAATCTGCTTCCGGTATATGACAATATTCAGAACAATCCATACGATGATTATCCTGTTTTTATTGAAAAAACGTATCCGAATAATTTGATATCTTATTCAGACCCCTACCCAAATTACAATTATTATACAGATTATAACTATCCATCTTCTTATATCAACTTTTACCACGACTACTATATCAATCACTATTACATCGATGATTACATTCTTTACCCTTGGCATTCTCAATATAAGCCAGGACGAATCGACCCCTGGCGCCCATCTAACCCGAGACCGCCACATAAACCCTGGCCGCCACGAGATCCTAAGCCTCCGTATAATCCCCGGCCTGAAAGGGAAACGAGAGGCTCTGAAAGACCGGATCCGGAGGCTCCTGCACGACCGCACTTTTCAAACAATGTGAGACCGTCAGGCAGACCTTTTCCGGATGATCATGAGCGGCTCGAGACCGAAAACAAGAGACAGCGTGAACGTCAGGAGCAAGAACGACGGAGCAAGAACGAAAGCCGTCGCCAATTTGAACAGCAAGACCAGGAACGACATGACGCCAGGATCAGGCAGGATTTACAAGAGCGGCAAAACCGGGAACAACGCCAAATTGAAAGCAGAAAGCAACGAGAGCAGCAGGAACGTCAGAATCAGGAACGACACGATACAGAAGCCAGGGCACAACAAGAACAACAGCAACGCCAAGACCAGGAGCGACGAGATACAGAAAGCAGAAGGCAACGAGAGCAACAGGAACGCCAGAATCAGGAACGACGCGATACAGAAGCCAGGGCACAACAAGAACAACAGCAACGCCAAGACCAGGAGCGACGCGAAACCGAAAGCAGAAGGCAACGAGAACAACAGCAACGCCAGAATCAGGAACGACGCGACGCAGAGGTCAGGGCACAACAAGAACAACAGCAACGGCAAGACCGCGAACGACGCGAAACTGAAAGCAGAAGGCAACGAGAGCAGCAGGAACGTCAGAATCAGGAACGACGCGATACAGAAGCCAGGGCACAACAAGAACAACAGCAACGCCAAGACCGCGAACGACGCGAAACCGAAAGCAGAAGGCAACGAGAGCAACAGGAACGCCAGGTTCAGGAACGACGCGACGCAGAGGTCAGGGCGCAACGCGAACAACAGCAAAGGCAAAACCAGGAGCGACGAGAAACTGAAAGCAGAAGGCAACGCGAGCAGCAGGAACGTCAGGTTCAGGAACAGCGAAGCACTGAAACCAGGAGATCACTAACACGATAATATATCAATTTTATTAACTCTAAAATTAAATAAGCCATGAAAAAAGCAGTACTTCTGTTAACAGCCGTTTTATTTATGTTTGGGTGTGAAGGCCCTATGGGACCAGAAGGCCCTGAAGGCCCCATGGGACGGACAGGTTCTCAAGGGGCGCAAGGACCGCAGGGGCCTCAAGGTGAAGATGGTTATGGAACCAACTGGTATGTGGCATCAATCACCGTCAAAGAAAGTGAATGGAAAATTAAAGGAGTTCCGGGAGAGTTGAATTCTTATTTTTATGTTTACAAACCATTGGATCAACTGACTAAATATATTTACGATAATGGCTCCGTTATTGCTTATATCCAAACAGATAAAGATGTTAAAAACGGGATGCCGTACGTGTTGCATTTAGGCGAAGCCGGGGATAATAAAGAATTCCTCTGGACTCAGACTTACGACTTTGATTTTTATGAAGGAGGCATCGGATTTTATGTAACCTATTCCGATTTCAATACTCAAATCCGTCCCGGCACCGAAACATTTCATGTGATACTCATGTGGTAACTAACCTTAATTTTGTTTATTAGTTTTTTTGTTCTGTAAAGTTCGTTATATAAGAAAGCTGACTGCCAAAACCTTAACTTTTTCCCTATACACTCCTGTATTGTCCTTTATTTTCCTGCCCTGCCGGATTCTTCTTCCAATCCGGTTTTTCGCTCCCGGGCGGGCTTAATATTATCCTGTCCGAAGCGCCAGGTAAGGTTAAGTTGTAAACGACGACTGTCAAAATGCTGTATTCCCCGGATATCCATATTCTGATAGGTCGATCCATAATTTCCCTTGAGAGTATTAAAGACATCCGTAACACCCAGTTTTACACTGAGTTTACTATCAAAAAGACGTTTCTGTATTCCGGCATCCATACTACCCTCCGGCCACATATCCATTACTCCGTAAATCGTTTTGCTTACATACCAGCCCGAAAGCTCGACCGACCAGTCTTTAGGAAGTGAAAATGTCGAGATCAGGTTTCCGCGGAACGTAACTTTATGACGATTGAGGATCTCCCCTTTTTCGTCCGGGAGTTTATATTCGATATAAAATCCGGTAAGGTTGGCATTGATTTGCAGCCATTTTTTGACCTGAACGGGGATTGTCAGTGTTGCATCAGCATTGTTTACATTGGTGAGGTTACGCCAGGTAATGACTGTTACCTTGGTTTCATCATTTTGCTCGAATACCTGGGTATACTGATCCTGGGTATAGGCATATCCCAGAGAAAGAATATATTTCTGATTCAGAGTATAAGCCAACTTCATCGAATGTGTAAATTGCGGCTGCAGATTCGGATTCCCCTGGTTATAAGTATACGGGTTTAACATCCAGATAAACGGATTCAGCAACCAGTAATCCGGACGCCCGATGCGGTAGGCGTACGACAGATTGACCTGGTGTTTTTCAGAAAATGTTTTCTGTAGAAAAGCCGTAGGAAACAAGTTGAAATAATTCTGGTTATTGATGCTGTCGATTGTTACATTATTGCCTTCCGAGCGGGTTTGTTCCCCTCTCAATCCTAATTGCATATCCCAGGAATCATTCCATTTATATTTGAAACTGGTATAAAGGGCATTGATATTTTCCGAATATTTGAAGCGGTTACTCATCTTGGTCGGATCGGCCCAATTGCCCGTTTCATTATCTTTCTGCTTATAATCCAGATCGCTGTCGATATCGACTAAACTGGTTTTAAGACCAGCGTCCAACTGAATTGCTTTGGAGAACGGATGGGTATAATCTACCTTGAAAGAGTAGATATTAGTATAAGAATCCTGATAATTATTGATCAATTGCGGTAATTTTTCCGGAATGTAAGTTGTTTTCATATCCGAACCGGAACTAAAAGTATAATGAGCATAGTCCAGATCGGCCGACAAACTGCGTCCGAGGGTATCGACCGTCCAGCGGTAATTCAGATTGGCAGTCCAGTCATTTCCAGAATTATCCTGATTTTTCATTGTGTTTTCATGGGATGTTTTATTTCCGGACCAGTCGTAAATATCAGTCTGGGTATTATTGTCCCAGCTTCCCTTCCACCTGGAACCCAATCCCATGAATCCGATCACCTGATCTTTAGTCAGATAATAATCAACACCCAGTTTAAGACCGCTATAATCCGAATGACCTGTTCCATAAGCATATTCCTTAAAGGTAGAGCCATCGCCTTCCGGAAATTTCCGTGTCAGGTCCACATCGTCCCAACCGTTAAAAAATCCACCCCAAAGACCTCCGTAAATATTCCATTTCTCATTGCGGTAGTTCAGGTCGAGCCCGGTATGCCCCCGCCAGTATTTTCCCGCCTGCGTATTCGCCGACAAAGAGCCGTTAAATCCACGGACAGTTCCGCGCTTGGTGCGAATATTGATTACTCCGGTACTTCCCTCTGCATCGTATTTAGCCGGAGGATTTTCCATAATTTCAATCCGTTCGACGGTCGAAGCCTGCAAATTTTTCAGCATGGCAGCCAGTTGATCACCAGACATATAGGTCGGTTTATCATCGATCAGAATGGTAATCCCGGATTTTCCTTTCAATGAAATATTACCATCCTTGTCGACCACGATTCCCGGAGACTTTCCCAGAACATCCAGGATATTATCCGATGCGGTACTGATAGTTGCTTCCGGATTAATCACCATCTTATCGGCATGCTGCTCCACAAATTGTTTTTTTCCGGTCACCACCACCTCAGAAAGGACTGCTTCGTCGGCCTCCATCTTAACAGGAACTTCCACAGCAACATCCCTGATTTCGAAAGATTCTGTTTTTGCCTCCCTATATCCCAGCAGTTTGGCCTTGATAAAATAATTTCCAGGAGTCAATCCATCGAAAGAAAATACGCCGTCTTCATTACTCATAGTATGCTTCACGAACACGCTGTCTTTAGAAGTATAAAGCATGACATCCACTAAATCAACAGGTTGTTGTTTTTTATTATCCAGAACCGTTCCTGTTACCCCTCCCGGTTTTTTTTCTCCTGCAAATGCTGTTAAACTCAACAGCAGACAAATACTAATCAATAAAATGGACTTCATATGGTTATTTTTTTCGTTTTTAATTCAATTAAAATTCTATATACCTTGCATTACATAGTAGTTTACACGTATGACGTCAACTTGTAAGAAAGGTAACAAAAAAACTTCTGGATTTAAGATTTCTTAACGAATGGAGGATTTATTTTTCCAGCGATCCCATGTAAAAAAATACGACCTGGGAACTTTCGCTTTCATTATGATAACGGTCGCTCGCTGTTACCAGGAAATAATATCCTTTTTCTCTGGAACGATCCACAGACAGAGTATATTCAGTTTTATTCAAACGGGCGGCCAGCAGGTTTCCGGGGTTTTCCGTATCTACAGGATAACTTTCGGAACAATACAGGCTATAAAGCTTTTCTGCGCCATCGGCGGCATTCCAACTGATTTTAAGGAGATCGCCAAATTGAACTGCATCCGGTTTCTCCGGAGTTCCGGGAAGAGTCGCATGCATCCAGGTTATCGGAGGCAATTGAGCCGGATGTTGATAGAACCCGGTTTTAATAGAATCCAGTACATCTTTACGGTTCTCGACCAGGTGTTGTGTCCGGTAATAAGCATTTCCTCCGGTACCGGCTTCTCTGGAATACCTTACCTGATCTAACACTACGGAAACATTCCACCCGCCTTCATGCCTGTCCAGGCGATACAAACCGAGTCCGGGAACCACATACCGTCCATAGCTGTTCGATTTCCACTCATCGACAAAAGGGAAAAACAGATCGTCCGAATAATACATCATCGGAACAATAAAATCGTGCTTTCCTTTCTTCAGCCAATCGACCGGATCCTGAAACACACTGGAGTATGCTGTCCAATGCGCCTGGGTATGCCCGGGAATTTTCCGGTACATACCCAATACCGAACTGCTTACCTGCACCCAGGGTTTTATGGCTTTAACCGTATCGTAAGCCGCGTAAACAAAGCGATTGATATTGTCCCTCCTCCAGTTTTCGATGTTCTGCTTGTATCCGTATTTTTTATAATTATCCTGGTCGGGAAATTTGGCGCACCGATCGGGGTAGCGTATATAATCGAAATGAAAGCCATCGATATCATACTTTGAAACAATTTCACGAACCAGCGAAAGCAAATAGGTTTGAGTCTGCGGATCTCCCGGATCGAGGTATAACTCTCCCTGAAATTTCCGTACCAGATCTTTATTCTTCCGAACCACCGGTGAGTTATTGGGCTTTCCGTTCACCTTCTCCATACCCAAAGGATAAGTCACAAACCACGCATGACATTCCAACCCCCGCTCGTGGCAAGCATGAATAGCGAATTCCAGGGGATCGTATCCTGAATAAGATTCGTTTCTGAAAATAAAGTTACTCCGGGGCTCGATCTCCGATGGGTATATAACATTTCCCCGGATGCGGGTTTGAAGCAGGACAACATTGAAATTAGCATCCCGGAGCCCGTCCAGAATCCGGCAAAGATCTTCCTGTTGCTTTGTTATATCGCTTGAGCTCATCACAGGCTTTTCGGGCCAATCCAAAGCATGGTTGGTTGTAAGCCAGACTGCACGGATTTCTTGCTTGGGCTGGGCATACGCCGTCAAACCCATCAAAAAAGCCAGACAGAGAATAATTTTTCTCATTTTTTAATGACTTTCACTGTTTTGCTCCGGTACTTCAACAAATACAGTCCTTTGGGAATATCCGAAAGATCGATCGATGTTTCTCCTTCTAAAGACAGGTACATCTTCACCCGTTTTCCAGTCAGATCGTAGAGGCCAATACTTTCACCGGTATCCCGGGTGCCATACACTGTACACCAGGTTTCGACCGGGTTGGGAGCGACCGAGAAGTTTTCCGCAAAAATAAAAGGGATCCCTGAAGTATTTTGTTTTGTATGCTTATTCAGAAACTTGATTACTTCTTCGTTGTAATCCATGCAATCGCCATTTTCTTTTTTGAAATAATATTCGTGACTGGCATGATGTATCCGGTAGTGAACCACTTCATTCTTTCCATCCGGATTCGGCCAGGTCAGTTTTTCCACTGTTTTATCATTTGTAGAAAGATAGTAATTTACATTTTCCATTACCGGATCAGTAACGGTATGGTTTTTCTTTACCCAATAATCTATCACAGATTCTTTGGGTTGACAGAGGGAAACTTTCACTTTTCCCATAAAGCCCATATCATAGGTCAATGTTCCGCTATAAGGTACTACCTCGTCATCTACGCTATGGAAATCGCACAAGGGTGTTCTGAGATTTTCCGATCCCGGCTCGATTGCTGTCCCCATAGATCCGCACACAGAAACAAATCCACCCAACGAGTCGCCGTTAATCATCGCGTATTGGTATGACATAAATCCACCCATCGAGGTCCCGAACAAAAACAAGTTATCGGGAGAAATGGCATAATCGGATATCGTTTTATCGAAAATCTGACGGATAAACCCTGTATCGTCTACCAAAGCATTCAACTCCGTATCGAGTAGCGTTACAACCCAGGTGGCCTTTACTCTCAATCCGCATCCCCATACAGCATTCAGGGGTATATCGATTCCCAGGGCGGTAAGCGATTCCGCTTCTTCTATCACGGCAGGGTCCTGCTCGGGAAGCGCCTGAGGAGCCAGCACGACTAAGTTCAGGGAATCGGCCACCGGAGCAATGGGATACTGATCAAAAAAATCTTCCATCGTCCGGTTAAAACCATGCAGGCAAACAATAATCCCCTGGGGTTTCTTTGCAGGATACGAGGATGGAAAGTACAACAGGTACTCCCGGTCGTATCCTCCGGATTGAATTTGTATCTTTTGTGGATTCTGTGCATTCAGAAATGTCAAAGAAAACAACAATATCAGCAATAGATTCGTTTTCATATGAAATTTATTCAAATATAATTACTTTTGCAAAAATAACTGTTTTTCGCGATGGTAAAGTACTTGAAGCTATTTTTGGTCTTATTTATATTACCTTTTTCTTTTTATAATTTACTGAAAGCGCAATCGCAACCTGCAACGATCAAATACGGAACTCTGAATATGAGGGCTTTGCGTTATTATCCTAATGCAACAGACGCAAACAACATCATGGAGAAAGTATTTGAAAATAAGCGTTCGAACGACTACAAAAGAGAAACATTCGCTCAGTATAACCTGTATCAGAAAACATCGGTTGATGTGGTTGCCAATAAAGAATCACTCGATCAGGAACTGAAAGAATCACAGAAAAAAAACAATTTTTCATATAAATACCTCATCCAACCATTCGAATCCTGGCTCGAACACGCCCGGGCCCCGGAAAGTTATCCGAATTACTTAGCATTGACTACCTTGATTTTCGAGGACTACAAAACCATTTATGAAGACAATCAAAAGAAGCGGATAGGTAGCCTGCTGCATGCTTCCCGCGCAGAAGGGTTATTCGAGTCGATCGGGCAACAGAATATCGATTATTTTTTAGATGAAATATTCGGTGATATCGACCTCTATCAGAACGAAAACGAAGTCATGTTGCTCGAGTTTAAAAGTCCGTTGGGCGATCATGCCCAGGATATTTACAGCTATAAACTGGTTGGGATGAAAAACGTAGATGGGAAATCATGCTATGAAATTGCTTTTTACTGTGAAAATATGAAACAAAATGCCTTTGCCGGGTATTTTTATATTTCCAGCGACGGCTCTTTTTCTCTTGTGGAAGCCAAATTCACTTTGAATAATCCTTCCAGTATGAATTTCCTGCAACATATCCTGATAACCCACACTTATCATCGGGTGGACGGGAAAATGCTCCCTGAAAAAAAAGAATGCTCTGTTCTGATGGGAGACGAAATCAAAGGGTGTATATTGGTGGAACGTACAACAACCTTCAATCACTTCAGTTTTACAAATCCGAAAATAGCTAATATCTGGGAAAATAAGAATGATCCTGATTACCTGAAAAAACCGACTACCTATTGGTCGGGCGTCCGCCCCATGCAATTAACCCCTTCCCAGGAACAGGTGGGTGGATTGGTCAAAACGGCAACAGGCAGCCGCTCATTCGGGAATATTCAGAAGGCAATCTTATTCCTTTTAGGCAATCATCTGGCGCTGGGAGGAATAAACGGACCTGTAGAGATCGGCCCACTGACCCAGTTCATCAGTTATAACGACATGGAAGGGCTCCGCCTGAAATTAGGGGGAAATACCACCACCAAGCTTTTTAACCAGTGGTACCTGGGAGGTTATGCGGCCATCGGAACCAAAGATCGACGGATAAAGTACCGGAGCGACCTGATGTACTCGCTTCATCCACGGAGCCAATATATTTGGGAATATCCTAAAAAACTGATCTCATTCACGTATGTCAACGATCTGAATATTCCGGGGCAGGATCTGCTCACCTCCAACCGGGACAATATCGCTTACTCGTTCTCGCATGCTGCAACCAACAATATGTCGCTGCAGAAGATCGGATTGCTGACTTTTGAGAACGAGTTGAGCAAGGGTCTTTCTTACAAAATAGGCGGACAGTTCAAGTACGACAGACCCGAAGGGGTGGTAAAGTACATGCAGGTTCAGAACACAGATACCACCCACATCAACAGTATCTCGACTTCAGAAATACAACTATCGGTACGGTTCTGTCCCGGGGAAAAGTTTATCCAGGCCCGCGACAAGCGGGTATTTATCCGGCGGGGAGATGTCGAGCTCAATCTGAATCACCGGATCGGAATCAAAGGAATGCTCGGATCGGATTATCAATACCAGATCACTGAGTTCAATGGTTATAAGAAATTTACACTGGGAAATCACGGTTCTTTAGACCTGCATCTGGCAGCCGGAAAGATCTGGAACCAGGTTCCTTTCCCATTACTTTTCATTCCGGAAGGAAATCAAAGTTATATATTTGAAAATGAGGGATATAATTGTATGAATTTTTATGAATTCACAACTGACAATTATGTTTCCGGGAATGTGAATTTCATGTTCAACTGGTCTCCTTTCAAACTATTGAATAAAAAAGATAAAATCAAGAGCAGCCTTGGAGCGCGAACAATTTACGGCCCTCTTTCGGACAATAACAATCCGGCCCTTCATCCCGAACTGTTCGTTTTTAACGAAGGTGTCAATCCTTTGGGAGATACTCCTTATGTAGAAGTCAACGTCGGTTTCTCCAATATATTCAAGATATTACGGTTGGAATATTCCCGCCGCCTCACCTATTTAAATTCGAGTGAGGAATCCGGCGGACATAAAGTTTTTAAAGGATCGCTGTTGGTTTCCGCAAATTTTTCGTTCTGATGACAAAAGATCAGATCGAATACCCTGCTGTATAAGTTTTTGTAAGCAATTTATCCGCTTCAGGATCATCTACAAAACACTCTGTTTCCGGATTCCATCTCAACGGTCGTTTCAGGCCGTAAGCCAGGTTACCAAGCGTACACACGGTGCAAGTATGATGCCCCGTCTCTACCGGAACTGCCGGATCGACACGATTCCGGACTGCATCGATAAAATTTTGCTGATGGGGGATTTTAGTTTCATAAACGCCCTCGGCAGACTCTTCTTTAGCAGGTGGCAACAAACTGTCGTCCGAGGCTTTGAAATGACCACGCGACACTTCGATCCAGCCATTTTCTCCCCAGAATTTCACGCCTTTCGTACTTTGTTCATCGAACGGCTCCTCGGTCATCACCGTACCATTATTGTAAATAAAAGTCAGAAATGCAGTATCCTGGTATCCGGGAGGGATAATTTCTACCGGCCCACTCCTATCCATGTTCAAGCCCCACTGGGCAATATCGAACATATGAGCTCCCCAATCGGTAGTGTATCCGCCGCCGACTTCCTTGTACCAACGCCAGGCAGCCCAGAACTGCTCATCCTGCTCTGGATTCAGTGTAACCGGTGGATTCAGTTCATGATTGTAATGCAAGTATCCGGAAGGTCCCAGCCACAAGGGCCAGTTCAGATCAGCAGGCACCGTTTCCTGCGGAAGATCGTATGGTTTCGGAGGAGCACCCACACAGGCATTGATCTTTTCGATTTTTCCAATCTTCCCTTCCTGCACCATTTTTACAGCATGCTGGAAATTCGTATCCGATCGCTGCTGACTGCCTACCGCCAGAATAACCCGATTTGCACGCACGGCTTTCACGAGTTCCTGTCCTTCTTTAATCGTAAATGTCAGGGGCTTTTCAAGATAAATATCTTTTTTTGCTTTACAAGCTTCAATTGCAATAAACGCATGCCAATGATCGGGAGTGGCAATTACCACAGCATCGACATCCGGATTGGAAAGAAGTTTTTTGTAGTCTTCGTACATCTGCAATTTGATTTCTCCGAATTTTTTCCCGGCTTGCTCTGCCTCCTTAGCCTGCTTGGTATAAAAATCGATTACCCGTTTCTCAAAGCGGGCACGCTTGATTCCATAAACATCACAACCAGCAACGACTTTCACTCCCTCGATACCGATAAATCCGTTCAATAAGAACATAGCCTGCTGTCCCAACCCGATAAATCCCAAACGGATCGGACCATCTTCAGCCCGTTTTTTACAACCTATTAATTGAGGAAACACGGAAAGTCCGGCGGCGCCGATAGCTGCAGATTTTAAAAAATGCCTTCTGGAAATGGAGGTTTTCATGGTATTCGAAGTAAAGATTTAATTGTTAATCAAAGTATTCGGAACAAATATATAATTAATTTTTGGAAAAACAAAGTACGAAATACCTACCTTACATTAATCCAACCTGGATGTGATTTGCTCATCGAAAGGCTTGACTTTTGAAGGGAAAAATCCAATCAATCGTCCATTTTCATCGATCAGGTATTTGCAAAAATTCCAGGAAGGCTCTGATTCATTCCAACCATTTTGCGATTTTGTCGTAAGCCACTGATAAACCGAATTTCTATTTTCT
Source organism: Bacteroidales bacterium (assembly GCA_031548005.1). GTDB lineage: Bacteria > Bacteroidota > Bacteroidia > Bacteroidales > Azobacteroidaceae > BNXB01. The sequence goes on from JAVBRK010000011.1 coordinate 100,295, forward strand.
CCTTTTACATTCGATTTCTCCATCATCAGAAAACTGACCCCGTAATTGAGTTGGCAAAACTCAGCGATCTCGGAATTACTACCGGGATCCTGTGATCCGAAATTATTGGAAGGGAACCCGACTACGACTAACTCGTCTTCATATTCCTGACTGAGTTTTTCCAAATCATCAAACTGAGGAGTAAAGCCGCATTTTGATGCTGTATTGACAAGTAGGACTTTTTTCCCTTCAAAGGTTTTGAAATCTACTTTTTCTCCGGTAATCGAGGTAAACTGCAAAGTATAAAAACTAACAGGAGGCTCGATAATTGTATCCTGTGCATGGACCTTCCCAAATAAAATCGATAGTATGGACATAAGAATAAGATGTTTCATGTGAGTATTACTTTTAGATAAAACAATTATAGGGTCAATTGGTTTTCGCTGAAATCAGATTATTCAATAGCTGATCCATCGTGGCCAAGTTCAGTTTTTTGGCGATAATCTTTTTATTTTCATCCAGCAAAAAGAAAGAAGGAGTAGTCGAAGTATCGTAAAATTGCCAGAAATGAGAGGTACGCTCCGGGTCCCACAGGTTATACCAGCGATCTCCTTCGAGCTGGTGAATCCGGACAAAATCCTGCCATTCCTTTTGGTCGGTCAGAAGGTATACACAAGCGACCGATAAGCCCCTGTCCCTGTATTTTTTATACAGGTCGTTGAACAGCGCCGGAATCTCCTTTTTACAATGTCCGCAGTCGGGCTCATAAAAACAAAGTAAAGTATATTTCTGGTCTGTTTCATACAAGCTAACCGGATTTCCAACAGAATCCTGCAAAGCGAGTTCCTGGGCCTGCATTCCAATACGGTTGAAACGAATTTTAGTGTATTCAGATTTCAAATTCGAAAGAAAGGCAGAATCCGCCCAGTTTACCCTTCCTTTCAAATAATACTCTTCCGTCAGTTTCGCCCAAACATTTTCCATTCCCATGATCTGGCTTTGCACAGCATTGTTAAATAGTTTCGTCAGCATCAACTGAAAACAGGTAGTATCATCCATCGCAGCGAAAACCAACCGAGATGCCGCATTAGCAAGCGAATCGGGAACCGGTTCCACATAATCCTTCATGTAAGAATCGATTTTTTGAGGGAAATAGTTTGTCCACCAAAAACGCTTATCGGTCAGATCGATCCGGTCAAAAAAATGATTCTTGAGATACCGGTAATTCTCCATTGCATTATTTTCGTTTTCAGGCGAAGGACAAGGCGCCTGAACAGGGTCCAGACCCTGAAAAAATTTCCCGACCCACCAGGTTCCATACTTACTGAAGAAAGCATCCTGAAAAGATTGAACTTCCCGGTTAACCGATTCGATTTTTTGATCTGTTTCTGTTCCATCCTGGCCCTCATGCTGTAGAATACGTTTCTCCTGCAACAGCTGTGTCCTTTGTTTTTGTTTTTCATGGATAAAACTGGCATATTCGGCAAATAATCCGGTTTGCTCAGCTCCGGAAATTTTATTTTTCCGTACAAAATCGGTCGTATCGATTGCCAGATCAAACACCTGATCATCGGCCAGAAATAAGTCGAAGTACCGGAAGCTGTCGATATAAACCATGTATAAGCCTTCTTCCAGTTTCTGAGGCCGGTGGAAAAGACCAGTGCCGGCTCCGGATAATAATAACGAGTCTTTTTTATAGACTTTCCCGTTGAAATAGGAACACAAAGCAATTTTCTGATCTTTCAACTGCGGAGCATCCACCCGGATCATCAAAGAATCCTGCGCCCCTGCCGACAAAAATCCGGAGAGGAGGAGAAATAAAACAATGCTTTTAAATTTCATCGGTTTTTTCCTTTAACCAGGAACGCTCTTCTTCATTCAGTTCTCCGGACAAAGCATTGTAAACCTGCTTATGATAAGCATTCAACCAAACGATTTCTTCTGCCGAGAGCATTTCCTTTATAACCGGTTTTTTATCGATCGGGCATAGAGTCAGGGGCTCAAACTGGTAGAACTCACCCGATACCGGACATTCCGAGCGGATTGCCAGGATTAGATTTTCAATCCGGATGCCATATTCTCCGGCTTTGTAGATTCCGGGCTCGTTCGATGTCACCATTCCCGGACAAATCTCCACCGGATTATATTCCATACGAATACTTTGAGGCCCTTCGTGCACATTCAAAAAGTGACCAACACCATGACCGGTTCCGTGAAGATAATTTTCACCCCGTTCCCACAGGGCTTTACGGGCAAGAATATCCAATTGAACTCCCTTAGTTCCTTTCGGGAACCGGGCCATCGAGAGACCGATATTTCCTTTCAAAACGGCCGTATAATCTTTTCTCATCGATTTCGAGAGTGGTCCCATGGCAAAAGTACGGGTGATATCGGTGGTTCCGTCGAAATACTGGGCTCCGGAATCCACTAATAATAAGCCTTCGGGACGGATTTCCACGTTACTTTCTTCCGTTGCACTGTAATGTACAATGGCTCCATGCTCTGCATAGCCAACAATAGAAGAAAAACTTTCTCCGAAATATAAGGGTTGCCGGTTCCGGAATTCCCGGAGTTTTGAATCGATATCTAATTCCGTCACTTTCTCTTTCTGATTCAAGCGCTGCTCCAGCCACATCCAGAAACGCACCAACGCGATTCCATCTTTCTTCATCGCATTCCGGAATCCGGAGATTTCCACTTCATTCTTGACGCTCTTTAACAAATCGATGGGATGTACTGCCGTATGCACGACCTTACACCTTTTCGGAACGGATCCCATCAGGAAAGCATTGATTTTTGAGGAGTTGATCAATAAACAGGTATCTTCACTCAGATTACCGATGTATGTTCCTACTTTTTCATAATCCGCCAACACCACCCCCTGAGTTCTCAGGTAATCGCCCGTTTCTTTTGTCAGTTTTTCCGGGTTGATGAACAGAACAGTTTCCTGATCCGAAACAAAAGCATAACTCACCGCCACCGGATTATAATCGACATCATTCCCCCGGATATTGAACAACCAGGCGATCATATCCAACGATACCAGTATCGTGGCATTGGCTCCCTCACGATGCAATTCATCGAGTACCCGCATAATTTTCCGCATGGTATCCATTCCTGAGAATTCTTCAGGCAATAAGAATATTTTGTTGGAAGGAACTACTGGACGATCATTCCAAAGATTACTGAACGGAGCAAAAGAAGGATTGATTCTTATTCCCTTCATCTGAAAAAATTGCTCCAGAGCAACAGCATCCAATGAAGAAAAAACCGTTCCGTCGATCCCGATGATATCTCCTTTTTTCAATTCACCGCTCAGCCATTCATTCACAGTAGGAACCCCGGGAATACGCTCTTTGAATAGTCCGATGCCGGAGCCGGCCAGTTGGGATTCTGCCTGCAGAAAATAACGGGAATCGGACCACAATCCGGCTTTATCTTTCGTTACAACTATAGTTCCCGCCGAACCGGTAAAACCGGATATCCATTCGCGTATCTTCCAGTGGGCGGCCGGATACTCACTCAGATGCGGATCGGTACTCGTAACAATACAGGCATCGATCCCTGCATCGCACATGGCTTTTCTCAACAAAGATATTCTTTCGGCAATTTTCATAGTTTTCATTTTTTGTCAATAATGCGAATCAATAATTGAAAATGACTAAAATCTTTATGATATTAAAATGTTAGTTATCAATAAAATAAATGCATAAATATTTGTTCGATTCCCTATAAATTATTAACTCAGAAGAATAATACCACTCATTTTTCTATGCTATGATTCTCAAGAAAAAAGAACTTATGCTAATTAAGATTTATATGCATATTGGAAAATCCAGATTAATTTGATCCCCTATAGACGACTAATTCTCAATCGGATAAGTGGGGCCAATTTTCTTCGGATTTTCTACCTGCTGCTCCTGTTTTTCGGCCAAGACCACTTCCTCTTCGGCTTTCTCCGCCTGTTCAGATAAATCGTCGGCCTCCCGGTAGCGGTCTTCCAGCTCCCGGAAGTCCTCCCCGGAAATCTCCCCGTCCTCGTATTTCTTCTTTCCCAGCTCGAAAACGATCCGGATCTCATCGGCTAAATAGGGTCTTTTTTTTACCGGTTTTTCCAGATAATCCCAGAAAAGGATTATTCATTATTTTATTTAGCTTCCCATCTTCCTAATATTTTTCTTTTTTCTATTTGATGTGAAGCTAATTCCTTAATTTTATCTTCATCTGATAATGTAAGCCTTTCTAATGCCTCAATGTTATATGGTTCAGGTTGAGCTCCTATAGCGTAGATGATTTTTTTGAAATAGGGATATTTAAAATCATCAGGATTTAAATAATCAGGAATATTCCTTATTGCGCTTAATAATATAGAAATATTTTCTACGCTATTATTATATTTTGACTGAAAAAGACTCACTATGTCTTCATGAGATTTATGAAAGTTAAGTAATAATATCTGTCTTAGAGTACTTTCATTTTTTTTATTAAAATATTTCATCACGAATCCTACATAAAGAACATCAGCAACTATATCCAGATTAGAACATATTGATAAATCATTTATAGCCTCATTAAATTGATCAATAGTAATTTCTTTATCCAATATCTCAATGAGATGTTTTCTATCTTTTATCTCTTTCGTGATATAGTAGCGAGACATCACATTTTTGATTAGCTCCGTAGCATTCATCACTTTGCTTTTTATTTAATGAATTTAAATTCTATTATTCCTTCATTGAAGCGTTTTAATGCTTCTCCTTGCCCTAATGCTATATTGACTTGCCCTTTTTCTAACTTAAATCTTGCATACTCTATATTCCAAGGAGATATATCAGGTTTTAGACTTGGATGCTTTAATAAAACATCTTTGTTGTTTTGTGCTGCAATTCCAATATCTTCTAAACGTTCAATAGTCCCTCTTTTAACTTTAAATTGAACTAACACCCCGTTATAATCTTCAGAAAAAGCTTGAAAAGGAGACGTAGTACATTCTCCTGTACCTTTTAGAACTCCAGTTTTTAATAATTCATCATAATGCTCTTTCGATACAGTACGATAGAAAACTTCTCCATTCTCAAAAACATCATAATCTCCGATTTTCTTTATAAATTTTCCTAAATTAAGCTCTTTTACTAATTTTCCCGCCTTCGCCACCTCCGTGCCAATCTCAACGACCTCTTTCCCTTTCTTAGCTAAGAACCTTCCTTCCTCCTCGATAATCTCGTACCCGAGCTTCGAGTATCTGGCAATCTCTTTGGCCAATTCCGGGGACAGTTTCGCCAGCTTCCCGGCCGCCTGTAAAGTTACAGCTTTTGCCGAACTTGCCAAAGCTTTCGCCCCGTTAACTAAGAAAACCACCGCCACGGCATCCTCCGCCACCCGGTGATCTAGCTCGTCGGGGCGGCTGGCGGCATACTGCTGGAGCTTCTCCTCTTTGAACGACTCCATCACCTCCCCAAAAGACGTACTCTCCCAGGCTTCGGACAA
>JAVBRK010000018.1:0-19692 GCA_031548005.1 Bacteroidales bacterium
TTCTTTTCTACATTCCTCCTTACTCCCCCCATCTGAACATTGCCGAGACTCTTTGGCGAATAATCAAAGGAAAGTGGCTCAGGCCGCAGGACTACACTTGTGCGGACACACTCTTCTATGCCACTAACAGGGTGTTGGCCGTAATTGGAAGAGATTTGAGAATCAACTATGCACATAATGCTGCTTAATTATGAAAAGTTACTTAATATTTATTTTTTTTTCAACATCCTGTAAAGTTGGTGATTATAAAATAACCGATGCTGCTATGTTTCCAAACTTTAATATTGAAGACGTTGTATCTGTTAATAAAGAAAAATGTTACGATTATGGCGATGTTATTGTCATGTGGATTCCTGACTCTCTTAGAATTTTGGATGAATCATATCGGATATACAGGGTAGTAGCATTACCTGGAGACACGATTATTGTTGATAATAATCATTGTGTTATTAATAATCAAAGATGTAGTCTTCGATTTGTTAAGAAGTTACTAGATCCTGACAATGTTCCAATGGAAATTGAAGAAGAAATACTTCCTGGCCCTCAAAGAATAATGATTGGGATTAGACCTAACTCTCCATACCCTGAAATGGAAAATATGCCTTCGTGTATAATTCCTCAAAATAATTATTTTGTATTGGGAGACAATCGGACTGGGTCTTTAGATAGCCGCTACATCGGGCCAATCCCCATTGAGAATATCAAGGGGAAAGTAACGAAAGTAATTCAGAAATGATATTTTTATTCTGAAACATTATATTAAGGAGGATTGAAAAATCCGCGATTTGACAAATGGTATCGCAATTCTTTTAGTAATAGTATGTATAAAAATGGTATTTGGCTGATTTTGATTTTACTGTTAGCATCTTGTAAGGTTGATTATGGCAAAATTACGAGTACAACGATGTCTCCAGGTCTTAATGTGGGGGATATAATATTTTGGGATAAAGAAGATCAGTATACCTATGGAGATGTTGTTTTTATTTTGATGCCGGATTCCTTTCGGGTTAATAAGTGGGAATATGGGGTATATAGAGTTGTTGCCCTTCAAGGCGATACAATAGAAATAAAAAACAATATTTGTGTTATCAACGGCCGGATGAGTAAAACCAGATTTATCCGTAAAACATATGATACAGACGAATTTTTAGTAGATCAAACGGAAGAAGAATTATTTAATGGTACAAAAATAATGTTGTATATAGGAAATACGGACGATATGGCTTTGCCGGAATTATCAAATACAACTCCTCTGGTTGTTCCACAAAATAATTATTTTGTATTGGGAGATAATCGTACCGAATCTATTGACAGCCGCTATATCGGTCCGGTCTCAATAGAAAATATCAAGGGAAAAGTAACCAAAGTGATTCGGAAATGATATTTTTATTCTGGAACATTACATTAAGGAAGATTGAAAAATCCGCGATTAGACAAATGGTATCACAATTCTTTGAATATAAAGCAAAACAAAGCAACAGGACAGGTTTTGAAATAAACCGGAAAAAGACTTTCCCATATTTGCTGGTACTTTAACAGTGACTATAGAGGAGTTTGAAGAACGGGTTGTTGAAATCATAATTAAAATTTGTAATAAAGAAAAAAAATGATTTTATATGTTAAAAAAGGTGTATGGTTAATGTTTATTGTTCTGTTATTTTCCTGTAAAGCAGGCGATTATAAAATAGGAAATGGCTCCATGTTCCCAAATCTCAATGTGGGAGATATTGTATTTGTAGATCAAGAAAATCAATATACTTATGGAGATGTTGTTGTTATGTCGATTCCTGATTCCCTTCGGATACAATCTGAGTTGTTCCGAATTTATAGAGTTGTAGCACTTCCTTTGGATACAATTAGCGTTAATAAGAATCATAGTATCATTAATGGCAAAGAATGTAATTCCAGTTTTATAGAAAATTTAATAGATCCCGATGGTTATCAAACAAAAGTGGAAGAAGAAGAACTTCCAAATAAAATAAAAATTAAACTTTGGATCAGGTCGGATTGCCCTGATTGTGATAAATCAAACATGCACTCAATAGTAGTCCCTTCCGGTCATTATTTTGTATTGGGAGATAATCGAACCGGGGCTGTTGACAGTCGCTATATTGGCCCGGTTTCTATTGAAAGTATCAAGGGGAAAGTAACGAAAGTGATAAAAAAATAATATTCAGATGAATTATTAAATTAAAAAGGAAAAAATATATGAAAATCATATCGTATAATCTGAACGGTATCCGGGCAGCAAGTTCCAAAGGTCTGACTGCCTGGCTGAAAGAAGAAAACCCGGACGTATTTTGTGTTCAGGAAACCAAAGCCCAACCCGAACAGATCGACCGGTTGGCTTTCAGCGAACTGGGATACCAGTCGCATCTGATCAACTCTGCACAGAAAAAAGGCTACAGCGGGGTGGCTGTTTTCAGCAAAAACACCCCGGATTACTACTCGATCGGTATCGGGAATGATTTTTTCGACGGAGAAGGCCGGCTGATCCGCGCCGATTTCGGAGACATCACTGTTGTTTGCGTATACATCCCCTCAGGAACTACCGGAGAAATCAGACAAGCCCTGAAAATGCAGTTCCTGGATCTGTTTACCGACTATTTACAGGAATTACGAAAAACCCGTCCCAATCTGGTCATATGCGGGGATTATAATATCTGCCACAAGCCGATCGATATCAATCATCCGGAAAGGCACAACAATGTATCCGGATTTTTACCCGAAGAACGGGCCTGGTTCGACAAGTTTATCGGTCTGGGGTATGTAGACAGTTTCCGGGAGTTCAATCAAGAGCCGAACCAGTACAGTTGGTGGAGCTTCCGTGCCGGAGCCAGGGACAAAAATTTAGGCTGGCGCATTGATTATCATATCGTTACCGACCCTTTGAAAACCCGTCTTAAATCGGCCTGTATCCAGCCGGAGGCCAAGCACTCCGACCATTGTCCGGTTTGCCTGGAGCTTTCATAAAATTCCAACCATTACTAAATCTTCTGAAATGTCCAGTACATACGAATCGAAACAAAAGTTCAAATATTTTTTCTTTGCTACCGCCATGCTCATTGCACTGGCTTCGATTCTCGTAACCAACAGCTTAGTCAATAAACTGGCAAAAGAAGAACAGAAAAAAGTCAAAGTCTGGTCGGAGGCGCTGAAAGTCATGAGCACCCCCACCACCACCATCAAACAGGATACCGCAACCGCCAATGTACTCAGCGAATACAACCGGTTCATCTTTCATGTGATCGAAGATAATACGACCATTCCACTGATCATGGTCGATGAAAACGGGAATGTACTGTATTCTGTAAAAATCGATTCAACGAAATTAAACGACGAAAAATACATCCAGAAACAGATCGACCGGTTCCGGGAAAAAAACGCCCCCATTCCCATTTCCATTACTGATCCCGTCTTGAATGAATCCATCGTTCAATACGTATATTATGACGAATCTTCCGTATTAAAGCAACTGAAAATCTTCCCGTACATCCAGTTGAGTGTCGTAACGATTTTTGTTATCGTCTCTTTTTTAGCGCTCACCAGTTCAAAAAAAGCAGAGCAAAACAAAGTTTGGGTGGGATTATCAAAAGAAACCGCCCATCAACTCGGCACTCCGATTTCGTCACTGATGGCCTGGGTCGAATACCTGAAAACCAAAAATCCGGATATCCAGTTTTTAGATGAAATGGACAAGGATGTCCAGCGACTGAAAATTATCGCCGAACGCTTCTCCAAGATCGGATCCAACCCCGACCCGGAGCCCATGAACCTCCATTTCGCATTGGAACGCATCATCGATTACATGAGTAAACGCATTTCATCTAAAGTATCCATCCATTACCATCCTTCCACCGATCCGGTTTTCGTCATGATGAACGAATCCCTGTTCGGATGGGTCATCGAGAATATAATCAAAAATGCAGTAGACGCCATGGACGGTCAGGGAGAGATTAACATTTCCATTAAAGACTCGGAGAAAAAAACAAAAATAGACATCTCCGATACCGGAAAAGGAATCCCCAAGTCGAAATTCGACGCCGTATTTCAACCCGGATATACGACTAAAGCCAGAGGATGGGGTTTGGGATTATCCCTGGTGAGAAGAATTGTCGAGTCCTACCAAAAGGGAAAAATATATGTCCACAATTCCGAACTGAATAAAGGGACTACATTCCGGATCGAGTTGACAAAAGTTGAGAAAAGTTGAGATAAATTTCGTTATTCCATTCTTTATTTATACCTTTGCGAAGTTTTATAAAAAGTGATTTGTGGGAAAGTTTGATCCATATAAGGTAGACCTCAAAAGCATGACAACAGATATTCAGAAGATTGAATACCTGTTGGACAATAAGTTTTTTGGGGATATCGGTGGAGATGATATCCAGAAAGGAAAAGTCAAGGTAAGCCTGTCGGTAAAAAAAACAGCAGGGATCTTTGAATTAAATTTTTTAAGCGAAGGAACAATCATTATCCCATGCGACAGGTGCTTAGACGATATGGATCTCCCCATTTCAACGACTAACCGCCTGATTGTCAAGTTCGGAAAAGACTTTTCCGAAGAAAGTGATGAAATCGTCATTATTCCTGAATCCGAAGGCGTTATCAACTTAGCCTGGTTCCTCTACGAATTTATTGTGCTGACTATCCCGATCAAGCATGTGCATGCTCCGGGAAAATGTAACAAGACCATGACTTCCACACTGAAAAAACATTCTCCTAAAGGGATGGAAGATGAATATGGGGCCGGAGAAGGAGGAGAAGATATCATCATCACCAGTGATCATGATAATGATGAAGAAGAAACGGATCCACGCTGGGAAGCATTGAGAGATCTGAAAGATGAGAATAATAATAATTAAAATAATAAATATATGGCACATCCTAAACGAAGAACCGGACAAGCAAGAAAAGGGAAAAGAAGAACTCATGATAAAGCACTGATGCCTACGATGGCAATTTGTCCCAATTGTGGTGCATGGCATATCTATCACACCGTATGCGGTGAATGCGGCTATTACAGAGGTAAGTTGGCAATTGAAAAAGCTGCTGCGGTTTAAAACTCTGGAAGTAAGCGCTGAAGGGCGCATTGCTAAAAAAACAGCCCTAAAACCAATATTTTAGGGCATTTTTTTTAAGATATGAACAAACAGGATATGGGAAAAATTCATGCAGTTATCTCCGGCATATCAGGATACCTTCCTGAATATGTCATGACGAATGAAGAAATTTCACGGATGGTCGACACCTCCGATGAATGGATTATGACACGAATCGGGATCAAAGAGCGCCGGATTCTGAAGAAAGAAGAAGGTAGCGGCATCACTTATCTGGCCATCAAAGCGATCGAAGAATTAATCCAAAAAACGAATCTGAACCCCAAAGAAGTGGAGGCTGTTATATGCGCTACTTCTACTCCCGATTACATTATGCCGAATGCAGCAGCATTGGCGGCATACAAAACCGGAATGGACAATGCTTTCTGTTTCGACCTGAGCGCTGCATGCAGCGGCTTCATCTACGCCCTGGAAGTAGCCAATGCCTACATCGTTTCGGGCAAATACAAGAAGGTCGTGGTGATTGCAGGAGATATATTATCAGCCATTACGAATTATACCGACCGCAATACCTGTCCTATTTTCGGCGACGGATGCGGAGTTGCATTGCTTGAAGCCACGACAGAAGAGGTCGGCATCATCGATTCGATTATGCGGACAGACGGCAATAGCCTTGCACATCTGAATATGATCGGAGGAGGCTCCATAAATCCTGCTTCACACGAAACAGTCGATAAAAATCAGCACACCATCTGGCAAGACGGAAAAGTGGTCTTTAAGCACGCTGTTTCCAATATGTCGGATACCTGCGTAGAGCTTATGAAGCGGAATAATCTCACCAAAGAAGATATCCAATGGGTCGTTCCTCATCAGGCCAACCTGCGTATTATCGATGCAGTAGCCAACCGGGTCGGAGTGCCTGCAGAAAAAGTGATGATCAATATTGAAAAATATGGAAATACCAGCGCCGGCACGATTCCGTTGTGTCTGTGGGATTGGGAACCCCGGCTCCGTAAAGGAGATAATATCATATTAACTGCATTCGGTGCAGGATTTACCTGGGGAGCAACGTATTTGAAATGGGGTTACGACCCCCAGTAAAACTGACTCTCCCCATTTCGCTTTTAATTTTTAATCCTGAACTCAACAAGGTGCATAAATCCGGTTTTGTAAATATTGTAGGCAATCCCAACGTAGGAAAATCCACGTTGATGAATCAATTAGTAGGCGAGCGTATTTCCATTATCACATCCAAAGCGCAAACTACACGCCACCGTATCATGGGAATTGTCAACACGGAAGATATGCAAATCGTATATTCCGATACTCCCGGTGTACTGCAACCCAACTATAAGCTTCAGGAAAACATGCTTCAGTTCTCAGAATCGGCCTTAGACGATGCGGATGTCCTGTTGTATGTAACCGATATGGTAGAAAAAATCGATAAAAATGATTTTTTCCTACAGAAAGTACAAAAAACAACGGCTCCAGTCCTGTTGATTATCAACAAAATAGACCTGACCGATCCGAAAGGGTTAGAAGCCAAATCCGACGAATGGCAGAAAATATTACCACAGGCGGAAATTATTCCGATTTCCGCAACCAATAAATTCAATATCGCTTATTTACAAAAAAGAATTATTGAATTACTTCCGGAATCTCCACCCTATTTTGAGAAAGACGCCCTGACAGACCGGCCGGCCCGTTTTTTTGTCACAGAGATCATCCGGGAAAAAATTTTACTCTACTACCAGAAAGAGATTCCATATGCTGTGGAAACAATAGTCGAACTTTTCAAAGAAGAGAAAGACCTGATCCGGATCAAAGCATTGATTATTGTAGAAAGAGACTCCCAGAAAGGGATTATTATTGGAGATAAAGGGTTGGCTATCAAAAAAATGGGGTCTATGGCCCGAAAAGACATTGAACGCTTCTTCGACAAAAAAGTGTTTCTGGAAATGTTTGTAAAAGTAGAAAAGGACTGGCGAAACCGGGATAACCTTTTGAAAAAATTTGGATACAAATTAGAATCGTAAAAAGCAGAGGATTTTCGACTCTCCATTCTCAATTAAATTAATTATGAGCAACTTAGTAGCAATAGTAGGACGCCCGAACGTGGGTAAATCAACGCTGTTCAACCGGTTGATACAATCACGGCAGGCCATCATCAATGAAGAAGCGGGAACTACCCGCGACCGTCAATACGGTAAAGCAGAATGGTTGGGACAGGAGTTCTCGGTCGTCGATACCGGTGGATGGGTGGTCAACTCAGAAGATATTTTTGAAGAAGAGATTAATAAACAAGTCCAGATTGCTATCGAAGAAGCCGATGTGATCCTGTTCATGGTAGACGTAGTAAACGGTATCACGGATCTGGACGACGAAGTGGCACAACTGTTACGTCGCTCTAAAAAACCGGTGCTTTTAGTCGCCAACAAGGCCGATAATTTTGACTTGCACCATCAAATTTCGGAATTCTATAAGTTCGGATTAGGCGATCCGCTCCCTATTTCCGCCATTAACGGATCCGGAACAGGGGATCTGTTGGATGCTGCCGTTTCCAAGTTTTCGGATAAGAAAAGTGACGAACCGGAAGAAGAACTACCGCGGATTGCCATCGTCGGACGCCCCAATGCCGGTAAATCGTCACTAACTAATGCTTTCATCGGAGAAGGCCGTACCATTGTTACGGATATTGCAGGAACTACACGGGATTCGATTTATACGAAATATGATAAATTCGGACTGAATTTCTACCTGATCGATACAGCCGGAATCCGTAAAAAGGGAAAGGTGAATGAAGATCTGGAATACTATTCTGTGATCCGGGCCATCCGGGCCATCGAAAATTCGGATGTTTGTATCCTGATGGTCGATGCGACGCGGGGAATCGAAGCCCAGGATATGAATATCTTTTCCTTAATCCAGAAAAATAAAAAAGGAATCGTTATCGTTATCAATAAATGGGATCTGGTAGAAGATAAAAGCCAGAAAGCCATCAAAACATTCGAGAATGCCATCAGAGAACGGATTGCTCCTTTTGTCGATGTTCCGATTATTTTTTCTTCGGCATTGACCAAGCAGCGTATATTTAAAATCCTGGAAACAGCAAAAGAGGTTTATGACACCCGGAAAAACAAAGTTTCCACCCACAAATTAAATGAAATATTACTGCCGATCATTGAAAATACGCCACCACCTACAAATAAAGGTAAGGTAGTGAAAATCAAGTATATCACTCAACTCCCCAATACTTCTGTGCCCAGTTTTGTATTCTTTTGCAACCTTCCGCAATGGGTAAAGGAACCTTACAAACGTTTCTTAGAGAACCAGATCCGGAAACATTGGAATATGACGGGAACCCCCATTAATATTTTTATGCGGGAAAAATAAGCTGCTCTGAGAAAAATTCAGAATTACGGAACTACCATTTTGTTGTCAGTTCCAGTCCGTCATAAGCAATAAAAACGCTTTCAGGAAGTTGTGTTTCCATTACAGCATGCAATCCGAACCGGTGTCCCATGTGGATCAGGAATGCCCGGACGGGGTTAATTTTCCGGATATTTTCCAATGCATCCTGAACCGTTTCATGAGAAAGGTGCTCTTTAAAATGCAGCGCATTGATAATTAAAATATCCAAATTCTTTAATTTTTCAAACTCTTCTTCCGGAATCGTTTTTAAGTCGGTGAGATAAGCCATATTTCCGATACGATAGCCCAGGATCGGCAAAGCCCCATGCATCAGACGGACTGGATTGATCTCGAGGTCGTCAATTCTGAACGGTTTATTCTCAATGAAATGCAGTGAGATATCAGGCACTCCCGGATACTTATTTTCTCTGAAAACATACGGAATCCGTTCCCGGATGGCATCAGCCACATACTTTTCGGCATAAATGCCGATCGGACCGGATTTACAAAATGGACGCAAATCGTCGATCCCTCCAACATGATCGTAATGTTCATGGGTGATTAACACGGCATCGATACGCTCCGGAGTTTTCCGGAGCATCTGCTCCCTGAAATCCGGACCGCAATCGATCAGTATATTTTTATCCTTTGCCTCAACAAATAAAGAAACGCGCAAACGCTTGTCTCTCGGATCAGTAGAAGAGCAAACCTCGCAATGACAACCGATTTCCGGAACTCCGGTCGATGTTCCTGTGCCTAAAAAACGTAATTTCATTAAATATAATTCACTTCGGGTTGGAGTTCGATACCAAATTTTTCTTTCACTGTTTTTCTGATTTCTTCTGCCAGAAGGGCGATCTCATCACCTGTTGCATGGCCCTTATTTATCAGGACAAGTGGTTGCTTTTCATGCACAGCCGCACCTCCCAGGCTTTTTCCTTTCATGCCGCACCGATCGATCAGCCAGGCTGCAGGAATCTTGACCACCTCTTCGTTTACAGGATAGAACGGCATCTGGGGATATTTCTTCTGCAACGCATTAAAATGAGCCGTACATACATACGGATTCATAAAGAAACTGCCGGCATTACCGGTTACCTTAGGATCCGGAAGTTTACTTTCGCGCATCGTAATGACAGCATTACGAACGGTTTTCAGATTAATATCCTTTCCTTTCAGCAGTTCTTCCAGGTTGCCGTATCCCAAATTAAACTCCGGATTTTTAGAAAGCCGGAAAATAACATGCGTAATGAAGTATTTTCCTTTATTGGGTTCTGCCTTGAAAAAACTCTTACGATAGGCAAAGGCACACTGTTCGTTCGTAAAAACCAGTTTTTCTCCGGTTTCGAGGGAGTAAGCATGGACTTCCTCAATCGTATCCGACACCTCCGACCCATAAGCCCCGATATTCTGAACGGCAGCAGCGCCCACTTCTCCCGGTATAAGAGAAAGATTTTCGACCCCACCCCAACCTTTTCCGGTACAGCAGGCAACAAAATCGTCCCAGACATATCCGGCTCCAACTTTCACCAGAACAGACTCTCCGGTTTCATTGAGGACTTCGATCCCCTGAATCGCCGAATGGACAATTACACCGTTAAAATCGCTCAGAAATAACAGGTTACTTCCCTGTCCGATATGCCAGAAAGCCTGAGAAAAGAAAAACTCGTCCGACAATAGTTTCCGGAGATCTTCTTCCGAATCGTATTCCAGAAACCACCGGGCTTTAACATCCATGTTAAATGTATTGTGATGTAGTAAAGAATAATTCTCCCTGATAACCATGATTCTTATGTTAAGAAATAAAAGTGTTAAGAAATAAAAGCAGCCTGCAACAGAATTGTGCGACTGCTTTTCTTTCATTATGTTAACACAAAGGTATGGAAAATTCGGGAACCTGCAAATTTAGATATTAATGCGCTTCTTCAACATCATCTATTGAATTTTTCAATTTGGAATAAAACCTTTTATACCGCTTACTGTGTAACCATTTTATAAGCCATGGTATAAGAAACAAACTAAAAATTACACTAATAATAGGTACAATAATATTTAATTTATTTGCCATTTTAATTTCATTCAAAAAAACGATTATCAATATTACAGCCAATGTATAGAAAAATATTACATTCACAATAAAATCTATTAATTGTATTCTTTTAAGCATTTTGGAAAATAATTTTACAGAATCGCTAATGACACTATTTTCAGACTCTTTTGACAAAACAGTAAAAGTACTTATCGCATGAGTTGTCTTAAAAAATAAAAACATTCCCAGAAAAGAAAATAAGAAAACAGGGAAAAAGGAAAAACTGATCCTTAAAATTATAAATGCATAAATCATTAAGGCAATAAATACGATAAAAACAGAACCATAAACAAGCATTTCTTTTTTTCTTCCGGAAAGTATCTCTGAAATTCGTTTGGAATGCTTCATATTCATGGCATTTTTTATTTTAATTTCATCTATACACGAATTATCTGGATTTAATTCCTTCCATAACAATTTTAAATCATCTCTTTCCATCTCCAATTATTTCTAAAAGTTTATATTTTAACCTATTAACCTTAACTCCAATATTATTCTCAGAAAGCCCGATAATATTCGAAATTTCTTTGTAACTATATCCTTCCAGATAAAGAAGAATAATCGCTTTTTCTATATCTGACAGATACTGGATAGCTTGATATAATTGCTCTTTTTCATCGACTTTACCATGATCTTCCAATGCCACATTGTATTGTTTGTCTGTCAGCTCAATATATTCAGGTTGAATATACTCTTTTCGAAGAATATCAATCGCCGTATTTAGTGCTACCAGATACAACCAGGTAGAAAAAGCAGCTTGTTTTTTATAGGTAGGAAAAGTTTTCCAAAGCCTGATTAATATTTCCTGGTAATAATCTTCTTTATATGGGTTATCTCTAAAATAAATATTGCATATTTTATGGATAATTCCATTATTTGCCTGTATCAATTTGATAAACTCCTTTTCCACTTCAATTTATTTATTTCATTTACTAAATTAGTCGAAATAGGAAGCCTAATTCTTACATCAGAAGAGAAAAAATAATCAGAATTATATAACAAAAAAAGGATTTATACCTACTACTGAGATATAAATCCTTATTAATAAACATTTTGTGATCCCGACAGGACTCAAACCTGTGACCTGCAGAACCGGAATCTGCCGTTCTATTCAACTAAACTACGGGACCATTCGGAGCGCAAAGGTATAAATAATCTTTCAAAATAAAAATTCTTTCTCAAATTTTTCAATAAAGATAGTATAAACGCAAAATTACATAACTTTTGAAATTAAAATCAAAATTAATTTAATATTTTGATATGATTTATTTTTCATTTAATGAAATGTTGATACCTTTGTGTTATAAAAATATTAAAAACATGAGCTATTTAATTTCACCTCCGGGATATAAAGCCCTGTTAAACATGGCAGAAACCGAAATGGGGATCAAAAAAATAAAAGATTTTTTTCAACAAAATTTATCTTCCGAGCTTCGGTTAAGGCGGGTCACCGCTCCTCTTTTCGTATTAAAAGGACAGGGAATCAACGACGATCTGAGCGGAAAAGAACGTCCGGTCAGTTTTCCTATAAAAGACCTGGACGACTCGTATGCCGAAATCGTGCACTCGTTGGCTAAATGGAAACGACTGACTCTCGCTGACCACCAGATAGAACCCGGATTCGGTATTTATACGGATATGAATGCGATCCGCTCAGATGAAGAACTGGGAAATCTTCATTCGCTCTATGTCGATCAATGGGACTGGGAATTGGTCATGGACCCATCGGAACGGAATCTCGACTTTCTGAAAGAGATTGTTACCCGTATTTACGCAGCGATGGTACGTACAGAATATATGGTGTATGAAATGTATCCCCAGATCCGCCCTGTATTGCCGAAAAAGATCGAGTTCATCCATTCGGAAGATTTACTACAACGCTACCCTCACCTTTCTGCAAAAGAACGGGAAGACAAGATCACCAGAGAGTATAAAGCCGTTTTTATTATTGGAATAGGTGGCCCTTTAAGCGATGGAGAGAAGCATGACAACCGGGCTCCCGACTACGACGACTGGACCACTCCTGTCAACGGGTATAACGGGCTCAACGGCGACTTGATGATTTGGGACGATGTACTCGACCGGGCGATGGAAATATCTTCGATGGGGATTCGCGTCAATCCCGAAACAATGCTCAAGCAGCTCGCAGCCACCGGAACAGAAAACCGGAAAGAGTTATACTTTCACAAGCGACTACTAAATAATGAATTACCTCAAAGTATCGGAGGGGGTATCGGACAATCCCGTTTGTGCATGTTTTATATGCGGAAAGCTCACATAGGAGAAATACAAGCCAGTATCTGGCCGGAGGAAATGCGCAGAGAAGCAATGAAATCGGGCATGATGTTAATTTGATTTTGAATAATAAAATTAAAAATACTACTTTTGTATACATTAATTTTATGATTTAATTTTATCAAAATGCCGGATGTAAAAATCGAAGCTTCCTGGAAACAGCAGTTGGAAAGTGAATTTCAACGACCCTATTTCTCAGATTTGATCAATTTTATAAAACAGGAATACAGTACACAGACTATTTATCCTCCCGGAAAACTGATATTCAATGCATTTGACCAGTGTCCTTTCGATCAGGTAAAAGTGGTGATCCTGGGGCAAGATCCTTACCATGAACCGGGACAGGCACATGGGTTATGTTTTTCGGTAAACGATGGGATTCCGTTTCCCCCGTCGTTACAGAATATCTTCAAAGAAATCGAATCGGATCTCGGAAATCCTGCTCCCGGATCCGGAAACCTCGAACGTTGGGCCCGGCAAGGAGTACTGTTACTCAATGCCACACTTACCGTACGTGCACATCAGGCGGGCTCTCATCAGCGTAAAGGTTGGGAAGATTTTACAGATGCAGCCATTCACCGCATTGCAGAAAAGAAAGAGCATGTCGCTTTCATTCTGTGGGGATCGTTCGCTCAGAAAAAAGGAGAATTCATCGATCCGACACGGCACCTGGTTCTAAAATCGCCGCACCCTTCTCCTCTTTCAGCACACCGGGGATTTTTCGGGAACAAGCATTTCAGTAAAGTCAATGAATACCTGGTCCGCACCGGCCAGACTCCGATTAACTGGTAGATTCAAAAAAATACAACCTGTCGGCACAAGGAGGAATTTACACTCTACGGCCAACAGGTTGATATTATATATTCTTCTTAGCTTTATTATTTGATTTGATCGACTTATTTAGCGTAAGCGGACATCATCCATATTTTCTTTTCAAGGTCGCGGAGATGCTCCACCATCATATCTGCCGTTCCAAGATCTCCGGCCTTTGTGGCAATTGCTTCCGTTGCACGAAGTTGGCTCACACATAATTTCAGATTTTCCAAAACAGTCGATACCCCTTTGCGAGGATCGGAAATGCCCGCAGCTTCCTTCACTTTCGATTGTTTCAGATACACCGAGAAACGCGACTCCGGAACACCTCCGATTGTCAGAATCCTTTCGGCAACAGTATCGACTAATTCTGCCAGATCATCGTAATATTCCTCATATTTCGGATGAAAGTCGAAAAACTGATCTCCTTCAATTAACCAGTGCAACCCCCTTACATTTGAATAAAACACCTGATAATCAGCCAATAATTTACTTAACTCTTCTAAAACAGGCTTTACGGAACCTGCATCTAATCCTACATTATTAATAAGTTTTGCCATAATAAATTTTGTTTTGTTTTTTAAATTTTTTATATTTATTGTTTCTATTTTGTAAACAAGAACAGAAATAATTTTGTTTATATTTTAACAAAAAATAGAATGTATACCTGTTTGACATCCTTACAAATCCTTTCGCTTTTCGGATAATTTTGTTGTAACTTTGCAATGATGAAAGAAAATCTGACCAAACAATCATTTCCGGTATTAAACCTGCACTGTGCCTCGTGTGCCGCGACTGCGCAAAATGCGCTGAAAGCCGGTTCGGGCGTAATCGACGCCCAGGTGAATTTCGCAAATGCAACTGCTACGGTCGAATTCGATCCGGTCAGAACAAATCCTCAAAAATTGAGATCATTACTAATATCCACCGGTTATGATCTGGTGATCGATGAGTCCGAAAGTTCTGCAGAAGCGCTCGAAGAAAGGCAAAAAAAAGAACTGCACCAATTACTCACCAGGCTCCGGATTGCAACCGGACTGTCCATTCCACTGTTTATTATTGCCATGTTTTTCATGTATCTGCCCTATGGAAATTACATCATGTGGGCATTGGCAACACCAGTTGTATTTTACTGTGGTAAACAATTCTTCAGTGGAGCATGGAAACAGGCGCTTCACCGGCAGATGAACATGGATACGCTGGTAGCGCTCAGTACAGGAACAGCCTATATCTTCAGCGTATTCAATACCATTTATCCGTCATTCTGGACCCAGAGAGGGCTACAACCCCATGTCTATTTTGAAACCGCCGCCGTTGTCATTCTGTTTCTATTGTTTGGAAAATACCTGGAGGAAAAGGCAAAATCCAATATCACGTCTTCCCTAAAAAAACTGATGGGACTGCAGCCTCAGACTGCCACAGCCATACAGGAGGATGGGACTCAAATGGTGGTTCCGGTCAAGAGTATACAGGAAGGGGATGTTTTGCTCATTAAGCCCGGCGAACGAATTGCGGTAGACGGCATTTTAACCTCCGGTACTTCGTTCGTAGATGAAAGTATGCTAAGCGGAGAGCCGGTCCCGGTCGAAAAAGCAGTAAACGATTCTGTTTTTGCAGGTACCATCAATCAAAAAGGCAGTTTTACGATCCGGGCTAATAAAGTCGGAAGCGATACTTTATTGTCGCATATCATCCAAAAAGTACATGAGGCGCAATCCAGTAAAGTTCCCATTCAGAAATTGGCCGACAAAGTAGTTGCAAAATTCGTTCCTGCAGTCATCATTTGCGCCATCATATCCCTAAGTTGCTGGATCTTTTTCGGCGGAAACAGCGGATTTATTCACGGGCTGCTGGCTTTCGTTACCGTATTGATCATTGCCTGTCCCTGTGCGCTCGGGCTTGCCACTCCCACTGCCATCATGGTGGGGATCAGCAAAGGAGCAGAAGAAGGAATCCTGATCAAAGACGCAGAAAGCCTGGAACTTGCAAAAAACATCCACTGTGTTGTTTTTGACAAAACAGGAACCATCACAAAAGGGAAACCTGATGTAACGAACATTCTGTGGGCTGATGGAAATAACCATCAACCGGAAATCTGGTCGGCTATGGAGAACCAATCAGAGCATCCCTTAGCCGAAGCGATCTGTCAACACCTCGATGTTTCTGAAACTCCGGAAATATCTAATTTTCAAAGCATTACAGGTTCCGGAATTCAGGCTGAATATCAAAACCGGAACTATTATGCCGGTAATGCCCGCATGTTGGAAAAAGCCGGGGTCAGTCCGGACAACCGGTTGAAAGAAACTGCCGAAAAATGGGAGAAAGAAGCAAAAACAATTATCTGGTTTACTAACGAAGAAAAAGTTTTAGGAGTCTTAGCCATATCCGATCATATCCGGGAAACAGCAGCAAAAGCCGTAAAATCTCTTCACGAGATGGGTATTGAAACCTACATGCTGACAGGAGATAATGCTTCGGCTGCCGGATTCGTTGCACAGCAATGCGGGATCACCAATTTTGAGGCCAACCTCCTGCCCAACCAGAAAGCCGGTATCGTCCGACGACTTCAGTCGGAAGGAAAAATAGTCGCCATGGTCGGAGATGGCATCAATGACAGTAATGCATTAGCGCAATCAGATGTTGGAATTGCGATGGGAAAAGGAAGCGATATCGCTATGGATACGGCTAAAATGACTATTATTTCCAATGACCTGACAAAGATTTCAAAAGCCATTCATATTTCATCGGCTACCATCCGGGCCATCCGGCAAAATCTATTCTGGGCGTTTATCTATAATGTAATCGGGATTCCGATTGCAGGAGGGATTCTTTACCCGGTTAACGGATTTCTGCTGAACCCCATGATTGCCGGACTAACCATGGCGTTAAGCAGTGTAAGCGTTGTCGGAAACAGTATACGGTTAAAATATAATAAATAAGTCAAAAACTACATTTAATGAATAAAGAAATTGCAGTGTTATTCGATCTGGACGGCGTAATTATCGACACCGAGCCCCAGTACGACATTTTTTGGAAAAAAATCGGAAAAGAATATCTTCCGGAGATTGAAGATCTGGAGCAAAAAGTCAAAGGCCGCACCATGCCCGAGATTATGTCGAAGTTTTTTTCTCACCTCTCGAAAGAGGAATCCCATGCCATAGAGCGGGCCAACCATGAATGGGACCTTCAAATGGATCTGATTTTAATTCCGGGGGTGATGGAATTTCTGTCGGAGCTAAAAGCAAACAATATAAAGATGGGATTGGTAACCAGTTCGGACAATGAAAAATTAGATATTGTATTCCGGAAACTTCCTTTGAGGCGCTATTTCGGAACCATTGTCCCAGCCGACCGGATTACACAAGGTAAACCGCATCCGATGTGTTACCTGCTGGCCGCAAGCGATCTGGACTTTCCTCCCGAAAAATGTATTGTTTTTGAAGATTCTTTTTATGGAATTAAAGCCGGGACAGATGCCAGAATGACTGTCGTCGGGTTATCCACTACCAATCCGGAAGAACAGATCAAAGATCAAGTGGCTGCAGTTATCCCTGACTTTAAAAACTTTTCTATGAAAAATATGAAGGAGCTTGTTTAGAATCAAAATAAATAATAACTTTACGCTTTAAATTTAATTTATTATGGAGAACTTTGAAAAACGTTATGAGAAAGTCTCCGTATCAATTTTTTCAGATGCGGAAACCGGTTCCGAGCTGGTAGCCAGACAAGTGGCTAAATTAATTCGGGAAAAAGCAAAAAAAGGGGAAAAATGTGTATTGGGATTAGTAGCCGGTTCGACTGCCGTGGGGGTTTATGAAAACCTCGTCAAGATGCATAAGGAAGAGAACCTGAGCTTCAAAAACGTCATTGTTTTCAATATTAATGAATACTACCCGCTGAGTAAAGAAGAGCTGCAAAGCCATTATCGTTACATGCACGAATACTTATTCAACGAAGTGGATATTCTGAAAAATAATATTCACCTGATACCTGGAGATTTGAAAAAGGAAGAAATTCCGGTATTTTGCAGTGAATATGAAAAGAAGATCGTAGAGGTAGGAGGCATCGATCTGCAATTGCTCGGTCTGGACGGTCGCGGACAAATCGGGGCCAATGAGCCGGGGTCTATGTTCAACACCCGGACGCGACTGATCACCATGGACTACAGTACCCGGATGGGCGCTGCCAGTAATTTTTTCGGAGAAGAAAACGTTCCGGGGCATTGCATTACCATGGGTATCGGCACGATCATGGATGCAAAAAAAATCATCATCATGGCCTGGGGAGAAGGCAAGGCCAGGATTATCAAAAAAATAGTAGAAGGACCGGTTACGGAAATGGTTCCGGCTTCTGTTTTACAAAATCATCCGAACACCAGCTTTATTTTTGACGAATCCTCATCGGCCGAATTGACACGGATTAAGACTCCATGGCTTACCGGACCGGTAAGGTGGTCGGACAAACTGATCAGACGCGCTGTTTTCTGGCTTTGTGAGAAATTGGAAAAACCAATCCTGAAACTTACAGAACGCGATTATAACGACAGCGGATTAGGTGAACTGGTTTCTCAGTTCGGACCTGCAAATAAAATCAACATCCGGGTATTCAACGACCTTCAACATACGATTACCGGTTGGCCGGGAGGAAAACCGAATGCCGATGACAGTACCCGTCCGGAACGCGCCAATCCGTTTCCGAAACGGGTTGTTGTATTTAGTCCCCACCCCGACGACGATGTTATTTCGATGGGTGGAACGCTTGCCCGGCTATCCGAACACGGACATGAAGTGCATGTGGCCTACCAGGTATCAGGTAATATCGCTGTTTTCGACGACGAAGTAACCCGCTTTCTCGATTTTGTGAGGGATATATCCAAAACATACGGACTCGATGAGAAAAAAGCGACAACGAGTTATCTGGATACGCTGAAATTTTTCAAGGATAAGCGTGCAGGCCAGATCGATCTACCACAAATTTCCGCCTGCAAGGCATCCATTCGCCGGGGAGAAGCCAGGGCGGCCTGCCGTTACCTCGGCATTCCGGAAGACCGGACGCACTTCCTGGATTTACCATTCTACGAAACCGGAAGTGTAAAAAAGAAACCGATAGGAGAAGAAGATATTAAAATTATTGCCGACTTATTGGATGAAATAAAACCTCACCAGATTTTTGCAGCCGGAGATTTATCGGATCCGCACGGAACTCACCGGGTTTGTTTCATCGGCATTCTGGAAGCACTCAAAAAATTGAAAGGGCGCGAATGGCTCGACGACTGCCGGTTGTGGCTTTACCGGGGAGCATGGCAGGAATGGGATGTCTCGGAAGTAGAGATGGCAGTTCCCCTGAGTCCTGAAGAAAGCCGCATCAAAAGGATGGCGATTTTCAAGCACCAGTCGCAAAAAGACCGTCCGCTATTCCCGGGAACCGATCCACGCGAGTTCTGGCAACGGGCCGAAGAACGGAATAACGGTACAGCGGTGAAATACGACAAACTGGGAATGGCCGAGTACCAGGCAATGGAATTGTTTGTCAGATACCATTTTGAAAACGACTGATTTCAAGAATTTATCAAAGGAGGCCGATCGGCCTCCTTTGATGTTATATCGATTCATGAAAAGGAATAGACATTCCTTTGATGATATCTCCAAAATTTCACTATCTTTGCCAAACTATAAAAATCCAAATTAATTAATACTAAGAAATCATTATGGACAAAAAAAGAGTCTATTCTTTCGGTAACGGCAAGGCTGAGGGTCGCGCCGATATGAAGAACCTCCTGGGAGGAAAAGGAGCCAATCTTGCAGAAATGAATCTTATCGGAGTGCCTGTTCCTCCAGGGTTCACCATCACAACAGAAGTATGTACTGAATATAATCAGCTCGGACAAGACAAAGTAATCGAACTGATCAAACCGGAAGTCGAAAAAGCGATTGCCAACATTGAAAAATTGATGGGTACGGGATTCGGAGACAAAAGCAATCCGTGTTTGGTGTCTGTCCGTTCGGGAGCCCGTGTTTCCATGCC
>JAVBRK010000074.1:0-5796 GCA_031548005.1 Bacteroidales bacterium
GACCGGATGAAGGCGTTAAGGTTAGAAGACCGGGTGAAGTTTCTCGGACGCATCCCTTTGGAGCAATTGTCTGCTTATACTGCTTGTGCCGATGTAGGTATCAGTTTGTTAGAAAACAGGGGGCTTAATTATTATTATTCACTTCCAAACCGGATTTTTGATTTTATTCGAAAAAAAATTCTTATATTGGCAACCGATTTCCCCGAGATTAATAAGATTGTTACTCGCTATAATGTCGGGAAGTTGATTGATGATTACGAGCCGGGCCATCTGGCGGATGTTATCCGTGATATGGCTGCCGGAGGGAAAGATGAGGAGGGTTTCGCCAGGGCGAATGCGGAACTGACATGGGAGAACGAATCGGAAATATTGTTGACAATTATGGGTGAAGCAGCTCAAGGGGGTTAAATGTATGGTATATCTGAACATAGTGTCGTTCAATATCCCTTTTCCGGCAAGCTATGGGGGAGTGATCGATGTCTTTTATAAGCTTAAAGCGTTGCATGATTGTGGGGTAAAAATCATTTTACACACATTTGAGTATGGGCGGATGCATTCCGACGAGTTGAATGCTTATTGCGAAGAAGTTCATTACTACAAGCGTCAGGTTGGGATCAATTCGCAGATGTCGAAGTTGCCTTATATTGTATACAGCAGGAAAAATAAGGATTTATTGACCAATCTGTTGAAAAACGATTACCCGGTACTTTTCGAGGGACTGCATACCTGCTATTACCTGAATCATCCGAAGTTGGAGAATCGCCTGAAGTTGGTCCGGGCGCATAATATAGAGCATGTGTATTATAAAGGCTTGTCTAAAAATTCGGATGCTCTTTTCCGAAAGCTCTATATGTTTATGGAATCGCAGCGGTTGAAAGTGTTTGAGCAAAAACTGAAATATGCTGATTTTATTTTACCGCTTTCTACTACGGAGGCCGGATATTTTCATCACGAATACGGGGATGAAAAGACCGTATTGGTGCCTCTTTTCCATCCGAACGAACAGGTGGATATCAAAAAAGAATACAAATCTTATGTACTCTACCATGGGGATCTGAGTACTTCTGAGAATATCCGGACCGCCCATTTTCTGATGGAGAAGGTCGTTCGTAAAGACGAACGTATTCCCTGGATCTTTGCCGGGCTGAATCCTGATGAATCGATTTATAAAGCAGCTGCCGAATGTAAGAATCTGGAAATCAAAGCGAATCTCAGTAGTCAGGAAATGAAAACTCTGGTTGGAGAGGCTTCGATCAACATTCTGTTTACCAACCAAGTGTCGGGAGTAAAGCTAAAGCTTGTCAATTCCTTATATAATGGCCATTACTGCCTGGCTAATAAGAAAATGCTGGACGGATCGGGCCTGGACGGATTGTGTGTGCCGGTTTCCGACCAGCCGGTAAAATTGCTGGAACAAATCCGGGAGCACCTGTATAAAGATTTTCCGGAATCGGAAATTTCCGAACGAAGGTTTCTGCTTGGTAAGATGTATGATAATGAAAAGAATGCAAAAAAAATCATCGATTTATTATAGGTTTGATAAAAATAGGTTATTTTTGTAGGAAAAGGTATATGGTATGAATCGAAAAAGTTTAGTGTCTATTGTCGACTATTCGAAAGAAGATATTCTTCGTTTAATCTCGATTGCTGAAGTTTTTGAAAAAGATCCGAACCGGAGGCTGTTGGAAGGGAAAGTTTGCGCGACCCTTTTTTTTGAGCCATCTACACGCACCCGCCTGAGTTTTGAGACTGCTGTAAATCGTATGGGAGGCCGTATTATTGGTTTTTCGGATGCAGCAACTACCAGTTCTTCGAAGGGGGAGACGCTCAAAGACACCATCATGATGGTCAGCAATTACGCCGATCTGATCATTATGCGGCATTACCTGGAAGGGGCGGCCCGGTATGCATCGGAAGTGACCGGTATCCCGGTGATCAATGCCGGAGACGGGGCGAACCAACACCCTTCTCAAACGATGCTGGATATTTATTCCATCTATAAAACGCAGGGGCGGCTCGATAATTTGCAGATTACCATGGTGGGCGACCTTAAGTATGGCCGGACCGTGCATTCGCTCATTAACGGAATGTCTCATTTCAATCCGACTTTTCATTTTGTGGCCCCCGAGGAGTTGAAAATACCGGAATTGTATAAAAATTTCTGCGATGGAAAAGGAATCCGGTACCATGAATATACCGATTTTTCGGAAGACGTGATCAATCGATCGGATATCATTTACATGACCCGTGTGCAGCGTGAGCGCTTTACCGACCTGATAGAATATGAAAAGGTAAAAAATATATACATTCTGCGAAACAGCATGTTGTCGGGCAGCAAAGAAAATTTGCGCATTTTGCATCCGCTGCCCCGTGTCAATGAAATAGCATACGATGTAGATAATAATCCGAAAGCTTACTACATTGAACAGGCCCGTAACGGTGTATTTGCGCGCCAGGCGATTATCTGTGATGTATTGGGTATAAAAGTTTGATTTTAACCGGAATTTACACATGGGAAAAAAAGAATTACAGGTGGCTGCACTGGAGAACGGCACCGCAATCGACCATATTCCTTCCGATCACCTTTTTAAGGTCGTTTCGCTCCTGGGAATTGAGAATCTGAGAACCAGAGTGACGATTGGTTACAATCTGGATAGTAAGAAAATGGAGAAAAAAGGAATTATAAAAATCTCGGATAAATTTTTCGAGCAGGATGAAATCAATCGTATTTCACTGATCGCACCTACCGTTAAATTGAACATCATCCGGGACTATGAGGTCGTGGAGAAGAAACAGGTTTCTCTTCCCGACGAAATAAAAGGGATTGTCCGCTGTAATAATCCGAAATGCATTACCAACAATGAACCGATGCAGACCTATTTCTGGGTGATCGATAAGGAGCATGTTACGTTGAAGTGCCACTATTGTGACATGAAAACCAGAAAAGAAGATATCGAATTGTTATGAAGGTGGATTGGAAGCCCGGTACGATGATTTATCCGCTTCCTGCAATTCTGGTGAGTTGCGGCAATGAAGCGAGCGAATATAATCTGATTACAGTCGGTTGGACGGGTACGATTTGTTCCAATCCCCCGATGTGCTATATTTCCGTGCGCCCTGAAAGACATTCTTACGAGATTATCAAAAAGAATATGGAGTACGTCATGAATCTAACCAATAGAGAAATGGCATACGCGACTGATTGGTGTGGAGTACGATCCGGGCGGGAGTTTAATAAGTTTGAGGAAATGAAACTGACTCCCGGAAAGGCGGGAGTGGTAGGGGCTCCCATCATCGAAGAAGCTCCGTTGAGCATCGAATGCCGGGTAAAAGATATCATGTCACTGGGGAGCCACGATATGTTTATTTCGGAGGTAGTGAATGTGTTGGCCGACGATCGTTATTTAGACCCAGAAACAGGTACATTTGATATGCAAAAAGCTGATTTGCTGGCTTATTCTCATGGTAAATATTTTACGCTGGGCGATTTTATCGGAAAATTCGGCTGGAGCGTTCAGAAAAAGAAAAAATAAACACGCTTTCTCTTTCATAAAAGGAGCTTTATTCTCTTTAATATTACTTTGTTCTTTCACGTTTTTTTATTTATAATTAAAACACTCTATTATGATTAAAATCAGTCAATTAATTAAATTTTCGCTTGTTCTGGCAGCATTGTACCCATGTGGTATGGTGTACTCGTCGGATAAGTCTGGAGCAATTCAAGCCCAGGCTCCTTCGAAGCAGGGAGAATTAAAAGGGCAGGTACTGGATGAATTCGGACCCATAACAGGGGCTTCTGTTTTCATTAAGGGAACAAGTAGAGGAACTTCTACGGATACCGATGGGAGATTTTCTATTGAAATAAAACCGGGAGAGGTCCTGATGGTGCAATATCTGGGGTATGTAACAGAAGAGATCACGTACAAAGGAGAGCCTTCTGTAACTATCAGGATGAAGGAAGACAACCTGATGCTGGAAGAAGTGGTTGTGGTAGGCTATGGAATTCAGCAAAAAGTAAACCTCTCGGGAGCTGTATCGCAATTGGATGGCAAAGCGCTTGCAAGCCGGCCGATATCGAATGTCTCTTCTGGAATTCAGGGTACGATGCCTGGGGTGACAGTAACTTCGGGACAGGGACGCCCGGGGCAGGACGGAAGTACCATCCGCATTCGCGGGGTAGGGACATTAAACTCGGCAAATCCGTATATCCTGATCGATGGTATCGAAAGCGGTTCCATGAACCAGATCGATCCGAACGATATTGAAAGCATTTCTGTTCTGAAAGATGCCTCATCGGCTGCTATCTATGGCTCTAAAGCTTCAAACGGGGTCATATTGATCACTACTAAGAGAGGAAAGTCCGGAAAGCCCCGTGTCTCTTATAACGGCTATATCGGTATTTCAAATCCGACAGCGATGATCGACCGGATGGGTTCGCTCGACTATGCCACATTGTACAATAAAGCTTTGGTTGAAAACGGTAAATCGCCCCGCTTTTCGGATGATGATATTCAGAAGTTCAGGGACGGTACGGATCCTTATGGCCATCCCGACACCGATTGGTACGACCTGGCCTATCAAAGCGGGATTCAGCATCAGGATAATATCAGCATCAGTGGAGGATCTGAAAACGTTTCGTACATGACATCAGTTGGATATCTTTACCAAACGGGTATTCTTCCGAATTCCAACCGGCAGCAGTTCAATGGACGTACGAACTTAGATGTAAAACTTTCTAAGAAATTCACAGTGCGAACAAGTCTGGCCTATATAAAAAATGATTACAAAGACCCGAACAGCAGTTATGCCGGGGGAAGTTCGGACCAGATCGTGAGGCAGTTGAATATTATCGCGCCCTGGATACCGAACCGGAATGAGGATGGTTCGTACGGGACTATTTCGGACGGAAATCCGATTTCCTGGCTGGATCTGGATCAGACAGTGGATCGTTATAATGATAATTTTACCGGGATCCTGGCGGCCGACTATGAAATTATTCCAGGCTTGAAGGCTACTTTACAGGGAGCTTATGTGAAGAATAGTCAGCATTATAAGGCGTTTCAGAAATTTATTCAGTATAATCCGAATAAGGCTTCCGAACCCAACAGGTTGGACGAACGGTTTTATTTCTGGGACCGGACTAATTTCGATGCTTTGTTGAATTATGAAAAGGGCATTGGAAAACATAACCTGAAAGGACTGTTGGGATGGCATACGGAAAAGTACAATTATAGCTACAACAAGATGTACCGTGAAAAATTCCCGAACAACGACCTGACGGATATGAATGCCGGAGATCCGTCTACTCAAAAAAATGAAGGACTGACACGGGAACTGGCCATGGTTTCCTGGTTCGGCCGGATCAATTATGACTATGCTGGTAAATATCTGCTGGAAGCTAATTTTCGAGCTGATGCTTCTTCCCGTTTTGCAAAAGATAATCGTTGGGGATATTTCCCTTCTTTTTCCGGAGCCTGGCGTTTAACAGAAGAGGAGTTTATGGACGGGACCAAAAACTGGCTGGATAATCTCAAAATCAGGGCTTCATGGGGGTTGCTCGGTAATCAGGATGCCCTGAGCGGCACGGGGGAAAATCAGGATGATTATTATCCCTGGATGAATACTTACAACCTGGACGGATCTTATCCGTTCGGAGGATCCTTGTATGCCGGTTATTATCAGAAAGGTTACCGGATCCCAACGATCTCCTGGGAGAAAGCCCGGACCTATGGGTTTGGTTTGGATGCTATGCTGTTTGGTAAATTAAGCGCCTCGATAGATTATTACGATCGTAAA
>JAVBRK010000034.1:0-27868 GCA_031548005.1 Bacteroidales bacterium
AAAAAACAAGAGTGATAGTAATAAATATTTTTTTTATAAGCATTAATTTTCTAAGATTAACATCCTATGGATTCATTAGCTCCGCAGAAATTGTAGCAAATATATAATATATTGGCTATCTGAAAAAATGGCTTATAAAAAATAATCTAAAAAAAACCTCTAATTAACTATATCTCAATTAGTTTATTTATGAACGGAATAATATATCGGTATTATTAAAGATATCTATTACAAGTCATTTTTCCGACCCCTCTGCAAGAGGTTGATATGTCCCGATGAAGAGTGCAAGCTTATTTAAGTTAGAAACCTGAATTTTTGTCAACCTAAATCCGGGGAAATGAATATCATCGGTCGGAATGACTATAATATCCGGATGCCCGGTCCTTTTGCCTGTATTTGCTTGCAACTGAGGGATAACAATCGTCTTTCAGAGTAGGTTTCGAAAAATGACTTGATTTAGTAGTATTAAGGCTTAAAGCCAAATCTGTGCGAAGACTGGCTTTAGACCTTAATGTTTAGTGATTACGGAATCATTATTTCTTTAGCTGGGCTATAGTTCCATCTTCTTGTTCCGCTGCCTTTAGGAGTGTCGTAGTTGATGCGGGCGGCTACACGAATGAATACAGTACGTCCTGAGGGAATAGATCCGTTAGACTGAATCGTAATTGTTTGCCCGAACAAAGGCTCAAACGCTGATCCTGAATACTCAATTTTGCTTGACCAACGCTCGTCACGCGCACGGTAACCGATACTGGATGAATAGCTCACAAATAATTGGATATCAGTCATATTCAAAAAGCTGCTGCTGTATCCTCCCATCGGTTCGATTTTATCGCGGAAGTCTTCAGATGATACAGCACGTGTAACACGTACCTGAGCCGTTATTTTACCGTTGCTGAATGTCGGTTCACCTACCAGTTCAACTTTTAGGAAAGGCTGTACTTCAAATTTTACCTTTGTAACGCCTTTTATATCTACATTCTGGGTTTCATCTGCCAGAGGAACACCATTGGAATCTTCACGAACCAGAGGAATAAATGGTCCATCGACACGAATATTATAATGTCCGGCAAACAGTTTTGTGTTCTGGAATGTTCCATCGGGCATGCAGTTGAAGTCCTGGGGAGTCACACTTCCTCCTTCCCAACTCAGCTCACTCAGACGTACACGGATTCCTTCGCTTCCTTGGTCGGTCAATACCGGATCTCCGGTAGCTACATCAACCACTTCACCCTGTATCGTTTCGGCAGGTTCATCTTTATTATCCAGTTCGAACATACTGCAGGAACTGAGCGAAAACGTCATACATAATAAAGTATAAAATGCTATTTTTTTCATACGTAATATTTTATTTTTTTATGAGTCATTATCTGTTCGGTTGTTGGTCGATCACTGAACTTTTCGATACTTCACCACTTGGTATTGCAAAATAGTAGTCGATCGGATTGTATTCGAAAGTCTTCATGCTTACCCATTGGAAATGAGCATCGAAGAAGTATTTCCCGCTTTCTGTCGAGAAGAACGGATACAAACCACGAAAACGGTAACGTGAATTGTTACTGAACGCATTCTTATCCCGGGTTTCTCCCCAGAAACCATCGCGTCCTTCGTAGTGTTGTACCCGCCAGCGTCTCAAATCCCATTTTGTTTTATGCTCAAAGGCAAGTTCTTTGCGACGTTCCTTACGTACCAGGTTTCTGCCTGTTTCATCGGCTGTAATATTACCGGTCAGTTGTGTCGCACCTGCACGTTCGCGGATGGAGTTTACGGCGTCTGTTGCTACTTGTAACATATTGGAACCGTCAGGCGAAGATCCTCCTGCCATCGATAACTCAACTCCTGCTTCGGCGGCGGCAAGTAACACATCAGCATAACGCATCAGGATAAAAGGCTGGGCGGATTTACCTTCGTCGGCTACAAAAGAAGGATCCGGATTAAGCCACTTGCGACCAAAGAATCCGGTAATAGCACTTCCTCCATCGTTGAAGAATGGCCCGTTAGTTCCGGCAGCAGTCATCGTAGTCCCCTTATAATCTACTGTTTCCTGGCTTTGACCTGATAATGCGCTAAGATATAAAGATTTTGGTTTTTGAGTATATATTGCGAGGTTCTCATATTTGGTATCCGCCGCATTGTAGGAATAATCAGTAAAGAAAGGCTTGATTGGGGCGGCCCCGGTATATACGCCTCCACGTATCTCCATCGATTGTCCTTTGAACATATCACCCGGGAAAATGACATAAGCACGTAGACGAGGCTCTGCATCTTTGAAGAAATCCATCGGTTTATCATACATTAAATACTCCCCCTGAGTATTTGTGCTTCCTGTGGTAACTTTAACAGTTCCATCGGCATACCGGGGAAATCCTTCGAATAATTCGAGGAAGTCGACCGAAGGACAAGTTCCTCCAGATAATGGAGACCGGAAAACAAAGGGAGCGCTGTATGCATCATAACCATGTGTCATCGTAGGATACTGGTACTCCTTTACATAGATATTCTCAGGACTGCTCAAATCGCTGAACATATCCACCATGTTCTGGTATTGAGCATCACGATCGGTTGCCGACCATTTTTTCTTGTAGAGCGAATATTTGCCATCTGTAATCACTTGATGGGCCGCTTTGTAAGCCTCCGTAAAATATTTTTTAGAAGCTGACTGCCAGGTTCCCGGATCAAAGCCCATAACACGTACAGCGGTTTTTGTTCCCATGCCTGTAAGACGTCCCGGTACGGTTTCATTGTACTTAGCCACAGATCCGGCATATAACATCGCTTCGGCTTTAAATGCCAATGCGACGTATTTATTAGAGTATCCTTTCTTAGGGCTGGTTGCTTGTAACAAGCTGATTGCCTGATCGTAGTCTGCTAATACCTGATTCCAGGTATCCTCCTCACTGGAACGAGGGACCTCTAATCCGGTTGCATCATTAGGATAATTGATCACTCTGGTTACTAAAGGTATACCTCCGAAGCGACGTGCCATGGCAGAGAATACGAACGCGCGTACAAAGTATGCTTCCCCCAAATAATGGTTATAAGTTACTTCCGGAAAATTGCCTGCATACTTGGGTAAATTCTCCAGCAAATAGTTGGCATCCCGTAACAATTTGAACGGATGGGCATCGGCTCCATTGTTCCAGTAAGCATCATCTTCCCCGGTAAATGCTCGACATATATCGTCACGGTTCAACGCCTCACCTGTACCCTCTATACCCGTAGCTCCAAGCCACGAATTGAATCTAATACCCCATTTACCCATGTATTTAAAATCTTCGAACGGCATCGTACTATACATCCTCGCCAGATAAACCTCCATACCCGAATTATTGGTCAGGAGATCGTCGTCAGTAATGATATTCTTCGGCGGAACATCCAGATCCACACAAGCGGAAAAGTATAATAAGCCGAGTAGAGATATTATAAATATTTTTTTCATATCTGTCAAAATTATAATTTGTAACTTTTTTAGCGCAATTTTAAAACGATAAAGATAATCCCACCGTATAAGTTCTGTTAAGTGGATACATCCGCCCCAAATCATCATCCGGATGCTCTGGATCTACAAATTTCACTCCTGTTATAGTAAACAAGTTATAGGCATTGGCAAATACCCGTAGATTCATTGCTGCCAGGGCTTTGATCTTTGGTAGTGTATAGCCTAACTCAATACTCTTAAGACGTACATACGCTGTGCTCACACGGTTGAATTCCGAGTTGCCTTTAGGATAATGCCCTGTATAACCGTAATAGCCGCTGGCCCATTCTGTTGATGTATTGTAGGGGTCTGCCAGTGGGTCGACGGGGTGCCAACGATCCCAATATTGGAGTAGGGTGCCTCCGCCATTACTACCCCAGATACGATATAAAGGTTCTTTGTACTCCATGGAACCCAGTGCTGAGCCTTGGAATAATATACTTAGATCAAAATTCTTGTACGAACCGTCGAAGCTCAAACTATAGTTTAAATAGGGTGTTTGGTCATAAGCAAACGGATGTTCATCCGCCCCATTGATCTCACCGTCCCCATTCCAGTCTTTATATTTGTAGTCTCCGGGTAATACATCCCGTTCGTGATAAATCGGATAATACCAGATATCTTTCCAGTTTTGGAAACGTCCGTCAGATTCATATCCAAATTGTACTCCCTGGTACCGGTTTGACAAATTATTATTTCTCCATTGATCGTAAGAGTTTCCATAAGGACCTTTTTCAACCGCAGTTTCATACTTTTCCCGGGTAATGGTACCAATCGCTTTTACTTTGTAAATGAAATCATTTATCTTATTACGGTGATTCAGCTCGAGTTCCATACCATAATTTCGCCTGCTGTTCAATCCTTCAAGAGGTGGTTCTGCTCCTATTACAGTAGGCATGTCTGCTGTTCGCCGAACATAAAGACCATCCGTATACCGGTTGAAATAATCGAATGAAAATCCGAACAGACCATTCCAACCTTCAAAATCCACTCCTGCATCAAAAGTTTTTGATGTAGTCCAGGAAACTGCCTGGCTGGGTAATGCTTTTGGAGTCATTGCATATATAAATTGATCACCAAACATATAGCCGGGAGCATAGTGATTATAATATCCTTTATCGGCGCCGGAGCTTGTTGCCGGATAAGTATAGCCTGCCAACCATTCATAATTACTACCATCCATTCCCAACTCACCATAGGAAACACGCAATTTCAACTGGTCAACAAATGATAATGCAGAAACAGACTTAAAAAATGATTCTTCAGATACACGCCAGGCTGCCGAAGCCGAAGGGAAGAATCCCCATCTGTTGCCTTCACTAAACTTGGAGGAAGCATCATTACGGAACTGAAAATCGACAATGTATTTATCAGCGTAAGCATAGTTCACTCTACCGATCCACGATGAATAGTTATAATCATAAAGGTCATTATCTCCTATATACATATTTCCGATCTGACCCTCTGTGTTTCCAATGAAAAGATAATCTTTATCAAACGGAAGATTACGTTGCGCATAGAAATTATCGCCTTTCTTTTTAGAGCCTTCATAACCCACTAATCCGCTTACTTTATGTACACTGTTGAAAGTCCGGTCATAATTAAGTATGAACTGACCAAGTAGTTGCTGCTTACTGTAGGTTTGACGAAGCATGTTACTCGGAGAGCTTGCATTATACAATTTCTGTGTATACGTATCATTTACGCTGTTATATGCATATTGACTGTATTCTCTACGGTAAATTTTATTATCGTCGGTTCTGTAATCCAAACTGGCCAATGCTTTTGCCGAGAGTCCTTTTAAAAGAGGAGACAAAACGCCAAAATCATAATTTAATGTTCCGGATGATTGGAAATTTTTTTGTGCATATTTACGGTAACCCGATACATCGGCAGTCATCATTGCCACGGTATTTTGTTCCAGATCCAAACCTTCATAATTCAACATCGTGTTTTGAGGGTCTGCATATGCCGGGAACAATACTCCCTGTTTCCAGTAGTTACGGATAATATCTACTGAACTTGAATAAGGCGTGTTGCGCTCATCAGCCATCGCGCTTACGTTCAGGCCGGCTGTTAATCCTTTAACAATTTCAGTATTGATAGTCGAACGCAAATTATACTTGTCATAGTTCAAATCACCCGACTTGAAGATCCCTTCCTGGGAGAAATAACCCAAACTGATATAGTATTGAGTCTTATTGGTTCCTCCCGAGATACTCAGGTCTTGTTGAGTCTGTGGTGCAATATCTGAAAATAGCAGGCTATTCCAATCTGTAGTTCTACGGGTTCCGTCTCTGAACGCCTGAAAATCAGCATCAGTATACACAATATTACCGCCATTCACTTTATTCATCGACATTTCATTATATAATGTCATCGCCTGGTAGGCATTGGCCAACTCAGGCATGCTCGACATTTTTTGGAGTGTATATGAACCATTGTAGGTAACGGTAGTCTTTCCATCTGTCGATCCTTTCTTTGTAGTCACCAGTACGACCCCATTGGCAGAACGCGCCCCGTAAATAGCAGCCGAAGCATCTTTAAGTACAGATACGTCTTCAATATCGTTGGCATTCAATCGTTGAAAATCAGCCATCTCACGGATAACTCCGTCGATAACTACCAGAGGAGCGCCCATACCGCGGATATCGAAGTTATTGTTATAGGCGCCCGGTTCGGCGCTTTTTTGCCATACACGTACACCGGCAATACGACCGGTAATCATATTCTGAGGGTTTTCGTTTTTGGTATGGATCATTTCGCTCCCTTTCACTCCCGCTACCGCACCGGTAAGGGTTACTTTTTTCTGTACGCCGTAACCGACCACCACCACTTCGTCGAGAACGCTTTCATCGACCGTCATCATGATGTCGATCCGGCTACGTCCGTTCACGGGTTCTTCTTTAGTGGCAAGTCCGAGGTATTTGAATACTAGTATTCCATTGGCAGGAGCACTGATGCTGTATTCCCCGTTGGGGCCGGTAAGCACTCCTGTTGGAGTGTTTTTTACTAATACAGTCGCTCCGATAATCGGCTCGTTGGTATCGTCGGTAACAACCCCTGATATGGTGCTGTTCTGTGCCAGCAGTGATAAGGGGACAAATACAACAAGGAGCATCATCAGACGCAAGGACTGCATGGTTTTAACATATCGTTTTTTTATCATCATAATAAAATTATATTAAGTTAGTTTTCTTTTTCCAGCTCAAAGCGCGCCAGAACTGCATATTCCGCAGCAAACGCGAATGTAAACATCCCTTCCGTGTTGTTTTTACTTTTATCGGAATTCCAGCCAACTAACAGATTTGTGGGAAGCATATCTTTATACAGATAGTTCGTATATCCGTAATCAAGATTTTTCTGAAAGCTTTCGACATAAGGATCAACACCTTTATACGAGGGATATACATCCACATATCCTCGCATCAGCACACCATTAAACCAATCTCTGAAGCCGCTGATATCATAGGTATAATATCCGGGCTTTGTAGCGCCAAGCTTGGCAAAATAAGAGAAGCTCTTATCAGACAAACTTTTTGCATCTTCAAGATATTCATTGTCTCCTGTTGCACGATACAGATCGGCAGCGCCCGACAGCATGGTTCCGCTGTTGTAGGTAATAGCAGGGCCTACCTGGTCACGGCAAGTGATCCCTTTGCGGTAAACGATTCCTTCTATTGTTTCAGTTTCAGGTTTTCCGGGAGAACAGCCACCCATCATATCATTGTACACTCCATCGGAACGCAGCAAATATTTCTTTTGCCAATCGTATACTTTTTTTGCAAAATCCAGATAGTAGTCGCTTTTTTTCTCCATTTGAGTCTTTCTCGTTTGCTTATCGGTCGCATCGATGTACCGGTGTTCAATCTCATCTGATTTTCCTTTATAGATTTCATGTAACCATACCAATGGGCTGACCATCGGTCCGTTGCTGCATGAATGTTTGGTTACATAGCCGGGTCCCCAGGGGATGCCGCCGATTTCTTCGCCGTTTTCATCCCGTGTACAATCCCAGCCGTCAAGAACATATTCAGTCAGATATTCCGCTTTGTTCAGGTATTTGCTGTCGCCGGTCAACTTATAGGCTTCCAGTAATTCCCGTACGAGCCACATCTGATCGTCATATACATTCTCGATACCTTCCACTTTGGCCGAACCTTTGGATCCTCCGCGATTAACGCCGTATACCGACCATTCTTTAGTTTGGGTATATGAAACCAATGTGAATGTTCCCAGGTAATAATCTGCATTATCATACAACTTGCCCAATAACTCGACATACCGGTTAAAATGCTGGTTGTAAAGGGTGGAATTCCCCTCGTCTTTCTGAGCCTTAAGCCCGTGAAGAATTGCATTTACGGCTTCGATAGAGCTGGTGTACATCCATACACTGCCTTTTTCTTCCGAACGGGTGTCAGTATAAGGATTATAATACCTTGCCATAGCCATACCCTCTCCTGTGAAATAGGAGGAGATCGCCTTATCTGTTATTTGCATAGCACGAGTCAGGTTTTGCTCGGAAAGGCTTCCCTCCCCCGGTGGATTTACCGGGGGCTCAGGGGAAGAAGAGGGACTATCACTACATGCCGTTGAGACAAGAAACGAACACGCAATTACAGTAAGAAATTTTTTCATCGTATATTTATTATTATTTTAATTCGACAGAATAGAAAACCAGTTTATTTTCTCCGGAACTGGCAACACCATTGTATACCCCGAAAACGAGAACTATATTATTACCATTGAATTGAGACAGATCGTATACGAACGAAGCGTACCCTTCCGGGTTACCTGCTCCGCCATCTCCGTGTTTGAATTTCCAACAGCCGTTATCGGCGGCCGAAGCATCCTGGGCGGTGTTGGATTTCGGAGCAATGTGAGCCACTGTACCGTCATCCTTAATTGCAGTCAATTTGAAATAGGTATAATTACTTCCGAAGTTACGTGTCTTCAAAGTCAACTGGTTGCTACCCGACGCAATGGCAAATTTTGCGTAGAAGTACGATTCCGGGGTTTCCGTACTTACATCGGCGGTGTTCCGTGTTTTGATCAGATAACCTTCGGATGGAAATACTTCAGGGTCTTTTTTCAAAGGAACGAACGACCATTCGTGTGCAATATGCGAAACACTACGCCAGGCCTGGTAAGCAGCCGGATATCCGGTTTGCATATTCACATCCCTTCCTGCACTTTTAGGACTGATACCTGTAAACGATTTTTTTGTATGCGGCATCGTAGAACGTACGGTTTCCTGTGTCAGCTTCCAGTTTTCCACTACTTCCGTGCCTGGTAGCCAATCCCAGTTCTCGACTTTCTTATCAGCAAAACGAATAGCCCGGAGAACTAATTGTTTCCAGTAATCGCCGGTTTCTTTACGGTAGATCCCGATCGCCACGATTACTTCTTTCCCAACATAAGCGCTCAAATCGAAATCGAAGTCGGCATAATCACCTGAACCGTATGTTTTGGTTTCACCTATTTTTACAGCTTTCGGCGCTGTTTCCGACAGGTCGACTACTTGCACGCCGAAGTAAGCCGGAGCAGCCTGATCGGCATTGTGAGTCCGTATTCTCAAAGAAAGAATTTTATTGTCGGAGGTGATCTTTTTACTACCATAAGTATAGGAGTCGAATACCTCCAGGTCGGCGGGATTCTTTTGCTGATCACCATCATTACGGATACGCAGTGTTGTACCTTCCCATTGTTCTTCCCAGTTGCCCATGAAAGACATGGAACAGAAATAATCGCAAGCCCAATCCCAGTGAGGATATTCATTGGCATTTCCTCCTCCGCGATACTCGTTATAGTACCATTTATCGGCCTCTTGCAAATCAGAGAAAGTCAACCCACGCAGGAGTTCAGCTCCCCCCAGGATGGTGTTTACTGTTGCCAGTTCGTTCACAAAATCGTCTCTGGTCAGATTCTTAGTGATGGTTGCATAATTTGTTTTAGAGAATGTTATCACGTAATTATCGACAGTGAGGTCGGTAATCGTGAATTTACCGTCTGCTCCGGTGGTTACTGTTTGCCCTGTTTCCGACCCGATACTGACCGTTGCCCCGGCAAGAGGTGCATTGGCATTTTTTCCGTCGGTAACGATCCCGGTAATTTTGGCATTGGCGTATACCATGCTTACGGTCGTAACAGCCATTTTACTTTCATTGAATTTGTTTGCTGTCACTGTGAGGCTGATAGTGCGGTATCCCGGTTTAGAGAATGTTACGGCATGGGTTTCAATCGTTACTTTTTCAACAGTGTACTTCCCGTCGTTTCCGGTCGTAACTGTTCCTTCCATTCCGGATATGGCAGTAGTCACTCCGGGAATAGGTAATCCTGTTTCATCCAGAACAATACCGGTTATTGTTCCGAAACCGATGTCAACCGAATCGTCGTCATCTTTACAAGAACTCACCAGTGTTACCATGGCTCCAAGTAAAGTACAGAACATAAAAGTTCGTAAAATCTGTAATAAATTCATACGTAAATGTTTATTTTTTTTCATTGATATTACACGAAAACCGGCGCCTGTATTTTCTGTGGTTTGCATTAGAAGCAAGTGTCTGTTTTCGTGCTTTTGTATTAAAATAAGTGTGAAGTTTTGATGGATTCATTAACTCTTATTCAGAATCAATTTGAAACATGACGATGATTTTTTATTCCTGTTTTTTCATGGGTATTGAATATTAAATATTTTAAGAATGTTAGTAAATATTATTTTTTTGATAAAAATGATAAAAGGATGGTTAGCCGGTAGATTAAAATGGGGGTTAATGAATATGAGAATTTTATTAACCCCTGTTATTTTCTATAAAAAATCGGATAAATTCACTTTTATATAGCGCATAGTTCGCAGAATATCAAATGGTTGAAACTTTTTCAGCAGACCCTAAATAATGGTAATATTTATTATTAGCAGAAAGGGTGG
This sequence comes from Bacteroidales bacterium, assembly GCA_031548005.1. Taxonomy (GTDB): domain Bacteria; phylum Bacteroidota; class Bacteroidia; order Bacteroidales; family Azobacteroidaceae; genus BNXB01. The sequence continues at coordinate 10,407 of JAVBRK010000034.1, forward strand.
CTGGAAAGTCACTTTTTTGTTTTAAAAGAGTAATTCAGATAAAAACAATATCGCCGATCACCTCTCTCCCGACGGCTTCGTTCAGTCTGGAAACGAGTTTTTCCCGGCACATCATCAGTTCGCTTTTCAGTACAGAGGAGGAGAGTTGTACATAGAGTATCCGGTTCCGGATATAAATGTTCGAGGTATAGCGTTCGGAGATAGGCCCCAGGATTCTCCCCCAGGATTTGATCAGGCGGTTTTCGGCTAATTTTTCCGTTAGCGCGGTATTTTCTTCCAGAAAAAGGTCCAATGCCTCCTTGATTGATAATGGATAGGTTCGTTTCATCGATCACCCTCCAGTTCTTTAAATTCTCCACCCTCTACCTGAAACAATTTGTAATCATGATCAGCTTTCAGTAAAATTTCGTCTAAGTATTTCCGGTTGGTATCGGTAATAAATATCTGCCCGAACCGGGGTTGTGCAACCAATTTTACAATCTGTTCCACCCGGTTTTCATCCAGTTTATCGAAGACATCGTCCAGCAGCAGTATGGGCAATGCCGGGCCGGTTTTGGCCAGAAATTCGAATTGAGCTAATTTTAAGGCAATGAGGTAGGTTTTATTTTGCCCCTGAGAGCCAGTTTTACGTACCAGATAATTGTTAAGCGTAAAGCCGAAATCATCTTTGTGGATCCCGCAGGTGGTGTACCCGAACAAACGGTCGCGTTCTCTTTTTTCCTGTAGTAGTTGAGCCGGCTCTTCCAGATGTAATTGCGACTCGTAGGTCAGTCCTACTGTTTCGCCTCCCTGGCAAATGACTTTGTAAAAATCCTGAAAAACAGGAAGAAATGACCGGATAAATTCAGTCCGTTTCCGGTAGATAATAGCGCCCCACAATACCAGTTGCTCTTCCCAGATCTCAAAAAGAGTATGGTCTGTATTTTTATCTTTCAGCAGGCAATTTCTTTGGTTCAAGGCTTTATTATACCGGATGAGAGCATTCAGATATTCTTTGTCGTACTGGGATATCACCATGTCGGTGAATTTCCGGCGCCCCTCGCTTCCTCCCTGTATCAGATCCGTATCTGAAGGAGAGATCATCACCAGCGGCAAAAGTCCGATGTGGTCCGAAAGACGTTCGTACTCCTTTTTGTTTCTCTTGAAAACCTTCCGTTGATTCCGTTTGATTCCGCAATAAATATCTTCTTCGGTTTCACCGAAGCAATACCGGGCTTGCAGAACGGCAAAATCCTGGTTGTGTGAGATGAGTTGGGAATCGGGCAGGCCGGTATAATTTTTACAGAAAGAAAGGTAATATAAAGCATCCAACAGGTTGGTTTTACCCATACCATTGTTCCCGAACAGGCAGTTCATCTTTTTTGAAAAAATCATTTCTGCCTGTGCGATATTTTTGAAGTTCAAAATGGAGATCCGTTCGATAATCATTTTAATTCGGGAATTGTGCCTTTTTTCGGTTGCAAGTACAAATGTACACGATTTTATTAAAAAAGATGCATTAAAATTTTATTTATTAGACGAAAAAGCTTACTTTTGCACTCCGTAAAATGGTATAACAAAATATTATTTATAATAAAAAAATGGCAACAACCCCTACCAATACAAGTGCTGAACAAAATGTAGGCGAAATCTTTTCGAGATCTGAAAAATTCATTGAAAAATACCAGAAGCAGATCCTGATCGGGATCGGAGCTGTGATCCTTGTTGTGGTTGCAATTCTGGGGGTTCGCCATGCTTACATCCTCCCTCAGGAGAAAAAAGCTGAAAATGCCATGTTCAGAGGAGAAGATTATTTTTCCAGAAACCAGTTCGATCTGGCTTTGAACGGAGACAGTGTCGGATATATCGGTTTCGAAGCGATTATCGACCAGTACGGCATGACTCCTTCGGCTAACTTAGCCAAAGCTTATGCCGGTGTTTGCTACTATAAAAAAGGAGATATGGAAAAAGCTATGAAATACCTCAAAGGTTTCGATGCTGATGATAAAATGATCGGGCCTGCGGTGACCGGTCTTATCGGAGACTGCTATGTCAATCAGGGAAAAACCGAGCAGGGAATCGATTATTTCAATAAAGCCGCTTCCAAAGCCAGTAACGCATTATTGAGCCCTGTTTACCTGAAAAAAGCAGGAATTGCTTATGAAAGCCTGGGTGAGTATAAAAAAGCAGCCGGATGCTATACTCAGATCAAAGAAAAATATCCGACTTCTCAGGAAGCTGCATCCATCGAAAAATACATCGACCGGGCCAGCGCTCTGATAAAATAAGAGAGAAAGTAACAAAAAATAACGAAAAGGAGGGTGGTTCGTCTGAATATCCTCCTTTTTTAAGCTTCAATCAACAATGGCAACAGTTTATCATAACTTATCGGATTACGATCCCAATCAGATTCCGGATGCTTCCGGAATGCGTTTCGGTATTGTCGTTTCCGACTGGAATCGTGAAATTACCGAAAAACTGGAACAAGGTGCAATCAATACACTGGTGAAGCATGGAGCAAAGCTTGAAAATATCATTCTCTGTCCTGTTCCGGGGAGCTTTGAACTGGTTTATGGAGCTAAACTACTGGCCGACCGGGTGAAGCCGGATGTTGTGATCGGATTAGGTTGTGTGATACGGGGGGAAACTCCGCATTTCGATTATGTTTGCTCAGGGGTTACGCAGGGCTTTGCCGAACTGAATGCAAAAGGGACTATCCCGTTCATTTTCGGACTACTTACGAATGATACGATGAAGCAGTCTGTTGATCGGTCCGGAGGAATACACGGTAACAAGGGGGATGAAGCTGCAATTACTGCAATAAAAATGGTGAAATTGTCTTGCAGTTTCAAATAATTTGATTACCTTTGCCGTCGCTTTTGAGAGAAAAGCAGGCTGTAAAAGTCAAGAATATTTGGGGGCAGTTACCAGAGTGGCCAAATGGGGCTGACTGTAACTCAGCTGGCTTACGCCTTCGGTGGTTCGAATCCATCACTGCCCACAAAGTAATTACCAATTAATAATTGATAATTAAAATTGCGGAAGTAGCTCAGTTGATAGAGCATTAGCCTTCCAAGCTGAGGGTCGCGGGTTTGAGCCCCGTCTTCCGCTCTCGAAAAGGATATCTTCACTGGTATCCTTTTTCATTTTAAAGTCTTACCTTTGCGTTTAATGCTTTATTACATATACGACAGGACTATTGAAGGTTTGTTGACTGCTGTTTTCGACGCCTTTTACCGGAAAGAAATGCCGGAGAAGATTGTTTCACCTCGAGCGGAAATCCCATTATTTACAGATACACTGATGGTAACAACCGATCTGGATAAGGCCGAAAGAGTATTGGCCGGATTGTCGAAGAAGATATCCCGGCCGGCGGTTTACATGCTTCATGCTTGCTTCCTTTCGGAATCGGAAGACGTGGAAAACGGAATATTCAGATATATCTGTAAAGCTTTTCGTTTTGAAAGAAGCATCGAAATGAATTTTGCCGATCCGGATGTATTGGAATTATCCAAGGTGTTTAAGAAAGTACAGCGGGAGGCTGAAAGGATGCGGCAATTCGTTCGTTTCCAGAAAACAGCCGATGGCATCTTCTTTGCCTGTGTCGAGCCTCAATACAATGTTATGCCATTGACATTCGATTTCTTTGAAGACCGTTTTGCTGATCAGCAGTGGTTGATTTATGATATCAGGCGCAACAGGGGATGGTTTTATGATCTTCATAAAACAGAAGAAGTAGAAATAGAAAATCCGGTATTCGACCGGTCGACCGGGAAGCTAGATCTGGATAAGATGGATGGTGATGAAACGGATTTTCAGCAACTCTGGAAGCAGTATTTCAAGTCCATCAGTATCGTGGAACGAAAGAACCTCAAACTGCAGCGACAGCACATGCCTCAGCGTTTCTGGAAATTTCTGACTGAAAAACAGTAATACCTGTTTTTTATTCGGTGGGGTGGGGTGAATGAATCCGGTGGCAGATAATCAGGACTTTTTTATGATCATTCAGTGTCGTTGCAAAAATAAATTTATCTCCTCCATCTTTAAGTTTCAGTTTTTTCAAGAGGTCTGCAGTTTCCATTGGGAAATTCCGTATGCTCAGATTTGCCTGGGGAACGTTTGCCAGGGCAGATTTCAGATCTTTTTTATTAAAAGAGGAAACCAGTTCAATTTCAAAGATACGGCAGGGAGCCCCGGGGATCAGGCTTTCCGAAGTGTACAGGTGACTATCGGGATGTAGTTTCGTCAGTCCGTACCGGACAGACACAGTTTTATAGGCCCCGGCTTTCATCAAGGACACATGGGGCTCGTAGAGGTACTTCTTTAGCTGAGAGGTATAATGCACTTCATTTGTTCTTTCTTCTTCCCTTGTAAATGAGAATACGGGCTTTTTTCCTTTTCTGGAGAGGTTAATGCAAATAATTTCCGGATCGGATACCGGTTTATTTTCTAACAGAAAAAGTAGTTCTTTACATTCATTCTCGACACTTACCACATGAACCTCTTTTGTTTCGGGCAGCGACCGGAGCGCCAGGCTGATATCGAGCATCGGAGAAAGTTTGATCAGTATAGTAGAGGCTTTTTGCAGTAATAAATCCTTGAGTTTTTCTACATCCGGCTCACAATCGGAGATGGCGGCTATTTTTTTACCCTTAGCGCTTCGTCTGGCCGGATCGAGAAAAATACAATCTACTGGTTGCATTTGCAGTAGGTATTCTTCGGATGTTCCGCAAACAATCCGGACTTGTTCCAGTCCGAGCGTCTGGAAATTATGCTCAGCAATGGAACAAAGCTCCTGCTGGCGTTCGATATAAGTCGCCTCCTGGAAGCGCTGGGCCATAAAAGAACAGTCCACCCCAAATCCACCGGTCAGATCCACGAATGTGTTCCCTGAAGTAATTCCGGCTTTGTACCGGGCTGTTTGTTCGGAGGAGCATTGTTCTATTGGCAAATGAAGAGGATACAGGATCGAATCGTTTTCGTACCAGGATGGTATTTTGGATTTTATAGCTTGGCGGCCGGCAATTTGAACGATGGCGGCTTTTAGATCGATATCCGGAAATGACCTGGAAGATAAAGCCAGTTGCCTGACATCATCAAAACGGTGTTGTAGAATGAATTGTTTTGTTGCTTCGGAAATCATGATCAAACCAGGCTGATTTTCTCGGCAAAAATTGAATCGTTCAGGAAAACGGAGGCCATTTCTGCAAATTTTTCTCCGGACTCGGTAGTCAGATAACGGCATTGTCCTTTTTGGGAGCACCATCGATCTATTTCGGGATGCCGGTGAAGGTAATCTTTCAGACTTTTGGCAACATAATTTCCTTGAGAAAGTACTGCTACAGATTCCGGAAGGTATTGTTTGATTTTATTCTCCAGTAAAGGATAATGAGTGCATCCGAGAATGAGCGTGTCGATTTCCGGATCTTTACTCATCATGCGTTCGAGGTGTTGTTTGACAAAATAGTCGGCTCCGGGTTGGTCATACTCGTTGTTTTCGACTAAGGGCACCCACATCGGACAAGCCTCGCCGGATACGGTATACCCAGGATAGAGTTTATTGATTTCTATAGGGTAGGATTCGGAAGCAATGGTTCCCGGGGTTCCTAAAACTCCGATATGCCCGGTTTTAGATAGTAACCCGACGCTTTCAACGGTAGGCCGGATGACTCCCAGCACCCGCCGGGAGGGATCGATCTGAGGCAGATCCTTTTGCTGAATCGTTCGTAAGGCTTTAGCAGAAGCGGTGTTGCAGGCTAAAATAACCAGATGGCAGCCTTCATTAAAAAGGTACCTGACTGCCTGTAATGTAAATTCGTATACTACTTCATAAGAACGGGAGCCGTAGGGCGTACGCGCATTGTCGCCGAGGTAGAGGTAGTCATACTCCGGCAGCAGCTTACGGATATTACCCAGGATGGTCAATCCTCCGTAGCCCGAATCGAATATTCCAATAGGACCTGGTTGCATCTATTTAAAAACACTCACACAGATTACAAAGATTTCACAGAAAAAATCCGTGCAAATCTGTGGAATCTGTGTGAGGTAAAAGATCAGTTATAGCTTATTGAAGTCCTAATTTTTTCTTCACCAACGGGGTTGCGTCTGAGGAAGACGGAGAAACGTAGTGAAACAGGCTTTTTTCCATTACATAAGTAAAATTATTTTCTTCACTTACAGCTTTGATGGCATCCAGTACTTTTTGTTGAATAGGAGCCATTTTTTCCTGCTGGGTGGCGTAAATCTTTTGTTGGGCATCCTGGTTGAAAGTTTCAGCTTTCTGGCGGATTTCCTGGATTTCATTCAAGCGACGGATACGGATACTCTCCACTAAAGTATCTCCGCTCTGCGTAAGCGCCTGGTATTTTTTCGATAATTCATCCTCCATCGTTTTTAGTTCAGCTTCGTATTGCTGACCCATTTTCTCAATTTCAGCCTGCAATGCTTTTGTTTCAGGCAAAGCCATAATGACTTCCTGAGAGGTGATATAAGCAATTTTTTCTTGTGCAAATGCTCCTAAGGGAAGTGATAGTAAAGCTACAAATAAAATTTTCTTCAACATAATCTATTACAATTTAGAATTTTCAAATCAGAAATAAAAATTAGCGGACAAATTTAAGCATTTATTTTGAATATCCGAGTTTTGCAAGAACTTCATTACTGACATCTATTTTGGGAGAGGCAAAGATAATACTCATGGCCGAGGCCCGGTCTACAATAATGGCATATCCTTTTTCCTCCGAGATTTCTTTAACGGCATTGTATATCTCGTCCTGGATCGGTTTGATCAGGCTTTCCCGCTTTTTGTACAATTCACCGTCCGAACCGAAATATTTACGCTTCAACTCCTGCGCTTCCTGCTCTTTGGTCACAATTTCAGTTTCCCGTTTGGTTTTCATCTCCGGAGAAAGAAAAACCAGATCACCCTGATATGATTTATACATATTCTGGGCTTCCTGCTGTACAGCTTCTACTTCGCTCTGCCATTTTTTGGAAATGGAGTTTAATTGTTCGTTGGCCATTTCATAACTTGGAATATTTTTCAGAATATATTCCATATCGATCAACGCAAATTTTTGTGCATTGGCCCCGAAAGAGATTGCAACCAGGGCGAACATTAACAATACAACTCTTTTCATACGTATATACTTTTTTAATATTAGAATTCTTGTCCGAGGATAAAGTGGAACTGATTTCCTGAAATATCCTTGTCATACGGCATAGCCCGGTCGAAGCCATAGGCCCAGTCGATACCCATCATTCCGATCATAGGCAGGAAGATCCGGACTCCGAATCCTGCCGACCGTTTTAAATCGAACGGACTGAATGATTTGATATCGGTCCAGGCGTTTCCTGCTTCCACAAAGCCCAATCCGTAGATGGTCGATGTCGGCTCCAGCAGGAATGGATAACGTAATTCCAGCGCCATCCGTGAATAAGCATATCCTTCGCTTCCCCGTGGGGTCAACGCTCCGTTTTCATATCCTCTTAATCCGATTGTTTCCTGGGCGTAAGTGCTGTAATATCCGGTCATACCATCGCCTCCCATGTAGAATGTTTCAAAAGGAGAACGCTTGTCGGGGTCGTATGAGCCCACGAATCCATATTCTACCCGGCTCATCAGTACAGGAGTCCGTTTCACTTTTTCCGGATTTGCCAACGGAATAAAAATCTTTCCTTTGAATTTCCATTTATGGTATTCTATCCAACTGTATTTGGATCCGTCGGTATTATCCATAGATGCATAGTCTTTTCCGTCCCACAAGGAATAGGGAGGAGTTAGTCCGACTGATGCGGTAAACTGCGAACCAAAGCGTGTATACAGTGGGTTATCGATCGAGTTGCGCGACAAGGTCAAGTTCAAAGCCAGGTTATTGCAATTCCCGTTTTGGACTAAGAAATATTCCCAGTTTTTAAGCATATAGCGCTGATAGGAGAGCTCCGCCATGGCCTGGAAATAGTTATCCGGCCAGGTTAACCGCTTTCCATAACCGACTGAAGCTCCGATGATTTTCATGGATTGATTATCGTCGTAAGCCATAGAGTTCTGGTAATAGCTATTACCCATACTGCCCATCCCGGAAAGGTAATATGGGTTGCTGTAGTAATTATCATAATAACGGCTGTCTACTCCGGTCTGGATCATATAATATGCACCCACAGAAAGAGAGTTCGGGCGTTTTCCTCCGAACCAGGGGTCAAGGAACGAGATACTGTAGGACTGATAGAAGCGTCCGTTGGTCTGGCCGCTCAAAGTCAGAGTCTGTCCCTCTCCCTGAGGGATCACACCTTTGTAAGTGCCGGGGTTCAGCAGGTTCTTGAGTGAAAAATTCGTGAACTTAAGGCTCAATCGTCCGATGACTCCTGTTTGTCCCCAACCGGCAGAAAACTCCACCTGGTCGTTTGCTTTGGAGGTCAGCCCCAAGCTGATATCCACGGTACCTGTTTCCGGATCCGGAATCGGTTTGATGTCCATATTTTCCGGGTCGAAGTGCCCCATTTGTGCAATCTCACGGGCAGAGCGCATCAAAGCGTCCTTACTGAATAATTGTCCCGGTTTTACCATCAATTCCCGCCGGATGATGTCTTCGTATAAGCGGTCATTTCCAGCAATGATTACCCGGTTGATCGTTGCCTGAATCCCTTCCATGATACGAACCTCGATATCGACCGAATCGTTTTTGATATTGGTTTCGACCGGGTCCAGTCCGGAAAAAATATAACCGGTGTTGTAATACAGGTTGGCTACCGCATCGTCGTCGGATTGAAGCCGTTCCGTCATTTTTTTCTGGTTATAAACGTCTCCCGGTTTCATATTCAGGACGGTCGACAGGTAATCGGCAGGATAAAGCGTATTTCCTACCCAGCGAATGTCGCGGAGATAATATTTGTCTCCCTCATCGATATTAATGGAGATACTCACATGCTTATCATCAAATTGAGCGACGCTGTCACTAACGATCTGAGCATCTTTATATCCCATTTCATTGTATTTCTGAATAATATTTGCCAGGTCGGTTTCGTATTCCTGCCGGACAAATTTCTTGGTGCTGAAAAGTTTACGCCAACTGAGCTTGAAGCGCTTGTTCATGTCGAACCCTTCGTTCGTTTTTTTCATGGCCATTTTGAGCGTATAGTCCGATATTGCATCATTCCCATTGATCTGGATCTCATGAATTTTTGTTTTCTCATGTTTGTCGATCTGAATTTCCAGGATCATTTTTCCTTTGCTGCTCACATCGTCTTTTTGTACGATATTGACATCGGTATTACTGAAGCCTTTCCCGTCGAAGTATTTGATAATTACACTCTTGGCGCTGTTAATCAGGTTGGGGGTTACCTGCGTCCCTTTTACCATTCCGATTTTGGATTCCAGATCTTCACGCTCTCCTTTTTTTACACCCGAAAAACGGATTTCAGAAATGAGCGGGCGGGCCGTCAGTTGTATTTCCAGCCACACCTTATCTACATTCAGGTACTGTCGGGTGACTATAATTTTTACATCCGAGAATAACCCCTGCTTCCAGAACCGTTTTACAGCATCGGTAATTGTTTCTCCCGGAATTTCTATCTTCTGGCCTTTTTTCAGTCCGGCAAAGCCAAGCAATACAAAATCTTCGTAATTGTCGGCCCCGGTAATCCGGATGGAATCGATCATGTAGCTTTTATGGCTGGTCGATAGTGTATATTTGATTTCGGGGTATTCTTCATAGGGGCCGTTGTCGTCTATAACAGAAACCTTAGCCTGTGAAACCGTATCGGTTTGTATGCTGTTGTTTTCCTGCGCAAACAGGAAATTGATGCAGTTTGCAAACAGACAGAAGAGTAGCAATTTTCTCACCATATTTATTTTTTCATTCTTTAGTAGATTCCGACTGAACCTGTTTCCCTGTTTTTCCAAAACGGCGCTCCCGTTGTTGATAATCGAGAATCGCTTCATAAAAATTGGTTTCTCTGAAATCAGGCCAGTAAATATCTGTAAAATACAATTCCGAGTATGAAAGCTGCCACATCAGAAAATTGCTGATGCGGTATTCTCCTCCTGTACGTATTAGCAGATCAGGGTCAGGCATATTTCTTGTTTCCAGATAGTCTGAAATTGTTTGTTCTTCTATTTCTTCAATCGCCAGGTTCCCGTTTTTTACACTGCATGCTATTTTTTTAGCCGCTTCGGTTATTTCCCAGCGTGAAGAGTAGCTTAAAGCTAAGACAACAGTCAGCCCGGAGTTTCCGGCTGTTTCATCGAGGCAACTTTGCAGGCTGTCCTGGGTTTGTTGGGGCAAGAGTGAAATGTCGCCGATCATGCGTATTCTGACATTATTTTTCATCAGATCCGGAGTTTCCCGGCGCACGGCTAAGATCATCAACTCCATGAGAGCATTGATTTCCTCCTGCGGACGTTTCCAGTTTTCGACTGAAAAGGTGTATAAAGTCAGGTACTTGATTCCGATTTTTACTGCAGCTTCAACCACTTTCCGAACAGAAATCACACCCTCGTGATGCCCCAGGTAGCGGTCTTTTCCCTGCTCCTGAGCCCATCTCCCATTCCCGTCCATGATGATTGCAACATGCGCGGGTAGTGATTTCCGATCTATTTTTTCTTTCAATAACATTTAGAATATCAATAAATTAAAACTGACAGTCCTATTGCCTGGATTTATTCCGGATTATTACAATTTCCATTATTCGGACCGAAATCCCAGGTCACAGTAAACATCAGGATCGAATACCAATCGTTATTTTTCATGAAATTAGTTTGAATCCGGTATGGATTATCCAAGCTAAAATCAGTCTTTTCCGGTGCATCAAAACCATCCTGGAATAATTTTCTGACACCGTATTCAAGTCCCAGGTTGACCCTGTTCTTTATTTTATACTTTACTCCTATGCCTAAAGGCATATTCAATCCGAAAAAAGCGTCATCGCCGGGTGCAAAAGTAAGTCCCATGCCGACAAAAATGTACGGACTCAATTTGCTGGTTCCCAGGTAAGCAAATTTATCGCTGTACGGTAAAAAGTTGAATTCCATCTGCCCTCCCAGCTCATAAAAATTCCGACTGAACGAAGTCTCCGCATTTCCGGGGAAAACATTGTCGGTATTCCGGGTATCACCACTCACTTTCCCAAACATCAAGTCCGTTTTCAAAGCCCATCTGAGATTGAAGTTCTTTCTGAAAACGGCGCCGAATGAAGGGTGCCAGCCTGTAAAAAAATTCGTCTGATTGGCGTCGCCCATGTACATCGACATGCCCGCCGCACCGCCTATTTCGTATTTGTATTCCTGAGCAACCGCTGTTGCGCAGGTTGTTATGCTTAAAAGGCATAAGACATATAATTTTCTGAACTGATATAACTTTGAAGTCCGCTTCATAAAAAAGTACATTATTTCTCTTTATGAGAACGAGAAAAGCATTCCAAAATTATATCGTTATTGGCTTTTCTATTCCTTAAGAATCAATTTATTGAGAATTCCCTGCCAGATGTCGGTCAAAACTCCCTGTCGGCGTCCTCCAATAATATATATGAAATTATCTTTGTTTACTACCACAGAGGCATTATACCTTCCGGGATAATTTTCCGGAAAATAAGTTTTTTCTTCTGCCAGTTGCCAGGTAACTCCTCCGTCTTTCGACCAGTAAGTTTGTTTATTCAGGCTTCCGTCGGACAATTTGCCATTCAGGAGGTAGATTTTATTATCGTAGTTGAAAGCATTAATTCCTTCCATTACAGGGAATAAGCCTTGTGTTTCATCGCTCAGTCTGGCCCAGTATAATCCGTCGCTGGTCGACCATACTGAGTTGGTGGTACTTCCGGATGAGGTTTTTCCTCCGATCACGGTTATCCGGTCGAGCGACATTTTATTATAATTCACAGAGGAGAAGCCACTTACAGGGAATCCTTCGGGAATCTTATTCCCATAAATTAATGCTCCCAGATCCGGTGGAGCCACCAGTGTCATTGTAACCGGCAGGAAAGCGGATGAAAGCGATTCCTCTTTTTCAACCACGACAGATAATCCTGTTTTCTGAGCTGTTATCGAAGCCTGAATCCATCCTGTTATGGCTTTAACCGGACTGTTGGTCGGAATAAGCTGCCAGTTTAGGGCATCGGCCGAGCGGTACAATTTACCATCTGCCGAGCAGGCAAAAACCCCGCCGGAGGTATTTCGTAATCCCGGAACGTCGGCAGTGGGCGGAAGACCGGAAAGCGTTTCTTCTTTCCAGGTGATACCGTCGGCCGACCCGAATAGCCGGAGAGTTCCTCCCTGAGAGGTATAAGTATAATATTTTTCGCCGAGGTATATCGATTTTGTAGAGTCGGCATTCAGAAAATTCTGGTTGCTCGCGATTTGTTTGTATTGAATAGAATCCGGATCGATCCGGTGGATGTTGAGGGAAACCTGATATCTTTTTATAACCCCGCTATAGGAATATACTTTCAGTTTTACCGGTTTGGATACGTCGATCGAGTCGCCGTTTGAGATCCAGGCAGAGTCTCCGTTGGCAATGTTGGTTTCATTTAGGATGGCATAAGCCGAAGTCTGGATAGTAACAACCACTTTTTCTTCGATTTTTGTTCCATAGCTCATGGAGTCGTGATTGTAAATCAACCCGTTGAACTGGTCGATGGAGAACACAACATTACTTAAAGCAGGAACGGAATCATGCTTCATGCTGAATCCGGTGATCTGGGCATCGATGGGTGTAATGGTTTCCGACTCGTCGCCGTCTAAACAGGAGAAAGACAGGACGGAAATCATAATAGCAGAACAAAAAATATAAAATCCGATTCGTAAGTTCATTCAAACAACGTTTTTAGTAAACATAATTTGGTTTGCAAAAGTAGAAACATTTTTTACTTTATCAGCTATGTTCCTGAATATTTATAGATTTTTAGGGTATAGAACCGTTCTTATACACAGAAAATACTGAATTTTCACATTTTTGAACAATCTCTAAATTTCCTTTAATTTCCGGAGCTTTGACTCCTTCTTCCAATCTGAATTTTGCCGTTTCAATCTGAGCCTCATCCCATAATCCGCTTTGAATGAAACTTTGCGCCAGGGAGGCTCCTCCTTCTACAATCACGGATTGCACCTTGCGGACATACAATTCCTGTAAAATCTGAGGGATAACTTGCCGGCTAAAGTCGATTTTGCAAAATTTTTCATTTTCTGCCGGATTCGATCGATCTGTGAACAGGAGCGTCGGAGGGTATTCCTCATACAGATGAGCCGATTCCGGGATTCTCAGATTCCGGTCGAGTGTGATCCTCAACGGGTTGTTGCCCGACCAGTAACGTACATTGAGCAGCGGGTTATCGAGGAGCGCCGTATTGGTTCCGACCATGATCGCCGCTTCTTCCGCACGCATCTTGTGCACAGCCGTCTGGGTGAAAAATCCGGAAAACCTCACAGCAGAACTTCCGTCTCCGGGAGTCCGGGAACGATCCAGAAAGCCATCATTCGATTGTGCCCATTTCAGGAAAATATAGGGCCGCTTTTTTTCGTGGAAAGTCAGGAAGCGTTTATTGAGCTCCTCACATTCCGGTTTCAGAAAATCGCAGAAAATTTCAATTCCGGCTTCGCGTAGCATCCGGATACCCCCTCCCGAAACTTTGGGGTAAGGGTCTGATTGCCCGATTATTACCCGGGGAATTTGCTTTTTGATGATCAATTCCGAGCAGGGAGGCGTTTTTCCATAGTGGGAACAAGGCTCCAGATTCACATAGAGCGTCGATTCCCGGAGTTGCGACTGGTCTTTCACAGAGGCAATGGCATTGACTTCGGCATGGGCTTCTCCGTATTTGCGATGAAATCCTTCTCCGATAATCCTGTTTTTGTATACTACAACGGCTCCTACCATCGGGTTGGGTGCGGTAAATCCTTTCCCGCATACTGCCAATTGCAGGCACCTTCTCATATATTGCTCTTCCGGAAACAAATCTGTATCTGATCGATTTTTGATTTTAATTATTTTTTTACCTTTGCAAAAAAACGTTTTTCATGCAATCTGTTCTAAGTTACATTCAGGCGCAGTTATCTTCTGTTTATGGAAAATCCGAACTGAAATCCGTGATGCAACGGGTTCTGGAATCGGTTTTCGGCCTGAAGCCTTATGAAATATTACTTTGCAAAGATAAGAAAATCTCCCCGGATGAGCGCAAAAGAATCGAAGATATCGTATCCCGGCTGAAAAAAAATGAGCCGGTGCAGTATGTTTTGGGAGAAACCGAATTTTACGGAATGGTTTTTAAGGTGAATAATAAGGTATTGATTCCCCGGCCGGAAACAGAAGAATTGGTGGATTGGATCATCCAGGACCGGTATTTGGGGCTGGCACGGAATGTCCTCGATATCGGAACCGGATCGGGATGTATTGCGGTCAGCCTGTCGAAACATTTATTGCAGGACCGGGTTTATGCCATCGATATTTCCGGAGAAGCGCTTCAGGTTGCCCGGCAGAATGCCCTTTTAAACGATGCAGATGTCCGGTTTATTCTCCAGGATGTTTTCATGCCCTTTAATCCGGATATTTTTCCTGGGAAATGGGATGTTATTGTAAGTAATCCACCTTATATAACCTATTCGGAACAGAGAGTCATGTCTCCGAATGTTCTGGATTACGAACCCTCTGTCGCATTATTTGTCCCGGATGAAAACCCCTTACTTTTTTATGAGAAAATAGCCGGTCTGGGGTTAGAGCTTTTGTCGGAAACCGGGGCGCTTTACGTGGAAACAAGCGCATTGTGGGGACAACAAACTGCCGGTATGTTCCGTGAAAAGGGCTATGAAGAGGTGGTGCTAAAAAAGGATTTATCCGGTAACGACCGGATGATAAAAGCCCGGCTGCGGATATGAAGCCGATGTCTCCACAGCAGGCTTTACATCGTCTTGCGGCTTATTGCAGCCGGGGGGAACGTTGTATTTACGATGTCAGAAAAAAGCTGACAGACTGGGAAATTCCGGAAAATGAACAGCAAGAGATATTGAAACGCCTGCAGGAGGAGGATTTTTTGAATGAAGCTCGTTTTTGCCGTGCGTTTGTCAACGATAAAAGCAAGTATAATCAATGGGGAGTTCATAAAATCAGCTTTGAACTCCGGAAACGGAACATTCCCGACCGGTTTATCCGGGATGCTCTGTCTGCCATCCAACCCGAAGATAATCTGGATCGTCTGCTCCGGATACTCCGGGTGAAAGCCAGTACCGTGAAAGGGAAAGATGATTTTGAAATTAGAAATAAACTGATGCGCTTTGCTGCCGGACGGGGCTTTACCGTTGAAGAAATCGGGCGGGCGCTGGAAAAGATGAAGAAGATGTGAAATTTAAATAAATGAAAATCAAAACCTTATTAGAAAGCCTGCTGTCATTATTTTATCCCAGGTTGTGTGTTGTTTGTCGCGATGTATTGAGGGAGGGAGAAGATTACTTCTGTTTACATTGTTTATTCCGCTTGCCGGTGACTAAGCATTATTTATGTCCTGAAAACTCCATGACCAATCAATTGGCCGGAAAGATCCTGTTTGAAAAAGCATGTGGATTCCTGTTCTATTATAAAGGAGGAATGGCGCGTTCTGTCGTTTCGGAAATTAAGTATAAAGGAAACCAGGGTTTGGGACGCTGGATGGGAAAATATGCTTCCGGAATGATGCTTGAATCTGGTTTTTTCAATACAATAGATCTGATTGTACCGGTACCTTTACATAAGAAAAAGCGGCGACAAAGAACATTCAATCAAGCAGAAATATTTGCACAGGGTGTTTCGGAATCGACTGGAATTATGTTGGATTCAAGCACTTTATACCGGCAGATTTCCAATGTTACTCAAACAAAAAAAGGGAGTTTCGAACGGTGGCTGAATACCCGGAATATCTTCGCCCTCAACAACCCGGAAATTTTTGCCGGGAAGCATATTTTGCTGGTCGACGATGTTTTTACGACGGGATCGACGATCGAAGCTTGTGCAGAGGCCATCACGAAAGCATGCCCGGACGTAAAAGTCAGCATTCTGACTTTGGCCATTGCCTGACGGGTACGAACATTAACTAATTTTATGGTGGTTGTTTCAAATTTCCTGCATAAATTTGTCACAATGAATCCCCAGATTTTCGATAAACTCAAAACGCTGGCAGAAGCGGCAAAATACGATGTTTCGTGTGCTTCGAGCGGTACGACGAGAAAGAATTCAGGTAAAAACCTGGGTTCAGCTTCGGGGTGGGGGATTTGTCATAGTTTTACCGAAGACGGGCGCTGTGTTTCGTTACTGAAAATCATGCTCACTAACCATTGTATTTACGATTGCGCCTACTGTGTGAACCGGAGGAGCAACGACGTTCCTCGGGCAACATTCAGTGTGTCGGAGTTGGTCGAGTTGACCATCGAGTTTTACCGGAGAAATTATATCGAGGGGCTTTTCCTGAGCTCTGGGGTGGTTCGTAATCCCGATTATACCATGGAGCGCTTAGTTCGTATCGCTAAAGACCTTCGCTTAGTTCATCGTTATAATGGGTATATTCATCTGAAAAGCATCCCGGGCGCCAGTCGCGAACTGGTTGCAGAAGCCGGGTTGTATGCCGACCGGATGAGCGTCAACATCGAAATCCCTACGGAGGAAAGCCTCAAAATGCTCGCCCCTGACAAGGATTATCAAAGCGTGTTCAAACCGATGCATTATATCCAGCAGGGCTTTCTGGAAAGTAAAGAAGAAAAGAAAAAATTCAGGAATGCTCCGCGTTTTGTGCCGGCGGGACAGAGTACGCAGATGGTGGTCGGGGCTACTCCCGAAAACGACAAACAGATTCTGAATTTAGCATCATCGTTGTACCAGCGTCCGGCGATGAAACGGGTATACTATTCCGGATTTATTCCGGTCAATAATTACGATAAGCGACTTCCGGCCGTGACCACTCCGCCTTTAGTGCGGGAGCACCGGCTTTATCAGGCCGATTGGCTGATGCGGTTTTACGAATTCAAGGTGAATGAAATTGTCGATGATATTCATCCCGATCTCGATCTGGATGTCGATCCGAAGCTGGCTTACGCCCTTCGTCACCCGGAGTTATTTCCGGTCGATGTTAATTCGGCCGATTATGAACTGATTCTGCGGGTTCCCGGGGTGGGAGTGAAGTCGGCCAAGCTGATCGTTTCTTCCCGCCGTTATGGACGGTTGACTTCGGAGCATTTGAAAAAAATGGGAGTCGTGATGAAACGGGCAAAGTATTTTATGACCTGCAATGAGTTGGGAACGCTGACGGTTCATGAAGCCAAACCGGAATACCTGAGAAAGATTCTTTCAGAGTCGACAGCTAAGAAAACCGATGACCGGCAATTGGCGATCGATTTCGGGAGATTCAGTAAATAACACAAAAACTGCCGAAGGATGCCCCCCTTTTCGGTAGTTTTTTGTTTTACAGCGTCCTGTTTTCCATTTCTGATTGATTTTTATCCATTCCTTCTCCTGCTTTCGTTTTTTTGTTGATTT
>JAVBRK010000068.1:0-6298 GCA_031548005.1 Bacteroidales bacterium
ACAGAAACCATATTACAAATTTTGGATCCTGCTAACCTGTGTGGCCCTGATGATACTCGTTATAGCCCGTCCGCAATTCGGTTCAAAACTTGAAACCGTCAAAAAGCAGGGAGTGGAAGTCATGGTTTGCTTGGATGTTTCAAATTCCATGTTATCGAACGATATCTCTCCCACCCGTTTGGAAAAATCCAAACAAATATTATCAAAATTAGTGGATAACCTGAAAAATGATAAAATCGGATTGATCGTATTTGCCGGTGATGCTTTTATACAGTTGCCCATCACGTCGGATCATGTTTCGGCCAAGATGTTTTTACCGACCATCAACCCATCGATGGTTCCAACTCAGGGAACAGCTATCGGAGCTGCCCTGAACTTAGCCATGCGCTCGTTCACTCCGTCTGAAACCAGTGAGAAGACGATTGTACTGATTACAGACGGTGAAAATCATGAAGACGACGCCCTGGGAGCTGCCAAGACTGCCGTGGAAAAAAACATCCGGGTCAATGTTCTGGGAGTGGGAAGTCCGCAGGGCGCCCCGATTCCGATTGAAGGATCTTCCAACGCCTACCTGAAAGACAATCAGGGAAATGTAGTAACCACCAAACTGAACGAGCAGATGTGCCAGGAAATTGCTGCGGCCGGAAACGGGATGTACGCCCGAACCGATAACACCAATTCGGCGCTGAAAACCTTACAGAGCGAAATCGACAAAATGAATAAATCTGATATCGAGAGTAAAGCCTATTCGGATTATGATGAAAAATACCAGATACTGGCCTGGATTGCTTTGTTCCTGCTGGTCGGCGAATTTTTCATCCTGGATCGTAAAAACCGGATCTTCAGAAAAATTAAATTATTTTCATAAATTACTATGAAACAATTAGTTATAATATACCTATTACTGGGTATCCCGTCGCTTTCATTTGCACAAAAGGAAGTACGGAGTCAATTACGGGCAGGCAATAAGGAATACAACCAGGGAAAATATACCGAATCGGAAATAGCCTACCGGAAAGCCTTACAGGCCAATGCACAATCGACCGATGCCGCCTATAATCTCGGAAACTCGCTGTTTATGCAGGGAAAATTACCGGAAGCGGCAGAACAGTACCAGATCGTGGCGGGACAAGAAAAAGACAAGAATAAATTATCGCTATCCTGGCATAACACCGGTAATATTTTTCTTACGGGAGCTGTTGCAAAAGGAGAACAGGATCAATCTTACAACGAAATTCTGCAAAAAAGCATCGAAGCTTATAAACAGTCCCTGCGCAATAATCCAAAAGACGATGAAACCCGTTATAATCTGGCCTTGGCCCAAAAATTGCTGAAAGATAGTGAAGACAAAGGCGGAGGAGGAGGCCAGGATCAAAAACAAGATCAGCAACAGAAGCAGGATCAAAAACAAGACCAGCAACAGCAGCAAGATCAGAAGCAGGACGAAAAACAAGATCAAAAACAGGAACAGAAACAAAATCAGCAGCAGCCTCAGATGAGCAAAGAAAATGCACAACAGATCCTGGATGCCATGATGCAGAACGAAAAGAACACACAGGAGAAAGTGAAAGAACAACAGGTAAAAGTTCAGCAACGCAAACGAAACGATAAAGAATGGTAATATACAATAACATAAGTACAATGAGAAAGTTAATTTTCTTATTTCTGACGATTCTCGCCGGAAGCGCCACCGTATCAGCCGATGAAGTGACATTCAAGGCTTCAGCTCCCGGAACGGTGGTCGTTGGACAGCAATTCCGGTTGACCTATTCTGCCAATAAACAAGGAAAAGAGTTCCGTGCGTCCAACCTCACCGATTTTGATATTCTGATGGGACCGGTCACTCAGGAAGCACATAGTAGCTCGTACGTTAATGGCCAGATGACCTCCCAAAGTACCTACTCCTTTGTTTATACCCTGATGGCCTCCAAAGAAGGAACATTCACCATTCCTCCGGCAACCATCCGGATCGAAAACAGCGAGTACAAATCCAATGAAATTACCATCAAGGTGCTGCCACAGGACAAAAACAGCAGTTCTTCGGAGGAACAACAGCCTCAGGCATCTTCTTCCGGAAATGCTAACGTGAGCGCCGACAACCTCTTCGTCCGCATGCACGTTTCCAAAAATTCAGTTTACGAAAATGAAGGTTTCTTAGTGACGTTCAAATTGTATTCGTTATACGATGTGCGAGGCTTTGAAAACATTAAATTCCCGGAGTTCGAAGGATTTGTATCCCAGGATATCGAACTGCCGGAAAACCGGCAGATGGATCTGGAACAATATAACGGACGAAATTACCGTACTTATGTTTTGAAACAAACAATCCTGTATCCGCAACGCTCAGGATCTCTCACCATCGGATCAGGTAAATATGATATCATCGTACAGGTTAAGACCCAGCAACGGGTTCGCAGTATCTTCGACGACTTCTTCGATTCTTCGGTTCCGGTAAAAAAAACGCTGACATCCGGGTCTTCAACCATTAATGTCAAACCTCTGCCTTCAGGTAAACCCGCTTCTTTTAGTGGCGCATTGGGCGACTATACCATGAAATCAAGCATCAGTTCAACGAATGTAAAAGCCAATGAAGCCGTAACAATCAAAGTCAATATTTCCGGAAGCGGGAACATCAAACTGATTCCGAATCCGGCCATTACTTTCCCGAACGATTTTGACATCTACGATCCCAAAGTAGACGTCAATACCAGGGTGACCTCTTCGGGAGTAACCGGAGGCAAATCCATCGAATATGTCGTTATTCCGCGCTTCGCTGGAGACTTTACAATCCCAAAATCCGAATTTTCTTACTTCGATGTCAAATCGGGAACCTACAAGACATTGTATACCGATGAATTCAATCTCCATGTCGAACCGGGAGCCGAAGGCAATTCCGGACCGGCTGTATTCAATGCGGCATCCAATAAAGAAGATGTAAAATTTGTAGGAAAAGATATCCGGTACATTAAAACAAAGGGAATCAATTATAGTAAATCCGGGGATTTTTTCTTTGGAACGCTTTTATACTGGTTAAGTTACATCATCCCAATCGTTCTGTTTGCTGTTTTATTTATTATCTACAGGAAGCAGGCTGCAGAAAATGCCAACATTGCTTTAGTCAGAACTAAAAAAGCCAATAAAGTAGCTTCCAAACGCCTCAAATTAGCAGGTAAGCTACTAAAGGAAAATAAGAAAGAAGAATTTTACGACGAAGTGTTGAAAGCCGTTTGGGGATATCTGAGCGACAAATTGAACATACCGGTCGCTTCATTGACAAAAGACAATGTGGAAACCGAACTGAGCGGATACGGCGTTAGCGAAGAGTTGATCAAACAGTTCATGGACATCCTGAACACGTGTGAATTTGCACGTTATGCTCCCGCACAGGGTTCTCAGGAAATGGATAAACTTTATGAAGGAACCGTTCAGGCCATCGACAAAATGGAAAGTACAATCAAAAAAAGTTAAGGACATATCCATATGAAAAAGATATTGATTTTATTATCTGTATTGGTAATTGGCTTTGTTTCCAAAGCCCAGGCACCGGAAGAAGCTGCAAATGCCTATTCTAAGGGAGAATTCGGTAAAGCGGCGGAAATTTATGAACAATTGATCAAAAGTAACGGAGAATCGGCAGAGCTTTACTATAATGCCGGAAACTGTTATTACAAGCTCAATAAAACAGCTTCAGCCATTCTTAACTACGAACGGGCTTTGTTGCTGAATCCCGGCGACGGCGATACCCGGTTCAATCTGGAGATTGCCAAATTAAAAACGGTCGACCGCATCGAACCGGTCGGGAAGTTCTTTCTTGCCGATTGGATGGATTCCATTCAGAACCTGATGTCGACCAACGGTTGGGGGATATCTGGAGTAGTTTGTTTCCTGTTATTGATTGGCTGTCTGGTATTGTACTTCTTTTCCCGTAAGGTACTACTTAAAAAATGTGGATTTTATGCCGGTATCGGTTTGGTTATTCTATGTTTATCCTGCAATATCTTTTCATACAACCAAAAAAAGAAACTAACAAACAGGAATACTGCTGTTATTTTTGCTCCGACAGTGACCATCAAAAGCTCACCCGACAATAGCGGGACAGACCTTTTCGTAATTCACGAAGGAGCTAAAGTATTAATAAAAAGCAAATTAGGAGAATGGAGCGAAGTTGAAATCGCCGATGGAAATGTAGGCTGGATCAAAAACTCGGACATCGTAGTCATCTAAATTAAATTTATACATCGAGTTTTTTTTTCAGAAACAAGCGAATGAATGCGATCGATTCCTCCAATCCTAACAAGGAAGTATTGATGCATAGATGGTAGGACGAAGCCATCCCCCAGGATTTTCCGGTATAATAAGCGTAATAATCGGCGCGCTGCTTATCTGTGCGACCGATTATTTCCCGGGCTTTATCCGGAGAAACTTTTTCATATCCCGCCATCCGGTTGATACGGTCTTTTAATTCTGCACATACAAAAACATTGACTGCTCCCGGATGGTCCCGCAAAATATAATCGGCGCACCGGCCCACAAATACACAGGAATTTTCGTTTGCCAGACTCCGGATCACATCACTCTGAATCTTGAATAAAGTTTCGTTTCTTAAATAATTATCCTGGTAACTCTCGACTCCCGGATTGGATACCCACCCAAGAAAGTCACCCAAAAGGTTGAACCGGGTCTTTTCGTCGGCCCGCTCGAAAAACTCCTTGTCTAACCCGCTCTTCTGAGATGCAATGTTGATCAACTCTTTATCATAAAAGGAAATACCCAGCTCCTTTGCAAGACGCTCTCCGATAATCCGGCCTCCACTCCCCAATTCCCGGCCAATATTGATTACAAATTTACCGCTGTCCATCATATTTTAATTTTGTATGTTTTCTACTCTTAACACTCCTGATTATTCTGTTTTCAGAATACCATCACCGGTTTTAAATTTTTTAATCTGGTTAAACAGTAACACCGCAGAAACAATAACGGAAACAAAATCGGCAATCGGCATACTTAACCAAACTCCTTTGATTCCAAAATACCCTGGTAAAATCAGCAAACAGGGGATCAGGAATAATACCTGGCGGGTTACCGACAAAAAAATCGCTTTCCCCGGTTTTCCAATACTCTGGAAAAAAGTTGAAGTAACCATCTGAAAACCGACCAACGGATAAAAAATAAACACGCAACGCAATCCGGTAACAGCCAAATCGGTCAGATCCTCGTCTGTTGTAAAAACGGACGCTACTGCATGTGGAAAAAGCTCGATAATAACAAAACCAGTCGACATAATAACAGTAGCAATGATCACGGCCTTTTTTAGCACCTCCAGCACCCGGGAATAAAATCCGGCGCCATAGTTATAACCAGCTATCGGCTGCATCCCCTGGTTTACTCCCATGACAATCATAACAAACAAAAAAGCGACCCGGTTCACAATTCCATAAGCTCCGACAGCCAGGTCTCCCCCCTGTTCGATCAGCCCCCGGTTAATCAAAACAACAATCACGCAAGACGCCGAATTCATCAAAAAAGGAGATAATCCAATAGACAACGAATCTTGTACAATCTTTTTTTTAAGCTTAAAGATTCCTTTCCGGAAGTGTATAAAACTACTTTTGTCATTAAACAGGCTGAATTGCCAGAGTAATACCAGTACCTGCGAAATAACAGTTGCCGTAGCGCTCCCCCGGATTCCCCAGCCAAAGCCGAAAATAAACAACGGATTAAGTACCAGGTTAATCATCACGGTATAAATCGTAGCCATCATCGCTTTTTTGGGGTAACCCGACGAACGAAGCAAGGCATTCAGTCCAAAATACATATGAGTGAAAACCGTTCCACAAAGCAGTATCTGCATAAAATCGTGAGCATAAGGCAGGGTATCGTGGCTGGCCCCGAAAAAATAAAGAACAGGATCCAGAAAAATCAGCATTACCAACGAATAAGACAACCCAAAAATCAGGTTTAAAACCAATACATTCCCCAGAATATTGTTGGCGGTCGTATAATCTTTTTGTCCCAGACGTACCGAAAGTAATGTCGAAGCTCCCATTCCGACCATCGCACCGAAAGCAGCCGCCAGATTCATCAGCGGGAATGTAATCGCTAAACCCGACAGGGCCATAGGTCCCACCCCATGACCGATAAAAATACTATCGGTTATATTATACAACGACGAAGCCGTCATTGCAATAATTGCCGGAATAGCATATTGCATGAGTAGTTTTCCTACATTTTCCGTACCCAGAGCTACGGGGGCATCACCTTTCATCATAATTTTATATTTACAAAAGTAAACAAAGTA
>JAVBRK010000042.1:0-10234 GCA_031548005.1 Bacteroidales bacterium
ATTAACATTACAAAGGTATGAAGAAAAATTCTTTGTTGGAGATTTATTTGCCGCAAAAACAGCAAATTAAACAAATTTTTAAAATTATGAAAATATCCACTTTTTTGCTTTTTCTATGTGCTTTCTGTGCAATGGCAGAAACTTCTGTGTCTCAGAATGCACGTGTGAACATTAGAAAGAACAATATCCCGTTGGAAGAATTTCTGAGTGAAATTGAGAATCAGACAGATTATTTGTTTGTTTACAATGATGAGATCAATGCTTCGGAAAGAGTTTCGGCAAATGCGAAGAACAAGCCGGTAAAAGAAGTTTTACATGATGTGCTTGGCGATGCAGGTGTTAACTACACAATGGAAGGTAACCACATCATCTTAAAGAAAGGTGATTCTTCTAATCCGGACGAGATTCAACAGAACACGAAAAGGATTACCGGAGTGGTCCGGGATGCTGCCGGAGAAACGTTACCCGGAGTAAGTATTCAGGTGAAAAATGCAAAAACAGGAACTGCAACCGGTATCGATGGAGAGTTTGCTCTGTCTGTTCCCGAAAATTCTGTTCTCGTTTGCTCCCTGCTTGGTTACATTACCAAGGAAGTCGCAGTCGGAAGCCGGGAGATTGTTAATATAAACCTGGACGAAGACACCAAACAACTGGATGAAGTGGTGGTGGTTGGTTATGGATCGTTACAAAAGAAACAGGTAACAAGTTCTATATCTTCTTTATCAGGCGATAAACTGGTGTCAGGAGTAGGCGGTTCTTCTATTGCAAACGCATTACAAGGAAAAGTTTCCGGTTTGGTCATGTCTGGAACAGATAGTCCGAACTCTGGAAATACATTCCAATTACGGGGAGTTGCATCGGTAAATGCAGGAAAAGATCCGCTGGTGGTGATCGACGGAGTTCCCGGAGGAGATATTCGTTCGGTATTACAGGAAGATATTAAATCGATCGATGTCTTAAAAGATGCATCGGCCGGGGCTATTTATGGTACCCGTGCAACAGCCGGGGTAATTTTGATTACTACAAAACGCGGACAAGCAGATCCGAATGGTAAAATAAAAATTTCCGTACTGGGAGAGGTGACATTCAAAAATGCTTATGGAAAACCGGAAATGCTCAATGCTCAAGAATATGTTGCTCATAATAGGGGTACTAACTACGGATCTGATGTAGATTGGTGGGATGAATCACTATCCGATAATCCGACATCGCAAAAATATATGGTTACGCTTCAGGGAGGATCAAAAAATGCCAATCTGTATGGTTCTTTCATGTGGCAGAATAACAAAGGTATTATTAAATTTGATGACAGAACAGACTACGCCGGACGTTTCAATGCCGATTTCAAGGCATTTGAAGGATGGTTGGATATCGGGTTGCACCTCAACTATCGTCAGATATCCAGAAATCAGAATCAGGCTAATAACGATGATGCTTATATGCAACAAGCCTTACGTAACAACCCGACTCGTTCTCCATATGATCCTACCAGCCAAACCGGTTATAACATATGGCTGAATGAAACCCTCGATTATAACTCCATTGCCAATGCTGCATTGTTCACCAATGAAGGGATGGACAAGTGGTTTGTTCCGGATGTATCATTTAAAGTGAATATATTGCCTGTTAATGGATTATCCTATACGCAAACAGCCGCCTATGACTATCGCCAATGGGAAAATCATACATTCCGCTCAAGATACCATCAAGAAGAAATACAAAATAAGCGTACAGGAGAAGGATATTTAGCTTTTGATAAAACTGAAAATATTAACTCCGATGGTTACTTTACTTATATGAATACATTCGGAGATCATTATATCAATGCCGTTGCCGGATATAGTTACTTTGAGCATAACGGAGAGAAATTCGATATGAGGAACTATAATTTTACCAATGACAAGGTAAAATTCTGGGATATGAATAATGGTACTTATTTGAGCGATGGACAGGCAGATATGAGCTCTAATAAATCGATAACCGAACGTCTTGCTGCTTATTTTGGCCGTTTGAATTATTCTTATCAAGATAAGTATATGGCTACAGCGACCTATCGCCATGAGGGATCTTCAAAATTTGCAATCAATAACCGCTGGGGAGACTTTTGGTCGGTATCCGGAGGATGGAGAATCTCGAACGAGAACTTTATGAAATCTCAGAAATGGGTCAATGATCTGAAGCTTCGCGCCGGATACGGAGTAACCGGGAATAACGATTTTGGACCAGATTATGCAGCAACTTTGTATGGATCGGATCAACTCTGGTTATTACCGACAGGAGACTGGGCTAAATCTTATGGAAAAACAAAAAATATCAATGAATACCTGAAGTGGGAAGAATCTCATGAATGGAACGTCGGTTTAGACTACTCTTTCTTCAATAACCGGCTTTATGGTAAGTTTGATTACTATCGTCGTAAAGTGCAAGATATGATTTATAATGTACAGGTTTCTCAGCCACCCTATACAGAAGAAAAAATGTATCAGAACATTGGAGATATGGAAAATCGTGGTTGGGAGTTTGAAATCGGAGGAGATATTGTACGATCAAAAGACTGGAACTATAGCACCTCCATGAATTTTGCCAATAATTCTACGAAGATATTGACACTTTGGGGAAATCAGACTTATTATAATTATGCAGGATTACCTTCTCCGGGAAATCCGGGAGATGCCATTCGTATTGAAGAAGGTACGGAAGTCGGAAGTTTTTATGTCTGGAAATTTGCAGGATTTGATGATAATGGCGATTTCTTATTATACAATAAAGCAGGAGACGTCATTCCAGCTGCAAATAAGAAACAGGAAGATAGACAGTACATTGGTAATTATACGCCGAAGTTAATGATCGGATGGACCCATAACCTGAGCTATAAACAATGGGATTTTGGAATGACTCTGACCAGTTGGATTGATTTTGACGTATATAATACGGTGAATATGTATCTGGGACTTCCTAATGTGGGAGATGGTTTGAATGTATTGAAAGATGCCTATACAAAATTTGGTCATATCAACGGAGAAAAACAGCTTTGTGACTACTTTATCGAAGATGGTACATTCCTGAAAATTCAAAATATCAACCTGAATTATAATTTGAATTTAAATAAATATACCCGGTTTGTGGATCGAGCTAAATTCTATCTTACTGTTAATAATGTAGCTACTTTTACCAAATACAGCGGCATCAATCCTCAGGTGAATGTTACAGGATTTGACGGGGGAATTGAATGGTTCAATAAAATTTATCCGCAAACACGTGCCTATGCTTTGGGTGTGCAATTAACATTTTAATACTTAGAATTATGATACTTAATAAATTATCGAAATATATCATGTTTCTGGCAATCATGACAACATTGGCCGGATGTAGTGTTGAACCGACTTATTATTCAGAAACAGTTCCAAGTACATTTTATGATTCTCAGGAGAATGTATGGCAACGTTTCTATCGCCCGTTCACTCACTGGAGATGGTATGTTGCACACAATGAAAACAGATGGAGATTGCAGGAATTCGGGACCGATGAAATGTGTCTTCCAACCAGAGGAAGCGACTGGTATAATGGAGGGGTTTTTCAACAATATCACCACCATGTTTTTACTCCGCAATTGAGTGAGCTTTATGACGGATGGTACTTATTTGGTATGGGAGTCGCCCTTTCCTGGGATGCCTTACAGGATTTGAATCAATATGTCGATTTCGATGCGATGGGTTTTCCTAAGGGAACCAAAGAATCGATGCTGATGCAACAACAAGCGCTTGTAGCCTCATTTTATCTCGATGGATTGGATTTATTCGGTGGGGTTCCTCTTTACCTCTCAACGAAATCGGATGTGAAACCACGGGCTACTGCTCAGGAAACATTTAATTTTATCGATTCATTGCTTACTGAATGTATCCCTCATTTGCCTTTGAAAACAGAATTGGGCGCCATGGAAAATGGAAACATCAACAGAGCTGCAGGCGCTGCGTTGAAAGCCCGGCTTTATTTAAATGCAAAAGCGTATACTGGAAAAGAAATGTATACTGAGTGTGCAGCAATCTGTCGCGACATCATCAATGGAGTGTATGGAGAGTATGCATTAGAAAAGGATTGGACTAACATTTTTGGTTTTAAGAACGAAACTTGTCCGGAAATTATCTGGACAGTTCCCAGCCAGAATGCAAAATTGGAAACAGATGGGGCTTTTCGGGGCAACTGGAGCCACTATAACCTCAGTAATTTCTTAGGTAAATTGGACAATGCCAATGGGAATAATGCTTTTTGTATGACCCCTTCATTAAAGCCGAACGGAGAGCGTTACACTTACAAAATGGGTAGTCCATATGCTAAATTTGAAGATACGGATATCCGCAAACAACAATATGTGTACCTGGGAAATGGAAAATACCGTGGAATGTTTATTGTGGGCCGGTTGGAAAATCCTATTGACGGAGGAACTTGCCTTGGAGCCCGGGAGTATAAAAATGAAGTCATTACGATGGTCGACCAGATCACTTATTTCAAAAAACTGGGAACAGCAGAGTACCCGACAGTGAATGATCTTCCGTCCACAATCGCGACAGCAGAAGAAAACTCCGGTGTGAGATTATTGAAACGTAGTCCGCTGCCTAACTTTACCGATCGCTTACTCAGATATAACCCGGACGTGCCGTTTATTCGTCTGACAGAGATCTATTACACATTGGCCGAATGCGAATTACGTGCAGGAAATAAAGTTGAAGCAGCTAACCTGATCAATACCGTACGCAAACGTTATTTTGAAAATGGAGCAGATCCTAATCCGGTTACAGCAGCCAATCTGGACAAATATCGCATGCTCGATGAGTGGATGATCGAATTTATCGGAGAAGCTCGTCGTCGTACGGATTTGATCCGTTGGGATGCTTATGTTACTGAGGCTTGGTGGGATCATACTCCTAGTAATAATACCAATCTGAATAGATTTCCTATTTCGGAACGGATTATGGGCTCAAATAACTTACTGGAACAAAATCCTGGATATTAATAGGCTTTTATTATATTGGTTCGGGCTTGCCA
Organism: Bacteroidales bacterium; assembly: GCA_031548005.1. Lineage (GTDB taxonomy): Bacteria > Bacteroidota > Bacteroidia > Bacteroidales > Azobacteroidaceae > BNXB01. The sequence goes on from JAVBRK010000042.1 coordinate 5,044, forward strand.
TTGAATATTAAGACCGATTTTTTTGATGAACAAACTTGAGTGAGCCCAATTTATTCTGAACCTAAAAAAGAAGCCGTCTTTCTTGATTGAGAGACGGCTTCAATTTTTTTAAAGTTTTTTTACTTCCTGTACTTTAGTGTTGCAAGGACAACTTTAGTCTTCGGGTCTTCAGAAGTGGTTGTTTTGACGGTATAGTTTCTATTTCAATAACCACATGACCTGATTGAAATCATCACTTCCGTTATATTGTGTCTGAATGGCTTCATTCAGATTATCGGTGTTGTAATCAATTTCATTTTGCGGATATTGCCATCTTATCGGAAATTTAGTATTGTCTGTTGGATTGGAATTGGTATTCGGGTTCAATATAAACTCCGGATAGCCGGTACGTCTGAATTCAAACCAGGCCTGATATTCGTTATGGAAAAATCCAGCCAGGTATTTTTGACAGATAATCTGCTTGATCTTATTTTCAGTAGAACCGGTCAGAGCAACCGTAGCCGGATAGGAATTGATATACGCTTCGTCTATCGTTACACCATGGGTGTAAATATCGGCTGTGTAATGGTCATAAAATCGCATCGAGCTCTTGATCCCGTTTTCGTAATAGAATTGAGAACTTGGCTCATCGATCCATCCTCTGACCACTGCTTCAGCTAAAAGAAACTGAACATCCCAATGGCACAGTAGACCGACCGGTTCGGCAGTAGCCGATTGGACATAACGTTTATTCAGGTCACTGTAGGACCCACTGTTTTTATGCGAAACCGTGCTATTGAACTCATCAGAAGGTTCGACTCCCGTATAAGCCTCAAAATCAGATGCGCTTTTGCCTTGCTTCAACAGCGATTCGGCAGGCTCGGCCACATAAAACAGACGGCGGTCCTTGTTTTCTTTCAACATATTGATGTAAGTAGTCGAAAGCATCGTATACTGAGTAAACTCATTCAGATCGGTTTGCGTGTTACTCCAAGGGTAGCAATACCCTTTCGATCCATTGTATGTGATGGCAAAGTTATCGAGGTAATCCCGCATCAATGGACGTTGGGAAACTTCTTTGAACTTATTGGCGATATTCAGATCGGAATCTGAAGTCTTTTTGCTCAGACTCATCAATACATACAATTCAAAGCTGTTTACCAGTCTTTGCCATTTATCAATGCTTCCATTGTATATAAAATCACCATTGAAATCGGCGCCCTGGGAAAAGAGTGTATTGGCTTGGTCCAGTTCTTCCAGAATGCCTTTAAAAACGTCTTTCTGGGAATCGTATTTCGGTTTGATAATCCCTTTATGTCCCTGAATAGCCTCAGAGTAGGGGATATCTCCTACACGCATAGACAGTTGGAAGAATTGCCAGGCCCGGATGAAATGTCCCAAAGCGGTATACGAATTTTTCATTTCGGGAACGACAGCATAACCGATCATCGGTTCCACATTTTTCAGCAGGGTCAGTTTATCCGAAAAGTTAGACCTTCCCAATTTATTATATTGCAGATCTGCTTGTAATTCAGTCCAGAGGACATACTTGGCAAGATTGTAAGGCTGCTTGAACCCAGTAGTACGCATCGCTGTTTTCGATGTAATAGTGGTCAGCATATCTGTGGCGATCCATGCGGAGGTAGCAACTGCCGGCTTATCCGGGTTTGTATTAATATCATCGAAGTTATCGCAGCTACCCATAATCAGACCTGAAAGCAGGAGTCCGATTGTTTTTATTTTAATTTGCTTCATATTCATAATTTTATCCTTGTTTATAGGGAATAGACACCTGGTGAATTATAATCCGAATTTGAGATCAAAACCAACCATCCGTTGAGAAGGAGAGTTCATATCTTCCTTATCGATATCCGGATCGGAATATTTAAACTCTTTCGTCCATAAGAACAGATTTTGTCCGGTCAGAGCAATGGAGGCATTTTTAATGCCGGTTTTTCCTAACCAGGAATCAGGTAATTTGAATCCGATGGACAATTCTCTTAACTTGACAAATGTCTTGTCCTGAATACGGTTCTCCCAAGAATTTCCATAAAGTCGCATATAGCGCTGGTAACTTACCGGAATATCATTAGGAGCATACTGACGGGTATCTTCAATGATGTGACCGCTGGTATCGTACTTAACAGTCCCACTGATTACTTTCACTCCTTTTCCGATATACATATTTCCGTTAACAACCTCATCATAACGGTCTTGAGTATCAGTTTCCGGAGCAGATCCCGTATCGAACATTTTTCCATAGATGTAATTGTCCATTAATCCTCCGATCCGTCCGTCGATACTGATTCCGAGAGTCCAGCAACCCAAGGTGAAGTTGTTAATAAATCCAAAACTGAATTTTGGATCGCGGTATCCGTATAACTGGTTATAAGTACTTAACATTACACGCCCGTCGCTGGCATGGATCCAATTTCCGTTCGGATCCGTCAGAATTTTTTCCGTCTGGGCATAATAATCCATCCGTTTTCCAGGTTGGGTCCATTCGTCTTTCTTAGAATATACCGGGTCTGTATCCACGTAATACCGGTGTTGATAAGAATAGTTGATCATGGAATTCCATTCAAACTTTTTGTTTTTGATCACGCTACCGGACAAAGTCACTTCAACTCCCCGGCGGGCATAAGTTTCGTCCGTATTGATCCAGGTGCTTCCGTAACCGGATGATGGAGCCAACGATTGCTTGGTTTGTTGGTTGTAGTATAATTTGTCGAAATACGCGACATCGGCATACAAACGCTTTCCAAACAGGTAAGCAGCCGTTCCGACTTCCCATGTACGGGTTTCTGAAGGCAATAGGTTAGAACCAAGTAAGTTATCCGGTAGAGAAGCGCTGATATATCCCCAGTTATTGGTCGTTGTATAAGGTAAGTTACTTTCATATACTCCCAAAGGACTCTTTGCAATGGTCCAGGAGCCTCTGACCTTCCACAATGCCAACCAGGAAGGAGTGTGGAAAAATTCGGATAAAACGACACTGGAAGCTACCGACGGGTAAAAATAAGACCGGGCATCTTCCGGTTGTGTAGAACTCCAGTCATTTCTTCCTGTAACATCGAGATACACAGCATTATTCCAGGATACGGCAAGTTTACCATAGGCACTGTTAACCTGCCGTTCAAATGTTCCAGAATTGGATGCTATCGAATTTACACCGGCAGCAGTAGATGGAACAGCATTTGCCAGGGAATACCAGCCCGGGATGGCTAATCCGTTGACCGTTTTTGCTCCCATTTCTCTTTGTTGAAAATAGAATAAACTACCTCCGGCCAGAGCATCGAAGCCAAACTGACCAAAAGATTTATTGTAATTAAGCATTAAATCGCTGTTAAGACTTTGTCCCCAACGCTGGTTCATCCCATACATTCCCTTGCCGCTGAATCCCCAGGAGGAACCGCCATTAAGAGTTTGAATAACAGGACCTCTCGTAGAATAAATCCCTGCAGGGTTCCTGACATCGTCTTCGCTCTTATAATAGTCATATCCGTTCCGGAATGTCAACTTCAGGTCTTTTGAAAAACTGTAATTGGCAACCAAGCTGGCATTTAGTTTATTCTCTTCGATTCCTACCAATTTTTCATGGGCAATCAGGTACGGATTATCATACCAGGCATTATACAACCAGTTTTGTTTTTCATTGGGAATAATCCAATAGTCCTTATAATCGCGGATATCATAATCAGCTCCCGTCCACATCATGATCTGGTAAATGTATCCCTGGTTATCGTAACCGCCTCCCCAGGTTTGAGGAGCAGTCGTCCGGCCATAGCCCATCTGGCTTTCCAATGAAAATTTATCGGTGATTTTCATTTCCCCGCTCATGGTGTAGTTGATCATATTCAACTTCTGGTTCGGGAACTGTCCTTTATTATAAACATAGTTCAGGTTTGCCCTGAAATAGCCGTTTTCACCGGACTGGGTAACACTCACACTGTTGTTGGTGATCAGCCCCGTTTGCATAAAATTTTCGAGGTTGTTTTTTCCTTTGGAGGTCAGAGGCATTTCTTCGTTCTGCTTGGTAATCGGATTCCATTGCATAGCCGTAGTTCCGATGTCGAGTTTAGGCCCCCACACATAGTCGTCGGCAATCTTACCATTCAAACCATGACCATAAGAGGTTTGTGTTTCCGGAATCGCGACATATCCCAATGTAAACATGGTATTGCTGTTGAAATCGACCGAAAGTCCTTTTCCTTTACCCTTCTTGGTGGTAACCATAACTGCTCCCGACGAACCTCTGGCTCCGTACAAAGCAGCAGCTGTAGCTCCTTTAAGCATGCTGATGTCTTCGATATCGTCTGCCGGAATATCCCGGAGTGTCATATTACCATAAGGTACCCCATTAATGACTAAAAGAGGAGTTTCACCTCTTAACTCCATAATCGCTTTACCATTGAATTCGGTTGAGTTTTTAACCACCAGGCCGGAAACTTTTCCGGTAAGCGAGGTGGCCATATCCACTCCCTTTACTGTTTGTAAAGAATTACCCGATACTCCCTGAACCGCATAACCCAGCGATTTCTCTTCTCTTTTAATACCCAGTGCTGTAACTACTACCTCATTGAGCAACAAGGTATTATCTTTCATTACAACATCGATTGTATTACTACTTCCGATCGTCAGTTCCTGAGGAATGTAGCCGAGATAAGAAACAACAAGTATCCCTCCGGTAGCAGCCTTGATGGAGTAATTACCGTCTACATCAGATGCAGTCCCCTGAGATGTTCCTTTCAGAGAGATACTCGCTCCGATAACAGGCTCTCCTTTTGTATCGGTGATTTTTCCCGATATCTGCCTGTCCTGTTGCGTAGAGTTTTGTTCTTTGCTCCCTGCAATAGTAATATGCCTGTCATTAATAGAATAGGTCAGATTCGTGTTTTTCAACGCCTGATCCAGGACAGAATCGATCGACCGGTCGTTTGCATCGACCCGTACATTGATTCCTTCAATATCCCGGTCGACATAAAAAAATAAAAAATCGCTTTGTTTTTCGATATTTGAAAAAAGTTGGCGAAGACTCATGTTTGAATTTTTAATATTCAGTTTTGCATTCTGGCTGTAGGAGTCGACCGCATGCAACTGAAACAAACAAACAAAGAGGAAAATAAAAGTTACCCTCATGATTAAGAAGATTTTCTTCCACGTTTCGGATTGGGATTCGTAGAAATGTGATTTTAATTTCATAAATTTGTAT
>JAVBRK010000036.1:0-18418 GCA_031548005.1 Bacteroidales bacterium
ATGCGGTTAATGTCACTTTGTATAATATCTTTCCCATAATATTTTTTCTGACAAAGATAATGAAATATACCGATATTTTATAATTGACATGACACTACTAATATATCAGGAATATCTAAAAAAGGATTTTACGGATTCATCCCTTTGGCCGCTTCCGCCAACCTTATAAATTCTCGGCGGTACCCCTGATCATCATGATCCAATCCCCTCTTGGCCAGAGTAATCACCTGATCGTATGTGGCATTACCTTTAAAATCCGAATCCCGTAGTAATTGACCGAACATGGCAACAGCGGCCGCAAAACTGAAATCGGAAGAAACAGCAGTCGAACCGTTATCAATGACCGGAACCTCGATCTTGCGGCTTTTGTCTTCGTCCGGCAGTTTATAACGCAATTTTACTGTCAGTAAATCAGGATAATATGATTGCTTTGTCACTGATTTTGGAGCAGGATTCGCCTGGTACTTCAAATCATCCACACTTCCGGGAATACTTCCCTTCACTCCTACCGGCACCACTTCGTATAATGCAGTCACTGTGTGTCCGGCGCCCATTTCTCCGGCATCTTTGGTATCGTCGTTGAAGTCTTCCTTGTTCAATAAACGGCTTTCATATCCGATCAATCTGTAAGACTGGACCTTCGCTGGATTAAATTCGATTTGCAGCTTGACATCCTTGGCCACGGTATAAATAGTTCCTCCGAACTCATTGACCAATACCTTATTGGCTTCCTGTAAATTATCGATATAAGCATGATTTCCATTGCCTTTTTCGGCCAACACCTGCATTTTATTATCTTTATAATTTCCCATACCATAGCCCAGTACCGTCAGGAAGACACCACTTTTCCGTTCATCTGTAATCAGGCTTTCAAGTCCTTCCGAACTGGATACTCCTACATTAAAATCTCCATCCGTACACAGAATGACCCGGTTGTTCCCTCCCCGGATAAAATTCTTCTTCGCAATGCTGTAGGCCAACTTAATTCCCGCTCCGCCAGCCGTAGAACCTCCTGCCGCCAACCCGTCGAGCGCCTCCCGGATCTTTTGCTTGTCACTACCAGGCGTAGAAGGTAATACTTCTCCCGCAGAACCGGCATAAACAACAATGGCTACCCGGTCTTTTTCCCTCAGGTTATTGATCAGTAATTTGAGGGACGATTTCACTAAATCCAAGCGTGTAGGTCCGTTCATTGAACCGGAAACATCGATCAGAAAGACCAGATTGGATGCCGGAAGGTTTTCCGAAGCAACTTCTTTCGCTTTAATACCGATACGCACTAACCGGTGCTGTTTATTCCAGGGGCATTCACCAGCTTCGGTCACAATCTTCACCGGATCGTTTCCTGTCGGTTTTTCATACGCATAGCTAAAATAATTAATCAGTTCCTCGATTCTGACCGCATCTTTTTCCGGCATCCGGCCCTGATTCAGGAAACGGCGCACATTGCTGTATGAAGCAGCATCCACATCGATTGAAAATGTTGATAAGGGCTCATCTGAAGCCGATTTAAACCGGTTTTCCGAAAAACTCCCGTATTCTTCTTCCCGAAGCTGATCGTACGAATAGGCCGGAGCCGGAGCAGATGCGGCCATCTTCATGTAAGCACGCTCAGTGGAGTTTATGGACATATCGGCATATTCTTTCGATACAACTCCATAACCCAGGACTACGACCTCATCTAAAGTTTGATTATCCTGTTCCAATGTAATATTATGAACATTCCGGACCACCTTGATTTCTTTCGATTTATACCCCAGATACGAAAAAACTAATTTTTCTCCTTTTTTTGCCTGAATGGTATAGTTTCCTTTCAAATCGGTAATGGTACCTGTTTGGGTTTTCCCAACAGCGACGACAACTCCCGTCAACTCCTGACCAGTTGAGGCATCCGTAACTTTACCCGTTACGCTTATTTCCTGTGAGTACAACCAGGAAACATTCATTAAAAATGCGCATGTAATCCAAAAAATTGCTTTCATAATGATAAATTTTTAATTAAACTTCAATTATCGTTTACCTAATGGATACTATATTCAGGAAAATTCCATAAATTTGCAGAAAAAAAAATTGCACTTTACGGAAAGTTCTATATTGCATCACACAGACGAAGAGTTGCTTGAAAAATATAAAAGTACTGGTAACTCAAAGTACTTCGGTCTGTTATATAACAGGTACATTCCATTATTATATGGCCTGTGCTTAAAGTATCTACAGCATAAATCCAAATCGGAAGATGCCGTGATGCAGATATTTGAAGATTTGCTCTCTAAAATCAATAATCATGAGATCAAAACATTCCGTACCTGGATTTACAGCGTTGCAAAAAATCACTGCCTGCAGGAATTAAGAAAGACCGAGAGAGAAATTCCGGTCGATTTTAACAATCCCTTTATGGAATCCGGCGATATTGCGCATCTATTGGATGAAGGAGAGGAGAACGAGCAATGGAAAGTACTGCAGGAATGTATGAAGCGCCTGCCGGAAGTACAGCAAACCTGTATCCATCGTTTCTTTATCAAGCAGATGTCGTATGCCGACATCGTGGATATTACTGGATACCAGATCAAAAGCATAAAAAGCTACATTCAGAACGGAAAAAGGAATTTAAAAATCTGCATGGAGAAAAAACTATCCGAATGAGCCTACTGGACTACATAAAAGGAAACCGAAAAGGGAAAGACGCTCACCACATCGAACGACAAGCGATGGAAGATCCGTTCCTGGCCGTTGCTCTGGAAGGATTCGAATCTGTGAACGGAAATCACTCCAAACAAATCGAGGCCCTGCAAAAACAGGTATCCCGTAAACTGCAGCCCGGTAATCGCCTGTTACGCGTATGGGGCATTGCAGCCAGTATCCTGATCTGTGTATCTGCAGGAGGATATTTCCTGCTCCGGTTGATGCAAAAGCCGGATTTATTGACAACATCGGCCCCTCCTTTAAAAGACGGTCCTTCAACAAAAATAATAATCCCCGGCGAGATATTGGATACTATTCCGGAAACACCAATCATAGAACCGGAAATTACGATGGATGAAGAGGCGGTTCAGGTCAGGCAACAAAACAAACGCAAAGAGGATGACAAAATTGTTCTGCTCGAAAAGATTCCGGTTTCGGTGGATACACTACCGGTTTCCCCGATACTCCCCGTCCATCCGGCGAAAGACGCAGCAGTCTACGCTATGCGAAAAGAAATGCAGGAAAGCATAGAAGAAAAGCCGGCAAGAATACAGGAACAAGGGACTCACCTTGTACATGGTAAAGTAGTGGATGAAGCAGGAGAGCCGATGGCCGGAGTAAGCATTATCCAGAAAGGTACACACAAAGGCGCCGTCACCAATAGTTACGGAATTTTCACGATCAGAACAGATAAAGATAGTCCATTAGAAGCAAAATACTTAGGATTCGAAACAAAAGAACTCGCTATAGATACCGCCAACCCCATGCTGATTACAATGACCGAGAGTCGTCAGACGCTCGATGAAGTCGTCGTTCTTGGCTATGGTCATTCCAAAACGAAAAAAAGCGCCTCTCCGGAACCAATCATCGGAATGAAAGCTTATCAGAAATACATCGATGAGAATAAAATATCACCGGCCGGAACAGAATGCTCCGATAAAAAAGGAACTGTGATCTTATCGTTCTCTGTCGATCAAAACGGAAATCCTACGAATATTTCCATCAGAAAAAGTGTTTGCTCCGGACTGGATATTGAGGCGATGCGGCTTGTGAAGCAAGGTCCTAAGTGGACTCCAGGCGATGGTACTGTTGAACTGAAGGTGAAATTTTAATACTGATCATGGCTAAAAAAAATAAGAAACCCCTCCCATTATTTGAACACGTAACGATTACCGGAATTGCTGCCGAAGGAAAAGCAATCGCAAAAATAGAAAACCTGGTCATTTTCGTCCCTTTTGTCGTTCCAGGAGATGTAGTCGACCTGCAGCTCACACGAAAAAAGAACAGTTATGCTGAAGCTAAGGCTGTTAAATTCCATCAATACTCCTCACAGCGAACCGAAGCTTTTTGCGAACATTACGGTATTTGCGGAGGATGCAAGTGGCAGATATTGCCTTACCCGGAACAAATCCGGTACAAGCAACAACAAGTTACCGACAATCTGACCCGGATCGGAAAAATAAACTTTCCGGAAGTCTCCCCTATTCTGGGATCGGAAAAGACAACATACTACCGTAATAAATTAGAATTCACGTTTTCCAACAAGCGATGGATGACTGAAGAAGAAATCAAGTCCGAAAAGAAGTTCGATGAAATGGATGCCCTGGGGTTTCACATCCCCGGTATGTTCGATAAAGTTCTGGACATTAAAAAATGCTGGCTTCAGGACGATGTATCTAATAGAATCCGACTGGAAATCAAGCAGTTTTGCATTAAGAACAATTACTCATTTTTTGACTTGAGAAACCAAAACGGGCTGATGCGTAACCTGATCATCCGGACTTCCACGACAGGAGAGGTCATGCTCATCATCGTTTTTTACGAAGATGATCAATCCTCCCAGACAGCCCTGTTAAACCACATTGCAGATAAATTTCCCGAAATTACTTCGCTGCTCTACATCGTCAACCAGAAAGCCAATGATACAATTACCGATCAAACAGTATTGGTATTCAAAGGAAGCGATCACATTTTCGAAGAAATGGAAGGACTGAAATTTAAAATTGGGCCCAAATCATTCTACCAAACCAACAGCGAGCAGGCTTATAACCTCTATAAAATAGCCCGGGATTTTGCCGGATTAACAGGAACCGAACTGGTTTACGACTTGTACACCGGAACCGGAACCATCGCAAACTTCGTATCAAAGCATTCCAAACAAGTGATTGGAATAGAATATGTTCCCGAAGCTATCGAAGATGCAAAAATCAACTCCGAAATTAACGGTATCTCCAATACCTTATTTTATGCCGGTGATATGAAAGACATCCTAAACCGAGAGTTTATCGATCTGCATGGGCGCCCGGACGTTATTATCACTGATCCTCCCCGGGCAGGAATGCACGACGACGTAATCGAAGCAATCCTGTTTGCCAGGCCCGAACGGATCGTATATGTAAGCTGTAACCCGGCTACTCAGGCCCGCGATCTGAACTTGTTAGGAGAACACTATTCTGTAGAAAAAATTCAACCGGTAGACATGTTTCCACATACACACCACGTGGAGAATGTAGTATTACTTAGAAAAATTCTAAATTAAACACCCTGAAATCGATTATTTTACAACAAAAATGTTAACCTTAAAACTTTCATAGGATTTTATTTGTTTTTTTTATATCCCAGGGGATAGAATTACTAATTAGTCAAACTTGAATGGATTGTCCGGTAAAGTAACCCGGCAGGATAAGATTGATTTCAGGTCATTTAACATTAAAAACAAAAAAGAAATAACACAAACAGAAAAGATTAAAAATCAACCAGATAGAGGTATTACTCTATCTCTATCCTTACACAGAAAAACTAAAACCGTTTTTGCAATAGAATCTCATCAGCTTCAATTCTATTGATTATTATCAAACCTTTTAAGATGAATCTTATGAAAAAGTTATTATTACTCCTAACCGGAATTTTGATCGTAACCGTCAGTTTTTCACAAACCTGGTCGCTAAGCGGAAATACAGGAACAAATTCATCCCATTTTTTGGGAACAACAGACCAAATGCCATTGATATTTAAGGTGGAAAATATCCTGTCGGGATTTACAGGATATTCTCAAAAATCCAATGTATCCTTCGGATGGAATGCATTAATAAACGGGTTCTCCCAAGGAACGGGAAATACGGCCATCGGAGTGCAGGCAATGCAGTACAATGCAGGAAGTGAAAATGTAGGAATCGGCCACTGGACTATGCTTTACAATGGCGGTAATTATAACGTCGCAATCGGAGGAAGCAACCTTTTTGCCAATAGTGGAGCAAGTTATAATACAGCCATTGGGTACTTGTCTCTCAAGAATAATACAATCGACGGAAATACGGCTGTCGGCTATGAATCTGCTGTAGAAAATACAACTGGAGAGGCCATTACAGCTGTAGGTTTCAAAGCTCTCAGAAACAACACCACTGGAAGTATGAACACAGGATTAGGCCTTAATGCTCTTTTGAAAAATACAACAGGAACCGGAAATACAGCAGTAGGATCATGGACTTTAACCGAAAACGCGACCGGAAATTTTAATACCACCATCGGTATGAAGTCGTTGTATCTGAATACTACCGGGGAATATAATACTGCTATTGGAGCGCAGGCATTACAGGAAAATACAACTGGAGCCTGGAATGTCGGATTAGGTTCTGGCGCTCTTTACTCTAACACGACCGGAGGTTTGAATACGGCAGTAGGGACATCTGCTCTATGGTTTAACACTATTGGAGAACAAAATGTAGCTGTCGGAGAAGAAGCGTTAGCAGGTAATATTGACGGTAGTTACAATACTGCAATCGGCACCAGGGCCTTGTGGTCTGCAATCAATGATCCCGGCGCCATTCCTTTCGGTCATGCAAGCGGCAATAACGCATTAGGGTTTGAAGCTCTTAAGGGAATTACTACAGGAGGATCCAATGTTGGCATTGGAGTGCATGCTTCTCAAAATACGACTACTGGCAACGAAAACATCTCCATGGGAAATTATGCTCAAAGCAATAATACCACAGGGAGTGGAAATATTGCTATTGGACACTGGGCGCTAAGCAAAAATAAAACAGGATCGTCCAACATCGCAATCGGTCATTTTGCTGACGTAAAAAATGAAAACCTGACCAATGCCACAGCTATCGGAGCCGGAACCATTGCTACAACAAACAACCAGGTAGCTATCGGCAACAATAAAGTAACCAGCATCCGTGGATATGTGAATTGGACTACTATATCGGACGAAAGAATCAAGAAAAACGTCAGAGATAATGTACCAGGACTCTCTTTTATCAATAAGCTGCAACCGGTAACATACAATCTGGATATCGGAGAAGCCGACAGGTTGTTAAAATCTGTAAAAAGCAGAGACTCCGGAGATCCGGAAAAAGCCCCATTACAGCTAAAAAGTGAAATACAGGACATGGTATTCTCCGGCTTCATTGCACAACAGGTAAAGGCAGCTGCCGAGAGTCTGGGTTACGATTTCAGCGGAGTCGATGCCACGGATGCCGATAACAGTTTGTATGGAATAAGGTATGCGGAATTTGTCGTTCCATTAGTTAAAGCCATACAGGAGTTAAGCATCCGGAATGAAGAATTAATCACTACGGTAGATGAGCTGGAAACACAGGTACAAATACTTTCGGACAGGATTTCTACCGGAGATGTTGTAAATAACCTGAGCAACCGGATTTCTTCGGCCATTCTGGAGCAAAATACTCCGAATCCGTTTACCCTGTCGACTACCATCCGGTACTCTCTTCCTGAATCGATGAAATCGGCACACCTCGTCGTAACAGATACCAATGGAAAGAAAATCAGGCAGATTCCAATTTACGGATCCGGATCTAACAGTATGGAAATCGAAACAGGTTCTCTTATTGCAGGAATATATTACTGCTCCCTGTTTGTAGACGGAAGTTTAGTCGCGACCAAAAAATTACTGAAATCCAAATGACAGAAGTGCAATACCGGGCTACCCCGGTTCACCGGCAGAACTGCGGGTAGTCCTGATATTCTTTATAACTATCGAGTACCATACAGGAAGAATAATTCCTTTGAAAAATGTTGAGATCGCAATCGCCCACCAGACACCGGCGATCCCTATTCCCGGAGCCAACCACAATGCCAACGGAATACGTGCCAGGTTAAATCCGATACTTATAACAGCGGGAGGAACAGTCCGTCCTATCCCGTTAAACATCCCCTGAGTCGTGAGTTCAAGCATCATCAGCATTTGCGAAAGACCGACAATCCGTAAATATTCTCCTCCGGCAATAACCGCCTCGTTTTCAGGAACAAAAGCTGAAAAAATATTTTCTCCGGAAAAGACAAAAGCTACTGTCACTAATACCCCCAACGAAAGCATCAGACTCAGGGTATACCGGTACGCTTTTTTCATACGATCGAGCTTACCGGCAGCATAATTCTGGGCTACAAACGTTCCAAGGGCAGTAGAGAATCCCTGAGAAGTATTCCAGGTAATCCCTTCGATCTGTCCTCCTGTGGTCTGGCTGGTCACACCGATATGCCCACCGTATGTCGAAGCAATCCTCGCTAAATAAAGGTTAATCGATGCAAAAAGAACATTCATGATGGCCACCGGTATCCCCAATTTAAAAATGGAAACGGAGAATTTTCTTTTCAGTTTTACAAAATACGGGAAACGGTTCAGAATTCCGTTCGCCCGCTTCATCTGCCATACAAACAAGAGAAAAACAAAAACCTGCGATAATAAGGTAGCAATAGCCGCTCCGTTAGTTCCCAGATCAAATATAAAAATGAATAACGGATCGAGTATCATATTCATTATCAATCCGGTAGACGTAAGATAAAACGGGATTAAACTCCGTCCGGAAGCATTGTATATCCCGGAAAAAGTCAATACCATAAAAACAATAGGAACGCCAAGCGATACGATTCTCAAGTAGCTGCAGGCCATTTCTGAGATCGAATCTTCCAATTTAAAAAATGAAATAATGATCTGGTTTCCTGAAAAGAGAATCAACGCAATAACCAATCCCATAATAGCCGAAATTGTAACCGTATGGGAGCCATAAATGCGGGCTTCATCCATTTTTCCGGCGCCGATCGAATGACCGATAGACACTTCTGCTCCAACTTTCGACAGCATAGCAAATGAGGAAGTCAACCACATCAGAATCCCGACAGAGCCCACAGCAGCCACTTCTTTACTGCCCAAACGACCAACCCAGGCCATATCTGTGAGGCTATAAGCCATTTGGACAAAACTGGTAGCCATGATCGGCATAGCCAGATTTGTCAATTGCCTGAATATGCCGCCTTCGGTAAGATTTCGAACTCCAACAGGCATGAATATAGTAAAAAATTATTCGGATACTTCCTTGTTCTTTTTTGCTTCTTTTTTATTTCTCCAGAATTCAATGGCGGGAGGGATAACAGATGTAAAAATAATAGCAAATATGAGAAATGTGAGGTTTTTCTTTACAAACGGCATTTCTCCAAAGAAATATCCGGCATACATGAAAATACTAACCCAAAAAATACCTCCAATAATATTATAACTGGCAAATTGTTTGTAACTCATTTTACCCATCCCTGCAACAAAAGGGGCAAAAGTACGTACAATAGGTACAAAACGGGCCAGAATGATTGTTTTACCTCCATGTTTCTCATAAAAGGTATGGGTTTTCTCAAGATAACTCTGCTTAAATATTTTAGAATCCGGTTTACTGAAGAGCTTTTCTCCGAAGAATTTCCCTATCATGTAGTTGACAGCATCTCCCAATACAGCTGCAAGAATCAGCAGCAATACCATCAGGTGTATATTGATATGATTGGAGCCGATGGATGCCAGAGCTCCTGCGACGAACAAAAGCGAGTCGCCCGGTAAGAATGGCGTCACCACTAAACCTGTTTCGCAAAAAATAACTACGAAAAGGATCGCGTATACCCACACGCCATACTCTGCAACCATCTGGGCGAGATGAACATCGATATGCAGGATGAAATCAATAATAAATTGAAAAAATTCCATAAAGTTTATTGTTAAACGGGAACAAAGATAGATATTTATCTCATTGAATAGTAATATTTACACGCCGGATACCAAAGATTGCATGCAATCAACCCACAAACTACTATCATTCAGACTATTAACGAGATTGTATTTTTGTCCCCCATTTTTCAGAAATTCTTCTTTCGCTTCGACTCCCAACTCCAAAGATGTTTCCAGACAATCGGCAACAAATGAAGGGGCTGCAACCAACAGACTCTTAACACCCGAACGAGCCATCCTGACAATGATTTCATCTGCAAACGGTCCCTGCCATCGGGACGAAAGTTGCGATTGAAAACAGGTCGAATAACGATCGTCCGGAAGATTAAGTTCCCGGGCAATTAATCCGGAGGTTTTACGACAAGCTTTTTCATAATCGAATGCTGTATTTTCAACCTCTTTTATCTGGCTTAACGGTAAGCTGTGATAGGAAAAAAGAATCTGTTCATACGATTCGTAATCCGACTCCCGGAATCGTTCAGCAAAAGCCCGGATGAATAACGGATGATCGTAAAACGGAGCAATGGTGCTGATCTCCGGAACTACAGGATATTTACTTAAGGCATTCAATGCACATTCAAGAACCGAACCTGTTGAAGAAGAAGCATATTGAGGAAACAACGGAAATAAAATAATTTTGCTGTTTCCACTTCCGGCAATCATTTCTATTTGCTTACGGATAGAAAGATTACCGTATCTCATTCCCAAAAAAACAGTAAACCGCTCCCCTAACCGTTCCTGTAAAAGTTCTTCCGACCGGATGTTGTAGCGTACCAGTGGAAATTGTCCGTCAAATAATCCCTGTAACTGCTTATACCGTTTTGCCGAAACAAAACAACGAACAGGCACAATAATGCAATTGACTAATATTTTCCGGAAAAGCCACGGAATGGAAATAATCCGACGGTCGCCGAGAAACCTGGAAAGGTACCTGGCAACGTCCCGAACCCGGGAACTTTCCGGACTCCCGGTATTCATCAGCAATACGGCTGTCGTGCGGATTTGCATAACACAAATAAACTATATCCCGGATTTAACGCTGATTGCTGATTCCGCTTCTTTCCAATAAAGCATCGATGGTCGGTTTCTGCCCGCGAAAACGGACATACAGATCCATCGGATCTTCCGTTCCTCCTTTCGAAAGAACATGCTCATAAAATAACCGGGCGGTTTCTTTACTGATCACTCCGTTTTTCTTAAACAAGGCATAGGCATCGGCATCCAGTACTTCGGCCCACTTATAGGAATAATACCCTGCGGCATATCCTCCGGAAAAGATGTGACTGAAAGCAGTCGATATCACAGCATCTTCAAGAGCGGGTAATACTGCCGTTTGTTTAAGCGCTTCTTTCTCGAACTGGTTGATATCAGCTGAAATCGGCTGATTAATCGTATGATAAGCCATATCCAGAAAACCGAAGCTTAACTGACGTAAGCACAAATAGCCGGCATTGAAATTGGCTGCATCCACAATTTTCTGTACCAAATCCGCCGGAATAGGCTCTCCGGTCTGGTAATGTTTTGCAAAACCATCCAGATAGGTTTTTTCCAGCAGGAAGTTTTCCATGATCTGTGAAGGCAACTCCACAAAATCACGGTAAACATTTGTTCCGGAAAGACTGGGATAAGTGGTATTGGCAAACATGCCGTGCAAAGCATGGCCGAACTCATGCAGGAAAGTCTCGACCTCGTCGAAAGTCAGCAGGGCCGGCTTATTGGCTGCCGGGCGGGTAAAATTCATTACAATCGACACCTGCGGCCGGATATTTTTTCCGTTGCGGATCTCCTGCCCCTTAAACTCAGTCATCCAGGCTCCCGGACGTTTTCCCGGACGAGGATGGAAATCAGTATACAATACTGCCAGAAACTCTCCGTTTTCGGAAAATACATCAAAAGCCTCGACTTCCTTATTGTATACCGGAATTTTGGAATTTTTTTTGAAAGTGATCCCGTACAACTGTGTAGCCAGCCCGAATATCCCTTTTTTTACATTTTCCAGCTCGAAATACGGACGCACCATCTCGTCATTCAAATCGAACTTGTCATCTTTCAGTTTTTCGGAATAATAAGACCAGTCGTAAGGCATCACTTCTACATTCTTATTTTCGCGACCAATTGCAAAACCCTGGATTTCACGATATTCCTGCATAGCCGGAGGGGAAAATCCCCTCAACAATGCGTTCATCAAATCATATACATTGTCAGCATTTCCAGCCATCCTTTCCTTCAATACCTGATCGGCATACGATTTATATCCCAACAAATTGGCTATAGCCAACCGGATATTTGCTATTTCACGAACATTCTCCAGGTTACTGTATTCCCCACTGGTACAACGGGTATTATAAGCCACATACAGTTCTTTTCTCAAATCCCGGTTAGTAGCATACTTCATAAATGCGATATAACTCGGAGCCGACAAATCAATCAGCCAACCGGTTTTTCCTTTGGCTTTGGCACGTTCAGCGGCAGCATTTTTTTCATCCGAAGGAAGACCATCCAATTGCTTTTCGTCGGTTAAGAGCATTTCATAAGCATTGGTCGATTTCAATACATTCTGGCCATACATTAACGTCAGCTGGCTCAGCTTCGAGGATAACTCCCGGTATTTCTCCTTATCTTCTGCATTCAAACCGGCCCCGCGATTCACAAATCCATTATAAGTATCCCGCAGAAGTCTTGCCTGTTCCGTATTCAGTCCCAAACGGTCTTTCTGGTCGTATACGGCTTTCACCCTCCGGAACAATTGCTCATTCAGATTGATATTATTCTGATGTTCTGTCAGTTTAGGCTGAATATGCTGGGATATTTCCATCATCTCGTCATTGCTTTCCGCACTCAGAAGATTGAAAAAAACATTGGCCACACCGGTCAGCTGCTCCCCTCCGAATTCCAACGCTTCGATGGTATTATTAAATGTGGAATTTTCCCGGTTATTGACTATTTTATCGATTTCCTCCCGGTGATTTTTCATGGCCGACTCAAAAGCAGGCTCATAGTCCGATATCTTGATCTTATCGAACGGAACTGTTTCATGAGGAGTTTTATAAACTTTCAGTAATGGATTGGCAAACATGGTCATAGTAAATATAAATAAAAAAGTAGTAAGAAAATAAATCCGTCTCATATTGTCTGATCTTATTTTTTGATTTAGCACAAAAGTATTAAAAATTTCGCAGATATTAGAAGAATACGGAGGAACAAAGTAAGTGTTTGAGAATTAAATTAGTTAGGCGTTATTTCTCTATATTCTTCCGGTACGGGAAAATGAAGAATATAGAGGGGTTAAGCGAAAGTTCCACTACTTATCCGTTGCCTTTTTGGAGCACCAAATCGCATATAGGATGATGCCCGAAGCAATCGCTTAAAAACCGCCTACACTATCAAAGAACGCTTGTTTTTCTTCTAAAGTCAGCCAAAGATAGCCTTTTTTTTCAGGGAAATCGAAAAAAGTAGGTTTTATCAACGGAAAACGGAACTTCTTTCCATGTTCCCGTATGCTTTATATCCTTTCAAATCGCTCTGTATCAGTTAATTTTGTAAATAAAAAACAGAGCAATGAAACAAGAAGTGTGAAAGCGTCGTTCTACCGGAAAAGAAACATCGTGATTGTAAGTCTTACACTAACAGAATGTTAGTCGGATTTTGAGAGAATTTGGGTAACGGTTTGGCGACCGTTCTTATTTCCACGCTTTGCGGTGCGATGCTATCAAATAACTCGGGTGTAAAGGTAGGCTGGAAA
Organism: Bacteroidales bacterium; assembly: GCA_031548005.1. GTDB lineage: Bacteria > Bacteroidota > Bacteroidia > Bacteroidales > Azobacteroidaceae > BNXB01. The sequence goes on from JAVBRK010000036.1 coordinate 13,437, forward strand.
ATCTAATGTACGTTGCCCCCTTAATCCAAAACAGGTTTGCCCCCTGATAATTATTTAATTTTGACCCCCAAGCATCCTGATAAGTGGGGTCATTTTTATTTTGGTTAGAAGGGGCAACCTTATTTTGGAGCAAGGGGGCAAATTCGTTTGGTTTACGGGGTCAATCTGAACTGGATTTTCCAATATTACTCCGGCACATAAATTATTTCTCCATTCTCCAATTCGTATGCAATGCCCACTTTTTTCCCTTTTTTCCCTGAAGATTGCTGTTCTTTGGAGGGTGTATATTTATTGATTTTATTCCCTTCTTTAGTAATGATTTCCATGTTATCCTTTCCCGGATTTTTGACAATGGTAAAATCCTCTTTGGTAAAAACTTCGGTCATATTCATATGCATGACCATGGCAACCATCAGGGCGACGGCGAAAACCATTGCTACATCGAACAGATTTACAATCACGCTTAGCGGATCGGTATCTTCTTCTTTGAAAGAAGTACGTCGTTTACTTCTCATTTTTTACCTATAATTACACGTGAAACATATTCCAGATTGTAGATGTCTTTGGCGTACCAGCGTTGCTTGTACTGCAAAGTTACCAACCCGACAGCGCTCACAACAAGACCAACGACGGTGGTGGCAAATACAACCTGCATATTGTAAGCCATACCCGAAATATCGCCTGTCGATAGCCCAACCAATGCCGGGCTCATGGCAATCAACGTACCGATAAGTCCCAATACAGGCCCCATTTTGGCCAACATTTTTGAAAGCGACAAATCTTTATCCGATTCGTTTTCCAAATTACATATAAGGTATTCCGAATAGGCTTCTCCGGGCTCGGAATTAAGCATATCGCGCAGATATTTCGTAAAAAGCGAGTTGTCTTTTTCCGGCAGAATGGCTTTCAGTTCCGATATATTTTCACAGGTAAGCGCCTTGATTTTATCGTTCAGTATTTTATCATTTTTCCGTTTGGTCATAAACTGGTTGTAAAAGCTGCCGATAAGCAGTAATGAACGACCAAACAGGCATAAAAGGATAATGATGTCGGGTATCAGCAGGCTGTTGGCTACCCAGAATAATGCTTTAGAAATAAACTCCATTATTATTTAGTTTTACTTTGTTTTTTTGAAAAAATAATCCACTTCATTTTATTAAATGCTATGCCTGCTACAAATGTCAACAGAAACAATCCGCCTGACAGGATGATTGTTTTGACATTGACGGGTTCCTTGACAGAAGCATAAGTTACATTGCCATTCACTGTGGTAATCAATCCGAGGATACAGACAAACAGGCTGACTAAAAAGTGTACTTCCAAGCGCAACTCTTTTTCGGGGATTAGTTGCCTGATACCGTATCCGAATAATGGAAGAGCAATCAATACACCGGCAGCCAAACAATAGGCTGTGGTTGAAAAGCCTGTTCCGGGCAATGCAAATATGGCTTGTGTCAACACATAGAACAGAACCTGAAAAATTAACAACCCCGGGTACCAGTAAAATGGTTTCATCCAGTGTTTGACGGTTTTACCAAACATATTGCGCAATGCAGCAAAACAGAAACCGAAACAAACGGCTGATTCAATGGTTACAAGAACTGCGGCATTCTGCATGGCTGTTACGTCCTGCAAATAATCGGCTATTTGTGTTTTGGATTGTCGTATGGCGTAAGGATACATCCATACAACAAACAAAGCACAAACAAGTGAGAACAAAACGGCTTGCCACCACTTCCAGAAGCTGATTTTGAACATGCAATTAAGCACGATGAACAACATCAATATCTGAATAACCAATTCCATATTTACGATTTCCTTTTTTTACGTAGTACGACCAGCAGCACAACGAAAGCGACAAGAACAACGGCAACGATAATCAATCCGTTCAGATTATTTTTTTCGCTTTGAGGCTCCTGCGAAAGCTCGTTTTTCTTCAATACGGTTCCGTTTTTGGCTTCGGCGGAAGTATTGCCCGTTTTCATTTGCCGGATTTGCTGATTGTACGTTTGAGCCGCCTCGGGCGAGACCTTTTTAGCAATAAAATCCTGTAGCTTTACATTACCTCCGGAAAATCCTGAACCGCTCGGCCCGAACTCTTTCACTAAATCCGTATGAACTTTGGCAATATCGGACAATTGCTGTTCGCTTGCCTTCCACATGCCTTTGCGGGCGGTTTCCATCATTACGGCGGTAATTTCCTGCATGGCCGCGGGATTGGATTGCTTGAAATAATCCTGTATCCCCAGGTTCATTTCATCTTTGATGTAGACATTGTAAATTTTATCCCACATCTCTTTGTCGATGACATCCGGTTTCATTACATTCCATCCGTATGTGTTGGTAACTACTTCCGCTAAATGCGAAGCGGTCGATGAACCGCTTTTCATCGCTTCTTTGATATAAGTCGGATTAAATATGGTGGAGCGCGATTCAACGCCAACCGCTTCTTTCAGCTCCTGCATCCGCACATTGTTACGGTTGCGGTAGTCGGCAAAATAGGCATCGGGGTCTTTGCCGGTTACGCTACGGACAGCCAAATTCATTCCGCCCATAAATTCGTAAACGTGGTCGAGGCTCAACGCACCCCACGTATTACTTTGACGGGGCTGTACAACCACATCCGTATTATGCAACACGGCACGAAGCAGTCCGGCTCTGTAATTTCCCCAGTTTTTTTCATCACCATAAACGGCTCCCATATTTTGGATATAGGTATCTGCGATTTCTTTCTCGCTTTCCCATTTATCTCCTGAAGTAACCATTCCCTGAATACCGGTTCCATACATGCCGTTTACTCCACCGAATACACGTTGGGTCGACATCGTCCGGGCATCTTGCGGAGATACACCTTGTTCGACTAATTGACGTTCAATTTCTACGGTACTTTTAGAAACGTAATTTCCGAATTTATCATTCGTAGAAGTAGCTGCCATTTCTACGGCGCGACTAATCAAAGCCAGGCGGGAAGCCGCTAAATCACGGAATTGTCCCGAAGTTTGCACTACCACATCAACACGCGGACGGCCTAATGTTTCGGAATCAATCAGCTTCAAATCCGACACACGACCAAAGGCGTCTCGAACAGGTTCCACTCCCAACATATACAATACTTGGGAAATAGTGGCGCCTTCCGTTTCTATAAATTCGCTGCTCCAGAACGTATAGCTTACCTTGCGCGGATAGTCGCCGTGCCGTTTCTTGTATTGCTCCAATGTAACCGTTGCCAAAGCAACACCTTTATCCCATGCCACTTCCGAAGGAGTAGCCTCGGCATTGATGGCATAGAGGTTGCGTCCGGTAGGTACGGCTTGTGGATTGGCAACCGCATCGCCACCCGATGAAGGAGCGACATAACCGCCTGACAAAGCATTCAGAATAGACTTCAATTCCATTTCGGGACTTTGTTCCAATGCTGTTTTATAAGCGGCAATATTATTGATTGTCCGCTCGATTTCAGTAATGGAACGGGCATGGTCTTTCTGCGCTTTTGTATATTGAGGTTTTTCGGGCATTGCAGGCTTTTCCGCAGATTTCGCTTCTATTTTTGCATCTGCCTGTTTAGCTGCTTCCGGTTTGGAATCGACTTTAGGAATCCATGACGGATGACCGCCTCCGGTTTTCGGAACTCCCGCAGGGTGTCCTCCTCTTGTATTTTTATTTCCCGATGCTGTTCCTCCTCCCATCATAGCAGCCATATTGCGGCGGGGAGGTGTAAGAATGGTTTTCGCTTCCGTTAATTCTTTTTGGGAAATTCCGACTACGGAACAAATCAGCGTGCTATCGACCGCTTTTTTTCCTGCCAATACCTGATTCACTAACTGTTTGGCAGGTTCTAAATAACGAGACGTAAAGAATACTTTGTTTCGTAGCTGTGTATCCGTTACTTTTCCGCGTTCTTTATCTAATGCGGCCAAGCTGTATGCAATCGGGTCGGCGCTCATTGCCATGACTGATGAACGGATTTTATCGGGAGTGTATGCTATGCCTGTCGTATAAAATTTTCCGTTCATCTTTTCGTTGGAAATTTCTTCCGCATAGTTTTCGATGCGTTCAATTTCTTCCGAGGTGTACGGATTGGTCAATACGCTATCCAAACGAAGCTCACGGTGCAGCCCCATTTCTACGGCGATTTTTTTGATGGTTAACGAAGCTTTCGATTGACCGGCCTCATCCGTTTTATAGTAATCCCTGATTCTATCCTGCAACGATTTGAATCGCGAACGCATATTGGTTTCCATAAATGCAGGCGTCAGGTATGAAACGGTAGTAGCATACGAACGGCGCTTGGCCATCATGCTTTCCCCGATATTACCGATGGTATAGTAATAAAAATGAGGGATTGTACCTACTAACCGGTCAGGCCAATCGTTACAGCTTAACGCCACTTGTTTTTGCGGGGTAAACTCCAAACTCCCGTGTGTGCCGAAATGCAGCATGGCATCAGCCTTGAATGCGTATTGCGACCACAAATAAGCTCCGATATAAGTATGCGGAGGAGCTGATTTAGCGCCGTGTACAATGGCAAAGGCATCACCTCCCAAAGCAGCCATCGGTTGCGGCAGCAAAGCTATATTTCCCAATTGAATACGTGCAACAGCCAAATAGGATTTGTTGTCCTCGTTAACGCTCATGTATTCGCCGGGCGCTTCTCCGTATAGATTGGTTACATCGGCATACAGTTCATTTGAAAGTGATTGTTTAACCCACGATTCGTATTCTGTTTTTTCCACCAATGCAGGATGACCGTTTTTCAGGAAATTGTCAAAGGCGCTTTCGGCATACGTACTTAATACGGAACCTTGCGACATCAAGAGTTTTTCAAATTCTTTTTCGGTGGCAGGCAGGTTATCTACTTTGTATCCTTCCGATTTCAGGCGTTTCAAGAAGTTATAGAGCGATGGAACCGTTTCAAGTCCTTGTGCCGTCAATCCTTGTTGTCCGGGGCCTTTGAAGTAGTATATCGCGAGCTTCTTATCGGC
>JAVBRK010000023.1:0-10244 GCA_031548005.1 Bacteroidales bacterium
CGACCAGCAGGTACAGCCTTACAAGTATGCTGGGAAGGAACTCGACCTGGAGAACGGGCTGAATCTCTACGATGTATCTGCCAGGTTATACGACCCGGGCATCGGCAGGTTTACAACACCCGATCCGCTCGCCGAAAAGTATTACTCGATTTCACCTTACGCTTATTGTCTGAACAATCCTGTAAAAAATATAGATCCGGATGGGAGGCTTGTTGGAACCACTATTGGTGCAATAATTGGTGGTATTAAGGGAGCTTATGATGCGCATAAAAGTGGAAAAGATGTATGGGCTGGAGCTTCGGAAGGAGCTGTTTCCGGGGCAATTACAGGTGCAGCCGTTGATGTAGCAGTTGCAGCAACTGTTGCTACTGGTGGAGGTGCTTTGGTTGTTGTAGGTGTTGGTGCAGTAGCAGGCGCTGCAGGTGGTGCTTTGGGAGCTGTTGTAGGGGATGTTACTGGACAAGTGGTTGAACAACGATCTCAAAGAGATATTTCAATAAAAACAGATAATTTTGTAAGTAAAGCAACAAGTGGAGCTGCCACTGGTGTTGTTAGTGGCCTAACGGGAGGAGTTTTAGGTGTTGCAGGAAAAGCAGCTACCGCTTCAACAAAAGCCGTTCAGGAAACCATGTCCAAAAATATTACTACCACCACAACAACATTGATGACACAAGGAGCATCTCAAGAAACTGTAAACACCACAGTTAACGCTATTACAAAGGGAATGGGAACATCAGGCTCTAATACTGTAAACTCAATGATCAAAGTAGAAGCTGCTACTGCAACATTTACTGAGACAGTAATAAAAGTGACCGAAGATCAATTGAAAAAGAAAGGAAGCCAAAAATGAGTCGATTTATGGCATTTATTTTTTATGTTGGCTTCCTTTTTTTTGGAGGTGGCTTTTTAGTTGCATTTTTTCAGTTCTTTATTTATAATGGTGTAGGTAATATTTTTGAATACAAGAATGCGGACCATTTTTGTATTAACAATGATACAACCTCAATGCCTGCTAAACTAATTTATGAATATATTGTAGACGGAAAAAAGTATAACGATTATCAAAATGTTTCAACAGAGACAGCTAAAATGGAGGATGTCTCCAAATTTGTAATCCTATATAACACTTCTTTTAATAATTTTAGTATTATAAAAGGATTAGAAGGACGAGAATCAAAAACTTGGGATCAAGTTGTAGGAATGATAATATTTGGATCATTCTTTTTATTCATCTTTTTGATATATAAATTTGCAGATATGGAAAAGTGGATTGGAGTATATACAAAAGGAGAGTATAAAAGTAGCAGAAAAAAATAGTTTTCAATAAGCTTACATCTTTAGTATACTCCAAAGAATTTGTAAATAGAAGAATAAAGTCAATAAGATAACAACAACCATTAAAATAATGAAAACAAAGCACATACTATTATTCGCCCTGTCGGTACTGTCTTTCCAGACTTTATCCGGTCAGGGAACCGATTTAAGTTATTATTCGAGGATGGTTCCTCCTGCCCCCAATGCAGCTGCCTTAGGCAAGTTCGGTGACATCCCGGTAGGAGGAGCCTCAGGAATCCCATCTATCAGCATCCCTATCTACAGCTATGCAGGCCCCGACGAGGGACTGAACCTGCCGGTATCGCTCGATTACTTTGCCGGAGGAATCCGGGTGGATGAAATGGCCTCCAATGTCGGTATCGGATGGTCCCTGAATGCCGGAGGGGTGATCAGCCGCACTTTGTGCGGAATATACGATGAAAAACCTTCGTTCGGTTTTTGTGAATACAACCTGCCGGAAAGTGAATACAGCGGAAATGCCCGCTCGAACAACCAGTTCCGGAAAATGTATGAATCCTTGGTCGATTCCCAGTATGATATTTTCAATTTCAATTTCAACGGACGATCCGGTAAGTTTATCCTGGGAAAAAACAATAAGCTGCTGATCCTCACCCAGGACAAGTTGATTATTGAAAAAGTCGTAGAAACCCTGGCCGGAGGACAGGCCAGAATTAAACAATTTACGATTACCGATGAAAAAGGTTACCGCTATGTATTCGCCGATATGGAAATAACATTAGATACCTATATTTACTCGGCCGCTACCTATGTTTCGAGTTGGTACCTGAGCAAAATCATCAACCCTTCGGGAAAAAATGAGATCTCTTTTACTTATGGAAGTACGACCTATAGCTATCCGGTAGGACATTCAAGAACAGATGTCTTTCCTTTAATTTCGTATAGTAATGTCCGGGAAAGGTCCTCTGCTTCAACACCCGGTATTACCGTTACCGGAAAAAGACTGGAAAAGATCACATTCCCTCAAGGAGTTACCCTCGAATGTAAATATGCAACTACAGCCCGCACAGACTTACCGGGAGATTATCTCCTAAACAAATTGGTTATTTCCGGACCTTCCTCTCCGCAGCATGGCTTTATACTGGAGCAGGATTACTCGGTAAATCGCGCCACTTTGAGAAAAGTAACCCCCTACATCATGAACGGAAGTTCCCAGGTAACGGAAGGATCTTACAGGTTCGATTACAAAGCCGCTCTTCCCGGCCGGTTAAGTTCTAAACAGGATCACTGGGGTTTTTATAACAGCAATTCCGGCTCTTTTATTCCCAGACAAAGTGTCACCTATAACGGAACAACCAATGATTATGGAAGCGGTAATCGTTCGACTGATTTCAATTGCCTGAACGGGTCGCTTTACAGAATCTCTTATTCCACGGGAGGATATACCGATTTCGAGATGGAACCCAACCAGGCAAAAGACGAACGGCTGAAGAATCAAACTTATGCCGGAGGGCTGAGATTAAAGAAAATGACGGATTATACGGCCTCCGGCCAGGTTGCATCGACAAAAGAATACGAATACCTGTTGGATGATGGGACCTCTTCCGGCACACTGGGTGTATTTCCGGTTTACCATTATTTATCTTACTTTTCCTGGATAAATTCATCGGTTGGAACAACTGGGATGGAGAATTATCCCTATGACTATTACCCAACACATAACAATTTTCTGACCATCACCAGTTCCAGTATTACCTCCCTGTGTAATGTCAGTGGATCCCCCGTTTTATACAGCAAGATCACAGAGCGTACCAAAAACGGGAGTACTTCCACCGGAAGGATCGAGCGATACTTCAAGGCTTTCGACAGGATCATCATCCCCAACGGATTTCCTTATGTCCCCCCTTATTTCCAACCCTGGTTCTATGGAATGGTTCAAAACGTTAAGTATTACGATATTAATAATACGTTGCTTAAAAAAGAAGAATATGGCTATACCGGAACAGGATTGAAGGATCCGGAGGATTGGGCCAGTTTCCGATCCGTAAAGATCTCTCCGGTGGTGTTTCACAACGGCTCATCCGATGGGAACAACAATGTCGATTGGAACAGACCTTTATACTTCATCACCAATTATTTTTATCCCCAAGTGGGAAATATAAAACCCAGTTCCAAAAAAGTCACGGACTACAGCTCCGGAGGAGCAGTTGCCAGCACAACATCCTGCACCTATAATTCGAACTGGCAGGTAAGTTCCGAAACGGTTTCCAGCAGCACCGGGGAAGAAGTAAAAACACTCTACAATTATCCTCCGGATATGGTGTCTTCCGGTAGAGATCCGCAAGGGGTATACGCCGGGATGGTCACCCGGAACATGACCGGATATATCGTGGAGACCATTACGAAGAAAGGGGCAAAACAAACCGAACTGACCCGGAATAATTATTATAATCCCTATACGGGAGTATACGCTCCTAAAAGCATGGAAGTACAAGTGAGCGGAAATCCGGTTGAAGTCCGTGCCGAATTTACTCATAATCCTGCAGGAAGACCTTTGACCTTCTCAAAAAAAGGAGACATGATCACGGTCCTGATCTGGAGTTACAACTACCAGTACCCGGTAATCGAGGTGAAAGGGGCCGGTTATGAGAAAGTAAGGGAAGGCCTGGGATACAGTAACGATGCCCAGGTGGAATCTTTCGCATCCCTGTTGTCCCCTACGGATACTCAGATCAAGGATCTGGGAGCGAAACTCCGGAACTACTTCAAGGATCAGGCGGTACAGGTAACCACCTATACTTATAAGCCGGTGGGAGGAGTGACTTCCGTAACCGACCCGGCCGGAGCAACCACCACCTATGAGTACGACGCATCCGGACGATTCAAAAAGGCGATTAACCACAACGGGAATACCACCAATTATTATGACTACCAATACAAAGGGCTATAATGGTTGAGGTCTCTTGAATACAAATGCAAGGTGCGTCAGGGAATTTTCCCGGCGCACCTTGCTGTTTTGTCACAGATATATACAAAAAAGACAAGAATATACACACTCAAAATCCAGAATAATGCTAAGTTTGCAGCAATAAATAACTATTGAATTTTAATTTGAAATCATGACAACACGACGAGACTTTTTAAGAAAAGGTGGAATGGGACTTGCTACCATGGCTGTTTCCGGAGCGGCATTCGCCAAAAATATGGTATCAAATAGCAGCCTTACGGCTCAGGATGTAACTTATGTCAGCAAAAGGCCCAATGTGTCTCAAAGACACTTTATTTCCAAAGCGGTAGAAGAAACCATTAAAAATGTAAAAAAACAGATCAAGGATCCCAAACTGGCCTGGATGTTTGAAAATTGTTTTCCAAATACACTGGATACAACGGTCAAATACCGGATGATTAATGGCCGGCCCGATACGTATGTTATTACCGGAGATATCGATGCTATGTGGCTTCGCGACTCATCGGCCCAGGTATGGCCCTACCTCCGGTTGAGCAAGGACGACAAAGAACTCCGGCTGTTGATTGCCGGATTAGTGAACAGGCAAATGAACTACATCACCAAAGATCCGTATGCCAATGCGTTCTATGAAGGCGATAAAGTTGGAGAATGGAAATCGGATCTGACTGATATGAAGCCCGGAATCCACGAGCGGAAATGGGAAATCGACTCGCTTTGTTATCCGATCCGCCTCTCCTGGCATTTCTGGAAAACAACCGGAGATACCTCTATTTTCTCTGACGAATGGAAAAAGGCTGCCGGTTTGATTGTTAAAACATTCAAGGAGCAACAACGGAAAAACAGTTTAGGTCCCTATAAATTCCAACGTGTCACCGAACGCCAGTTAGACACGGTGTCGAACGACGGGTACGGAACCCCTGTAAAACCGGTTGGATTAATCGTTTCGGCATTCCGTCCCTCAGACGATGCCTCTTTCTACCAATTCCTCATTCCGTCCAATATGTTTGCCGTGGTATCGCTCAACCAAATGGCCGAAATCTCCGAAAAAGCAACGAAAGACAGCGCTTTTGCATCGGAATGCCGGTCTCTCGCCAAAGAAGTGGATGAAGCCATTAAAAAATATGCTGTCTGCGAGCATCTGCATTACGGAAAGATCTATGCTTTTGAAGTAGACGGATTCGGAAACAGACTATTTACCGATGATGCCAACGTTCCGAGCCTGCTGGCGCTCCCCTACCTCGGTTACCTCGATCAGAACGATCCGGTCTACCTCAATACCCGTAAATATATCTGGAGCGAAGACAACCCCTATTTCTTCAAAGGAAAAGCAGCAGAAGGCATCGGAGGTCCCCACATCGGATACGATATGATCTGGCCGATGAGTTTGATTCTTAAAGCGCTGACTACAAACAACGAGGCAGAAATCAGGTATTGCGTAAAAACACTGCGCGATACCGACGCCAATACCGGCTTCATGCATGAATCGTTCCACAAAGACAATCCCGAAAAATTCACACGCTCCTGGTTTGCCTGGGTCAATACCCTGTTCGGAGAACTGATCCTGAAATTAGTGAACGAAGGAAAAACAAAAGTACTGAATAACCTTTAATTTCTCAGAAAAATCGTTGAACCGTTCGAAAAATAACGGTTCAACGGTTTTAATTACAAAATAAATTCCGAATTTGTAACCCAATCTCCAATCATGAAACAACTCCTTTTAATTTGTTCTTTTCTTCTGGCGCTAAACAGTGCATCCGCACAAAAAAAGGTAACCGATTATGCCAATCCGTTTCTCGGAACCGCCACCTTATGGGATAAAAAAGATCTGGGATACACCCCTACCCGCCGCACCTGGGGAGCTGAAGTATTTCCGGGAGCATCCGTACCCAACGCCATGGTACAGGTCAGTCCGGTTACCCTATTCAGAAGCGGGGCAGGATATCAATACGAAGATACACTCATCCAAGCGTTCACACATACCAATAAAGGGCACTGGAATCTGTGCCATGTGCCTCTGTTACCAATCTCCGGGAATATTACACCCAACAACTATGCCTCTCCCTACAAACATTCCAACGAATCGGCGCATCCGGGCTATTACCAGGTATACCTCGAGCGCTACAACATCAACGTGGAACTGACCTCCACTTTGCGGTGCGCTTATCACAAATACAGCTACAAGAAGGGCGAAGATATTCAATTGTTGGCCGACCTCTCCAAATCGAACGAACGGGTGAGAAGCTGGAACATCGGTCAAACAGACGACCACACCTTTTCCGGATTTCAGCAAGCCGGAGAAAAAATCTACTTCTATGCCGTTGCCAATCAGAAAATTACGGCTGTAGACTCATTAAAAAACGATAAAGATATCGTATCGATCGTTCATTTTGCAAATAATTCCGGTTCCGAATCATTGGAAATCAAAATCGGATTTTCATTTGTCAGTATCGACAATGCCAAAGAGAATCTTTTAAAAGAAATCGATCGTAAAAGTTTCTCTCAAATCCGGGAAGAAGCCACTCAAACCTGGGATGCCTTACTTTCTAAGATCAAGGTATCGGGAGGAACCGAGAAACAATATGAAACATTCTACTCCTGCCTGTACCGTTCATTTTTATGGCCGGCGCTTAGAAGTGATGCAAACGGAGAGTACACCGATGTGTACGGAAAAGTAGCAAACAACGGTTTCCGGTACTATACCGATCCTTCTTTCTGGGATGATTACCGGAACAAACTGATTCTGCTTGGAATGCTCACTCCGGATGTTGCCGCCGATGTGATCAACTCCATTACCGACAAAGGAGAGAAGTTAGGGTTCATGCCGACATTCTTTCATGGAGACCATGCTTCGACCTTCGTTGCCGGCTCTTATCTGAGAGGAATCAAAGGATTCGACATCGACAAAGCCTACAAGCTGATCCTGAAAAACGCCACGGTAGAAGGAATCGAACACCAGGGAGGAAGACGCTTCCTGAATGAATATATCGAAAAAGGGTATATCGCCGAAATGGATCTTGCGGAACCCAAGCTCGAAACTGTAGCCAAAGCAGCAATCACGAAAACCCAGGAATATGCCTATGACGACTACGCTGTAGCCTTAGTTGCCAAGGCATTAAAAGATCAGAAAAATTACGATATCCTGATGAAAAGAACCGGGAACTATAAAAATCTTTTTGATCCGGTTACCGGGCACATGCGCGGGCGCCTTGAGAACGGGGAATGGATCAAAAATTTCGATCCGCAAATTCCCTACTATGAATATCTATACCGGGAAGCAAACGGTTGGCAAACCACGTTTTTTGCTCCACATGATCCCCAAGGTCTGATCGGACTATACCCAAGCAAAAAAGCATTCGAAAATAAATTGGATTCCTTGTTTTCCATTCCCTGGAGAGGATATGAAGCACATAACCTGTCGGTTTTCATTGGTCAGTACTGTCACGGCAATCAACCCGACCATAACTTCCCCTACCTGTATTATTTCATCGATAAACAGGAAAAATCGCAAGCAATTTTAGACACGATCATGAACAATTTCTACCGGATGGGAAAAGAGGGCTTATCGCTATCGGGAATGGACGATGCAGGTGAAATGTCGGCCTGGTATGTATTTAACGCCATCGGATTGTATACTTTTTCACCGGCCGATCCGGAGTACATCATCTCTGTTCCGCTATTCAGCGAAGTGGACCTCCAGATCGATCCTCGGACTCATTGCACGATCACCCGGAAAAATTCAGGAAAGAAAATCAAGAAAATCACTTACGACGGAAAGAAAGTAAACGGATACTTTATTTCGTACGATGATCTGAAAAAAGGGAAAAATTTAGTGATCACTACAGAATAAAAATAATACCGGTAATATGAAAAAATGCTTGTTTTTAGAACTGATCTTATTCCTATTTGCTGCATGCGATGATGACAAGTCGACAGGCAACGAGCCGGTCAACAACGGATCAGACCAAAAATACCAGATCCGGTAGGATGCAGCCGCCGACAGCAGCGCCAGAATTTCAATCAGGACAGTAAATTTTGATTAACCAGTTGCCTGCTTTTAGTTAAATATCAATAAATCATAACTATGAAGATTTAAAATCGTTCTATACCAAAACAAAAAGAAACCAACAATGTTTCATAATAATAGGAACTGAAACAAAAGTAAGTAAAACCGAAATACCTATGAAAAATAACAAGTTACCCCATTCTGATGGAAGAGCTGGTCATTTATTTCTTTCAATTGCCATTTATTTATTAAGTGCAAATATTCCGGTTTTTGCACAATGGTCCGGTTCCGGATCGGTCGGTGATCCTTATTTAATCAATAATGTCTCCGACCTGACAGCATTAGCAACCAATGTAAATAATGGAACCTCGACATATTCCGGTAGATTTTTCAGATTAACGGCCAACCTGAATCTGAATGGGAATGCCTGGACTCCGATCGGAACCTCCAGCCGGACATTCCAGGGAAATTTCGATGGAAATAACCATATTATTTCCGGACTGAATATCAACCTTCCTGCAACCGACAACATCGGGCTTTTCGGTTATGCCACTAACGCCACCATACGGAACCTGGGAGTCGAGACCAACTCAGGGGACGTCACAGGACATAATAATGTGGGCATTCTGCTCGGATCTCAGAACGGAGGATCCATTACAAACTGCTATACAGGAGGCCGTGTTACGGGAAACGATGTCGTGGGCGGAATGATCGGAAATATGGCCGGTTCCTCCGGCAACATGAACAATTGCTATGCTTTGGCCTTTGTTACAGGAAATGTAAGCGCCAATGGTACCGGCGGCTTAGTCGGAGTGGAGAGGGGAGGCATATCCAATTCCTATACATTCGGATCTGTTCGGGGAAGCGGGGCTACCGGAGGAATATCCGGAACAGGGAGTACATTGGCCATACTTTCCAATTCTTATTCTGCAAGCAGTGTCAGTTCAAGTATCAGCTCCCGTACCGGAGGTTTGACCGGAAACCAGAGCCAGACCACGGCCTCACTGAAAAACAGCGTTGCCATCAACGAATCGATTCAAGGCCTTTCCAGTGCAACCGGAAGAATCTTAGGTGTCAAATCAGGTTCAGGTACAGCCATCAATAACTATGCCTGGGAAGAAATACCGGTTACAATCAACAATACATCCAAAACAATCACTCCCAATGCTAATGATGTCGACGGGGCTTCCCAGCCTCTGGAGAACCTGAAAAGTCTGGCATTTTACAATACAACCGCATCCTGGGGAAACGCTGTAAGCGGGGAGAATAACAGTTCTTCCGTCTGGAATATCTGGGAAGGAAGTAGTTATCCCTACTTACAAACGCAAAGTTCTCCGGTGAGCGAGGTCGCTATCTGGGGAACCTCCCTGCAAGGGACTTTCCGTCCCGATGTAACGATGGACAGTATCTCTGTCTATGTAAAATCCGGGACTTCCCTCACCCGTCTCGGAACAGCGATTCTCGATAATACGAATCATACATGGATTTATACAAGCCCGGATCTGTCTATAAATGGGGTTTTATATATTTTTGCCTACGAACCGGGAAAAGCCTGGCCTTCCTATCCTGTAGCACACACTGTGTGTAGCTTACCACCATCGTTCGATACACTCGATAAAGAAATCTGCGCTCCTGCAATCAACCTGCAAACCTGCATTACGAACCTGCAAAATGCAGTAATAGCCGATGTCCGGTTCAGCACGGCCAACGGAGAAGAATTTGATGCAAATATCATTTCATCGCCAACAACTTATGCAGTCAACGGCATCCGGACTATTTATGCCAGAGCTAAAAACAGCCTGGGTTGCCAGGGAGATATTAAGTCATTTCAAATCAAGCAAACAGGAAGCCTGCTATTCAAAGAAGATTTCGGGGATGCAGGATCAGGAGGAGGTTGCTCTACTACTCCTCTGGGAACCGACATCACCACCTATAGATTCGGTGGCGATCTGCATACCAACGGAAATTATGGTATCTGCC
>JAVBRK010000107.1:0-20157 GCA_031548005.1 Bacteroidales bacterium
TTTCTTTAATGATACTTCAGGCATCAACCGGCGGATGGTCGGCATGTATCCGCAACGTTTCAGAGCGGCCTTTTTCAGTATCATAGAGAAGATGAACAGGGCTAGCAAAGCCGGAAGTATAAGTAAGAAGTACAGGTATTCGGGATGCTCGAATCTAAACATAGCATATTTTAATTAGGGTATGTTTCTTAATAAAGTATATCTCAACAGCCTTTCCAATAAAAGAAATAGTAACGCCCCGATGGCGAAAACTGCAAACTCTTCCGATTTTTTATTGTAGGTCTGCACACTGATCTTCGTTTTTTCCATCTGATCGATTTCCTCATAAATGGCTTTCAGGGCTTTGTTATTGGTTGCTCTGAAGTATTGTCCGCCTGTGATCTGGGCAATCTGCGTCAATGTTTTTTCGTCAATTTCCACTTTTTGATTGATATACCGTCCCGGACGGTAAGGATCAGGATACGGCGCTTCCCCGATAGTTCCCACTGCAATGGTATAAACCCGTATCCCGAATGACTGTGCAATCTCGGCTGCAGTTACAGGAGCGATCTCTCCGCGGTTATTGGTTCCATCGGTCAGCAGGATGATCACTTTCGATTTCGCCTGGCTGTCTTTTAAACGACTCACAGCTGTAGCCAGGCCATGTCCGATGGCTGTTCCGTCTTCAATCATTCCGCATTCCACATCTTTTAACAGGTTCAGAAGAACGGCATGGTCGGTAGTGAGAGGGCATTGTGTGAAGCTTTCTCCTGCGAAAACCACCAGGCCTATGTTGTCTGTCGTACGGCCTGCAATGAATGATGCTGCCACTTCTTTAGCCGCCGCCAGTCTGTTGGGCTTCAGGTCTTCCGCCAGCATGGAGGAGGAGATGTCGAGCGACATCATGATGTCGATTCCTTCCGTAGAAGAGTTTTCCCAACTGTTGCTTGATTGAGGCCGTGCCAGGGCAATGACTAACAGGATGAAAGCGATCATCCTGAGTACAAATGGAAGATGACGCAAATAGACTTTGTAGCTTGCCGGAACCTGGTTGAATCCCTGGGAAGAAGATACCCGGAGGCTGGCCTGTGATTTACGTAATTTCCAGATGTACCATCCGATCATGGGGATGAGCAGAAGTAATAGTAAAAAATAATATGGATTCGCAAATATCATATCTGAATTGATTTACCGGGCAGGTTCATTTGCCTCAACAGGTTCATTTCCAATATTCTCTTTAATCTCTCCGTTTTTTTCGGTTCCATCGGCCGGAATAGCCGCCTTTTCCTCAATCTTCGTTTGATTGATAAACAGAAAAGCATTCATCAGGCTTAATTCATTTTCATCAGGAAGTGGCTGGTATTTTGCAAATTTCACAAAATCGGCCAGCTGTAAGATCTGCTTCAGGTTGTTACAGACAGATTCCGCATCGTTCAATTGGTGTATCTTACTTAGAATCTCTCCGGAAGTCATTTCCATGGCCGGAGTCTGGAACCGTTCCTCAATGTAGGTACGCAGGGTATCGGTGATTTGGGAATGATATTCTTTGATTTTCCCCAGTTGCCATAACTTCTGGCTTTTTATTTCATTTAACTCATTGATAGCCTTTTCATGAGGAGGAAGCTTCGGTTTTTCTTTCCGGATGAGCTTTTGCTTCCTCTTAGGAAGTAAGTAACCGAAGATGTAAAAAATCAATCCGATCAATTGAAGTCCGATCAACCACCAGTACCAGTCGTCTGGAAAGTAATCGAGCAGATGAAACTCCGGTTTGAGTACGTCTTTGATCGGATAAAACTGTTTCGATTCCGTATCGACCGGGATGGAGGCTACTTTCAGTCCCAGCATATTGGAATAGGTCGTATCATTTCCGGATACAACCTCGAAAGGGGGCATCAGGTAAACCGCCGAATCAAAGGAGGTCACCAAATAATTCTGCTTGATTTGAATCCGGTTATTACCGAGGTCTGTGGTATCGGGTCTGAGCGTCTCCACGACTTCGATGCCTTTCATGATCGTATCCGATGGGGCGTAATATGGCAGAATCAGCGGTTGGCCTTTTTCCCCGGCAACTTCCAACCGGATCATGGTCTGTTCTCCGATCAGGATGGCTGTCGAGTCGATCGTGGCTTTGACAACCGTTTGCTGGGCGGAAATGATCCCCGGTAGCAGCAGCGCTAATATAATCGCTAAAAATTGATTTCGTTTTAATTGTTTCATTTGTCAGATTAACCGCGTTTATTGAACAAGGCAATTAAAGCTTTCACATAATCTTCGTCTGTACGAACGGATACCGAATCGACCCGGCTTCGCTTGAATGAATTATTCATATCTTCCTGCCGTTTTTCCCACCAGTTCCGGTAAGCGTCCCGGAGCTTGCGGGAGGACGTATCTACCCACTTTTCTACCCCGGTTTCGGCATCTGAGATTTTCATCAGTCCGACCGACGGAATATGGGTTTCCCGTTCGTCGTATACCTGGATTGCGACCACATCATGCTTTTTATTGGCAATGGTGAGGGCATTCTGGTATCCCGAATGATCGATATAATCCGAGATTACAAAAGCAGTACAACGCTTTTTTAGGGCGTTGGTCAGGTATTTCAACACCTGCGTAATGTCTGTCTTGTTTTCCCGGGGCTCAAAATTGATCAACTCGCGGATAATGTATAATATATGCTTTTTCCCTTTTTGCGGAGGAATGAATTTCTCAATTTTATCAGAAAAGAATATGACGCCGATCTTATCGTTATTCTGGATTGCTGAAAAGGCTAACGTAGCGGCTATTTCAGTGATCATATCTTTTTTCATGATTTCATGAGTCCCGAAGTCCCGGCTTCCGGAAACATCGATCAGCAACATTACCGTAAGTTCCCGTTCTTCTTCGAAAACTTTAATATAGGGTCTTGTATACCGGGCAGTTACATTCCAGTCAATGTCCCGTATATCGTCTCCGTACTCGTATTCACGCACTTCGGAGAATGCCATACCGCGTCCTTTGAAAGCCGAATGGTACTGGCCTGCAAAAATATTCCGGGAGAGACCGCGTGTTTTGATCTCGATCTGCCGTACTTTCTTTAGAAGTTCGCTTGTTTCCACAAATATTATAAGTTAAAAACTTTTTTTCATTTTCCGCTTTTATCTCTCGGTTTATCGTATATTTATGGGACTTCAACTTTATTTAATATTTCACTGATGATTTCTTCCGGAGTCAGGTTATTGGCTTCTGCTTCGTAGCTTAATCCCAAGCGGTGACGCATGACATCATGACATACTGCACGGATATCTTCCGGAATAACATAGCCCCGGCGCTTAATGAAAGCATAGGCTCTTGCGGCTAATGCCAGGTTGATAGAAGCTCGTGGAGAAGCGCCGAAAGTAATCATGTCTTTCAGGTTTGCCAGTCCGTGTTCCTGTGGGAAACGCGTAGCAAAAACAATATCCACAATGTATTTTTCGATTTTTTCATCGAGGTATACTTCCCGGACAATTTTACGGGCCTCGAGGATTTCATTCTTTCTCAACACCGCTTTCACTTCTGCTTTTTCTCCACTGATATTTTGGCGTATGATCAGTTTTTCTTCTTCTTTTTTCGGATAGTTAATGATCACTTTCAGCATGAATCGGTCGACCTGGGCCTCCGGGAGCGGATAAGTTCCTTCCTGCTCGATGGGGTTCTGTGTTGCCATGACAAGAAATGGTTCGGGAAGCTTATAGGTGTGGTCTCCGATGGTGACCTGGCGTTCCTGCATTGCTTCGAGTAATGCACTTTGCACCTTTGCCGGAGCCCGGTTGATTTCATCGGCCAGTACGAAATTGGCAAAAACGGGTCCTTGCTTTACATGAAATTCTTCCGTTTTCTGGCTGTAGATCATGGTTCCGACAACATCGGCCGGCAACAAATCGGGGGTAAACTGGATGCGACTGTATTTGGCATCGATCAATGATCCCAAGGTTTTTATAGCCAACGTTTTTGCCAATCCGGGAACCCCTTCCAGCAGGATGTGCCCATCAGACAGCAAACCGATTAACAATGATTCTACCAGATGCTTCTGGCCTACAATAACCTGATCCATTCCCATGGTGATCATGTTCACGAATGCGCTCTTACTTTCGATTCTTTCGTTTAATTCACGAATGTCAACTGTTTGGCTCATAAAATATCATTTATTTTTATTTTGTTGTCGTTTTTACAGTTCGTCCGGCTGATCCCGAAATCCTGGTTTATATATTTTTCCAAAGAAACGTTGCAAAATTAGAAATGTTAAATTTTTGTTGAAATAGTTTGCACGTTAAAAATGATTAATCCTTCCTGTAAAAGTTAAAAATATCCTGTCTATCCGGCTACTTCCGGTTTGACCGGATGCTTCGTTCCAGTTTTTTTGCTTTGGCGACAGATTCCGGATCGTTCTTGTCTATTTTATATTTATCAGCCGGAGGAATAATAAGTTCAAGTCCGATGCCGACATTTCCGGGATTTTTTATTTTCTTTTTATTTTCTTCATAAATATAAATCCAGAAAGCTTTTTCTCCATACTCTTCCAGAGCGATCAGGGTCAGCCGTTCTCCGGCTGCTACTTTTCGTTTTTTGATTTCTGCCGTCTTTTCTAATGGGGCCGGGATGTTTTGCTCTGATCCGGAATTTATTGAAACAGAATCATTTGAAATTTTATTAATGATGACAGAATCCTGAGGTAGGCTGGAAACCGTCGTTCCCGGAGAGGAATTGGAGCGATTATCTTCGGGAAGACTCTTGGCGGTTTTTGAAGGTTTTGCCAATAACGCCGGCTCGTCTCCTTCTACGAAGCGGTAGATGTAAGGAAGTCCGAAGTACAACCCGGCAACACATGAAATAACCGCCAGTAGAATTAAAACAGTCGATGTGGACCATTTTTTTTGTTTCTTCTTTTTATATTCTGCAGATTTAAATTCGACCGGCCGGACCGTTTCTGCCGGATCCGGATTTGGAATGGGATCTTCAACGGGTAATGGCGTTGGGAATTTCTCTTCAACAGGTGTGTTTTCTATTTTATCCGGAATGCTTTCCTGAACCGGCTTGTCCGGAGCCGTTTGATTTTCGTCGGATTCTATTTCGACCGGTTCGAACATGGAAAACGGTTCGTTGATCATGTTGCCGAGGTGGGTGTCCGGATGAAAGCTTAATTTGGTGTGGGCCGGAATTATGAGTCTTTTCCCGGTATTTACATCCACACTTTCACGTTCACTGACTTCAATACTTTTAATAGTCCCGAAGTTTCTGATTTTCACTTGTTTTTCGGTAAGGATGGCTGAGGTTACCAGGTCAAAAAATTCCCTCAGGAAATTTTCGGCTTCTTTTTTGGTAATACCTTCTTTCTCGGATAGAAGTCCGACTAAATCGTGAAAATTCAGTTTTTCGTTCATGATTGTGGACTTTCTTTTATTTTTTCTTTCAATGAAGGCGACACTTTGTAGCCTACAACCAGTTTCGGAGGAATCAGCATCTTTTTTCCGGTATTCGGGCTAACAGTTACTCTTTCGGCCCTTTTCTTGACTTCGAATGTCCCGATATTTTGAATGGAGATCGTATTGTTTTTTTGCAGTTGCTCTGTTATAAGAGCAACAGTCGCATCGATCAGGCGGTTGGTTTCTGCTTTTGAGATTCCAAGCCTTTTTCTTAGTTCGGATGCAAATTCAGATGGGTTCATTCAGATTCAATTTGGCCTGTTAGATCAAAGTATTGAGTCCCTGTAATTTTTACCGGATAAAAATTCCCTGTAAAAATTCCTTTTTCTTTCTTGATCAGCACTTCCGGATCGACTTCCGGAGAATCGAATTCAGTGCGTCCGATGTAAAAATCGGGTTCTTCCCGGTCGATGATGACCTTCAGTGTTTTTCCAATTTTTTCCTCGTTGATTTCTCTTGCAATCCTTTCCTGAACGGCCATCAACTCATCTAACCGTCTTTGTTTTTCTTCCAGCGGAATGTTGTCCTGGTAGTGTAGATTCGAATAAGTTCCATCTTCGTCGGAATACACAAATCCGCCCAAACGTTCAAAGCGCATTTGTCGTACAAAATCCAGCATTTCCTGAAAATCGTTTTCTGTTTCTCCAGGATGCCCGGTCATCATGGTCGTACGCAGATGAATTCCGGGCACTTCTTCCCGGATCCGGTTCAGTAATTCGATGGTTCCGGCCTTGTCGATATTCCTGCGCATCAGTTTCAGCATTTGGTCACTACCGTGTTGTAGAGCGATGTCGAGGTAATTACAAACATTCTCTCTTTCCCGCATTACCGGAAGTAAATCCAGCGGGAAATGGGCGGGGTAGGCGTAGTGCAGCCGGATCCATTCCGTTCCGGGAATATCCGAGATGCGGGCCACCAGCTCAGCCAGATTGTATTTTTTGTACAGGTCGAGTCCGTAATAAGTCAGGTCCTGTGCAATCAGTTGAAATTCTTTGACGCCTTGCCCGACTAAGATTTTTATCTCCTGGCAAATTTCTTCCATTGATCGGGACTTATATTTCCCGGTAATGATGGGAATAGAGCAGTAGGAGCAGGTCCGGTTACATCCTTCTGCAATCTTCAGGTACGAATAGTGTGAAGGAGTGGTGATGATTCGGTCGGACGACAGTTCGTTGTGATACGATTTTCCCAGGTCCGACAACAATGACCTCCAGTTAAATTTCCCGTAAAACCGGTCAACCTCCTGGATTTCAGCTTGTAGTTCTTCCTGATACCGTTCCGAAAGGCAGCCCATAACGAATAATTTCCGGATTTTATTTTTTTTCCGGGCTTCGGCAAACCGGAGAATCATGTTGATCGATTCTTCCTTGGCATCGCCGATAAATCCGCAGGTATTGATTACGACGATCTCTCCTTCGGATTGTTCCGGATCATGCGAAACCTGATAGCCGTTGGCAGAGAATTGCCGCATCAGCAACTCCGAATCCACCAGGTTTTTGGAACATCCCAAGGTAATGATGTCTACTCTATTTTTTCTCATGGCCTCCGAATAATGAGTCTACAAATTCCCTCCGGTTAAAAATCTGAAGGTCTTCTAAACCTTCGCCCAAACCGATATATTTTACCGGGATCTTAAATTGATCGGAAATGCCGATGACCACACCGCCTTTAGCCGTACCATCCAGCTTGGTGATTGCCAGGGCATTGACCTCAGTTGCTGCGGTAAACTGTTTGGCTTGTTCGAAAGCATTCTGTCCGGTCGAACCGTCCAGCACCAGCAATACTTCGTGAGGAGCGTCCGGAACGACTTTTTTCATCACATTCTTAATTTTGGTCAGTTCATTCATCAGGTTGACCTTATTGTGTAATCTTCCGGCCGTATCGATGATTACAACATCTGCATCGTTAGCTTTTGCCGAGTTCAGGGTGTCGAAAGCTACAGAAGCAGGATCGGATCCCATCTTTTGCTTGACTACATTGACTCCCACGCGCTCACTCCAGATGGTTAATTGCTCTACGGCTGCTGCACGGAATGTATCGGCAGCTCCCAGATAGACTTTTTTACCCGCCTTCTTGAAGTGATAAGCCAATTTTCCGATGGTTGTTGTCTTTCCCACACCATTTACTCCTACCACCATGATAACATAAGGCGTCTTATCTTTCGGAATCTCGAAGCCTTCCAACTCCTGCGTCGAATTTTCTGCCAGCATGGAGGCTATTTCATCACGTAAGATATCGGTCAGTTCATCGGTATTGACATATTTGTCCCTTGATATGCGTTTCTCAATCCGTTCAATGATTTTCAACGTGGTTTCGACTCCCACATCGGAGGTGACCAGCACTTCTTCCAGGTCATCGAGCACCTCGTCGTCGACCTTTGATTTCCCCGCAATGCTACGTGTAATTTTTGAAAAGACACTTTCTTTTGTTTTGGATAGACCTTTGTCTAAATTTTCTTTCTTATCCTTGGAGAAAAAACTGAAAAATCCCATAATGTTCTAATCTGTATATAAATCCCTGCAAAGTTACTATATTTATTTGAAAATAAAAAAACTCCTGTCCGGAATATCCGGAGAGGAGTTTTATATCATTCGATCTTTAGCCGAAGATTATTTGAAATAATCCTTCACTGCCTCATTGGGAACCATTTCTTCTTTAAAGGTATAAGCGCCTGTTTTCTCTGACCTTACTACTTTGATTACTTTCGAGTAAGAACGTCCTTCTGATTTTTCGCGATATCCCGCGACGGTCTTTTTTGCCATGACTTAGATGTTTTTACTTGATTTCTTTATGTACGGTTACTCTCTTCAATACCGGGTTGTATTTTTTCAGTTCCAACCGGCTGGTTGTATTTTTTCTGTTTTTCGTTGTAATATAACGAGATGTTCCCGGCATACCGCTGTCTTTGTGTTCAGTGCATTCGAGAATCACTTGAACTCTGTTTCCTTTTGCTTTCTTAGCCATTGTCTTATTTATTTAAAGGTATCCTTTTTCTGCTGCTTTTCTGATGGCAGCGTCTAATCCGATTTTATTAACTGTGCGCAGGCCATTGGCTGAAATATTCAGGCTTACCCAGGCATCCTGTTCTACCCAATAGAACTTCTTAGTGAAGAGGTTGACATTAAATTTACGTTTTGTTTTGCGGTTTGAATGCGAAACATTATTGCCAACCATTGCTTTTTTTCCGGAAATCTGACAAACTTTTGACATTTCTATGTATGTTTTTTTGTTTATATTCTAAGATGAAAAAATGTGATACTCCACAACGAGGGTGCAAATTTACACCATTATTTTTTATTTACCAAATATTTTCGGGAAGAAAATTTATGAAAAAACTCTGATAGTGATTGTTCCGGCAGAATAAAGATTGATTATTTGACGCATATCTGACAAATTGTCTGTTAAAACCGGTTAAGATCGGGCTACTTGGGTTAAAAGAGTTAAAATCAAATGTTAAAACGGAAAAATGTACGTTCTTTGTATAAGAAGTTAAAGTAAAGAAAACAGAAATTTAACTAACTAAAATCATGAAAGAAGTATGAAGAGTACATGGAAATTAATTTTAGGTTTCATCCTTGTCGGAGCATTGAGCGCCGGAGTCGGTGCAGCTACATTTTCTTATCTGAGTAACAGGCAGGAAGCCCGGGTTTTTAACGGGCAATCCGTCGGTCAGCCGGGATTCCGGATGGTTAATTATGCGACTCCTGCCGAAAATACCGATTTTACATTTGCGGCAGAACAGACTGTGCATGCGGTAGTACATATTAAATCTGTTTCTAAGGCTAAGGGGCAGGACTATATAGACCCTTGGGATTATTTTTTCGGAATTACCCCGGGTTACCGGAACCAACCCCGGGTGGGGTTCGGGTCGGGAGTGATCATTTCGAACGACGGGTACATTGTCACCAACAATCACGTAATCGATGGCGCCGATGAAATCGAGGTCACTATGAATGATGACAAGTCGTTTAAAGCCAAATTGATAGGTGCTGATCCTGAAAGTGACCTGGCCTTGTTGAAAATAGAAGGTACGGATTTTCCGTTTGTTCCGTTCGGCGATTCCGATCAGTTAAAAGTAGGAGAGTGGGTGTTGGCTGTTGGTAATCCGTTTAACCTGACTTCTACTGTAACTGCCGGTATTGTGAGCGCCAAAGGCCGTGGAAATGTATTTTCCGGGTCCGGATACGGAATGAGAGACGGGAATGCTCAACAACGGATCGAGTCGTATATTCAAACCGACGCGGCAGTCAATCCGGGAAACAGCGGAGGGGCATTGGTGAATACAAAAGGGGAGTTGGTTGGGATCAATACTTTAATCTACTCTCAAACAGGGAATTATGTTGGTTATTCATTTGCGATTCCGATGAGTATTGTGAAGAAAGTGGTGTCGGACATCAAACAATATGGTGTGATCCAAAAGGCTTTGCTGGGAGTAACCATCCGGGAATTACCCGAGTTGAAGCAAAACGCTCCGGACATTTATAATAAGTTGAAAGTAAACGATGGGGTGTATGTCGAAGGATTTTCCTCCAGTAGCTCCGCTAAAGCTGCCGGGATTCAGGCCGGTGATATTATTGTAGCGATAGATGGAGTGAAAATTAAAAATTTTTCAGAACTAAAAGCGCAGATCGGTCGTTATAATCCCGGCAATGTGGTAAAAGTACGGGTACAACGCGGCGCTGTGGAGAAAGAGTACGATGTGGAACTGAGAAACGACCAGGGTACTACCAATGTCGTGAAAAATGTGAAACCTTTTGAATTATTGGGAGCTTCTTTCAAAGAAATTTCCGATAGTAGAAAAGAGGAACTGGGAATCGGTTATGGAATTGAAGTGACCAATCTGAAAGACGGAAAGTTGAAAGATTATCGTATTTTGGAAGGGTCCGTTATTTTGACCGCTAATAATGTGATAATTAGTTCTGTGGAAGAATTTGAGATGGTTGTTCAGTCGGTCATGAAGCAAGATCCTGATAATCGCGGTTTATTTTTGAGAGTAGTGGCTCCAAACGGTAAAGTCGGGTATTATGCAATCGATCTGAACGGTTGACTTAAGTAAACAGGGCACGATTTTTGCTGTAATATTTTATATTAATTTTCTTAGAAAAAGGTTATGGTATTTTCTTAAATGTTAGGAAAAATCAGTACCTTTGCACCCCCTTTAAGTAGGCTCTATATCTAAAGTTATTCGATGAGACAATTAAAAATTACAAAGTCAATCACCAATCGTGAAAGTGCGTCTTTAGACAAGTACCTTCAGGAAATCGGACGGGAGGACCTGATCACTGTCGAAGAAGAGGTGGAACTGGCTCAGGCAATCAAGCGAGGAGATCGCAGGGCATTAGAGAAACTGACACGTGCAAACCTTCGTTTCGTGGTTTCGGTGGCGAAACAATACCAGAACCAGGGGCTAAGCCTTCCTGACCTGATTAATGAGGGAAATCTGGGACTGATCAAAGCCGCCGAGAAATTCGACGAAACACGCGGATTCAAGTTTATCTCCTATGCTGTGTGGTGGATCCGGCAATCTATCCTGCAGGCTTTGGCCGAACAGTCGAGGATCGTTCGTCTTCCGTTGAACCAGGTGGGTTCATTGAATAAGATCACAAAAGCTTTTTCAAAATTTGAACAAGAGCACGAACGTCGTCCTTCCCCTGAAGAGCTTGCTAATGAGCTGGATATTCCGGTCGATAAAATCTCCGACACGTTGAAAGTTTCGGGTCGTCATATCTCGGTAGACGCTCCTTTTGTGGAAGGAGAAGACAATAGCTTGCTGGATGTTCTTGTAAATGAGGATGCTCTTGTAGCCGACAGGTCGTTGATGAGCGAATCGCTTTCCAAAGAGATCGATCGGGCTTTGTCTACTCTGAGTGACCGGGAACGGGACATTATCAAGATGTTTTTCGGAATCGGATATCAGGAGATGACACTCGAAGAGATTGGTGATAAATTTGGGCTGACCCGAGAGCGCGTAAGGCAAATCAAGGAGAAAGCTATCAGAAGGTTGCGCACAAGCAACAAAAATGATCTGTTAAAGAGTTATCTGGGCTAATGCCCTGAAATTGATTTTTTCCTCAAATCAATAAAGAGGAATATAAATAAACCGTTTTAAAACAGATTTCAACCTCATCCCGGATTACTGGGTAAACAGGCCTGTTTTGAAACGGTTTATTTTATTTAGATGAATTTTCTACCTTAAAAAGTGAGATATATAGTTTTTGTTTTCCTTATTTTTTATAACTTTGGGCTCGAAAAACTTCATTAGATGTCGCATCTCCCAACTCTGATTACTGATCTTGCGATCATTCTGATTGCCGCAAGTGTTATTTCTTTACTATTTAAATGGCTCAAACAGCCGGTTGTCCTGGGGTACATCGTTGCCGGGATTTTGGCCGGTCCATACGCTTCTTTTGTCCCTACTGTGCTCGAGGTGGGGGATATTCAAGCCTGGGCGGATATCGGGGTTATCTTTCTGTTGTTTGCTTTGGGACTGGATTTTAGTTTCAAAAAATTGGTTCATGTAGGAGTGACGGCGATCATAGCCACGACTACGATTGTGGTTTCCATGATGCTTGTCGGGTACGTTACCGGGCTTTGTTTCGGCTGGTCTCATATGAACAGTATTTTTCTGGGAGGAATGCTGTGTATGTCTTCGACCATGATTATCATCAAAGTATTTGACGACATGGGGCTTCGTAACCAGCGTTTCAGCAGTATTGTACTGGGCATCCTGATTGTGGAAGACCTGTTTGCCGTTCTACTGATGGTATTGCTGTCCACACTCGCTGTCAGCAAGCAGTTTGAAGGCTCCGAGATGCTGACCAGCATTGTCAAACTGTTATTTTTTCTGCTTTTCTGGTTTATAACCGGCATATTCCTGATTCCTACCATGTTGCGAAAGTGTAAAAAGTATCTGAATGACGAAACCCTCCTGGTCGTTTCTCTCGGACTATGCCTGGGGATGGTCATTTTGGCGACAAAAGCGGGATTTTCATCGGCTTTAGGTGCGTTTGTAATGGGATCGATCCTGGCGGAAACGATGGATGCCGAACGGATCGAACATCTTGTTCAGCCTGTTAAAAACCTGTTTGGGGCCATCTTTTTTGTTTCGGTGGGTATGATGATCAACATTCCTGTATTGGGTAGCTATATCCTGCCGATCATTATTTTAAGTTTGGTCGTAATTATTGGCCAGATGTTTTTTGCCTCCGCCGGGGTGCTATTGGCGGGACAACCACTGAAAGTGGCTATGCAGGCGGGTTTTTCATTGTCCCAGATTGGGGAATTTTCATTTATTATAGCCGGTTTGGGGCTGTCTTTAGGGGTCATCGATCACTATCTTTATCCTGTGATTGTTGCTGTTTCAGTGATTACTATCTTTACGACTCCCTACATGATAAAACTTTCCGGTCCCGCCTACCGGTTTATAGAGAATACGGTTCCGATTTCGTGGCACAAGTTTTTTAATGAAAAAAATACATCGGGAGCGCATCCTGTGAATCAGGAAAGTACCTGGAAAAGATTGTTGACCGATATGGTAAAGATGGTCGCTATTTACCTGATTTTGTCTGTTATGATCATTTTTCTTTCGGTCCACTACTTTATTCCGTTCGTTCAATCGAAAGTCGAGGGAATCTGGGGTAGCCTGATAGCAGCCATAGTTATTATTTTGGTGCTGTCTCCTTTTATGAGGGCGATTATGGTGAAAAAAAACCATTCAGTGGAGTTTGAGAAATTGTGGGGAGATAGCCGCAGTAACCGTGGACCGTTGATTTTTACCATCGCGTTCCGGATCCTCATTTGTATGGGAATGATCGTATTTATTCTTCAAAAATTATTCGATGCGGCTTGGGGAATCACTGCCGTCATTGCATTGGTGATTCTGATTTTTTTCTATTTGTCTAAACAGTTGAAAAAACAATCCATTCTGATCGAGCGTCGTTTCAAAAAAAACCTCAATGCCCGGCAGCATTATCAGGAGCAACAAGCCCCGGTTAAAAAAGGATTTGTCAACCACTTATTATCCCGTGACCTGCATTTGGCAGATTTTGAAGTCAGGCAACATTTCTCCATTGTTGGGAAAACCTTGAAAGAATTGAACTTTCGTCAGCGTTGTGGAGTCAATGTGGTGACAATCATCCGGGGAAACAGGCGGATCAATATTCCGGGTGGAGAAGAGCGGATTCTTCCGCAGGATCATGTCATTGTTCTCGGAACGGATGATCAAATGCTTGTTTTTCAAAATTATCTGGAAGAGAAACGATCTAAGTATTCTGAAGATACTTTGATTCAGGAGCCTTCTCCCCAGGTGAGTATAGAGCAATTTCAGATCGAGAAAGGATCTGCGTTGATTGGAAAAACGATCAAGAATTCCGGTATTCGCGACAAAGGAGATTGCCTTGTTGTTGGAATTGAAAGAAATGAAACTTCGGTGATGAACCCGGATATCGATCTGGAGATGGAAGAAGGAGATGTGATCTGGGTGGTTGGTGAACATGATAAAATATTACAATTGAAAGATTTATGAGATTTTTAGGAATTATACCAGCCCGGTATGCTTCGACCCGTTTTCCCGGAAAACCGTTGGCCGATATGATGGGGAAGCCGATGATTCAAAGGGTGTATGAACGGGTAGCCGGATGGGTCGATGAAATTTGTGTCGCTACCGACGACCAGCGTATTTATGGTGTTGTAAAAGGATTCGGAGGTCATGTAGTCATGACTTCAGAGGAGCACCGCAGCGGTACCGACCGATGCCTGGAAGCTTACGATAAAATCGGAAAGGCTTTCGATGTTATCCTGAATATCCAGGGAGATGAGCCTTTTATTCAACCGTCTCAAATTGAATTGATTAAATCGTGTTTTGAAGATCCTGACACGGAAATTGCCACGTTGGTCAAGCCATTTTCTGCGCGTGATGATTCTGAAAGAGATCTTTTTGATCCGAATACTCCCAAAGTGATTCTGAATAGAAAGAACCAGGCGATTTACTTCAGTCGCTCGGTGGTACCTTACGTACGGGGAAAAGACGGTAATCAATGGTTAGATAGTCATGTATTTTACAGACATATAGGGCTTTATGCATTTAAATCCGGAGCGTTGAAGAAAATTACGGCATTGCCGCAATCTGCACTTGAGTTGGCTGAGTCGCTGGAACAACTCCGCTGGATCGAAAACGGTTATGTGATCAAGGCCGGTATTACGGATGAAGAAACGATTGGAATCGATACTCCTGAAGATTTAGAGCGTGCAAAGATCAGGTTTTGTGAAAAAATATAAGAATCATTTTACATTTAATTATAAAATTGATTATATTTGTCGAATTACTGTTTTATTTTATCTTTATCTTTGTAGCGAAGTGTTAAATACGACAAGAATCTAACTTTTATGGAAAGAATAAGAACATTCTCTGACTTTATAGCCATGTATATCGAGGGGTTTAAGAATATGACCTGGGGGAAAACAATGTGGCTGATTATTTTCATCAAACTTTTCATTATGTTTGCCATCCTGAAGGCATTCCTTTTCCCGAATTTTCTGAACAGCAAATTTGATACGGATCGGGAAAAAAGTGAATACGTAAATGAACAACTCACTAAGAATATAAACCAATAAAAAATTTCACATGAATCAGATTGATGCTTCTTTAATTGATTGGTCGAGAGCGCAGTTTGCACTCACGGCTATGTATCACTGGTTGTTTGTTCCGTTAACTTTAGGTCTCGGTGTGATTATGGCCCTGATGGAAACCATGTATTACCGGACCGGGGATTTAAAATGGAAGCGTACAGCCAAATTTTGGATGAAGATTTTTGGGATCAATTTTGCTATTGGAGTTGCTACGGGTATCATCCTTGAATTTGAATTCGGAACAAACTGGTCTAACTATAGCTGGTTTGTCGGTGATATTTTTGGAGCTCCTCTTGCTATCGAAGGTATTTTTGCATTCTTTATGGAGGCTACTTTTATTGCCGTTATGTTTTTTGGCTGGAATAAAGTCAGCAAAGGTTTCCATTTAGCTTCAACCTGGTTGGTTACTATTGGAGCGACACTATCTGCTTTGTGGATACTTGTTGCCAATGCATGGATGCAGTACCCTGTGGGGATGGAGTTTAACCCGGATGTCGTACGGAATGAAATGAACGATTTCTGGGCCCTGGTGTTTTCTCCGGTCGCGGTTAATAAATTTTTCCATACCGTGCTTTCCGGCTGGATGTTGGGCGCCGCTTTTGTTGTGGGTGTCAGTTCCTGGTTTTTACTGAAAAACAGAGAAAAAGGTTTTGCGCTTGAGAGTATTAAAGTAGCTTGTGCCGTCGGTATTACCGGGGTGCTCCTTTCAATCTGGACCGGCGATGGATCTGCTTATCAGGTGGCGCAAAAACAACCGATGAAGTTTGCTGCAATGGAATCTTTGTATGAAGGCGATACGGGCGTCGGATTAGCTACAGTTGCGGTTCTTACACCCGGAAAAAAATATGGAGACAACAAAGATCCGTATCTTTTTAATGTCCAGGTACCTAAATTGTTATCTTTATTTGCTACAAGAGAAGCGAATGGCTATGTTCCCGGAATCAATAATCTGGTAGAGGGAGGTTATGATACGCCCGCAGGCAAGGCCTTATCGATCGAAGAAAAAATGAACCGGGGTAAAATTGCTCAAGCTGCATTAAGTACTTACAGACAAGCAAAAAACGAAGGGGATGAGGCCAGAGTGGCCGAGTCGAAGAGAATTCTGGACGAAAATTTCAAGTATTTCGGATATGGTTATTTTAAATCTCCTGAAGATGCTATCCCAAATGTTCCATTGGTATTTTATTCTTTCCGGATCATGGTAGGACTCGGATGCTTTTTCTTATTGCTTTTTGCTTTGGTTGGGTTCTTTACTTACAAGAAAAAGTACGATCGTATGCCATGGATACAATGGGTGGCTTTGTGGTCTATTCCATTAGCCTATATTGCTTCCCAGGCAGGCTGGATTGTAGCAGAAGTCGGACGTCAACCCTGGGCTATTCAGGATATTCTTCCTGTTCAGGCTGCCATTTCCGACATCGATACAGGCTCGGTCAAACTGACATTCTTTATTTTCCTTATTTTGTTTACAGTATTGCTGGCTGCCGAAATTAAAATCATGGTTCAGCAAATCAAAAAAGGGCCTGAAGTAATTGACAATTGATATTGGCAATTATTTTAAGATTTAATTATAGAAATAATAACCTCAATTGTCAATTGCCAATTGTAAAATCAAATAGTTATGGATTATTCATTTTATCAGCATTACTGGTGGTTCCTGATCTCTCTGCTGGGAGCATTGTTAGTATTCCTGCTTTTTGTTCAGGGAGGACAATCGCTTATTTATTCATTGGGAAAAAAGGAAAAACACCTCAATATGATGTTACTTTCACTAAAAATGAAGTGGGAGTTGACATTCACTACCTTAGTCACATTCGGAGGAGCATTTTTCGCTTCATTTCCGCTGTTTTACTCCACCAGTTTCGGAGGAGCTTATTGGGTTTGGATGCTGATTCTGTTCGGCTTTGTCGTTCAGGCTGTATCCTATGAGTTTATTTCCAAACAGGGAAATTTATTAGGAAATAAAACTTATAAGGCATTTTTATTTTTTAATGGTTTATTCGGACCGTTATTACTGGGAGCTGCCGTCTCGACCTTTTTTACCGGGTCGGAATTTTTAGTGAATAAGGGTAATATCACCGGTATTGCCATGCCCGTTATTTCTTCCTGGCAAAACCCGCTCCATGGTCTGGAAGCTGTTGGAAACCTGTGGAATGTGGTTTTAGGTCTGGCTGTATTTTTCCTTGCGCGCTGCCTCGGTTGTCTTTACTTTATTAATAATATAGCCGACGAAGAGGTTCGTAGAAATGCAAGAAAACAATTGCTGTACAATGCCATTGGTTTTCTGTTATTTTTCCTGCCTTATTTGATTATGCTTCTGTTGAAAAACGGATGGGCCGAAGACCCGGCTACAGGGGTAATCAGCATCGAGCCGCTGAAGTACTGGCATAACCTGTTGGCGATGCCGTGGGCGCTTGTCATATTGCTGGCGGGGGTTGTCCTGGTGTTGTACGGATTTATCCGGAGCGCTTTCCAGTCCCGGTTTATTTATGGAATCTGGTTTGCCGGAACCGGGAGTGTTCTGGTTGTACTGATATTGTTCCTGATCGCAGGTTACAATCATACCGCTTATTATCCTTCGTTGTCGGATCCTCAAAGTTCCCTGACAATTGCTAATAGCAGTTCCAGTCTGTTTACTTTGAAGGCGATGTCGATCGTTTCGCTGTTTATCCCATTCGTACTGGCCTATATCTGGTATGCCTGGAGATCGCTTGATAAAAAGAAGATAACTCCTGAGGATATTTCGAAAGAGGTAGGGTATTGATATTCAATACGTTGAAAAATAGCATATGAAGAAAATGATTTTTTTCTTCATATGCTATTTTCTTTTAACAGGTCTTTTTGACTTAAAATTCATTTAAATTTTCTGAGTTGTTTAAATTTATGTAAATTTGTCAATTTTTAATTTAAAAACATATGAAGAAAACTCTTTTATTCTTAATCTCGGCTATTTTGGTAGCTTCTTGTGCTGACAAAAACAGTTATACAATCGACGGTACCATACAAGGTGGTGAGTTTGACAACCGGAAGGTGTATCTGCAGGTTCCCAACGAAAATATGAGGGAATTGATCTCGATTGATTCTGCCACGATTGCAAATGGTCGATTTCATTTTAAAGGAATGGCCGATTCCATGAAAATGGGATTTCTCAATTACGGAGAAGAAGGACGTCCGGCTTCTTTTGTCCTTGAACCCGGAAAAATTACAATCAGTATTGATTCTTTGATGGCCCTGACTATTGGAGGAACAAAGAAAAATAAGGAATATCAACAATTTAATGATGATATTCAGTCTATGATCAGTGAGTTCGATAAAAAACATCGGGATAATGCCGATAACCTGTCGGATGCAGAAAAGGCGGAGTTTGAAAAGTACCGGGATGAATTTATTGACCAGTTTTCTAATAAAATTGTCTCTTTTTTGAAGCCGAATCTACAAAATCCATTAGGTGAATATGAATTCATGATGCGGTCTTATTACCTGAAGCCGGAGCAGGTTATTGAATTACTCGAAGTAGCTTCACCGGCGTTCAAGTCGACTGAGATCGTTCAGGGAATGACTAAAAGAGCTGAGGCTATGCTTGCAACTTCTGAGGGTAAGCCTTTTGCCGATCTGAGTGGAAAAACACTTGATGGTAAGGATGCCAGATTATCGGATTATGCCGGAAAAGGTAAAGTTGTTCTGATCGATTTCTGGGCTTCCTGGTGTGGCCCTTGTATCCGCTCTCTTCCTAACCTGATCGAAGTATATGGTAAATATAAAGATAAAGGATTTGAAATTGTCGGAGTTTCTCTGGATGGAGAGAAAGGCGCATGGGCTGATGCAACCCGGAAACATGGTGTTGTATGGCCTCAGTTCTCGAACCTCAAAGGTTGGGAAGATGAAAGCGCCCGGGTTTATGGTGTTACAGGCATTCCGCATACGGTTTTGATTTCTAAAGACGGAATCATTGCAGCAAAAGATTTGCATGGAGAGCAACTGACTGCAAAAATCGAAGAATTATTGAAGTAACCGGCCCTGCATTAGAAAACAATATAATAAATTATGGCAGACGATAAAAAGATTATATTTTCCATGGTGGGAGTCAGCAAGGCTTTCCCGCCACATAAGCAAGTGCTCAAGGATATTTACCTTTCGTTTTATTATGGCGCAAAGATCGGAATTATCGGTTTGAACGGTTCCGGAAAATCTACTTTGCTGAAAATTATAGCCGGAGTAGAAAAGGAATACCAGGGAGAGGTGGTATTCTCTCCCGGATATTCGGTGGGATATTTAGAGCAGGATCCTAAACTGGACGATTCTAAAACAGTAAAAGAAATCGTTCAGGAAGGAGTTCAGGAAACCATCGATATTCTGAAAGAATACGAATCGATTAATGAAAAGTTCGGATTACCGGAATATTATGAAGATCCGGATAAGATGGATGCTTTATTTGCCCGTCAGGCTGAAATTCAAGACAAAATAGATGCTTCGGATGCCTGGAATATAGACAGTAAACTGGAACGGGCAATGGATGCTTTGCGTTGTCCGCCGGAAGACCAACTGGTGGGTACCCTCTCCGGAGGAGAAAAACGTCGTGTGGCTCTTTGCCGTTTGCTGTTGAAGCAACCGGATATCTTGTTGCTCGATGAGCCGACCAACCACCTGGACGCCGAATCTATTGACTGGTTGGAACAGCACTTGCAGCAGTATGCCGGAACAGTTATTTGTATTACGCACGACCGCTATTTTCTCGATCATGTGGCCGGATGGATACTGGAGCTCGACCGCGGGGAAGGTATTCCCTGGAAAGGAAACTATACCTCCTGGCTGGAACAAAAAACCAGCAGGATGGCTCAGGAAGAAAAGCAAGCCAGCAAACGCCGCAAAACCCTGGAACGAGAGCTGGAATGGGTTAAAATGGCGCCGAAAGCCCGTCATGCAAAAGGGAAAGCCCGTTTGAATTCTTATGAACAATTGTTGAATCAGGATACGAAAGACCGGGAAGACAAGCTGGAAATTTTTATTCCTAATGGCCCTCGTTTGGGAAATAAGGTCATTGAATCACTGCACGTTGCAAAGTCGTATGGCGATAAATTACTCTACGATGATTTGAATTTCATGTTACCTC
>JAVBRK010000082.1:0-9838 GCA_031548005.1 Bacteroidales bacterium
CGTAAGACAAACGGAATTTCAGGAAGTCGATGGGTTTTATGTCCCAATTCTGAAAAAACTTTTCTTCGGATGCGATCCAACCTACTGCGGCAGAGGGGAAAAACGCCCACTTATTATTTGCCCCGAAAGCAGAATAGCCATCATAACGACCGGTCAATGTCAACAAATACCGGCTGGCGTAATTGTAATTAATCCGGCCCATATAAGATGCCAGAGCGGTTTCTCTGTAATCCGAAGTGATGAGTTTTTCACCTTGCGCTGCATCGATATTATGGTAAGCATTGTCATCATTCAGAAAATTCCTTCCTTCTGCCGACGATTCGGAACTGACTGTTTTCTGCGCACTGATCATACCGGTCAGATCCAGGTGATGCGCTCCGAAGTTTTGGTCGTACTTGAACACATTTTCCCAGGTCCAATCAGTGAAGTCGTTATTTATCACTTTGGCGACTCCGTTATAGTCGGAACCGGATAAAGTAGTCGATCCATAATAACTACCACGTTCCCTGATTTTAAAGGCATATCCGAAATTAGTCCTGTAAGTCAAACCTTTAACAGGCAGTGTCACATCGGCATACCATCCTGTAAATACATTCCGGTTCATATCGTCGGAAACGCCGTCCATATTGGCATAAGGACTATACCAGAACGTTTCGGTATACATCGGATAACGGCTGTAACTTCCGTCTTCATTGTAAGGATTGGAATACGGGGTCAAACGATACGCCATATCGTAGGAAGGAGTCACTCCATTATTTACCGTTTGTATCAATTGCGTATTTGTTCCGACTGTCAGCCATTTACCGATTTTCTGAGACAGATTGACTGTCGCCGCATATTTCTGGAAAGGCGTATTTTTTACCATCCCGTCCTGATCGGTATAACTGATGGATGCATAATAACTGTTCTTATCGGTAGCCCCGGAAAGACTCAATTGGTGCTCCTGCTGAAAAGCCGGTTTAAACATTTCATCCTGCCAGTTGAATTCTTTACCTGCTTTATAATTTGCAGCGGGGGTCGATTGCAGGAATTGCGCCGGATCAGACCAATAACTTTCCGGTTTTCCCAAATCCCTCCAGTATTGTCCTAAAAAAGCCATACTTTCAGGGCCGTTCTGAATATCAAAAAGCCTTTCCGGCTTTTGAACAGCTACATAGCCGTGGTAACGGACAATGGGTTTACCTTCCTGTCCTTTCTTGGTGGTAACCAGGATAACGCCATTCGCGGCTCTGGACCCGTAAATGGCGGCGGCCGAAGCGTCTTTCAATACGGAAATATTTTCTACACTGTTTTGGTCGATCTGATCCAGGCCTCCACTGAAAGGTATCCCGTCGAGCACGATCAAAGGTTCATTACTCGAAGAAACAGTAGACAGGGATTTCTCTCCACGGATACGGATCGTAGTACCCCTGTCGGCATCTGAAGTACCTCCGGGTATGGTACTGACAGTTACAGCCATCCCTGCAACCTGCCCCTGTAAACGCTTGGCAATATTGGGGGTCGGAACTTTTTCCAATTTTTCAGTATTCAGGGAAGACACACCTCCGGTCATATCTTTCTTCCGTTGAGATCCATAACCGACCACAACAACCTCATCCAGCATTTCCGCATCTTCTTCCAGGACAATGTTGAACTCTTTTTTGCCACCCATATCGATGGTCTTTTCCTTATATCCGATATAATTCACTTTCAATTTTCCTGAAAGATCGGGAACATTTATAGTAAACGCTCCGTCTACATCGGTAATAGTCGCGATGTTAGTTCCGACAAAAACGATAGAAGCCCCCACCATCGGCTCACCGTTAACATCGAGAATAACTCCCGAGATGGGTATCCTTTGCTGCTGCATCTCCTTTGTTCCGCCAGTTTGCGAAGGTACTGCAGAAGACGTTTTCGGAGTAACGATAATCTGATTGTTTTCCGTTCTGTAGGTATAATCGGATATAATTTCATCCAATACTTCCCCTACTTTCTTCTCCTTAGCCTTTACATTTACAATCCGTTTTGAATCGACTTGTTTTTCATTGTAATAAAACGAGTAGTGAGTCTGCCGTTCGATTTCTTTAAAAACTTCTTTCAAGGAAACGTTTTCCATTCTCATCGTAACCTTCATATTCTGAAGATCATGATTAGCAAATAAAATCGACGGGACAAAAAACACACAAAAGGAAAGAATAAGTTTTTTCCTAATAAAAACAACGATACGATTGAAATTGGTCGTATCCGATCTGAATCTGAGTTTTTTCATGGACAATAGTTTTAATTTTACATCAATTTACCGAATGAATCTATTGGTTTTTCAATATAGTATATTTTATCGGGGCAATGTATTGAATTCCTTTTAACACCTCCTCTACCGGTTCATCCCTTACAGACAGAGAGATTCCGTTTATTTTCTTTATATTTTCAGTACATTCTATTTTTATATCGTACCATTTTTCAAGGCATGAGATGATATAACTCAGGTTTTGATTATCGAAAGAGAGCCGGTCTTTAATCCAGATATTGTAAATGCCTGCATCGACTGATTCTATTTTTACTTTACCGGTACGCTTCGAATACACCAGCCGTTCATTGGGTTTCAGCTCATAATGCTTCTTTTCCTTTTCCAGGCTGACATCGATGCTTCCCGACAAAAGTGTTATTTCGGAAAATTCTTTGTCATGCCTGTTTTTAACATTGAAAGCAGTTCCCAGTACTGTAATTTTTTCATTACCCAAGTCGACTGTAAAAGGTTTGTTTTTATCTTCGGACACCTCAAAATAAGCTTCTCCGTCCACGGAAACTTCTCTCCTATCAGAAGCAAATACACCGGGATAATCCAGCCGGCTGTTTTTATTTAACCATACAGAAGTTTGATCCGGCAATTTCAGGTTACCTTTTGCATGATCGGGCATGATGAAAGTAATGATATTTGATTGTTCCTGCCGGTCCGGGGCCTGTATCCATGGTAATTTCAGAAAAAAAACGACCAAAACAGCAGCAGCGACACCGGTCGAAAAATAAACGATATTCTTAAAAATACGTTTTACTTTCTTTGGAGAACGTTCGGGTTCAATCCGGCGGGTAAATCTGCGAAAGGCTTTTTCCGGTTCAAAAATTTCGTGGTTCAATGGAGTAATATTCCAAATATCATGGCATTCCTGCATTTTTTGCCGGACCTCGTCGTTTTCTTCCACCAGAAAGCCTAATTCAGCTTTTTCTTCCGGTGTTATAGAGTCATCCAAAAAACGGATGATCAGATCATCAAGATGGTTTTTACTTCTTCTCATCATTACTATCACGAATGAACAACCATTTCCCCTACCTGCCTGGAGGATTTAAATATTCAAACCGTTCGATCAGCCGATCGTCTTTCAATGTTAATCGAATTATATACCCTTCATCGAACTCATACAAGGAATACAGATTTTCTCCATCCACCCCGATCACTTCGCCTTTCCCTTTCGCTTTTTTCAAAGCCGCCAGATCCTGGATCGTTTTCGCCCAATATTCATGAATCGCCACTATTTTATCGTAGGCAATGCATGTTTCCTGATCAAATATAAATTCACAGGTTACTTCAAACATCCGGTTTCGTTCATCTTCCTCCTCATATTGAAACACAATAGACGAATCGTTTCGTTGGGTTCCGATAGCCACAGCCTGATTATCTTTCACAAACCGCTCGATATCGGTCTTTGTTTTTCCCAGAAAGTCCTGGGCGTTTGAAATATGTCCGAACGTAAAAAAGAGTAACGATAAAGTGACTTTATTCCACATAAAACTGAATTTCCAAAGGTGTATTCTGAGATGAATTTCCAGCCTGGAGAATATACCTTCCGGGCTCGACAACAAACTTATTATCAGCATTATATAAACCGTACGCCCTGTCGTTGACTTTAAATCCGACAGTTTTTGTTTCACCGGGTTCAAGCGTTATACGTTCGAATCCGCAGAGTTCTTTTTCATACCTCGAGACGCTCGATGTTTCATCCGTCAGATAAAGCTGTACGACTTCATCGCCTTTGCGGTTGCCTGTATTTTTCACGTCACAGGTCACAATCAGTTCATCTCCGCTTTTAATTTTTCCGGAAGCGACACCCAGATTGCTCAACTCAAAAGTGGTATAACTAAGTCCGTACCCAAACGGATATATCTCTCCGTTGATACGGGCAAAACCCCGTCCCCGCGTATCGTATTTGAACGGAAACGCCCAGGGGATTTGTCCGACTGATTTCAGGAAAGTAACCGGCAGCTTTCCTCCCGGATTATAATCTCCGAATAAGACCTCAGCAACAGCCTGTCCCGAAAATTCACCGGGATACCAAGCTTCAATAATCGCCGGAACATAGGCATCCTCCCAATTGCGCGTAACCGGACGACCGTTAAACATGACGAGCACAACCGGAGTTCCCGTTGCCTGTACCGCCCTGATCAACTCTTTTTGCCTGCCTGAAAAATCAAGATTAAGGCGGGTTCTGGATTCTCCGATCGTACGCACATCGTCTCCGGCGTAAATGATGGCGACTTCCGCTTTCTTTGCTATTTCAACGGCTTTATTAATCTCATCTTGTTCTTCTTCCGTAACCGGAAAATACATAACATCGCTTTCAGGAAAATTCTTATCACGGACATCGCATCCTTTGGCATACATGATATTCACATTCTTACCCAGATGTTGTCTTAACCCTTCCAATCCGGTAATTACATCCGGATGGATGGAGCCATAGCGACAGGTAAGAGACTTGACATCGTCGGCCAATGGTCCTATAACAGCTATATTTTTTATACTTTTGGAAAGCGGGAGAAGGCTGTCTTTATTTTTAAGTAAAACGATAGATTCACGGGCGGCCCGCAACGACACTTCCCTGTGTGCATCGCAATTAACAATCGTATCGGCAACTTTAAGATCCTGCACATAAGGACGATCAAAAAGTCCCAGCCAGAATTTGACATACAACACTTCCATTACCCGCCGGTCAAGCAGGGCTTTTGACGCCAATCCTTCTTTCAGAGCCTGTCTCAGCGGCAGGATAAAGTCTTCAGGCATACGGAAACACGTATGTATATTGAGACCTGCATTCATCTCCATGGAGATCGATTCTTCCGTCGATCCGGCTACATGATATATTTTCTGGTCTTTATTTACATCCCAACTGTCTGACACGACATACCCTTTGAATCCCCATTGATCACGCAGCAATTCCGTCAGGAAATAATGGCTGGCGCTGATTGGCGTTCCGTTATAATCATTGTGCGAACACATGACTCCCAATGCACCGGCTTCCTGAAAAACAACCCTGAAAGGTTCCAGGTGTAGTTCGTGTACCTCCTGAGGCGAAGCATGAGGGTCTGTCCGGGCGTAGCCGTCACGGGCGCCCGCAGTCACCCCATAAACAGAAAAATGTTTCGGAGTGGAAACCACCCGGCAGGATTGAATCCCAAGCACTTGTTGCCGGCCCAATTCACCAACCAGGAAAGGATCTTCACCATAACACTCCACCGACCTGCCCCAACGCTGGTCCCGCGCCAGATCCAGAATCGGAGAATACACATTCGTATACCCCAATGATCGCGCTTCAGTTCCCGTAATCTTACCAATTTCGTTTATAAGCTTTTTATCCCAGGTACTTCCCTGCCCGATCTGAGCCGGGAAAAAAGTCGACTTCTCATGCTTCAGCCCACGAATTCCTTCGTTCGTAAAATCAACCGGAATGCCCAGGCGGGTTTCTTCCACAAAAAAAGCCTGAACCCGGTTCAATGCCCTGGGATGATTGGAGTAAGGATATTCCCACGTTGACGCCTTCCATTCACCGTTGAGGTGCTCGTCGATGTTTCCGATGCCATCCTTCCATACCGAAGTTTTCCATTCCGGAGTGGGAAGCGTATCTTTACAAACAGCACCGTATCCATATAGCGTTCCCAATTGGCAGGTCTTCTCTTCTTCCGTCATTTGGGATAACAAATCTTCAATACGTTTATCTATTGGTTGCTCAGGATCTTCATAGATATCTTTTTTTCCATTTTTATTGAAATCGATCCATCCTTTCTGATAGATTTTATTTTTAAAATTCTGCGCTTCAACCGGTAATAGTAATGCGGCAAGTAAGCAGGTACAAATAAGTCTATTCATAATAAATATCCATATTATCAAAATTTATTTTCTATGTGCCTCTCTACTTTAAGTCGTATGAGAAAAGAAAAGCCCTACCTCCGAAAGGGAAATTATAGTATAACATTATATCAAAAGGCCCATAAATCCCCGTTTCGACAAGTGATTCCGTATTTCATTCAAAGCCCGCCCAATCTGCTTCTCAACAGCTTTGACCGTAATATTCAACAGTTCGGCAACTTCTTTATTTTTGAGACCTTTTTCCCTGCTCAAACGAAATATCTTTTTACATTGCGGTGGAAGCCGGTCGATACAAGATTGTATTTCCTGCGACATCTCTTTTATATGCAAAATTTCTTCCTGTTCCGGAATATGATCCTGCGGAAAACAACCCGAAAGAACAGAAAATTCGTTACGACTCCACTTTTCTTCCTGCGACCTGGAACTTCTCAAAAAATCAATTGATTTATTATACGTGGCTTTATACAAGTATGATTTAAGAGAATAGGAAATATCTATCTTATCTCTTTTTATCCATAGATCAAAAAAAACATCCTGTACCAAGTCTTCTGCTATTGAAATATCAGAAACAAAACGATAAGCATAGTAGCATAAACCACGGTGATATTCCGTAAAAAGCGACTTAAAATCATGCTGTTTTTTCTCTTTTTCCTTATCCAGGTTCATTTCTAATAGAATACAAAGCTACCAAACAAAAAGTACGGCCCGAAAACTGATTTCAACAAAAAAGACATCTGCAAATAAACGGGCAAATAGAGGACAGGCGCATTTGATTTATATCAAGGTAAATTCTTTGTTTTCTCCTTCACGGATCACTAAATTTTTCATTTGTATTTTACATTTTCCCTTTAACTCAAAAGAATTTAAAGTCAATGTCCCCTGAAGAACCTGCAACTTAGCTTTCGAATCAGAAATTTCACAAATACCCCAGGCGCTCCCGTTACTCCAGAAATAAACCCCGGGCCGGGAAGTAAAAGAGATGCTTTTTGTGACCCCGGAGTACTGAAACCCGCTGGTCGCAAGTATTCCCGCCCAACTGGCCATACTGCGGGCATAATGATATCCACATTCAGGCTCGTTAAACGGATTGCGCTTCGCTCCGTCGTAGCGATCCCGGATGCTCCGGATGCATTGTATTCCATCGTCGGTCATACCTTCATACAGCATTCCGATAGCCGCAGTATATTCAAATCCGGTCATGGCTTCACTAAAGTAAGGGAAAGGGACTTTCAATCGTCCTTTAGGCCAACTGGCCATCAACAGGCCGGATTCTTTCCCCAAAACATACGAGCGCATATTATTAAAATGATCTGAGAAGTCGGATAAATAATTGTATTTCATAATGCTGGAAAGTGTTGTACGAATATTCCCGGGACTTGCCAAATAGCCCAAACCACAGATATGAGCCATGTACTGCCCTACCAGTTGGTCGACTAAACAACCTTTATAAAGCTGATAATTAGGAGATTTTTCAGGGTACTTTTCCAAATCAATGAACCCGAACGTTTCCGGATCCGTCACAATCTGTTCGTAGTATTCTCCATTAAACAGATTCCGGTCGATCCACCGGCTACCCTTCAGGTATAATGTTTTACATTTTTTCTCGAACGCCCTGTCTTTCATAAACCGGGCCATCTCTT
Source organism: Bacteroidales bacterium (assembly GCA_031548005.1). Lineage (GTDB taxonomy): Bacteria > Bacteroidota > Bacteroidia > Bacteroidales > Azobacteroidaceae > BNXB01. The sequence continues at coordinate 7,756 of JAVBRK010000082.1, forward strand.
CTCCTGCCCTTAAAGCTCCCAGGTACCAGAATCCCATTTGAGGATTGGGACCGAAATAATCCACATCCATGGTGTTATGCTGACGTCCTTCCATCACCCCGTCCTGATCGGCGTCCCATCCATTCCCGATCCAGGCATATGCCAATACTTTCTTAACCTGAGGCCATTGTGATCTCAGAAAATCGTTGTCGCCACTCAATTGCCAGTCGCGGTAAAACTTCATGATACATCCCATCTGTCCGTCGGCCGCTGCCTGTTTATTTCCTTCCCCGAGCGGTAATCCGGCCCGGAACGACATTTTTCCCTGTTCATTCGTAGCATAATTGAATTCGACATCCCGCATACTTCTGGAAAGTTCTCCGAAGAGAAATGCAGTTGCCTGCTCATAATTCCAGACATGCGTACAGGTTCCGGAGCACGAGCCTGTGGTTTCGAAGGTCCCCTCCCAACCCATAAAGTGTCCGCTGGGAATCCGGAAAGTCGTTTGAGAACGCAATACATTCAGATTAAACAATGCAGCCTCCTTGACAACCTCCGGAATCGTACTTATTTTTAGAGCACGAACGAAATCGATAGTCTTTTTCTCCAGATAATTCAGCCGGGGTATCGTTTTTTCAATCACCTCCCAGGCATCATGGTACTGTTGGCTGTAATAATTTCCGATAATAGTTTTATTGTGATTGGGATCTTCCCAGCTTACCCAGCCCAGGCGATTCGGGAAATTCCAGGTGATGAAAAAACTGATTGTTTCTTTACACTGTGGAGCAATAGTCCGCCTGACAGCTAAAGAGGCCATAGGATCCGGATCGGCCGCCGGTTTTTCTTTTTCGGTCAGCATGCCATCACGACTGAAATCGTCCCAAAAATCAAGGATGGCATTCGACCAGGTATTCCGGGACGAAGAAGTCCGGTAAGTAACCCCATCGACTGCATTGGTGGTTAGTGCAATAGTTCCCCGGGCAGCGCTTGTTTTACTAACGCTGTCGGAATACATGAATATCCCCCGGGCAACATCATTTTTCCGAAACTCATTCTTGTTATATTTAACTCCATACGGAACAATCTCTCCATTCCAACCGGTAATGTATTTCGATCCGTCCTGTCCGACAAAATTCCTCATGGATCCACAAACAGAAACCTCAATGGGGAGAGTTCCCGTATTCTCAACCTCATAAGAAAGGATGGCAATCGGGATTCCACTGTCGTCTGCATTCCCCGGGATCAAGGGATTGAAGCCTTTAATCCGGACTTTTACCGGAATCCGGGAATCTGAGAGATTGACCTGTCCAAAAGGATAAGCCGCATCGAAAGTCGCTTTTTCAAACCGGGGAAGACCATGATGATTCACGGGTTTCCCTTCTCCCTGATCGTATTCCCAGTCATAAACAGGTCCGATTAAGGCCTTGGTAACAGGTCTTTTTCCGGATTCTTGTACCCAAATGGAAAAAAAAGGAGCATCGTTACCCCGGGCAGTCGTATTGTATCCGATAGCCGGTTTGTTCATGATTTCCCAATCCCGCAATTCTCCACGCCCTCCCAGACTAACGACTCCGGTACCAATTCCTCCCAGAGGGAGTGCAATACGGGAAAGGCGCTCGCTGTCGTACGATTTTAATACCGGCCATTCTGCAGGCTTCCATTGGGCAAAAAAGTATTGCAGGGACAAAACCTGAAATAATACAAATACCAGGACCTTCTTCATTGACAATGGGCTTAATTATCTCAATGGCAGCTCCGATCGTTTATTTTCGACCAGATGAATCTCTTTTTCCAACAAGTTGATCGTAAAATTATACCGGGAAATGAATCTGACACCAAGAGATCCATCGGCTTTCGAAGGCCAGTTTTCACCGGCTTGAAGAGAAACCGGCATATTTTTCAGATGGAAATCACCGACTTTAAAATCCGCGCATTTCCCTGTAAAGACCGGCGTTACTTTTCCAAGACTGGTGGTGGTTGACTGAGACTCCGGTTGAAATCCACTCGTAAGCAGCTTGTTTTTCCGGACAAAAGAACTGAATCCGATAAAATAATAACTGGCTCCGGTATCAAAAGCGAACTGTCCGTCGACATACCGGTCCCC
>JAVBRK010000040.1:0-20633 GCA_031548005.1 Bacteroidales bacterium
CATAGCATAGAAAATAACGGGAATTATTCTTCTAAGTTAATGATTTCCAGGGAATTGAACAAATATTTACACACTTATTTTATTGATAACTAACATTTTAACACAAGCGAATCTTTCCAATTTTCAACTACTGATTCGCATGAATAATAATATAATGAAATCTTTTTATAATAATTTAATTTGAAATGAATCTTGAATCTGTCATAATATGATTAAAATATAAGGAAATCTTTCAAAATGTTTTTAAATTTAAAATAAATATGTACTTTTGCATTTATTATTGGAGTTGTTATAACATTAAATACAGAAAAAATGAAAGTGCAAGAAGTTTTGAATGATTTGAAGAGGAGATTTCCCCATGAGCCTGAATTTCATCAGGCTGTAACAGAAGTGCTGGAGTCGATTGAAGAAGTGTATAACCAGCATCCGGAATTTGAAAAAGCCAATCTGATAGAACGGCTTTGCATTGCCGACCGGATTTTCTCTTTCCGTGTTACGTGGACCGATGATAAAGGGAATGTACGTGTTAATATGGGGTACCGGATACAACATAATAATGCTATCGGACCTTATAAAGGGGGTATTCGCTTTCATTCTTCGGTGAATCCGTCTATTTTGAAGTTCCTGGCATTCGAACAAACATTCAAAAACTCTTTGACTACCTTGCCCATGGGAGGAGGTAAAGGTGGTTCCGATTTTTCTCCACGAGGAAAATCGGGTGCTGAAATTATGCGTTTCTGTCAGGCATTTATACTGGAACTGTGGCGCCACATAGGTCCGGATACCGATGTCCCTGCCGGAGATATCGGGGTCGGAGGCCGTGAAGTGGCGTATATGTATGGAATGTATAAAAAGCTGGCTCGTGAAAATACCGGCACTTTTACCGGAAAAGGTATTGAGTTCGGAGGATCGTTGATCCGTCCCGAAGCCACTGGTTATGGAAACATTTATTTCCTGCTCGAAATGCTGAAAATGCGTAACCTGGATATCAAAGGAAAAAGATGCTTGGTTTCCGGTTCCGGAAATGTGGCTCAGTATACTTGTGAGAAACTGATCGAACTGGGAGCGGTTCCGGTGACTTTGTCCGACTCGGACGGTTATATCTATGATCCGGATGGTATTACCCGTGAAAAACTGGATTTTGTAATGGAATTAAAAAATATTCAGCGCGGACGTATCCGGGAGTATGCCGAACATTACGGCTGCAAATATGTTCCGGGAGGCCGCGTCTGGTCGGAAAAGGGAGATATCGCCCTGCCATCGGCTACTCAGAATGAATTGAATGGCGAGGATGCAAAAGCATTGATAGCCAATGGTTGTTTTGCTGTTTCCGAAGGAGCAAATATGCCTTCGACTCCGGAAGCCATCGAGTTATTTCAGAAGGCAAAAATCCTGTATGCGCCGGGTAAAGCTGCCAATGCAGGAGGAGTCGCTACCTCCGGTCTCGAAATGACACAGAACTCCATGCGTCTGGGTTGGACACGGGAGGAAGTGGACGAGAAACTCAAACGGATCATGTCCGATATTCACCGGCAATGTGTCCGGTATGGTAAAGAAACCGACGGATATATCAATTATGTGAAAGGAGCGAATATCGCAGGATTTATGAAAGTTGCCAAAGCGATGATGGCGCAGGGAATCCTGTAAATTTAATAGTCAGGAGTTAAGAACTGATCGTAATGGTTCATTCTTAACTCCTGACTATTAATTTTTTTAGGCGTCTATATTGGCGTAAGTAGCGTTTTCTTCGATGAATTCGCGTCGTGGAGCTACATCTTCCCCCATCAGCATGGAGAATACATGATCGGCTTCGGCGGCATTGTCGATGGTTACCTGACGCAATGTCCGGTTCGACGGATTCATAGTGGTATCCCAGAGTTGCTCGGCGTTCATCTCTCCAAGACCTTTATACCGTTGGGTATGCACCTGGTTTTCATTTCCGTCGGCAAATCGGTCGATGAATGATTGCCGTTGCCGTTCAGTCCAGCAATATTCTTCGTTTTTTCCCCGTTTACACAGGTAAAGCGGCGGGGTGGCAATGTAAATGTAGCCTTTTTCGACCAATGGGCGCATATGACGGAAGAAAAAAGTAAGGATCAATGTGGCAATGTGGCTTCCGTCCACGTCGGCATCGGTCATGATAACCACCTTATGATACCTTAATTTGACTAAATTCAATGCTTTACTGTCGTCTTCCGTGCCGATGGTCACTCCCAGTGCAGTATAGATATTGCGGATTTCTTCGCTTTCCAGTACTTTATGAGGCATGGCCTTTTCCACGTTCAGGATCTTACCCCGTAAAGGCAGGATGGCTTGGAATGCGCGATCGCGTCCTTGTTTGGCTGTTCCGCCTGCCGAGTCTCCCTCAACTAAGAAGATTTCGCAACGTTCAGGATCTTTATCCGAGCAGTCGGCCAATTTTCCGGGTAATCCCCCGCCGGAAAGCGGAGATTTACGTTGTACCATTTCGCGTGCCTTTCGGGCGGCGTGGCGGGCTGTTGCAGCCAGAATGACTTTTTCTACGATGATTTTCGCCTCTTTCGGATGTTCTTCCAGATAATAGCCCAAAGCTTCGCTTACGGCCATATCTACGGCTCCGATCACCTCATTGTTGCCCAGTTTGGTTTTCGTCTGGCCTTCGAATTGAGGTTCGGCGACTTTGATGGAAACAACGGCAGTAAGTCCTTCCCGGAAGTCATCGCCGCTGATTTCTATTTTTATCTTGTCGAGCATTTTGGAGTCTTCCGCATACTTTTTCAGGGTCCGGGTCAGTCCGCGACGGAAACCGGCTAAGTGGGTTCCTCCCTCGATGGTGTTGATGTTGTTTACATATGAGTATACATTCTCGTTGTATGAGGTGTTGTAAGTCATTGCCACTTCGACCGGAACTCCTTGTTTTTCAGTGATGATGTGGATGACATCTTCGATCAGGGGTTCTTTTGCTTCATCGATGAAGTTTACAAATTCTTTCAAACCTTCGGAAGAATAAAATACTTCCGATTTGAATGTGTTGTCGTCTTTTACTACACGTTTGTCGGTAAGCGATAAGCGTACCCCGGCATTGAGGTAAGCCAACTCCCGGAGCCTTCCTGCCAGGATATCGTATTTGTATTCGGTAACGATAAATATCGAGTCGTCGGGCTTGAATGTGATAATTGTGCCCGTGTGGTCAGTAGCGCCGCTTACTTTGAGTTCTCCCAGCGGCTTTCCACAGGAATACTCCTGTTCGTAGATTTTTCCGTCGCGGAGAACCTCGGCTTTCAGGTAAGTCGACAGGGCATTCACACAGGATACCCCCACCCCGTGCAATCCTCCGGATACTTTATAAGAGTCTTTGTCGAATTTACCCCCGGCATGGAGTACCGTCAGCACGACTTCCAAAGCCGACTTGTTTTCTTTTTTCATGTGCTCGACCGGAATTCCGCGGCCGTCGTCGCATACGGTAATAGAATTGTCTTCGTTGATGGTTACATCAACGTTTTTGCAATAACCGGCCAATGCTTCGTCGATGGAGTTGTCGACAACCTCATACACCAGATGGTGCAGTCCTTTCTGGCTGATATCGCCGATATACATGGCGGGGCGTTTCCTTACGGCTTCTAATCCTTCAAGTACCTGAATACTGTCTGCCGAGTAGCCATTGGAGCTATTTTTTATTTCTTCACTCATCTTTTAAATATTATCGTTTTGTGTTTGTTTCTTACATAAAAAAAGCTAACAAAGATACGATTTTCTTTTGATTTAAAGAAGTAAATAAGGTAAAAAGACTTCCGGAGGAAATCTTTCCCGGTCGGTTAATCGCCACAATGAAAAAGTGATGCTACAGGAGTGGTTGGCTTTATTGTATTTTGGTTATTAATTGAATTTTTAATAATATTTTATTTTGCTTCTGAATAAAGCAAACAGCTATCATTTTATTCTGCTTAAATTCAGTCAAGCTCAGTTTCTTCCGGCATTACAGGGGTTGTCATAGCGCTTTCTTTGAGTAAATTGAGCCAATATTCTCTTTTTTCGTTCCATTTTTTGCTTTGATCGGAAGTCAGAACCTTTCCGAATTCTTCTGATTTAGACTTGAAAATTTCAGAAATGGCGGTTGCATTTTCGGCAATTTCCATCTGCTGGGCGTATTTCAGATTGATTTCCCCGACTTTCTTTTGTTGTTCGTTCGTCAGGTCTAATTCTTTACGCATAATTTCTGTTTGGTCGTTGGCTAATTCTATCGGACTTCGTACGAATCTTACGGACTTTTGGGCGGCGGTTGCTAAACAGAGGAAGCAGGCTCCAAGTAGATAAAGTCCTTTTTTAAGCATCGTTTTCATAAGAATGTGTATTTAATGAAATAATAAAACAGAATTTGAGACTTCATTAAAACACATAATCCTATGGTACTGTTGATCCAAAAAAGGTTATAAAGAGTTAAAAGCAAAGAGTTGAGAGCCAGATTATAATACCTGGCGTTCCCAACTCTTAAAATTTAACTTTTGGTTTGAATCTTATTCCCTGTGTCCCAGTTTTTGGTCCAGCATGTACATGGCGGCAGGGTCTTTTTCAATCTTCTCCAGTGCACTTAAATAATTACGTGCAGTATCTTCTTCTTCTACTTGTTCATCGACAAACCATTTCAACAGGCTTTGGGATGGATAATCCTTCAGCTCGATAGCCAGATCCATCAGTTTGTGGATCATTTCCGTTACTTTTTTCTCATGAAGCAACGTATCTTCAAAGGCGTCTTTGGGAGAATTCCATTCCTGACGTACTTCGCCGATCGGCATCAGTTTTACTTTGCCATCCATTTCACCGATAAACTCCATGAATTTGCTGGCATGTCCGAATTCTTCTTTAGCTTGTCTGGCAAACCAGGAAGCCATTCCTCTGAAACCTTTATCATCCATATCATACGACATGGAGAGATAGAGGTAAGCAGACCACAGTTCTGCATTGACTTGCTTGTTCAATGCACTTTCCATTTTAGCGTTCAACATAATTTTCCTATTTTAAAAGTTAAACAATATTCTCCCGATCGTTTATGTATGGCTAACAACGCTTTTTAATTACAGGCGCATTGGACGGAAACCAGGTTCCGGTCGCCAAAAGCATTGTCGACCCGGGCTACATGGACCCAGAATTTATTTTCTTTGATCCACTCCAACGGATAAGCTGCTTTACTCCGGGAATAAGCGTGATTCCATCCGTCGGCTGTTACTTCATATTCCGGATGGGGAGCATTGATCAGTACATTATCGTCTTTCAGAGCGGTTCCTTTGGCCACTTCTTCGATTTCTTCCCGGATAGAGAGCATCGCTTCGACAAAGCGGTCGAGTTCACGAAGGCTTTCGCTTTCGGTAGGTTCGATCATTAATGTGCCGTGAACCGGAAAAGAAAGGGTCGGGGCGTGGAAACCGTAATCGATCAGACGTTTGGCAATATCGGTTTCTGTAATGCCGGAATAATCCTTCAGGTTGCGGCATTCGAGGATCAATTCGTGTCCTACACGACCTTTTGCCCCTTTGTAAACAATTCCGTAAGCGTCTTCGAGGCAGGCTGCGAGGTAATTGGCATTGAGAATGGCTGCCTGGGTTGCCAGTGTCAGTCCATCGGCTCCCATCATACGGATATAACCGTAGGTGATCGGCAGGATTCCCGCACTTCCGAAAGGCGAAGCAGCTACCGTATTTTTATCCGAGCCTGTGGTTTCCGGGTGTGCAGGCAGGAAAGGTATCAGGTGTCCGGCAACACAGATCGGCCCTTCTCCCGGGCCTCCTCCTCCGTGAGGGATGGCGAATGTTTTATGCAGATTCAGGTGGCAGACATCGGCTCCTACAAATCCGGGGTTGGTAAGGCCAACCTGAGCATTCATATTGGCGCCGTCCATATATACCTGGCCTCCGTGGTCATGTACGATCCGGCACATTTCCACGATGCCGGTTTCGAAGATACCGTGGGTAGAGGGGTAGGTAATCATAAAAGCAGCCAAAGAGTCTTTGTACTGCCCTGCTTTTGCTTTCAGGTCTTCTATATTGGTATTCCCCAGTTCGTCGCAGGCTACGATAATTGTTTGAAAGCCGGCCTGAACGGCGCTTGCAGGATTGGTTCCATGAGCTGAAGCCGGTATGAGAACGACATCCCGGCGCCCTTGTCCGGTCGATTGCAAATAAGCGCGGATCGCCATCAACCCGGCATATTCACCGGCAGCTCCTGAATTCGGCTGAAAGCTCACACCGGGAAGACCGGTAATCGTGCCTAAGTATTCTGCCAGGTTCTCGATCAGTTCGAGGTAGCCGGCGGTCTGATCTTCCGGGGCGTAGGGGTGAATGTTGGCGAATCCCGGATTATTCAACGGCAATAATTCGGAGGCGGCATTCAGTTTCATGGTGCACGATCCGAGTGATATCATAGAATGAGCTAAGGAAATATCCCGGCGTTCGAGCATCTTGATGTACCGCATCAACTCGGTTTCCGTATGGTAGTTGTTGAAAACTTCGTGTGTCAGAAAAGCCGATGTACGGACGAATTTCTTGTCGAAATACGATTTTTCGGGAATATCTTTACTTAGCAGGTATTCTGTTTTCAGGGCGGTGGAGAAGATATACAACAATACGCCTGCATCTTCCGGCAGGGTGGTTTCGTCAATGCTTATCCCGATTTCTCCGGAATCGAAATAGCGCAGATTCACTTTACACTCCAGCGCTGTTTCCGATAGCAGATCAATCGATGCCTGTTCCGGAAGCTTGATCTTCAGGGTGTCGAAATAATTTGTATTCAATTGCTTATAGCCCAGGGTTTCCAGTTCTCCGGCCAAAAATCCGGCGATGGCATGGACGCGTCCGGCGATACTCTTTAATCCTTCCGGTCCGTGATATACGGCATAAAAACCGGCCATAGTCGCCAGCAAGGCCTGTGAAGTGCAGATATTGGAGGTTGCCTTTTCGCGCTTGATGTGCTGTTCCCGGGTTTGAAGGGCCATGCGTAACGCCCGTTTTTCATAGACATCCTTCGAAATTCCGATGATGCGTCCGGGTATAATGCGTTTGTAGTCGTCTTTAGCTGCAAGATATCCTGCCGAAGGACCTCCGAAATACATCGGAATCCCGAAACGCTGGGTACTGCCGAATGCAATATCCGCTCCCCACTCTCCGGGAGGAGTCAGTAGCGCCAGGCTCAGAATGTCGGCTCCTACGGCCACTTTAGTCCCCATAGCAGTGGCTTTTTTGACGAATTCACGGTAGTCTTCGATGCTTCCTTCCGAATTGGGAAACTGGACGATCGCTCCGAATATTTTATCATTCAGTCCGACTGTCTTGTAATCGCCCGACAGGATTTGCATTCCCTGGGGGATGACCCGGGTATGAATAACCGCTTTTGTGGATTCGAATACTTTTTCATCCACAAAAAGAACATTGGCTTCATTTTTAACCTGATCCCGGCTGCGTGAACCGAACATCATATTGGCGGCCTCGGCAGCGGCAGTGGCTTCGTCGAGCAGCGAGCAATTCGACAGCGGCAACCCTGTCAGGTCGGTTACCATGGTCTGAAAATTCAGCAGGGCTTCCAGCCGTCCCTGGGAGATTTCGGCCTGATAAGGAGTATAGGAGGTATACCAGCAGGGGTTTTCAAATACATTTCGTAAAATAGGCGCCGGGGTAACCGTATCATACCATCCCATTCCGATGTAGGAAGTGAAAATTTCGTTTCTGGAAGCCAGTTCGGCGATGTGTTCGGCGTATTCCCGCTCACTCATGGCTGCCGGAAGGTCTAATTCCTTTTTTAGCCGGATATTTTCCGGAATAGTTTCGTCTATCAGTTTATTCAGGTCTGCAGTTTTCACTTTAGACAACATCACCTGCATGTCTTTTTCATTGATTCCGACATGCCTGTTTACAAATGCATCGCGATTCATGGTATAGCTCTTAATTTTTTGTTGTTATTTCAAATAAGGATTGGATTGTTTTTCGTGGCCGATGGTCGACGAAAGGCCATGTCCGGGATAAACAACCGTATCGTCCGGTAAAGTTAACAATTTTTCTTTGATTCCGGAAATAAGTTGCTTGTGATTTCCTCCCCAAAGATCGGATCGCCCTACAGATTCAAGAAACAATACATCTCCGGTAAAGACGCAGGCATCTTTTTCAGAATAATAGCATAGGCTTCCGGGGGAATGTCCGGGGATAAGAAAAGCCTTTAATTGCATATTCCCTATCGTGATCGACTCTCCGTCTTCGATATAACGGGCCGCCTTCCACCCCTGCTCTTCGACTTTTATTCCGAAATTTCTCGACTGGTACTGCAGGTTAGGCATGGATTCTTCCGATGAATGGTACTCGGGTAAAATATGGTATGTTTCATAGATGAACGCATTCCCGAAAGCGTGGTCCATATGGAGATGGGTATTTAAAATCCGTTTCACCTCCAACTTGTTTTCTTCGATAAAACGGACCAGCTCCATTTTTTCTTCCGGATAGAAAGCCCCGCAATCGATGATTGCGGCATCTTTTTTCTCGTCGTGTATGATATAGGTATTTTCTCCTATTTGGTTGAATTCGAACTTATAAATTTGCATGATAATAAAAATAATGTTATTACACCGGTAGATATACGACTTTTTTTGTTTTGAAATATTCTTCTTCAAAGTATTCGTCCAGACCGTAAACTACCACTTTATTCTTAAATGGATGGATTTCGGTCTGTAAGTCGCCTCCTTTTAAACAAAGAAAACCATTGGGGAGAGCATTTTGTTGTTCTTTGATAATATTTTTTTTTGCAATTTTCACTAAATCGAATAGGGGCATGACTGCCCGGCTTACGACAAAATCGAATTCCCTTTTTTCTTCTTCTACCCTGCAATGACGACATTCTACGTTGGATAATCCGATCTGTGCTGCGATCTCTTCCGCTACATGCACTTTTTTTCCGATGCTGTCTACCAGCAAAAAGTAAGCCTTTGGAAACAGGATGGCTAATGGGATTCCGGGAAAACCGCCTCCAGTGCCCACATCGAGTACGGCAGTCTTATCAGTAAACCGGATCACTTTGGCAATCCCCAGGGAGTGCAGGATGTGTTTTTCATATAAATTGTGAATGTCTTTCCGGGAAATCAAATTGATTTTACTGTTCCAGTCAACATACAGGTTGTACAAGGCTGCAAACTGTTCGGTTTGCTTGTCGGTAATACCGGGAAAATATTTATTAATAAGCTCCATGATCTGATTGGTATAATAAGCTTAGTATCCGGCTAATCTGGCGATCGGACTATCCTTTTTCAGATAGGCGGAAATTTCATTGTATGGAATAGCTACTTTGGTTATTCCCATGACATACGATGCTATTTCGTTTTCATTGAAATAGTAGGTAATCCCGTCTTTATCTACATAGAAATTACCATTGGGAACAATATCATCGATGCTTCCGTACCCGATATTCTCAAGTTCTTTGGGATCTTTTAGCTTATTGGCTTCGGTAATTTTGTCCAGAATAATAGAAGTGAGCGGTTGCTTATAATTGGCTTCAAAAATTTGTTCTTCATCGATGAAGTTTCCGTCTGTCAGATCGATTATGTAGGTATAAACGCTGTGCGATCCATGCGCTCCGCCTTCGTAGTTGTGCGCTTCTACCAGGAATGACAGCAGGCCGTTGTTATTGAATAAAACGGTATCTTTCACCCGTAGATAGTAAGAAAAGCCTGTTTCATCTTTCATTTCGTCGTCTTCCAGAGGATCGCCTCCGAATTCATTTTCAAATTGTTTGAAATCGTCAATATAATCGATTTTGTAATGTAAAACAGCTTCCTGAGGGGTCAGATGGCTGTATTTTTCTCCCAGTACCTTTTCAATAAAAGTAGTTTGGAGTTTGTCTAGAATTTTTGTATTCTTCAGTGAATCCGGATATAGAAAATCGACTTGCAGGTTACAGCTTGCATTTTTTGGATCGGAATGCAGATAGTAGGTATCAGCTACAGAGATGGAATCGAAAGAAACATCATTCTGCACCATTCTGACTCTTTTGTCGCATCCGGTCAGCATGATGAAAAATAATGAAAGGCAAACGGCTAAGAAATAAACTAAATTTTTCATGGATTGACTGTTTTGTTGTTTTGGCCTTTTTCTTCTTTATACCATCCTGAATACATCAGGTAGTTGGCAGCAATTTTCTGATTGATTTCTTTCGATTGTTCCGGATCCAGCTTTTTTATAAATTTTGCGGGTGTTCCGGCGTAGATACTGCCCGGTTCCACCTGGGTTCCGCTTAACACGACAGATCCGGCTGCAACTAAAGCGCCTTCACCAATTACGGCATGGTCGAGAATAATTGCCCCCATTCCGATTAGTGCTCCTTTCTCAATCCGGGCCCCGTGGATAACCACATTGTGCCCGACCGATACATCGTCTGCTATTTCCGTTACAGATTTTTGGTACAGGGTATGAATCACAGTCCCATCCTGAATATTTACCCGGTTCCCGATCCGGATGGAATTGACATCTCCCCGCAGCACTGTATTGAACCATACGCTGCAATCGTTGCCTATGACCACATCGCCGACTATGGTCGCATTGTCCGCTAAAAATACATTTTCACCTATTTGAGGTGTGAATCCACGCACCGATTTTATCAATACCATTGTTCCCGTTTTTAGTTATAAGCATGAATTTAAAATTCATCTCCGGATAGGAAGCCAAGTGCATCCATGTGAGTCCGGATTTCTTCATAGGTTGCTCCTGTGGCAGGAACGAGTGGCAGCCGAAGCTCATTCTCGATATATCCTTTCAGGTGGAGCATACTTTTTACACCTGCCGGGTTTCCGTCGGTGAAAAGTAATTCGAATAGCTCCTTCAATTGCTCCTGAGTGACTGATGCCTTGTCGAAATCGCCGCTCAAAGCCTGGTGTACCATGGAGCCAAATTGCTTTGGAAACGCATTCCCTATTACCGAAATAATTCCGCATCCCCCTTCCCGGATCACCGAAAGCGTGATACTATCGTCTCCGGAAACTACCTGAAAAGGCTCGGGTTTTCTTTTAATGATATCGCATATCTGAGCGAGGTTACCGGAAGCTTCTTTAATCCCGATGATATGTTTAAACTCATTTGCAAGGCGTAATGTTGTGTCGGCGGTCATATTAACACCGGTTCTTCCAGGAACATTATATAAAACGACGGGAAGCTCTGCCGCTTCGGCTATAGCTTTGAAGTGGCGGTAAATACCTTCCTGGGTAGGTTTATTGTAGTAAGGTACTACGGAAAGGATGGCATCGATGCCTTGAAGATCGTTCTTTTTCAGCTTGTCGACCACTGCACGGGTATTGTTACCACCGATACCCAATACAATGGGTATTTGTTTCTTTACCCGGCGAACAACCGTGCGGATAATTTCAGATTGCTCGTCATCAGACAGGGTCGGTGTTTCTGCTGTTGTACCCAACACCACCAAATAGTCTGTTTTGTTGTGTAGTTGGTAATCTACAACCCGTTCCAGGGCTGTATAATCCACACTTCCGTCTTTCTTGAAGGGAGTAATCAAAGCGACTCCCATGCCTTTTATACTGATTAGTGCCATCTCAAATAAAAATGATAGGCAAAAGTACAAAATAATTTATTGATTATGACAAATTATTCTGAAAACAGAAAAAGGTTTACACGAAGATCCTGATAGATCTCCGCGTAAACCTTTACAAATATTAAAAATGCCGCTTTTTTTATTTCTTTTCAGGAGCAATCATCGGATAAACGATTCCGGCAATTGCAGCCCCTACGATAGGCGCAACGATGAACAACCAAAGTTGTGGAAGCGCGAGAGCATTTTCTGAAAAAATAGCCTGACTGATAGAACGGGCAGGATTAACAGATGTGTTTGTCAAAGGAATACTGATAAGGTGGATCAAAGTCAGAGTCAGACCGATAGCAACTCCTGCGAAACCTTTAGGTGCGCGGGAATCAGTCGATCCGAGGATCACCAGTAAAAAGATAAATGTCAGCACAGCTTCGATGGCAAAGGCTCCGGCTGTATTAGTTTGCAGGTAGTTTGCAGCTCCTGCAAAGAAGTCGCCATAACCGTTAGCAGCAAAAGTTCCTAAAGAAGCTCCGGTCGATTTTACCAGAAATGCTAGTAATGCAGCAGCGATAATACCTCCTAAAACCTGGGCAGCGATATAAACTCCCAGATCTTTTCCGTTCATCCTTTTAGCAACGAAAGCGCCGATGGATACCGCCGGATTCAGATGTGCACCGGAAATGTGACCTAAACCATACGCAATAGCCACGATGGTCAAACCAAACGCAAGCGAAACTCCGGCAAAACCTACGGCATGGCCAGCCAATACTGCAGTACCGCAGCCGCCCAATACCAAGAAAAATGTTCCGATCAGTTCAGCAGCAAATTTTTGTCCTGTTTTCATAAAATAAATGCTAAATTAAAATTAATAATTAACCGATGTATATAACAAAATCCTCTCGAAGAGTGTTTTGTTGAATGATACAAAACTTGTGCCAAATGTTAAAGAAAGCCAATATTAACAAGGCTTCGGACTTCAACGGTTAGAAAAAGAATAGGGGGCATCTTCTTTTTTTACTCCCCGGTTAATATTGGGTTTTTCGCCCATATTAAAATCCAGCTTGGAACCTTTTTTCAGATCGTCTATCTGCAGGTAGTTCCTGGTATAATCTTTTCCATTCATTTTCAGGGACTGGACATATACATTCAGATCGTTGTTATTCGAAGCGTTGATTTCCACTTTATTTCCGTTCGACAAGTGCAGCGTTGCTTTTTCGAATAAAGGAGACCCGATCACATACTGCCCGCTTCCGGGACAAACAGGATAGAATCCAAGGGCTGAAAATACATACCAGGCCGAAGTTTGTCCGTTATCTTCATCCCCGCAATATCCGTCGGGTGTCGGAGAATACAGTCTGTTCATCACGTCACGCAAGTGGTACTGGGCTTTCCAGGGTTCTCCCGAATAATTGTACATATAAATCATGTGCTGGATAGGCTGGTTGCCGTGTGCGTAGTTTCCCATATTCATGATTTGCATCTCACGGATTTCATGGATAGTGCCGCCATAGTAGCTGTCATCAAATACAGGAGGCAAAGCGAATACCGTATCCAACATGGTGTTGAACATCTTATTTCCTCCCATCAGGTCGATCAGACCTTGCGGATCATGGAATACCGACCAGGTATAATGCAGGGCGTTTCCTTCTGTGAAGTCTCCTCCCCATTTGAACGGACTGAACGGATCGTTGAATTTTCCGTCGGCTTTTCTCCCGCACATCAGGTTGTAATCTTTACGGAAAAGATTTTTATAATTCTGGCTTCTTTTCGCGTAAACATCGATTTCCTTTGCCGGAAGATTCATGGCTTTACCTACCTGGTAGATACACCAGTCGTTGTAGGCGTATTCCAGTGTACGGGCGGCGCTTTCATTGATTTTAATATCGCAGGGAACGTATCCTAACTTATTGTATTGCTCATATCCGGCTCTACCTGTCGAGAATACATCGGGATGCTGATGATTGGCTGTATAGACCAAGCCTTCCCATAATATTTTGGGCTCTTTTACCTTCACCCCTTGCAGAAATGCGTCGGCCAATACCGATGCAGAGTTATTTCCAACCATACAAGAACGATGTCCGGGGCTGGCCCATTCGGGGAAGAAGTGACTTTCTTTATAGGTGTTGATCAGCCCTTCCTGCATTTGGGCGTTCATTTCGGGATACATGAAGTTCAGGAGTGGGAAGAGGCACCGGAAGGTGTCCCAGAAACCGGAATCGGTGAACATATAACCCGGTAAAACCTGTCCGTTGTAAGGACTGTAGTGAACTACTTGTCCATTTTTGTCTATTTCGAAAAATTTACGGGGGAACAGCAGGGAACGATACAGGCAGGTGTAAAATGTGCGGATCTGATCGATATTTTTGCTTTCGATGTCTATTTTTGCAAGTTCTTTGTTCCACTCGGCTTTTCCTGCTTCGGCAACTGTTTCGATATTATCTTTTTTTAACTCCTGTAGATTGAGTTCTGCCTGTTCATGGCTGATAAATGAGGAGGCTACACGTACATTGATTTTACGTTTCTGCCGGCATTCGATTTTAACAATAGCTCCGACATGATCGTCCGATTTTTCTTGGCTGTTGCTTTCTATCCGGTTGTTTGCGAAAATTTCAGCCGATTGGAAAGGCTCGTCGAACTGGATAATGAAATAATCTTTGAAATTTTCCGGAACACCTCCGCTGTTTTTTGTAGAATAGCCGATGATCTGGTTTTTTTCGGGAATGATTTTGATGTATGAACCCTTGTCGAAAGCATCGATCACTAAATAGGCGCTATCGGTTTGAGGATATGAAAACCTGAAAATACAGGCTCTGTCTGTCGGAGATAACTCGGCGAGAACATCGTAGTCTGCAAGGTATACGCTGTAGTAATAGGGTGTTGCTATTTCTGACTTGTGAGAAAACCAACTGGCCCGGTCGTTCTGGTCGAATACTTTTTTCCCAGTGACCGGCATAATAGAAAACTGGCCGTAATCGTTAATCCACGGACTGGGTTGGTGGGTTTGCTTCAAACCCCTGATTTTTTGTTCAAAATTTCCTTTGGGGTAAAGGCCGCCATAGGCGTATGTCCAACCATTCCCCATTGTATTCATCTGGGGAGTCCAGAAATTCATACCCCAGGGACGTGCGATGGCAGGGTAGAGATTTCCTGTCGACAGGGCGTAATTAGATTGTGTACCCATTCGCGGGCTTACATATTGTACCGGATTTTCAATGGCCGAAAGGGATGAAACCCCCAGGCTCAATAATAGGGTAAAAAGAATTTTTTTCATATCTGTATATTTAGGGAATTAGGAGTTAAAAATTAAGAATTAAGAATGAGGACATGTCGATCCCCTTTCTTAATTCTTAACTTCTGATTCTTAATTCTTAATTTTTTATTGTGCAATGTCGTAACTTTTCTTTACTAACGGATCGTTTAATAGGTAGTCTAAACTTTTCTGTACGCTTTCGATCGGTGCATAGTTGTATTTTTCAACCTCAACAACCAGGTGTTTTACACCGGAAGCATCCGTATTTTTGAAGATGGCGTCGAATCCGACCATCCCGCTTTGTCCCAGTTCTTTGTTATCTTTGATGTGTAATAACTCGAAACGTTTCGGGTATTTATTGAAATAATCGACCGGAGACTTACCGCCTCTTACCACCCAGTATACGTCCATTTCAAAGCAAACCAGGTTCGGGTCGGTGTTTTCAATCATGTAGTCGTACATCACTTGTTTTTCAATTTCCTGAAATTCAAAATCGTGGTTGTGGTATCCGAATTTCAGCCCTTTGGCTTTACATTTTTCACCGATTTTATTGTAATAGTCACAATATATTTTTAAACCGGCCAGTGTTTCAGGCTTCGGCATCCAGGGAGTAACGATGTATTGCATTCCCGCAGCTTTGTGAGCGTCGATACACTGATCCCACCAGGCCCAGATCTCATCCCATTTAATTTCTTCCGGTTTTGTTGTTCCCAGGTCTCTTGAGGCATGAGAAGATAATACTCTCAGACCCGCTGCTTCGATGGCTGTTTTGAATTCTTCCGGAGTTTTGCCATAGAATTTACCATTGTCGTAATTGGCAGCTTCAATAGCGGTGTAACCCATCCCGCCTAATGCTTTGATAGAGCTGTCGAACCCGGAAAAGTCTTCTTTGATGTCATCGCGAACCGAGTAAAGCTGAATGGCGATGTCTTTTTTCTCTACCTTTGCTGGAGTGGCTTCTGTTGCCGGTTTACAGGAGCATACCATAGCAATAAGAAGCAATGAACTGAAAATTTGGAGTGTTTTCATGTTTTTGAAGATAATTATTGAAAATTTGTTGGTGGATCTTTTGATTCGAGTCACAAATATACAACTTTTTTGTTAATTCAATATCTTACTGTAATTTTGTGTCGGTATTTCGAATGAATTTGCAGAATAATTAAATATGGGTATAGCGGAAGAATCGACTTTTCACCGAACGGAATTACTATTGGGCGATAATTGTATGGAACATTTGTTTCGTACAAGGGTGATTATTTTCGGAATCGGAGGGGTGGGGAGCTGGTGTGCTGAGGCTTTGGTGCGGACCGGGATCGGACACCTGACCATTGTGGACTCGGACACGGTTTGTTTCTCAAATGCCAACCGGCAGTTGCATGCCACTTCGGAGACCGTCGGGCTCCTGAAAACAGAGGTCATGAAAAAACGCCTGGAAGAGATCAATCCCCAGGCCTCGATCCTGGCTCTGGACCAGCGATATAATGAAGAGACTTCAGCTTCTTTCAACCTGGACTCATATGATTATATTATCGATGCCATCGATAGCCTGAGTTGTAAGATCCACCTGATCCAATCGGCTACCCGGACCAATGCCGTATTTTTTTCTTCGATGGGGGCAGCTCTTAAAATGGATGTTTCCCGCATTAAAACGGCCGAATTCTGGAAAACTTACGGGTGCCCGCTGGCAGCAGCGTTGCGCAGAAGACTCCGGAAAGAAGGAATGCCTTCAAAAAAGTTTACCGTCGTGTTCAGCGATGAATTATTGGAAAATCAAACGAAAGGTGACGCGAATGGAACAGTTGTACACGTCACTGCTTCGTTCGGGCTTACATTAGCAGGCCTGGTTATTCAGAATGTGTTCAATAAAACTCGTTCTTCAATTGTTTAACCCAATTTGTAATTCGTTGTTCCGTCAGATCGTCCTGATTTTCCGAATCGATCACTAATCCCTGGAATTTTCCGTCTTTCAACGCTCCGGATTGCTTGAAAGAATAGCTTTCGGTCGATGTATATCCGATGATTTCCGCACCGCAACGGGTAAAAATCCCGGCTAAAATTCCAATGCCGTCCGCAAAATTTTCAGGATAGCTTTTCTGGTCGCCCAATCCGAAGATTGCCACTCGTTTTTGAAGAAGCTTCAGCGATTCTATCTCAGGAACTAACTCGTCCCAATAAAAAGGTAATTCCCCGTCGAACCAGGTAGAAGTTCCCAGAATCAGGTTGTTATATTTTTCGAAGTCTTTACTCCAGGCTTTTTCCACCGGAATAATTTCAATTTTTTCTTTTCCGATCGCTTCTGTGATAGATGCTGCGATTTTGGATGTTTTGACGGTTTCCGTACTGTAAAATAGGCCGATTTTTTTCATTTTTCAGTATCTTAAAAGTTCTTTTGTTGCATTGTAAATTTTTTCTTCGTTCGGCAGGGTGGCCTGTTCCAGATTTTTATGAAAACCAACCGGCGTGAAAGTAGAGCCGACCCGTCTTACCGGAGCATCCAGGTACCGGAACATTTCGTTGCCGACAATAGCCGCAATTTCACCGCCGAAACCGCCGAAGACTTTGTCTTCATGAACGACGAGCACCTTCCCTGTTTTCCGGACTGAATCGAAAATAGTTTCTTTATCGAGCGGAATCAATGACCGGATATCGATCACTTCGACCTGTTCGCCGCTTTCTTTGAAAATCCGGTCGGCAACAGCCAGACTCAGATGTGTCGTGTTCCCGTAAGTGACGATGGTCAGGTCAGAACCTTCCCTGCGGATCCGGGCTTTCCCGAAAGGAACTTCGAAGTCGTCGGGAACAGTAGTCGATGCTGCTTCGGAATTGTATTGCGCTTTGGGTTCGATGTAGAGGGTAAAACCCGGTGAGCGCATGCTGGTGCGTAATAAGCCTGCCGCATCGTCGGCGAAAGAAGGATATACGATCCGGGCTCCCGGAAGTGTAGCTAAGGCTCCTTCTATGGTTTGGGAATGATATAACCCTCCTCCGATATAGCCTCCTGAGGCTAACCGCAGGGTAATATTCGGGACGAATTTCCCGTTGTTGCGCCAGTATTCGTGCGTACATTCAACGTATTGCTCTACTGCGGGCCAAAAGTAATCGGCGAATTCAGCGCCCTCGATCACAATCCTGATTTTTGGGTCCAGGCGACTCATACCATTGGCAGTGCCGACAATGTAGTCTTCTGCGATCGGGGCGTTGAAAACACGTTTATCTCCAAATTCCTGTTGCATTCCTTTCGTAACGTTAAAAACACCTCCTTTCTCTTTATTTGCGACGTCCTGTCCCCAGAGAAACGTATCCGGATTGTGCCGGAACTCTGCTTTCAGGGTGTTGTTGATGGCATTCACCATTGTTATCTTTTCTCCTTCCTGCCGGTGTGTACCATCGGTGTATTTTTTCGGCTGGTAGGCTTCCGGCAGCACAAAATCATAAATGCTCTCTGAAACCGGATCCGGAGCGGCTAATGCCTTGCGATTGGCTGTTTTCAGATCGTTCCGGGCTGTATTTTCGATTTCTTGTACCTCTTCTTCTGTGAGTCGTTTATAGCGGATCAGCATCCGGCGGAATTTTTCCAGCGGATCGGCGGCTTTTACATAAGCCAGTTCGTTTTCGTCCCGGTAAAGTGTGTGCTTATCGGAATTAGAGTGAGACCCGATCCGGACGCAATTAGCTTGTACAATGGCTGGATTCCGTGTTTCGATCGAGTATTCGCGGGCGGCAGTCATGGCATTCATGGAATCGAAAACGTCCTTCCCATTGCAGTGGAAGATTTTAAGATTTCTGAAGCCTGAAAAATTATCGGCCACTTTCCTGTTGGCGGTTTGCTCGTGTTTGGGTACGGAAATTCCGTATCCGTTGTCCTGAATGACGAAGACTACAGGCAATTGTTCTGTGCTTGCTCCATTGATAGCTTCGTAGACAAATCCCTCCGAGGTGGAGGCTTCTCCGAATGAGCAGTAGACCACTCCGTTTTTTTTGTAGTAAACCATCGCCCGGGCCAGTCCGGCAGCATGCAAAGCCTGGGTGGCGGTTGCCGATGATATATTGTGTATATTCAGTTCTGTTTTGGCAAAATGGTTCGACATATGCCGTCCCCCACTGGTTGGGTCGGTTGCTTTTGAAATTCCGTTCAAAATGATTTCTTCGGCCGTCATTCCGGCAGACAGTGCGGTGAGCAAGTCGCGGTAATACGGAAACAGGTGGTCTTCGCCCGGTTTGAAAACCTGTCCGAGTGCGAGTTGGATTCCATCGTGTCCGGCATAGGGAGCGTGGAACGACCATCCGAGCGATTGCAGCAGGTAAGCCGGCGCTTTATCGTCGATGGCCCGGCCGAGCACCATCAGGTAATACCACTTTTTCAAGAGTTCTTTCTCTGTCGTTTTTATATCGTATTTTTTCATTTCGATGCTTATTTTTGTGGTTCGTAATTTTCCAGATAGTCCGCGATTTTTCTCAGAAAATTGCCTCCCAGAGCACCATCGATGATCCGGTGGTCGTAAGATAATGACAGGTATACCTTATGGCGGATGGCGATCATGTCGCCCTCGGGTGTTTCGATGACTGATGGACGTTTCTCCACTAATCCAACCCCTAAAATCGCTACCTGGGGCTGGTTGATGATTGGCATTCCGAAAAGGCTGCCGTTACTGCCCAGGTTGGTGATCGTAAATGTCCCTCCTTCGATGTCGGCGGTGGTCAGTTTGTTATTTCTGGCTTTGGCTGCTAGCGAATGGATACTGGCTGCCAGCCCGTCGACATTCAGTTTGTCGGCATGGTGAATGACCGGAGTTACCAGATTTCCGTTGTCTAACGATACAGCGATCGAAAGGTTGATATTTTTTTTCAGGATCATTTTATATCCGTCAACAGAAGCATTGACCTGTGGAAAATCTTTCAGCGCCCGGGCGGTTGCTTCGGCAATCATCGGCATGAAGGTCAGTTTGATTCCTTCTCGTTTGAAAAATTCTTCCTTGACCGAATCGCGCCAGCGCGCCAGTTTGGTCACATCGGCCTCCACGACTGTGGTTACATGCGGAGAGGTTTTTTTAGACATCACCATGTGGTCGGCGATCAGCTTGCGAACAGGATCCATGTCTTTGACCACCACATCCTGTCCACCGGGAAATTCGAATACAGGAGTGTTTACCTCCAGTTTTGCACCTTTTCCGGAAGGCGCTGGAGCCGTGCTCTCCGGACGAATAGTTTCTTTCGTTACCACCGGTTGTTGGGTGGACTTCCCGGATTGTACATATCTTTCAATGTCCTTTTTGCTGACACGTCCCTGATAGCCTGTGCCCGGAATCCGGTCCAGATCTGCTGTTGCAATCTGGGCTTCTTGCGCCATTCGTAGAACTGCCGGGGAGTACCATTTCTCCGGCGTCTTATCTTCTGTCTTTTCTTTCTTCTTTTCAGCAGGCTGAGGCTGAGGTTCCGGATCTTTATTCTCCTGTACAGGAGCTTCCGTACTGCTTTTTTCTTCGCCTTCACTTTCCCCTCCCGTATCCACAATTGCAATGATGGTGCCTACGGGAGCCGTTTCTCCTTCTGCAATGAGGATTTCAATGACTGTTCCACTTACCGGAGAGGGAATTTCGGCGCTGACTTTGGCTGTATTGACTTCCAGAAGAATATCGTCTTCTTCGATCTTATCGCCGGCTTTTACATTCCATGCGATAATGGTTCCTTCTGTAATACTTTCACCCAGTTTGGGCATTTTTATTTCGAATCTGGACATGCTTTTATTTAGAATAATTATAATTAACAAATCTTTCTAAATAAAACAAGATTCCGGGAGGAAAGTTCAAAATCAGTATTTATATATCCAGAGATTGGAAATATA
>JAVBRK010000020.1:0-8021 GCA_031548005.1 Bacteroidales bacterium
AAATAACCTGGAAGACGGGGTGTGGTATCTGAAAACACCTTGGTTGGGAACCACGATCCAGATATTCTGGTCGTAGTCTTCCACAATATCAGCGATCCAGTCGTTGACTACAGCTTTGTTGTCGGCCGGAGTATCAAAAAATGAAAAGGATTCTGTTACCGGATCGAATCTGAAAACGCCTTTGTCTGTTCCAATCCATAATTGCTTGAGTTTATCTTCGAAAAGAGAAGAAATATTGTTATTTCCTCTTTGCCTGACAGGATCGTAACAATCGAAAATTTTCATGGAAGTACCATCATACCGGTTTAACCGGTTACGGGTTCCGAACCACATGAAGCCGTAACTATCCTGAATGATGGCTTTAACGTTGTTTTGAGACAATCCGGAAGAACCATCGATTCTTGAAAAAGAATAATTTAGATTGTTGTCATCCGCTTTGGAGCCGGAAGGGAAAATCAGAAGCAGAGATACAAGGTGTAAAACAAGGGATTTCTTCATGGTTTATTATGTACAATATCAAACCCAAATATACTTATAAAGTAAGGATCATTGTATAAATAAATGTTTCAAAAAATAATACATTTGTTGAATTTATCTCTCTTTTTCCTGATATTGTTTTAATACAAACGATTTTAATCAAATTAGATGGTCTGCTACAGGTTTGTGGTGGCGTGTGCCTGCGCGTCCTCCAACAGTTCAATTCTTTACCAAATTCATAATGTTTGAAGGAGGTCTTTTATTCAATAATTCATGTTTCATAAAATCCATATAAGGAGCCACATGCTTGAAAAACTTATAATATCCCTTACATAAATAATTCAATCCCGATTGCCCATCCGGAGTATTGATAATCCGGTTTTTAGGACATTCGCCATTACAGGCAAACAGGAATTCACATTGGAGGCAATATTCTGGTAGTGTGTTGTATTTATTGGATCCGAATTTTATTTGCTCCGGAGAATACATCATTTCGGTTAAAGTTTTTGTATGAATGTTTCCGAGCTTATATTCGGGATAAACAAAATGATCACAGGCATATACATCTCCGTTGAATTCCATTACTCCTGCATGTCCGCAGGTTTTTGCCAGAATACAAGTCCCGGGTTTTTCTCCCACCCAATTGGCCAGGGTGGAGTCAAAATACTGAATAAAAAATTCTCCGACATCATTCTGCACCCATTCATTGAAAATAGTAATCAGGAAATTACCCCATTTCCCGGAAGGAACATTCCACGGAGCAAAGGTTCCATCGGATAATTGTTCTACAATTGGCGCAAATTGGATATAACGAGCATCTATCTCTTTGAAAAAATGATAAAATTCCAGGGGATAATCAACATTGTAATCGTTGACAACCCCCATTACGTTGAATTCAACTTCGTGTTTTTTCAAGAGGTTAATCCCCCGCATAACCTGCACGAAACTGGGACGTCCGTCCGCTGTTCTCCGGTAAACATCATGGCAATGCTGAGGACCATCGATGGAAATACCGATCAGAAAATGATTATCCTTAAAAAACTTACACCAATCGTCATTCAATAATGTTCCGTTGGTCTGCAAGCAATTATCGATACTACGACCTCTCCCGTATTTACGTTGAAATTCCAATGCTTTTTTGTAGAAATCAATATTACGCATCAATGTTTCTCCGCCATGCCATGTAAACAAAACCTGAGGCATCGTTTGAGATTCGAGGTATTGCCTGATAAACTCTTCCAGTAATCCATCTGTCATCACATAGCGCTTCTCATTAGGATACAATCCTTTTTTTTCTAAATAATAGCAATATTTACAACGGAGGTTACAAACTGCGCTGATAGGCTTCAGCATGACGTATAATGGATTTGCGAATGGAGCGAATGTAAATCCGGAATTTATCATCAATAAATTGTGTTCGTTTTTTTATTCAAAGATAATTATTAATCTGCAGACAGGACACGATTCGTCTGAAAATATGAAAATTTGCACCTGAACCATATAAAAAAGAACGGAGCGCAAAGCTTTATTTATAAAATCGCTTTATGCTCTATCTGACTGATAAGATTTTCATATAGTCAATGGAGTACAATATTAGTCGTTTTGAACGATAAACGCAGGCTGATCGGCGGGAAACGTAATCTTTGTTATTTATTTAAACTGATTCAAAATAAATTTTGCAGGATCGAATGATTTTACGAACTTTGTGATCTAAATTTCGAATGATTGATTCATGAAGCTTTCAGATCTCAAAACCGGCGAAAAAGGAATTATAGTCAAGGTTACAGGACGGGGTGACTTTCGTAAGCGGATCATTGAAATGGGTTTTATCAGGGGAAAAACAGTGGAAGTCATCCTCAATGCTCCACTCAATGACCCGATTGAATACCGGATTATGGATTATGAAGTATCCTTGCGCCGGAGTGAAGCTGCATTGATCGAAGTAGTTTCCCGGGATGTTGTTGGAGATGAGATTCCCGGTAACCAGGTACCATTGACAGTCGACGACGATCACTTGCAGGAGATGGTGGAGGAACACAGTAAGACCATTAATGTGGCTTTAGTCGGTAACCCGAACTCGGGCAAGACTTCCCTTTTTAATATAGCCTCCGGAGCCCGGGAACGGGTTGGAAATTACAGCGGGGTAACGGTCGATTCCCGTGAGGGAAAATTTAAATATAAAGACTACACATTCAAGATATACGATCTTCCCGGAACTTATTCATTATCAGCATACTCTCCTGAGGAACTTTATGTTCGTAAACAAATTGCAGAAGGAAATCCGGATGTGATTATCAATGTTGTAGCCGCTTCTAATCTGGAGCGGAATCTGTATCTGACGACCCAATTGATCGATATGGACTCCAATGTCGTGATTGCATTGAATATGTATGACGAGTTGGAGAAATCGGGAGCTAAATTCGATTATGAGTCCCTTGCCGGGATGATCGGGATTCCCATTGCTCCTACCGTTGCCAAAACCGGGAAAGGAATTTCCGAACTTTTTGATCATGTTATCGATATTTATGAGGACAGAAGTCCCGTATCCCGCCATATTCATATCAACTACGGGGAAAGTCTGGAAGCTGGCATTTCTTTGGTAAAAAAGGCGTTGAAAGAAGATCGTGCAATCGGGAAAGACCGTTCTAAGCGATACATGAGTATTAAGTTATTGGAAGGAGACCGGGAAGTAGAAACCGAGTGTCGCCGTTTGGCATGCTCTGAAAAATTATTTGAAGTCCGGGACGCCCAGGTAAAAGAAATTTCCCGGGAAATGAAAGAGGATGTCGAGACTTCGTTCACCAATGCCCGTTATGGTTTTATCGAAGGAGCTCTGATGCAGACTTTTCGCAAAGGGCCGGAAGATACAATGAAGGTGACCCGTATGATCGATAATCTGGTGGCCCACCGGGTCTGGGGGTATCCGATTTTCTTCCTGTTCATGTTCCTGATGTTTGAAGGAACTTTTCTTCTTGGAAATTACCCCATGCAATGGATCGAATGGTGTGTCGGCAAGTTCTCCGATTTTATCGGAAGCACGATGTCGGAGGGTCCGCTGAAAGATATGATCACCGGTGGTATTATCGGTGGAGTCGGGAGTGTGATTGTTTTCCTGCCGAATATCCTGATTCTCTATATGTTTATTTCGTTTATGGAAGATTCGGGATACATGGCCCGCGCTGCATTTATAATGGATAAATTCATGCAGAAGATGGGGTTGCACGGAAAATCGTTCATCCCTTTAGTGATGGGATTCGGGTGTAATGTTCCGGCCATCATGTCGACCCGTACGATCGAAAGCCGGAATGTCCGTTTACTCACGATGCTTGTCAACCCATTGATGTCGTGCTCTGCACGTTTGCCGGTATATTTGTTGTTTGCCGGTGCATTTTTCGGTAAAAACGGAGGGATTGTTCTGTTCGGATTGTACATTACGGGTATTTTACTGGCTATTCTGATGTCCCGTATATTTAAGAAATTCCTGGTAAAAGGAGAGGATCTCCCGTTTGTTATGGAGCTTCCGCCATACCGTATGCCAACTTTCAAAGCGATTTTCCGGCATATGTGGGATAAATCGTCTCAATATTTACAGAAAATGGGAGGAATTATTCTTGTGGCTTCCATTATTATTTGGTTTATGGAATATTTCCCCCAGGATCAGGAGCGTAATGCCCGGTACGATTCCCAGATTGCTTCCATTGAGGAGCAATATGCAAATCAGCCCCATCAATCAGAAGAAAAGGAAATGTTGATTTCGGAGATCGAGCGGACCAAACGTTCAGAACACCAGAAAAATTCGTATATCGGCCGGATCGGCCGTTTTTCCGAGCCGTTGGTGGCCCCTTTGGGATTCGATTGGAAAATCAGTGTCAGCTTGTTGTCGGGGATGGCAGCCAAAGAGATTGTAGTAAGTACTTTAGGAGTCTTGTATGTAGGAGATGGAGAAAACGAGGACGCTTTGAAGGAGCGGCTTCTCAAAGAAAAACGGGACGATGGAAGTCCTGCATTTACGCCTTTGGTATCCATTAGCCTCCTGCTCTTTGTTCTGATTTATTTTCCGTGTATTGCAACGGTGGCCGCGATTAAAAACGAATCGGGATCGTGGAAGTGGGCTGCTTTTGTGGTCTGCTATACCACTGCGTTGGCATGGGTGATTAGTTTTGTCGTGTATCAGGTCGGATCGTGGTTTGTTTAAAAATAAAAAGGTATGTGGCAGTATATTGTTGTATATATCATCGGTATTTTGGTTGCTGTGCTTCTGCTTTACCGGATTTATCATTTCTTCTTTGTAAAAAAGAAACGTTCCGGCCTGTGTGCCGGTTGTCCGGGTTGTCAGCTGTATCAACAGCATCAGCGCCGGTAATTATCTTCGCAGAATAGGGTGGAAGATACTTTCTATTGCGTTTTTTAGTGAGTTTTTTGGTAATCCTCATAATTTAATTTACCTTTACACGGATTTGGCCCTTTATTAAAGGATGCAAATCTGTAAAATCTAATGTCTAAATTTAATCTAATAAGTTATATCATGAAAGAAAATGTTTTTGAATTATCGTCCGAAGAGTTAAAAAAGGTAGGTAATGCTCTTCAGGATCGGATAGAGGAAGGTCTCAGAAAAGACGGTATGGAAATTTCGGATATTCCGACACACATTAACCCTAAAAAAGACATCCGTGATGGAAGAGTGCTGGTATTGGATTGGGGTGGAACCAATTTCAGGGCGGCAGTCGTTGAGTTTAAGCAGGGAAAACCTACCGTTCTGGAAGTTGTGAAGAAACCATTATCGGCCAGGGAAACACAAGGATTTACCCGGGACGATTTATTCGAGGCCATGGCTTCATATATCAGCCAATTGAAAACCCTGGATGAACAGGTTACCCAAATCGGATATTGTTTCTCTTATGCTGCGGCATCACGTTTAAATGGTGATGCTATTCTGCTTCGCTGGACGAAAGGGATTGATGTGACCGATATGATTAACAACCCGGTAGGAGAGCCTTTACTGAAGTATTTGAATAACCATAAGGACGTTAAACCGACATTCACTGATATCAAAGTGATCAACGATACAGTGGCCTGTCTTTTTGCCGGATTAAGTAATACCGGATACGATAATTACATCGGTTTGATCGTTGGAACCGGTACAAACATGGCTTGTCTGATGCCGCTTAATAAAATTGAGAAACTGAACAGCAAGGGAAGCGATCTGATACCGGTTAACCTGGAATCCGGAAATTTCAAGCCTCCTTATCTGACGGTTATCGACCATTTGGTAGATTCAATCTCTAATAATAAAGGACATCAGGTGTTTGAAAAAGCCATTTCCGGAGGGTATCTGGGTGAGATCTTCAAAACAGCCTTTATGTGTGAAAAAATTAAATATGATTTTGATGGTGGAGAATTGGCAAAAATGATCAATAATCCGCAGGATCATCCGGAAGATCAGGTGAAAGTTGCCCGCTGGATTTATGAACGATCTGCCAAGCTTGTTGCTGCGTCTATTGTAGGTTTGGTACAGGTTTTGGCATCACAGGATTCTTCGGTTAAAAGGATTTGCCTCCTTGCAGACGGTAGCGTATTCTGGGGAAAAGATAAATCCGGAAAACCGGCCTATAAAGATCTTGTGGAGAAAGAGCTTCAGCTTCTGCTTCCACCGGGTGTGACCGTTACAATCGCAGACGAAGTCGGAGATCCCAACCTGGTTGGTTCGGGAATCGCCGCCCTCTCATAAATAACAGATCGGTTCGATAAAAAAAGAAGGTGTCCCAAAAGGATGCCTTCTTTTTTTGTTAAGCAGCGGTTTGTAAGTCGATATTTTTGGCTTTTAGTGTTCCCATCCATGAGAAGACTCCTGTTTTACTATATTAAAACTTTTCGGAATAGGATTTTCCATTACGCCGGGATGGAATTATTGGGTACGACTTTGTCGATCAAAACAAGAAATATTAGATGGAAAATGGAAATTCCCGGAAGCAAAACCGGTGAAGTAGTTTAATAATTTCCTCTCAAAATGATGGAAATCAGCGCATCCTGCACCTCGGATGCATAACGGGAAATTTCCTCAAAACGGGTGATTTTATTTATTAAATGATCAGATCTCCGATTCGGATAGGATTTTGTTCTGTTTTTCTAGTTCTTTCTGTATCCTGGAAATTTCTTTTTCTTGTTCTTTTAATTTTTCTTTTTCTGATTTTTCGCGCGCGATCAAGTCTTTTTCTCTTTGCTTCAGTTGCTCCTGTCTTTCTATTTTGCGGACTTCAGATGGGATCATATGCTGATCTCCCTGTGCTTTGAGTTGCTCCAGGCGTATTTTTATCTGCTCCTGGCATTCAGCCATTTTTTCCTGACGTATTTTGCTTTTTTCCAAGCGTCCTACGAGCTGTTCGTCCCACTTTTTCTGACGTTGCTGTTCTTTTTTTCTGAGGGCAATTGTCTTTTGTTTCTGTTTTTGTTCTTTAGCAGCTTCAGATACCTCTTTGCTCTTTTTGGTTACTTCTTTCGATTTCGGAAGTGGTGGGGGTGGAGAAGGCGCTGTAGCTTTCTTTACTTTAGATTTTGGAAGAGGGGGCGGAGGTGGAGGAGTCGAATCCGGATTGAAATAAATCGCCATTTTCCCTTCGTTTTTCACCAAAATTGTCGTACCTTCGTTATCTGTTACTAATAACGATTCATTGTTCCGGACCATTTCCGGACGGGCAAAGGCCTGCAGTACCACTGCCGCCAACGGAACAAACAATAATAGTTTGAGTTGTGCCCAACGAGTTGATTTTTCTTTTAACATCATGGTAATTCTGTTTTTAATTTTACTGTGATTAAAGCTGTTGGCAATAGCGTAGGACCTTGCGCCGACAGCTTTTTTAACTAATAATAATTGATATTGTGTTGCATCGATGCCTTGTTTGATCACACTCATATCCGCTTGATATTCATGAATATCCTGTAACTCTTTCTTCAATAGCCAGGCCACCGGATTAAACCAGTGAAACAGGATAAAAAACTCGGAAAAAACCAGATCGAAAGAATGCTTGTGACGGATATGCGCTTTTTCGTGCGTCAGAATTTCTTCCGGATTCTGACTATAATCATTTTTATTCAATACAATGTAACGTCCCCAACTGAAAGGACTTATTTTTTGCCGGGAAAGGACGATCGTATTTTTTCCATCCCGGATTTTCTCTCCTTTCCGGATAATGCGTACCATTTTCAGAATGGAAACGAACAAGAGGGATAGTGTAATCAGGAAGCCGGCAATGTACAATCCGGTCGTCATTTCCTGCAATTGGATGGAGAATCCCGGAGATTCGGACAGTTCTCCGATCGTGGATCCCGATAGGTATTCGCTTCGTAAAATATCCGGTTGGCTTTCAGAAATTTCCGGTGCAAAGAAATTTTCAACTGTTCTTACAGGAGCTTGAATGATCCCATAATTCTTTGTTTCATAATTGATTAACGGAAGTGTAGCACAAATAATCATGCCTCCAAGTAAAACAAAGCGATTGAAATGGAAGAAAGTGTCCTTGCTCAGCAATACTTTAAAAAACAGATAA
>JAVBRK010000084.1:0-26578 GCA_031548005.1 Bacteroidales bacterium
ATTCTTCTTTATTGACGTTGACTTAAATATACCCTGCAAATATCCTACAAATCCCCCCAATGATACATCAAAGAAATTATCGAATATTGCTATATTCTTGTACTACATTCTTGCATGAAATAATGTCAAAGATCGCTTAAACCAAGCCTGTTCTCTTCAATGACGGGAAAGCCCGAACTCCCTCGCTTCAGTAGCGGCTTCCCCACCGGAAAACCCTCAAAGCGGATGCAAAGGTAGACCTTTTATTTTATTATCCAAACTTATCCCAATATTTTTTTATGCCAAATATACCAAATACCTCTGAATTAATCAAATATTTTTTTTGAAAATCAGGAAGATCACGTAACCATGCGATAGTATTCTCAAAATATCCCCTTTAAAAGGGATTGATCAATCCTATCCAGCCCGTTACTTTTGCAAATCTTTTCAGGGAAGACCTGGAATAAAACGAATTAGGACAGCAAAATAGACATGGAAACGATTATCAGTTGCGAGCATATCACTCATTATTATGGAAATAGACTCATCTATGAGGATCTGAATTTTGAAGTCAAAAAAGGCAAGGTGCTTGGTTTATTAGGGAAAAACGGCACCGGAAAAACGACGATTATCAATATTCTCAATGGGTACCTGCAACCCCGTTCCGGAACATGCCGGATGTTTGGAGAAGAGATGGAATGTATTTCTCCTCAAACTAAAAGCCGCATCGGACTCCTTCTTGAAGGGCATATTCAACACAGTTATTTTAATGTAGAGCAGATCGAGAAACATTACAGCCGGTTTTTTCCAAAATGGAAAAAGGAGGCGTATTACGAATTATTGAAAAAACTGAAAGTAACCTCCACCCAAAAAATAAGTAGTATGTCGTGCGGGCAACGATCGCAAGTTGCGCTGGGTTTGTTGTTTGCGCAGGACCCGGACTTACTGATCCTCGACGATTTTTCGATGGGATTAGATCCCGGCTACCGGCGGCTATTCGTAGAATACCTCCAGGATTATGCATCGGCCGGGAATAAGACTGTATTCCTGACTTCTCATATCATTCAGGACATGGAAATGCTGATCGATGACTGTATTATCTTGGATTATGGCCGGATATTGCTCCACGAGCCCACCAACCATATATTGGAACACTTCCAGAGATTCCGTTTTAAAAGCAATCCGGAGGGAAAAATTCCGGAAGACGAACGTTTGTGGAACACTGAACGAATCGGGAATCAATGGGAAACTTACTCGTTCAAACCGGCCGGGGAAGTACAATCGATCTTGCAGGAACAGGGGTTGGAGCCGCAGGAAATCGTCGTGGAGAAATTATCATTAGAAGACGCATTTATCGGATTAACAGGGAAATACTAATCATCAATCAAAAAATGTATCAATCAATATTTTATAAGGAATGGGTAAAAACAAGCAAGATAATCATTTTGCTGATTCTGGTTTTAACGGCTGCAATTACCTATCTGTTTATCGATATTTTACACCAGCTCCGGTTGTCAGGAGCCGTTGCTTATGTGGAATCTATTATCCAGAAAGACATCGAACTGCTTCCCTTAATGAAGTACCTTCCGGTATTGGCCGGAATGCTCCTCGCAATCGGGCAGTATGTTCCGGAAATGCAGAACAAGCGTTTCAAGCTTACCCTGCATCTCCCTCTGTCTGAACGAGCTATTATCTCGGCGATGTTATGGTATGGGATTCTGGTCTTGTCCGGAATATTTTTATTGTCTTTTACCCCCTTACTCATCGGCCTGAGATTTCTCTTTCCTCCGGAAATCGTCTGGGCCAATTTCTTGTCTGCCCTCCCCTGGTTTTTAGCCGGATGGACCGGATATTTCATCGCATCCTGGATTATTCTGGAGCCGGTATGGCTACAACGCGTGAAAAATGCCATTCCCGGGCTGTGTTCCTTGTCATTCTTTTTTATGACCGGCAAATCGGGAGGTTTTATCCCATTTCTTCCCTGGCTTGCAGGGTTTATCGTAGTCGCTTTTTCTTTTTCATATTATTCTGCATTCCGATTCAAAACAGGAGCGCAATAAAACCGTAGCAGGGCATTGAAACAACACAAAACAAAAATGAAAAATAAAAATACAATCTATATTGCGATCCTTTTATTTGTAACGGTCGTCTGCTCCTGGGGAATTCCCGCGTTAGTCAAAAAGGCCTCCGATAATCAGGAACGTTATCCGTTTGTTTATTATAGTTCCCTGTTGAAAGAGTTTTGCTTCACGGAGTTCGACGGACGGAAAGACAGCCGGCATGATGCCTCCGGAAGAATATACACCCGGGAACAATTCGACTCGATTATGCCGTTACTCAACTACCGCCAGCTACTTTCCAACGGGATCATGCCCGACTCTATCGATGGAATAGCCATCGATCCCCGGACTCTGCGAACAAAACAGGTAGTATTCCGCTATGGCCCCAGGGATTTGCAAACTCCCAGCTACGGTTTATATATTATGTACGAATCCCTTTCTGGGCGAGTAAACTTAGAGTCGCCAGGCGATGTATTCCGCTTGAAAGACAAAATCGAATTTATCGACATACAAACGAACAAAGTCAATCAGAAAAAGAGCGACCAGTTTCAGGAGGCCCTTGAAAAAAACGGATTTCAATTCCCCGCACAATGGACTTCGGGAAACCTCAACATCCGCAAACCGTATGATGAAGGGTATTTTTCATTGGACGCCGCCGGAAAGCTATACCATATCAAGATGATCAACGGACGACCGTATGTGAGAGATACCAAAGCCGGGGAACAGATGGAAGTGGCGCATTTCTCCATGCTGGAAGTTGCCGACAAACGTTTTTATGGGTTCGTTTTCGACCGGAAAGGACAGGTTTACATTCTGGAAGAAAAAGCCGGGAAATACAATCCACTGAAATTGGGTATCGATCCGATCAACTTGAAAAAAGACGAGTTATCCATTATGGGGAACCTCCTTTACTGGAATGTAGCGACAGAAAACGAATCCGGGAAAAAAGTATTTGCACTGAAAAGCGGGGACTTAGAACGGGTGGATTCTTGTTTCATTCCGGCCCCCGAAAATAAATGGGACACTTATGCAGCCTGGTTATTTCCGGCATACCTGACATTCAAAAGTAAAACCAGCGATTATATCCGTCCGTCGGTACATTTTACCGGATTTCAACCGTTCATTATCCATCCGGTTATTCTTTTAATCCTGTTCGTTTTCTGGAAACCTTTCCATAAAAACCGTGTATTCAATACCCTGTTCGTTTTATTCACGGGCATTGCAGGCGCCATCGCATTACTCCTCATACCAAGAATTATCACCAAACAATAAATAAGCCAAATGAAAAATCTGATTTTTATCACATTATTTGCTGTTGCAATGATCTCCTGCAACAACAATCAAAAAACTTCGGCGCCGGATCAGTCCTCAGAAAATAAATTATCTGCATCAGCTGGAGATATAAAAGTTTTCGAACTGGATCAATTGCTGGAAGCAGCCGAGCAGCAGATCGACCAGACCGTCCAGGTAACCGGTTATGTTGTACACACCTGTAAGCACTCCGGGAAACGCTGTTTTATCACCGGAGAAGATCAGAAAGCATCCATGCGTATCGAAGCAAAAGGGAATATCGGGGGGTTCAACCGGGAATTAGTCGGCTCCAAGATCAAGGTAACCGGAACTCTCAAAGAACGCCGGATATCACAGGAGTACATCGATCAGATGGAAAAAGATGTTGCCGAAAAGCAGGTTAAAGAAGACGGATCGGCTGAGTCCTGCCAGGCTGAATTGAAAAATATCAATGAAATGCGGGAATGGATGAAAAGCCACAACAAAGAATATTATTCCATCTTCTATTTAGACGGACAGGATTATGAAACTTTGGAGTAAAACATCGGTTATCAAATGGTTACGGATTATCCACCGGGATCTCGGCTATCTGATGGTGGGAGTTTCACTCATTTATGCTATCTCGGGAATTATTCTGAATCACATGAAAGGCAAAGATCCGGCTTTCAGAACCGAGGAAAAAACGATACAATTAGAGCCTCAGCTCGATCCGGAGGAATTGGCTGTCCGTTGGAAAGACCAGGGTAATCTGCCCCATGTAAAGAAGATACTCTCTATCGACGAAGACCACGCCCGGCTGATGCTGGAAGGAGGCGTCGGGGTTTATAATTCAAAAACCGGATTGGCCGATTACGAGAAGCACACACAGCGTAAGTTTGTTTATTGGATCAACCGCCTGCATTACAATAAAATAGGAGGTTGGAGCTACATGGCTGATTTTTTTGCCGCTTCTCTGATCTTCTTTGCTGTTTCGGGTCTGTTCCTGGTAAGAGGGAAAAATGGCATAGCCGGTCGCGGGAAATGGTTTCTGCTTGCAGGATTGGCCATCCCGGTAGTTTACATTATACTTTCATAGAATGCTCCGAACCTGGATTTCCATATTTTGTTCTTTGATTACGGTAACCGTTTTTGCCACAGGAAAACCTGTAAGCCTGCAAGCCCGGATCGTAGACCGGGATACACACCAGGGCCTCGAATTTACATCGGTTTCCCTCCGCGATTCATTAAATAAAAACGATTACTTTGTTCTGACAGACGAAAACGGACAATTTCAAATGAAAGGAATCACTCCCGGAAACTACAGGCTTTCGATTTCTTATCTGGGATACCGGAAAAAAGAAGAAACAATCCGGCTGGACAAAGATATATTTCTCGAAATCCGGTTAGAACCGGATCAATCTACATTGGATGCTGTGGTCGTTACGGCCTCCGAATCAAAGAAAATGACTGCTTCCTCGAGGATCGACTTGAAAGCGATGGAACACCTGCAGCCATCCAGTTTTACCGACTTATTGGAACTGCTGCCCGGAGGAATGTCGAAAGACCCCAAGCTAAATCAGGCCAACCTGATCAAATTGAGGGAAGTGGGTAGTTCCGATTCCAAATACGACATTTCTTCTTTGGGAACATCGTTTGTGGTCGATGGGGTTCCATTGGCCACAGCCGCCGAAATGCAGTACCTGAGCGGGAATGGGAGTATGGCCCAGATGACTGCCGGCAAAGGCGTCGACATGCGGACCATCCCGACGGATCATATCGAAAGTGTGGAAATCGTAAGGGGGGTGCCTTCTGTTGAATATGGAGACCTAACCAGCGGATTGGTGCAAATTAACCGAAAAAAAGGAAAATCTCCCTGGGAAGCCCGTTTCAAAGCCGATGGTTTCAGCAAGCTGATCTACCTCGGAAAGGGATTCCGGATCGAAGACAAAGCATTGGATATCAATGCCGGGATTGATTTTCTCAACGCCCAACAAGATCCGCGCGATCCCTATGTCAATTATAAACGCCTGACAGCCTCGATCCGTACCGGTAAACTTTATAATAAAGACGGGTACAACCTGAAGTGGAGCACCAGCTTAGACTATACCGGATCTTTCGACAACGAGAAATCCGATCCTGAGATATCGATCTCTCCCGACGATTATTTCAAATCGAACTATAATAAAACAGGTTTATCCAATAAATTGGAGTGGGAAATGAAAGATAGCCGGTTTTTCAAGTCTTTGATGATCAATGGATCCGTCAATTACCAGGTGGACCGACTGGAACAACGTCAGTTCATCCAGGTGAACCGGGCATCCTTCATCCCGGAAGGAGATCTTACCGGAGAACACGATGCGATTTTCCTGCCGGGAAAATACACTGCCGATCTTTTAGTCGACGGTAAGCCCCTGGATATTTTCCTGAAGGCCATGGGCCGTTTTAATCTGAAAACCGGCAATATCCTGAACGATATCAAGTTGGGGTCGGATTGGAAATTCGATAAGAATTACGGCGACGGACAGGTATACGATCCGTCACGCCCCCCCATGCAGCAAATCAAAAGTCGCCCGAGGGCCTACAAGGACATTCCCGCAGGACAGATCCTGTCGTTTTTTGCAGAAGACGCGGTAGGAATACCCATAGGCAGGCATCTTCTGAAAGCGCTCGGAGGAATCCGGACACAGTCCCTGTTAGGATTAGAACCCGAATTTAAAATGTCGAACCGGATTTATTTCGATCCCCGGTTCAATGCTCAATGGGTATTTCCCGGTTTTCATATCTTCGGGAAAAAAGCAGAGCTGGCTCTGAATGGAGCGATTGGCTGGCATACCAAGTTTCCGGTACTCTTACAGCTTTATCCCGATCCGTTGTATTACGATTATGTGCAGTTGAATTACTACCATACCAATCCGGAATACCGGCGGGTGAACATTATGACTTACCGGAACGACCGGAACAATTACGGTCTCACCCCGGCACGCAATAAAAAATGGGAAGTGGGTCTCGACTTCACTGTCAACCAGAACCGGGTCAACATCACGTATTTCAGGGAAAGCCTGAGTTCCGGATTTCGTCCCCAAACACTCTGGAACCAATATACCTACAAAAAATACGACTATTCCGGCATTGATCCGGGTAGCCTGACAGGCCCTCCGTCTTTAGAGTACCTCCCGTATAAAACCGACACCATACTGCAAACTTACGGTTCGACCAACAACGGTACCGAACTCTTGAAAGAAGGAATCGAATATCAATTCGCCTCCCGGAGAATTCCAGCCCTGAAAACCCGGATCACCATCAACGGAGCCTGGTTCAAAACGACTTACAGGAACAGCTTTCCCATCGCAAAGCAAACAAGTATGGTGATTCAGGGAAAAGAATTGCATTACATCGGAATTTATGCGTCCGACGAGGGCTATGTGAAGGAACAATTCAATACCAATTGCCTATTCGACACCTATATTCCTGAGATCGGTTTTGAGTTTTCAACCTCTGTACAATGCATGTGGTTTACAAGCAACCAACAGAAGCAAAAACCTCAGATTCCTTTTGCCTATGTCGATACCGACGGCAAAATCTATCCGTATACGGAAACCGAGATGAAAGATCCGGAGTTGCAGTGGCTCAACCTGTCGCAAAATACGTATTTACTTGAGGACCGTGTTCCCCTGGCGCTTCAGGTCAATTTCAAGGCGTCCAAGGATTTCAGGAATAAGATCCGCCTGTCGGTATTTGTCAACAACCTGCTCGATTACCTTCCGGATTATACAAGTACCAATGGCGCCCTCATCCGGCGCTATGTAAACCCCTACTTCGGAATGGAAATCAACTTCAAACTCTGATCAGAATATGTATGAACACCCTATTATATTTATATTAAGAATTAATACTAAAAATAAAAAGATTAAAACGACGATCCTCAGTTTACTCACTATTTTAATCTGTGCTACAGGTTTTTATTCATGCGAAGACGACAACACGGAAAAATTGTATTCCAATACTATTACAATCAAAACTCCGGAAGGGCTGGACAATGCCGTAATCACGAAATTAGATGTTCTGATGAAGGAAAAAAATACCGGAAAGGAATATGTTATGAGCCAGGCATCCACATCCCTAACCCTGCAAGTCCCTGCAGGTCTTTACAATATTTCGGCCGAAGGAACAGTCAACTACAAAATCGGAGACAGTACTTCCGAAGGAAAAGTAAAAGGCCTGAAAGAGAATGTAACCGTTGCGGAAAACACATCCGGCATCACCCTGCAATTATTTTTGTACGATGTTCAATCCGGATTGGTTTTCGAAGAAATATTCACGACCGGAACCCAAACTCCCGAAGGAAAGCAATATCGGGGAGATTCTTACTTCAAGATCTACAACAATTCCGACCAGGTGATCTATGCCGACGGTTATGGTATTGCCGAATCTAAATTTCTGACAAACAGCAAGCAGGAATTGACCCCCAACATCGTGAACGAAGCTTTTGCTACCTATGCCTTTTATATGATCCCGGGAAATGGGGCCGATGTTCCGGTAGAACCTGGAGAATTCATCATCCTTTGTGACCAGGCTATCAATCACTTAGAATTCAATGCCGAATCATTCGATTTAAGTAAAGCCAATTTCGAATGGTACGACGAAACTTCTTCTTCTTTAGACACCGATAACCCGGCCGTTCCAAACCTGATCCGGGTTTACGCAGAAACAAAAACCATTTGGATACCAACCAACCAGGGCAACCGATCGTATGTTTTGGTGAAACCTGGAACCAGCGTAACAGATTTTATTGCCAACAATAAGTACGATTACGAATACGAAACTGCTGTGGGCGCTAAACCGGGAACCTGCTATAAAATCCCCAATGCCTGGGTGACCGATGCCGTCAATATATGCGGTAAAGCCGACTTCGAATGGTTGCTTACCGCGCCTTCATTGGATATGGGATGGAGCTATTGCAGCGAAATCCAGGGTGATAAAACCCGTTATGGCAAGAGTATCATCCGGAAAACATTGTCTGTAACGGAAGATGGAAGAAAAATTTTGCAGGATACCAACAACTCGACCGATGATTTTATTCCGAGATCGAACGTTTCACTGAAAAAATAATTGAATCCCGATGCGCTTTCGTCTCATTCTGTTTCTTCTGTTCTCTGGCTTTATCCGGATTCACGGACAGGATTCCATTCCTGTTCTGGAACGGGTAGAGAATCGCCTGTCACTGGTCCGCGACTTCATCCCTTTTACGTGGAATGATCCTGCTCTGGCAGGCTATATCCGCACCTATTCACTAATCGATATGAATATCCGCGGGGAAATCGAAGACAATAAAAACCAGTTGCCCCAACTCGGTGCAGGCTACAGGCAAGGAGCTTTCTGTGCCGATGCCCAGGTACTTTTGAAAAATAAGGATCTCATCTGGGGTACGGCCTCTTATGAAAACGGGACAAAAAAAAATGTACAATGGAACGAAAGCGCTGATTTTTTGAAAGTTTATCCCTACGTCTCTATCGATACGGTAGGAGGAGACCTGAAATATGAGAATTACCTTTTTGAAGGGGGATATTCTAAGCAATACGACCGGTTTTCCTGGGGTATTTCTGCCGGATTCCGGGAACGGATGGAGTTCCGGAATCAGGACCCGAGACCAAAAAATACGATTTCCGACTTGTACACCCGGCTCGCGGGATCTTTCTTCGTGTCGCCGGAGTATGTTCTGGCCGCCAACCTGAACTTAGGCAAGTACAAACAGAGCAATCAGGTCAGTTCTTACAGTGAACTGGGTTCCATTCCCATATACAATGCCATAGGGCTGGGATTACTCAATAACCGTTTCTGGGATAAATCCGCATCCAACCATTTTTCAGGGTCCACTTATGGAGGATCGCTCTCGCTGATACCCTCCAGGTTGTCGGGATGGTACGCCCAGGCAAATTATAACTACAGCCGGTTGGGTAAGCTGATCGAAAATCCGTCCCGGATCGACCTGAACCGGACCGTTACAAACGAAGCCGGCATGACTCTGGCTTATCTCCGGAAATCAGGAATACGCCACTACGGCTTGAATATTTCCGCATCGTATTACAAGCGCCTGGGATACGAAAGCATTGTCGGGGATGTCTCCAAAGGAGAATACCAGATTCTGGGAGAAAACCAACCCTATCAGGCTGAACATAAAACTATATCAATCAGCGGATTATTAGAAAAAACCGGAAATATATCCTGGTCTCTGCAACCTGAAGTACAGGCAGGCAGGTTGTCTGCTGCTTACTCAACTCCCC
Organism: Bacteroidales bacterium; assembly: GCA_031548005.1. Lineage (GTDB taxonomy): Bacteria > Bacteroidota > Bacteroidia > Bacteroidales > Azobacteroidaceae > BNXB01. The sequence continues at coordinate 9,590 of JAVBRK010000084.1, forward strand.
ACCGGCTGATGGAAGTAGCTTATTTTCGGCCCGGATTGAATGTGAGCGCTATTAAAAAGTCCGGGAAATCCATGATTGCCTTGTGTCTGAAAGGTCTGTACCATGTTACAAATGATGAGAAGTTGGAAATCAGTGAAAATACTTCCGGGAGCACGTTGGAAATCCGGCAATCGATCGACGAAACCTACCGCTCACTCACCAGTAATTATACAGGAGCAACGCTGAATGTCCGGTATTATTACAGTCTGGGAATCAGCCGGGCATTGTATATTCATGCCGGAGGCGGCTATCGTTGGTATGAACAGGGCCTGCCGGGCGCCGATTTTCTGACTTTAGCTATCGGATCGGTTTTCTGAATAATCAATACTTCAACCATTTCACAATTTCCTTCAGATCCGGCTTCTTGCCATACATCAGAATTCCGACGCGGTAAATCCTGGCCGACAGCTTTACCAGTAAAATCACCGTAGCATAAAGCAAAACAACCGAAACCAACTTTTCCCACAACGGAACACCGAACGGGGTACGGGTCATCATCACGATAGGCGATGTAAGCGGAACGATGGAGGTCCAGAAAGCAAGAGGACCATCCGGATTTTCCACGCTGTAAATTCCCGCATATAAAGCAAATACCACCAGAATAGTAACGGGCATCATGTATTGCTGGGTGTCTTCCTGACTGTTGACCATGGCGCCTACAGCTGCAAAAATCGAAGCATAGATCATATATCCTCCGATAAAATAGACGATAAAGCTAATCATAATTTCGGCCATATTGATGGTGGAGAGCGCCTGCAAAAGGTTCTGCATCACACCCGGATCGACAGAATTCATTCCGGAAGATGCCGCAGCAACCGCTCCGGGATTAGAGGCCATGAAAACCGCACCACCCAGGATATTAAATAAAATCAACAGGATCGCCCATAAAAAGAATTGGGTCAATCCCACCAGGCCGATCCCGATAATCTTTCCCATCATCAGGTCGAACGGCTTGACCGACGACACCATCACCTCCACGATCCGGTTGGTCTTTTCTTCGAGCACTCCCTGCATCACCATCGCTCCATAAACGAAAATAAACATATAGATCAGCATGGTGAAAACGATCCCGACTATGGAAGCCACCTCGGAAGAAGAGCGGGTCTCTTTCCCATCTTCGCTCAACTTGATTGTTTGCAGGTGGATGGAGACCTTACTGTCTTCCATGATCTGTTTGAGTCCGGGGATATTGTAGGACGCAATCTTTTCATCTCTCAGAAATTGATTCAACTGATTTTCAATAGAGCGCGTAAGTTCTCCGGTCACCTGTTTTTCGGAATAAAGCGTAATTGCTGAAGAATTTTCCTGTAAATTCCCGGAAATTATCAAGGTAGCATATACATCTTTATCCGATTGTTTCCGGAACTCCTGAAAGCCGTCTTTTGCCGGAACGAACCGGAACTGATCGGAGTTTTTCAATATACCAGAATACCTGCCGGTTTCATCGGCAACAACAATTACTTTCGCCTCTCCGTCTTTGATCGAAGAAAGGAAAAATGTTCCGATAATCATTCCGATAAACAAGACAGGAGTCAGAAATGTCAGTACAAGAAACGATTTTTTAGTGACACGGGTGGTATATTCCCGGTGAATTACAATTCCTAATTTACTCATAAATAAATAAATAACTATGAATTAATTACTGTCCGGATGAAAATATCGTTCATGGAAGGAATTTCTTCCTCGAACAACCGGATTTCATTATTTTTCAGCAGGCTCGCGAGGAATTCCGAGTTACTCATACGATCATCATTTTTTTTCAGCCGGAATACGAGCGAATGCGGTTTACGTTCTTCGCCTACCCGTTCACAGGCAGAACCGCTCATATCGAGTTCATTCCCGGCAGTCTGCACCCGGAATATATTGGTTTTATGGGCCGAGCGCACCTCTTCGACGTTACCGTTCAAAACTACCCGCGAACGGTTAATCAACGCAATTTCATCGCAGATTTCCTCCACCGAAGCCATATTATGGGTCGAAAATATGATGGTCTTTCCCTGGTTTTTCAATGCCAGGATCTCGTTCTTCAACAATTCGGCGTTGACCGGATCGAATCCGCTGAACGGCTCGTCGAAAATCAGTAGCTGGGGATCGTGAATCACAGTAGTCACGAACTGCACTTTCTGTTGCATCCCTTTCGACAGTTCTTCTAATTTTTTATTCCACCACGACATAATTTCGAACTTCTCGAACCACAGGGTAAGCCTTCGTTTGGCTTCCTCCCGGCTCAGACCTTTCAGGCGGGCTAAGTAAATCGATTGCTCCCCGACTTTCATTTTTTTATACAGTCCCCGCTCTTCAGGTAAATATCCGATATTATAAATATCCTTTTCCTGCAACGGCCTGTTTCCGAACAGCACTTCCCCGCTGTCGGGAGCAGTAATCCGGTTGATGATCCGGATCAATGTGGTTTTTCCGGCTCCATTCGGGCCTAACAGTCCAAAAACCCTGGCTTCCGGGACGCGGATGCTCACCTTGTTTAATGCCAGATGAGCCGCATATTGCTTTACCACGTCTTTTGTTTCTAAAAAATACATAGAATTATCCTTTTGATATTCGATTACAAACTTACATAAAAAATCCGGACTTCATTCCATATCCGATAAATTTCAGTGATTTTACTTAAGATTTATATTAGAAAAAATGTACTAATAAATAATCATAAAAAATATCTGGTCTAATTTTTGCTGAAAAGGAAAATACTAATCGATATATTTACAAATGGTTCTATTATTTAAAAATACACTTATTTATTCATTATTAATCCTATTATTTTTTTCGTGCCATAAAGAAACCCCGATACCTGTTGTTTCGGACTTTACAATCGAAATCAGGGATAATAACCATACCGTTCCGGTTATTATCGATATAAAAAACAAGACTACCGGAGCCGATTTGTATTTATGGACTTTCCAAGGCGGGAATCCGGAAAATTCCACGAAGAAAAATCCCTCTGAAATTTCTTATAATACAGCAGGGACCTATACAATCAGGTTAGAGTCATGGAACAATAATCACCGGGATACCCAAGAACTATCGATCACATTAGACAGCGCTGCCATACTGGATTTTTCTCCCGAAATTCTAGTCAACTCCTATGTTCCGGCTGAAGTGAAGATTATTAATAGCACCCAAGGAGCCGCCAGTTATGAGTGGATCTTTGAAGGAGGCGCACCAGACCAATGTACGGAACAAACTCCGCCTGTAATTTCTTATTCTTTACCAGGAGTGTATGAAATAAAACTAAAAGTTATCACTGGACGAAAGTCCTACGAATTAACCAAAAATATCCATCTTCTTCCGGAATTAGAACCTGGATTCAATATCGTTCCTGATTCCAAAAGCCTGGATATGCAGGTTCCCTGGAAGGGTTATTTAGTTAACAATCCTATTAGTGGAACATCTTACCGGTGGAAAGTCCCCGGCGGATATTTAGACAATGATACGGCAACCAGCACCCAGGTTTACTTCGACACTCCCGGAACCTATTCTTTAGTTTTAGAAGCCAGTAATGGCAAACAGACGAAAGCAGCAAGCCATGAGATCAGATTGCTCGAAAATACCAATTTATTCACATTTGAGAATCTCCGGTTTGGAACCAGCGCCAACAAATCTTTGGGATGCTTTTTCTCCGGCAAAAACGGAGGTGTGATTTCGGAACAAGATCTGAAAGAAGAGAATGAACCAATAGACATCGTTTTTTTTGGTCTGAATCAGCAGTTTAATTACTGTCTATTTGTATCGCCCGACAGAGCTTCTGAATTTTCATTTCCTATTATTCCCGATGCTACAAAAACCTGGATTTCAAATACACCGGAAGAATCCGGGATTCAATTCAGCGATCAAGATTTCGATGCAATGCTAAACGATTTGCCACTCAGAGTCTTGAATATCAGAGATAAAGATTCCGGGAACCGATACTTCAACTCATTAAAAACGCCCCGGGTCGTGTTGTTCGAGACGGCAGACGGAAGGAAAGGGGCTATAAAAATCAAACGCTTCGTATCTATGGATACGTCATCTTACATCGAAACAGACATCAAAATACAAAAAGAAAAAATGGTTAAAGCAGGAGGTCGCAAGTGAAAATCAAAATCTTATTTTACCTGCTCCTATTCCCTGCTTTGGTCTATTCCCAGCAAGTAGACTTAGCCAATACAAAGGAGCAATTTTCGAAAAAGAATTTTCTTAAAATGAACGGTGGATTTTCTGCCAGTACAATCGCATACAGCGGCAATGAACCTTATGCCCGGGATCCCTTTACATACTTCTTTACGGGGAATATTAATTTCAACATATTCAATCTGGTCGATTTGCCTTTCTCTTTCAATTTTACCAACTCGGGTTCGGATTATGCTTATCCTACCATGCCCAACCGTTTCTCCATCCGTCCAACCTACAAATGGGCCACTGCTCTTTTAGGAGATGTGTCGATGAATTTCTCGCCTTATACCCTCAACGGACATCTATTTACAGGAGCCGGTGTCGAACTGAATCCAACAGAAAGTCCGTTTAAAATCAGCGCCATGTACGGACGGCTACAAAGATCAGTCGAATTCGGAGAAGGAAACGGGAATGCTCAGGCGGCGTATAAACGAATGGGGACGGGCGCTAAAATCAGGTACGAAAAAGAAAAATGCCAGTTCGGATTCAGTTTGCTGGGAGCAAGAGACTACGAAAATTCACTCCAATGGAAACCCGATAGTCTGCTCATTTTCCCCAAGCGTAATCTGGCATTCAGTGTCGATGCAATTATCCCATTGATCGAAAATATGAATCTGAATGCCGAATATGGGATTAGTATGCTAAACCGCGACACCCGGATCGAAACAAACCTCGCGGAGTCTTCATATCATGCCATCAAACTGCTTCTGAACTACACATTCAAAAGCAACACGATCGGAATTGGCTACGAACGCATAGATCCGGGGTATGAAACCTTGGGAGCCTATTATTTCAACAACGATCTGGAAAATATTACCCTGAATTACGCCCGGCCCTTTCTGAGCAACAAAGGCTCCGTTGCATTGAGCGGAGGGATTCAGCACGATGACCTGAAAAATGAAAAAGAATCCAGTACCCGGAGATTTGTGGCCTCCGCAAACGCCAATTATTCACATTCAGACAATCTGAATTTTAATTTTTCTTATACGAGTTTCCAGACTTTTATGAACATCAAATCTCAATTCGATTATATCAATGAACTGACTCCCTATGACAACCTGGATACTTTGAATTACATCCAACTATCCCAAAATATCAATCTGGGGGTGAACTATATCCTGAACCGGACGGAAACAAAAGTTCGTAGTATAAATCTGATGATGAGTTACCAGGAAGCAGCGGATAAACGAGGGGATCTTATTCCCGAAGGAGCCTTGTCTCTTTTTTATAATGCTTCATTGGAATATGCTGTTCAATTCATTCCCCGTCATGCGAATTTCAATCTGAATTTCAATTTCTCTTCTAGCCAGATCGAGGGAGAAAATTCACTCACCATTGGACCGACCCTGGCTTCCGGTATCCGGTTTTTAGAAGAGAAATTAATTACCGGACTTGCCGTTTCTTACAATGGGAACTACCTCAAAGGCGAAAATACAGGAAATGTCTGGATGCTACGGGCCAATGCGGGGTATCTTTTTCGAAAAAATCACCAGTTCAGTCTGAATACCGTTTTTAGAGATAACAATATAAGAAATAAAATTAATCCGATATCAACCAATGGATTAACAATAACAGCAGGATATAATTACAGGTTTTAAGTCATGAGAACAAAACTATTATACTTTTTCATATTCATTTCTGTTTCTTTCATTTCACTATTAACCGGCAACGAATTGAAAGCGAACGATATTCCCTCCCTTTCATATGCAGAGCAATTGTTCGCCAACCTCGACGCTTCCGGGAACTATACCAGTGATCTCGGGAATGCAGATCTGAATATATTGCCTGTCGGCGTGAAACAAAAGGTCGGAAACAATGAATTTTCGATTGCAATCAGCAGTGTTGTATTTGGGACAACCCACGCTGAAATCACGATTTTCGCCCGGCTTACCGTTCCACAAGGGAACAAGACCCTGTTTTTTGCCGCTCAGGGAATCGAGTTGTCGTATGGAGGGAATATTGTAGGAGACGCCTCCCTGGTATTACTGGACGATATCGATATTCCTGTCGGGGGCGGATCTAAATTCACGATCAAAGGAGGATTCGATATTGAAACCGGGATGGGAACAGACTTGACATACGTATCCATCGATTGCAATGGATTCAAAGAATTGTCGGTAACAGGAGAGTTCGAAATTCACAAATCTATTGCTACAACGGTCGATAACAATGGAACATCCACCGGCCAACCTGTAAGAACAGTAATCAAAACCGTTGTTAACGACTGGAACGATTTTATGGTCGGCATCACCCTGCCCCGGTTTCAGATTACCGGTCTTAACGGATTTGTTTTCCAGGTGGAAAATGCCATTTTCGATTTCAGCGACTTTCATAATGCCCCGGGATCTCCTATTGAATCCGAGAGTCCGCTCTGGAGGGGGGTCTATGCGGAAAATCTGTCGATCACCATGCCCAAAGAGTTTTCAAAAGAAAATCAGAAACCAACCTCTTTTGCCTCCCGGAACTTATTGATCGGAAGCAATGGAATAACAGGCGATTTTCTTGGAGAAAATTTATTGTCGATCAACGAAGGGAATGCTTCGGGATGGGCTTTCTCCCTCGATTACTTCCGGCTAAAAATAGAAGAAAACACCATCACCAAGACTCATTTCGAAGGGATACTGAGATTGCCGGTATCGGAGAATACCCCGCTTAAATACGAAGGACATATCGATGCGGAAAACAGGTATGTTCTCCAGGTAGAAAATACGGATTCCCTTTACTTTGACCCATTTTTCGGAAGAGCGGTCATTGCTCCGAATTCCTATGTCCGGTTACTGGTCGACAATGGAAAATTCAAGCCCGAAGCCTTATTGCACGGGCACATGGATATCAAAACATCGATCACCAACGAGTCTCCATCCGACTCCCGGTTGAGTTCGGCCGACTTCGAACGTATTGAATTCCGGGATTTCCATATTATGACACACAGTCCTTACCTCGAAATCGGATATTTAGGTTATGAGGGAGAGATTCAGATATTAAAATTTCCGGTATCTGTTTCCAGGATTGCGCTTGAAACTAAAAATCAGACGGCATGCCTGGGATTCAATATCAATCTGAATCTCGACGAACGTTTTCTGAGCGGCACCACCCGGTTGGAAATCAGGAGTAAGTATGAAGAAACGAATGGAAGAGGCAGGTGGAAATTCGACCGGATCAATCTGACTGAAGTGGCGGTGAAAGGAGATATTGCCGGGATTATGTCATTAAAAGGTTCTGTAATGCTGATGGAGAATCATCCGCTCTATGGAGACGGATTCTCAGGAGGGCTGAGCCTTGAGTTCAAGAAAATACTGAGCCAGGCTTCCATTGAAGTCAATGCGGCATTCGGAAAAAAAGACGGTTACAGGTATTGGTTTGCAGACGGCCTCGCCGGTTTCCCCGGAGTCGGAATACCCGTCATACCTCCGTTCTGTATTTCCGGATTTGGAGGAGGAGCCAGCTATAACATGAAAAGAACGGCATCCGGAGGATTGGGTTCATCAAAAACCGGCTGCGGCTACGTTCCTGATGAAAGTTCCGGTCTGGGATTGAAAGCCGCCGTTAAGTTCAACCTGGCAAAAAACAATGTTATGAACGGAGATGCTTCGTTCGAAATGATTTTTAACGATCACGGAGGGGTTAATTTTATAGGATTTCTCGGATATGCCAAATTTTTAGAACCCCCTTCTTTTATCCAGAGAATAGAAGATTTATATAAGACTTATGTGGCATATGAAGAAAACAGTAGTTCCAGCGCAGAAGAGTTGAAACGAATCAAGCAGACCGATCCGGAAACAGCAGCCAAAACGCTGACTCCTGCGATTCAATCCATATCCGGGGCCAGCTTTGCCGCCTGTATGGCCATTCAGTATCATTTCGACGCCCATGCCTTGGATGCCAATTTCGAGACCTACCTCGACGCTGCCGGAGGATTGATCCGTGGAGCCGGACAGGGAAATTCTCTGGGCCGGACCTCATTTCACATCAGTCCGAATGCGTGGCATTTACTGATCGGAACCCCGGACAACCCGATCGGGATAGAACTCGGAATCCCTTTCTTGCTTTCGGCGGCAACAAGATCCTACTTTATGATGGGAACCGACATCCCGGGCTCGCCGCCTCCACCAAAAGAAATCGCCTATGCTTTGAAAACCGAAGTCCACAGTCTGGATTATATGAGAAACCTCAATGAGTTATCTTCAGGAACGGGATTTGCTTTCGGAACGAAACTCGGATTCGACACCAAGAATCTGAGGTGTCTGGCTTTGTATGCCCGGTTCATGGCCGAAGTCGGTTGTGATCTCATGATGAAAGATTATGGAAATGCCCGGTGTTCCGGCAGGAACGAGCCTCTGGGAATAAACGGATGGTATGCCAACGGACAGGCATATGCTGTATTAATGGGGAAAGTGGGTATAAAAATCAACCTCGGATTTATCAAAAGTGATTTTACCCTGCTCAGCGGGACTGTAGCTGCATTGTTGCAGGCACAGCTCCCGAATCCTGCCTGGTTCAGAGGAAATCTGGGGCTCAATGTTGAAGCTATCGGAGGATTGGTAAAAGGAAACATGAAATTCCGGTTTACACTCGGAGATCAATGCGATATCGTGATTGAAGGGGGCAGCCCGCTCGATTATACCATCATAAGCGGCCTGACCCCTCAAAACGGATCGACAGAGGTGGATGTATTTACCTCTCCGCAACTGGCGCTCAGTATACCGGTCAATCAATCGTTTTTTGCAGAAGAAGACGGAAAAGAGAAAGAATTCCGCATGAGTTTAGTCGATTTTTCGGTCTGGAAAGGATCTTCCGCTATCGAAGGGAAAGTGGAATTCAACCAGGATAACGACGTGGCGACATTCGTTTCTCATGAAATATTACCTCCAAACGAAAGATTAAAGCTGATTGTGAAAATCGGATTCCAGGAAAAGCAGAGAAATGCCTGGGTCGACCATCCCGGACAAGAAACCAGAACAATCGAATTTACGACCGGAGATGCCCCGACCACCATCGATATGAGGAATATTCAATACTCCTATCCGGTTATCGATCAGCAATATCTATATGCCGACGAATCGGGGCAAGGGTATGTTCAACTGCAAAAAGGACAGTCTTACCTGTTCCAGGGCGATTGGGAATATGCCTGCCGCTTCATCAAAGACGATCAGGTACAAAAAACGATCGGATTTCAGTACGACGAAGCAAACAAACGTTTGAATTTCGGGTTACCCAAGCTTTCCAATTCGAGAGGAAGCCGGTACCAGGTACAATTTTCAGCCATTCCGAAAGGAAAAGGCAGTATCGATCACAGTGAAAAGACCGAAATATCGATGTATAACGATGGAGAAAGTTCCATTTCACAAACGGCCGCCGTTGCCATGGATGTCGTTGCCGAAGGAGAAGAGCGCGTATTACTCGAATATGGATTTTCTTACAGCGAACATGCCACATTTGCCGCGAAGCTTTCCAGGATGAGGGCCGGAAAATCCATGAGCAGGGAAACGTCTTCTTCCATTTTCAGTCTGGGAAGAGAAATCAGCAACTTCGAAGGATTCGATGAAACAGAACTTACAGGTTCCCGGTATTCGGGGGATTCGCCCCTGGTCGATGCCCAGGCGGTACTGGATGATCAATATTTTATCGAAGTCATCAATCCGCTTATCTACGATCAGTATCCGATCAACGGACACATCCGGCTTTCCAATGAACAGTACGGCATTCCACCCTATAAAGGGATCGGAATTTATAATCAATCCGGCCTGTTTCCGTACACTTATGATCTGGAAGTCATCTACTACGACCATTACCGGGAACTGCAGTACAAAGTGATTAATCAGTCGGTCAGGGACCATCCGCTTTATAATTCTTATTATTTTCCGCTGATGGATCGTGGAAATTACAAGATCAGGCTTCAGTACGTTTTTCCGGACGGATCGCCGGGAACAGGAGCCGAGTTTATCTATAAAAAATAACAGAGCAACAATATGAGAACAGGTTTAATATTTTTCTTTTCTTTGGCTTTTAACATTTGCGTATACAGCCAGTTGCAAGATACGGTTCACATCCGGATCCATGCCCGGAACATGGGCGACAAGGCGCTTTTACGTTGGGCGGTCACCACTCCCCGGGCCTGGAAAACTACCAACCGGAGCGGTTTTATGGTCGAACGCTATACCATCGCCCGGGGAAAAGAGGTTTTGCCCGAACAGGAACGTAAGCAACTAACTCCCTTTCCATTAAAAGCCGCACCGGTAGAACAATGGGAAATGCTTGCGCAAAAGGACCAATATGCAGCAGTCGTTGCTCAATCGTTATTCGGGGAAACTTTCGAAATAACCGGCATGACCGCTTCGGATGGGATGGAGCAAATAGTCCGTGAATCGGAAGCGTTGGAGCAACGCCATACTTTTTCGCTTTTTGCCGCCGATATGAGTTTTGATGCTGCATGTCTGGCAGGATGGGGGTTGACAGACAATGAAGTTGTGAAAGGAGAGCGCTATCTGTACCGCGTGATTCCGGCTTCCGACAGTATTCCGTACACCACCGAAGGGTATGGATTTATAGTCATGGACGATTACAAAGAGTTACCTCCTCCCGTCTACTTTTCTGCTACATTCGGCGACCGGTCGGCGCTTTTATCCTGGAACGCCCGGCTACAAAAAAGCCTGTTTGTTTCTTACTGGATCGAAAAATCAGAGGATGGTGAAAATTTCAACCGGCTGGAAATTCCGGTCGTCTCATTGCAGGAATCGGCCGGAGGTTACCTTATTTATTCGGATTCTCTGGATCGGAACGACAAGACTTATTATTACCGGGTCAGGGGACAGTCTCCTTTCGGGGAAATCAGCAAACCATCGGAAATCGTTTCCGGGAAAGGAACTGAAGAGCTAAAAGCTACACCCCAGATTGTCCGTTACTACATCAACGAAACCGGAAGCGCCGAAATCGAATGGGAATTCGATCCTCAAAGCAACCATCTGATCCGGTCTTTCTCGTTGAGAAGGGCCCTGTCTGATACCTCTGTCTACGAAACCGTGGTAAAAGACATTCCGCCGGTAGACAGGCATCTGGTATTCGATCGCCTTCAACCAAGCAATTATTTCGTCATTTCGGCCGAACCGGTTCACGGAGCGGCCAAAGAATCGTTTCCGGTTCTTTTAATACCGGTCGATTCGGTTCCACCACTGGCTCCAACGGGTTTACAAGCCAGCATCGACTCTTTGGGAACTGTCTCTCTCACCTGGAATCCGAACAAAGAAACCGACATCCTCGGCTACAAAATTTACCGGGGCAACACACGGGGAGAAGAGTTGATCGCCATCCAGGAGGAACCGCTGACGGGTAACGCCTGCACAGACACCGTTAACCTGAATGATCTGAACACTCATGTGTGCTATTATGCAATCGCATTCGACAAACGCTACAATCAATCAGCGCCCTCCGACACGTTGTTCCTGGAAAAACCGTTGCTGGTACGACCTTCGTCTCCGGTACTCAGCTCATGCGAATCAACCTCCGGAGGAATCGTTCTAAACTGGATCAACTGTCCAGACAAGGATATTATCAAACATACGCTTTACCGGTTGGAAAAAGACAGTTCCGTCGCCGAAATCGCCGGAGTCTTCGATAATCCGGCCATCACACAGTATAAAGATTCCCTGATCCGGGCAAACACGCAGTATACCTACACGATCACCGCTACCGGAAAGCGGGGGGTCGAATCCCGGCCTTCGCCTCCGGTATCCATCCGGTCGAAATCGCCATCAGGAATCAAAATGATAAAATCCTTTACAGCTAAGATCAATAAAGAAATCCGGCACATCGATCTGGAATGGCAGGTTGCATTTCCGGAAAAAGTAGACTATTTCAAAATTTACAGAAGTGAAAATGACCGCCTGGTCTCTCTCTGGAAAGAAATTCCGGCAGATAAAACCCAATTCACCGACGAAACCGCTCAGCCCGGGGCGAAACAAAATTACCTGATTATCGCGATCCTGAAAGGCGGAGGAGAGTCGAACCGGTTAACAACTTCCATTATTTTCTAAAACATGCACCTATGAAACGATCCATATTCTTGTTTGTACTATTTATTTTTTCTGTCAGTCAGGTATTTGCACAAAAATACAAAATAGAAACATCGGCCTATGTATACAGTGACGATCACAACATTGAATGCACAAGCAAGTACGAAGTGAATGTTTTCAGTACCTCGAACAATGTCATCGGAAATTACACGAAGTACTTCCATGCCAAGGAAAGAAAGCCATATTACGACAGCAACACTTTTTATGTAGAAGGATCAATTGGCAGGGTCGAATGCTTTGGAGAACACAGAGACGATCCCACCAATAGACTCCAGGGTTGTTATACAGTAGACCGGGGCGCCAGCAGTTTCGACTTTACTCCCGACGCACTGTGCAACACGATCCGGCCGACCGGAAAATTTATGGGAAGGAACTGCCGGTCGAGCTATGTGGACATCAAAATTACCCCGGTCGAAGTCCAGGCGTTTTTCCGGGAAGCCGGAAGCAGTGAGTTTGTATCCGGGATGACCGGCACACTGAGCAACGATCAGCCAATCGAGATCAAGGCTACGGAAGGGTATGTTCCGGAAGTGTACCAGCTTTGGGAATACCGGTTCGTAGGAGATGGGATCGAAACTCCATTTCAGCCTTTCCCCGACGGATTAAGAAACGGTAATGACCTCCGGTTCAATGGGATCGAGTTGCTGGGAAACGATTTTTTCAACTATGCAGGAAGAAGCCGGGTCGAAATCCGGTTGAATTTCGGATGCGGATATTCGGATACGATCGCCTTCAATCTCCAGTTAACCGCTCCTGTGATTACTCATTGTGAAGTAGAAGACTGGGGATGTCCCGGAGCGGGAAATATCCGCCTGGCCCTGGAATTAAACCGGGAGCTTCTTCCGGGAGAGGAGCTCCGGATCCGGGAAAAACCGACATCCGTCGAAGGCGATTTCTTTTCAGACAGTGCATTCGAAGTGACCGGTAACCGCTGCATCCTGACCGGGAACTACAATGGGGAATACCTGTTCAAGCTGAGTGCACAATACCAGGGAGAAGGCATGAGTTCCAAAATGGCCTGTTTTTCCGGATTGCCCGGGCACAGCCATACTTTCTCTGTTACACCTCTGCCGCCAATCCGGTTTACCGGCCGGCCGGTTGTAACAGACCTGACCTGTCCGAATGGAAACGAAGGTTCTATCACCATCAAAGCCCAGGGAGGAGTAGGACAGCATAAAATCAAATGTGTTCATACCGACGGAACGATCTATGAAAGTGAATTTTCCGTTCCGGTTGCAGCGGGAGAAGATTCGGAAATAACGATTACCGGCCTGAAATCGGGAGAATATGAGATTTTCCTGTACGATTCTAACGGATGTGAAGCGATAGAAACAGATATCACTGAAATCCTGGAGCCCGAAGATCCGCTCCGGATCGTTTCGCAAGAGTCATACAATCCCATTACTCCCGAAGGGGACAGCGGATTCGCCCGTATTTTTATTTCCGGAGGCACCCTCCCTTATCGCGCCAGAATTAAAAAAGACGGAGAAGATTTTCTCTCTCTGAACGGGATTTCCCATGAAGGGAACCCCATCCTTGCCTTTATCGACCATTTACCTGCCGGAGAATTCTCGGTCGAAATTCTGGACGAATCGGGATGTTCCGTAAGTACGGAGTTCACGCTCAGCGATCCGCCGCCTATCTTCATCACCATCACCGAGACCGCCTATATCGAATGCGGCGGAGACCATACCGGAGAGTTGACAGCTGAAGTGGAAGGGGGCGTTACTCCTTACACCTACCAATGGTACCAGAGCTCGGGACATTCGGAGTATGCCGTCGGCGCCAACAGCCCGTCTCTGAGCGGTATCCCCGCAGGAACATACCGCCTGAAAGTAACCGATAACCTGGGAAATGTGGTCTGGTCGGGTTTTACGGAACAGACAGAAGAAAGCCGGATTACCGCCACATTCAATAATCCGGTGCTGAAATGCCGCGGCGACAACGACGGGGCGCTGGAAGTCTCTTTCTCCGGAGGAAGCGGGAACTACTCTTATGAGTGGCTGACCGGAAATCCGGCACATACCGGACAAACGATCACAGGCCTCTCTGAGGGAGAATATTCCATCAAAATTACGGACGATGCCGGATGCCAGGTAACAGAAACCGGATACGTGCAACAACCCGAACCGATGAGCATGAATCCTGTTGTCAGAGACCCTTCCTGCTCCGGATCGGTTAACGGAAGCATTTCACTTGAAGTCTCCGGAGGTACCGCTCCCTACGTTTATCATTGGTCCGACGGATCGCCCGAAACAAATAACCGGATCACTTCCCTCGATGCAGGAGAATATTCGGTAACGGTAGATGATCTCCACGGTTGCGAACAGCTCTCCGAAACATTTACACTGACCGCCCCCGAGCCGCTGGTGCTGACCCGGGGAGTTGCCCGTCCGGCAAGCTCAGGAAAAAACGACGGGTATATCCAGGTCTATATCAGCGGTGGAACCACTCCCTATATAATCCACTGGTATGATCAGAATAACCAGCCCGTTCAACCGGAAAGTCTGGTAAAGGAAAGGGAAAACCTGTACCTTTCAAAAATATCGGGATTATCGGTTGGAGTCTATAAAATTGTCGTTAAAGACGCCCGTTACACGGCATCCTCATCCTATAGCTCCTGTATGGCCGAACTGACGATCGATGTATCTGAAATACCCCCTCTGACCGCGACTATCAGCCTGCAGAGTCCCATTTCCTGTTTTGGACGGGAAGACGGGAAGTTAAATGCGATCATCAGCGGCGGTCTGCCTTTCGAATCGGACGAACCTTACCAATATACCTGGTACAGGAACGACTCGGTTCTGAATACCAACGGATTGTTTCTGGAAAATCTGAAGCCGGGTAATTACCGGATCCGGGTGAAAGATGATAACGGGACGGAAATCTTGTCTCCGGTATTTGCCCTCAAAGAGCCCGCCCTGCTTTCATATAAGCTGAATATCAATCATCTCCTCTGTCATGCCGATTCTACCGGATGGGTGAAAATCAATCCGGCCGGAGGTACCGCTCCCTTCGAATACCAATGGGAAACTGGCGCTGTATCACAATCGCTCAACCACCTTCCGGCTGGAAGTTACCCGTTCACGGTGACCGACTCCCGGGGATGTACCGTTGCCGGAGAAGCGCTTGTAACCGAGCCCGACGGGATGAAGGTTCAACCGGAGATCCGCATACCGGCATGCTTCGGCGATACCAACGGCCGGATCGACCTTTCCGTTACGGGAGGTTCCGCCCCCTATTCCTACCTGTGGGAAGATGAAAGCGCCAATCCATACCTCGACAGTATCGGCAGTGGAAATTACATCGCAAAAATAACCGATGCCAACGGTTGTAATACCAAAGAATTTTTTTCGATTCCCGCACGCACGAAGCCCGAAATTATTCTGAAAGAAATAAAAGATCCGCTGGCGTTCGGAAGAAGCGACGGCTTTATCTCGATCCAGATTGAAGGGGGAGAAAGCCCGTACCGGTTGCTGTGGACCGACGAACAGGGAAATACAGTACACGAAAATTCGGTTTCAGACGGAGATTCTCCCGAAGCCGGACTGTTCAATATTCCGAAAGGTACCTATCACCTGCGGGTGGAAGATGTGAATACTCCTCCGGATCTGCTGCCCGGAGAACTTTGCGGATGTATCGATACGGCCTCTTATTTTATCGATGAACCTCCTAAATTAGAAGTATCCATTGAAGCGACCCAAGCCATATCCTGTTACGGACAAAACAACGGGGAGCTGGAAGTCCATGCCCGGGGAGGGGTTCCGAACCCCTCCGGACCGCCTTATGTTTTCCATTGGTTCAAGAACGGCCAACCGGCCGGTATCAGGGAAGATACCACGTTCGTTGCCGGAGCCGGAAATTACCAGGTCACCGTAATCGATGCCAACGGCATCGAAGCGCTATCGGAAATTTACGAATTCGGTCAGCCCGATTCTCTGAAACTCGTGTTCTCTGCTGCCGACCTGCGTTGCAGCCACGACTCCGACGGGTGGGCCGAAGTAGAGGTGACAGGAGGCACGGCTCCATATACCTATGACTGGTCGACCGGCAGCCGTTCGGCACGGATCGAGAATGTGCCGAGGGGAGCGTACTTCGTTCATGTAACAGACCAGTTAGGCTGTGAAACGACCGGGTATGTCCGGATCGTGCAGCCCGACAGCATCCGGGTCGATGCCGAGCTGATCGAGCCGTCGTGCTACAACGGAAACAACGGACAGATACGCCTCCGGCTTTCCGGAGGACAAGCCCCCTACTCCTACTATTGGGAAGACCATTCCAATACACTGACCCGGACCGGCCTGGCCGCAGGAGAATATACCTTTACGGTTACCGACATCAATGGTTGCGGGTTTGAAACGGAAACTTTCCGGCTGGGGCAACCCGATTCGATCGTGGTCGACCTGGGGAAAGACCGGTTGCTGTGCAGCGACCAGGTACACGAACTCACAGCCCGCATCTCCGAACCGTTCCAATCGTATACCTGGTATAACGAATCCGGAAAAATCGTCGCCACCGGCGAAACGGCCGTCCTTTCCGAGGCAGGCGCTTACCGGGCCCGGGTCATTACAGCCCGAGGTTGCCAGGGAGAAGGAATCATCAATATCCGGCGCGAGGGACGGGAAATCTCTTCCGACTTTGCCGTAGCCACCCAGGTACCGGTAAACGAAGAAATTATTGTTGTCAACATTTCGGTTCCCGATCCCGAACGGATCGA
>JAVBRK010000026.1:0-32488 GCA_031548005.1 Bacteroidales bacterium
GAAGCTGCGGATACTTAATCCCGAGGAAACATAACGGGAATGAATCTCCGAAAATTGTTGATCTGTTAACATGACTTTTTTTGAGCACAAAAATAACCGAGAAAAAGAAATCTCAAAAGACGGGGTTCAGCGCACGCTTACATAAAACATTATTCTTAAGAAAATTTAATAGATAAATCTCCTGTATCCTACCGTACAGGCGTTCCCGGTCTCTAATACATTGCTTCCCCGCGGAATGTTGTTTTCAGACTTTTCATGTTGTTTGGATCTTAAAAATTTAAGTTGCAGGTTTTTTCGGGCGCCTGTAAAATAAGCGCTCTGAAGTATTTTTTTACCCTGATTTTGCAAATATCTTAAAAATAAAGTAATCTGCAAAACATTTTACTTAAATAATTAAGCTTTTCGTTTTTGACGATCTGAATATTGTTCCCAGTATAATTCCATTAACCGGTGAATGGGGTAAGAGCCGGCTTCCGGTTCGGGAATCCGGATGTGAGATACAGGCAGATCGAATATCGTATCTTTACCGGGTAGAACGGAGTAGAAGGTGGCAAAGAGCCGGCGATGAGACAGAATGTGCTTTTTATTTTCTATTTCTAATTGGAAGCGGGCGGTTACAGCCTCCCGGAATATTTCGGAAAACCGGGGGTGAGCTAATAACTCCGGAAAAGTTAACGGTGTTTCCGACTCGATCATGGGAAATTCGTAGAGGTTACGCCAGACACCGCTTTCCTGCCGCTTATGTAGCCAGGTATATTGATGATCGTGGATATGAAAATAGTATAGGTACCGGTCTTCTGTTTTTGTTTTCCCTTGCTTTACCGGTAACCGGCCGGTTTTTCCGGATGCGAGGGCTAAGCAGGAATCTCTGAATGGGCATCTGTTGCAATCGGGATTGACGGGTACGCACTGTAAGGCTCCGAATTCCATGATGGCCTGGTTGAATAATCCGGCCCGGTTTTTATCGATCAGAGAACCGGCAACCGAGGTGAACAATTTTTTTCCTTTTCCTGTGTCGATGGGTTCTTCGATGGCGAACAGCCGGGAGAGGAACCGGAAAACATTCCCGTCGACCGAAGGATAGGGCTTGTTCCAGGCGAATGATACGATGGCGGCGGCGGTGTATTCCCCCACTCCTTTCAGACCGAGTACCTCTTCGTAGGTATCCGGAAATATTCCGGAGAATTTTTCCAGGATTATTTTTGCTGTGGCGTGAAGATTCCGGGCCCGGGTATAGTAGCCCAATCCCTGCCAGTATTTAAGGACTTCATCTTCTTCGGCCGAAGCTAAGGATGGAATATCGGGAAAACGCGCTACGAACCGGAGGTAGTACTCTAATCCCTGATCGACGCGCGTTTGTTGCAGAATGATTTCGGAAAGCCAGATTTTATAAGGGTCGTTCGTATTGCGCCAGGGCAGATCGCGTTTGTTTTCCAGATACCAGTCGATCAGCCTGTTACTTACCCATTCTTCTCCTCCTGCATCCATTGCATTATCTCATCAAGCTTAAGTTTATATTGACTCCGAAACTGGATTTCGACATCGGATAAGAGGTCGTGGAAACCAGCGGCCTGTTCACATTCCGGTCGTAAAACGCCTGGATGGTGAGGGCCCGGCTCAGGTTATAATCGGCCGATAACCGGATGATTGTTTGCGATTCTCCGGCCGATGCCAGGGTCAGGGCGTCCTGAATTTTACGGATCAGGTTGCTGGTGCGCTGAAACGTAAGGGTGGCCGCCAGTTTGAGGTCGTTACTGAAATTGTCTCCGCCGGTACGTTTGATCTTCAGTACCTTGTTGAACTCCGAAAGTTTATATTCCAGAGTCATATCGATGTAGTCTGCCGTAATTTCCACAATCTGGTACGAACTGACATTGAGGTTGATGTTCCGGGTTTTCCGTGCTCCCAACTTCATAGTCATGTTGTTACGGAATGTACCTTCGACCGCGATCAACGGATTGAATTGTTCGGTGATGCTGGCTGCTGAAATTTCGTATGGAGAGGACGGGATCGGGCCGGAAGTCTGGCTTTTGATGAAGCCTAACCCGTCTGAAGCCTCCACCCAGCTGCCGTACGAAGTATACGATCCTACTAAGTAGCGGCTGACATACTGGTGCCTGATCACAAAATCCTTGAAATGGTTGTTGAACAGTTCCAATTGCATCAGTCCGTTGTAGTTGACTGTCCAGTTCGGAAGAATCTGGCTCAATGAAGGGAAAGCCGTTAATCCGATTTTGTTCGGATTTTTTCCGGTATAAGCTGCAATGAACGCCGGGATCAGTACATCGGTCGAGTTGAGGGTCAGGTCGTTAACCTGGGGGTTAAACGGCTGCCCTGCATATTCTGTTCCGGTAATGAATCCTGCATTGGGATAGGAGGTTCCGGCATAAGCGTTTTCTAACCGGTTGTAAATGACCTGTCTGTTACTGAGGAATTTCTCAAATGTTTTCGACCGGTATCCGTTATCTGCGTTATACGTTTCGAATGCCGACCCGATGGCGATGGTCGACATCTGGAAGGTTCCGTTATAGGTTTTTGAATAGCTGCTCATGTTGTATTGCTGGCGGTTGGTGGTGGTTCTGTCGGCCGTGAGATCCACTTTAAGTCCGACAATCGGCTCCAGAGCCGCTCTGAACGTAAAAACTTCCGTTTCGCCGAAGATTGCCGGAGTAATGAACGAATTATTGTCCATGATCCATCCTTTGGCTTTGGCTTTGTCTAAGTAGCCCTCGTCTGTGAGTCCGAAAGCAAAATCCCATCCCGGCGCTTTCCCGGACGCAGAATTGCCTTGTCCTAAGAAATCCCCGACATTCGGCCCGAAATTAGGAACCGTGCTGCTACTGGTCAGATTATACGATAATCCGGCCGAACGCACCATCATCAACCCCCGGGCGGCTACCTGGGCGACTTTGTACCAGGTGGTTTCTTCTAATGGCGGTAACTGGGAAATCGCTAATTTTAACTTAACGGAGTCTTTATTCTTAATTTCGATTGTATTTTTATCGATCGCTTTGAATTTGAGCTCATAAAGCCGGCCGTTCTCTCCACGGGCGGTAACCCGTAGACGCTTGTTATCCAACTGGTGTTTTACAAGGGTTGCCGAGTCGGTATTAAGAGTGACCTCGCTTTCGAATTTTTTACGTTCCGGTTTTTTTGAACCGGTGGAATCCCGCTGCGCAGCCTGTTGCCCTACCCGTTGCTGGGTCGATCGCCTCCTCGCTTCAGATTGACTTGTGGTATTGGCGGGCCTTTTGAAAGAATATTTTTTATTGGCATCCACTAAAAAGGGTACCTTATTGTATAATTCCAGGAAGTTGACTCCCAGGTTGCTGATACCCATCGTACGCTCATTCCGGATGGTATTCCCCATCTCGAATTCGTCGGTTTCGATCTGAGCTCCTTTTTCCCAATTGTAAGTGGCGTTGTAAGCCAGTGTTCCGGATATAAAATTGAGAATAGGAACCGATTTGAACGGAACATTGTAGCTGGCAGAAAATACCTGGTTATAATTCAGCGGGGTTCCGAGATCCTTGATGCTTTGCAAAACCGAATCTTTCCATAAAGAATACTGGTCGCCGTTGTACTTTTTATTGACTTGTACATGGGGTGCATCGATCCGGGCCTGAGTGCCGGTATTGATGGTGAAGTTCAGGTTTTTAGTCAGGTTCCAGGACAAGTTGGCTCCCCGGTCCCAATAAAAATCTTCCCGGAATGAAGCTTGGATCAGGTTCTGGTCCGGACTGTTCAGATCGCGTAACTGCACTTCATAGTAATTACGGGTAATATCCGAAGTAAAACCGAAAGTTCCCGGGAGATAATTGAATCCGAAGTCCCTCATGAACTTGGTAAATCCTGATTTGCTCTTCATTCCTTTGAACGGTTCTACCGTTTTGATCATCGGAGAGTACATATAATTCAGCATGGCCCTGGTATCGGTTGTACGTTCGTAAGTCGTGGTAGCATCCTGTTTGTTGGTTTCGCTGAAAACATACCCTAAAGTGAAGTTGGCCGGGTCGTAAGGCATCGGATTCTTACTCCGGATGTCTACTTTGAAATTATTGACACCAATACTCTTTGTCGTTACTTTTTCCTGAGCGATATTTTTTAAAGAGTCTTTTTCTGTTTTTGAGTCCATGGCATCCAATGCATCTTTCAGTAAAACATCCTGGTCCAGAGGGTTATACTTCGGACTGATAACGTCTTCCGAGTAAGAATAATAGAATGGGGCGGTTACTTTTGCTTTTTCCGGGAACAGTCTTCCTGCATCGATGGTGGTGGAGATGTTGTACTGGTAGGTATCGTCGATACTTCTTTCCATAATACCCTGGTCGATGCTGCCGAATCCGGCCGTTTGCTTCCGTCCCTGGAAATTCACGGTTCCAAGGTCGGATAACCCTAAAAATACATTCCCGTTGGCAGCCCAGCCTCCGTCTTCATTGAACTCGGTCAATCGCAGCTCATTGATCCAGATTTCGGACGATTTGTTACTCATCGAATTATTTCTGACTCCCACCATGATGATTTTCACATCTGCAATCGACGGATTTCCGACCACGGTAATCCGGTTCATCGGTTTGTTCGGGTCCATTGTCGAATAGGGGGTTTGATAGGATATTCCGGAGCCTTCTTTCCGTTTTTCCTTGTTCCGTTGTAATTTCAGGTCGGTCAGGATTTCGAACGGAAAATCGAACATATTACTTTCCGGCCACACAGTTTCCCGGTCGGTAGTGCTGTTTAAGCTGTATTTTGATCCCGAAGGGGGGGGAGGGGTGACCTTCAATGGAATTTCGTATTCGTAATAGTTATTTTTATAGTCCGAACCTAAACGTAAGAAAATAGATAATTCATTGTCTTGAAGATTGGTATCATCGACTGGTAATTTTTCGGCGTGTGAGAACATCTGCAGCCTGCGGTATTGCCGCATATCTAATCCGGAATTTTTGTAAATGGCGCGGGCGTCTCCCGATTCCAGATTGGTGATTTTCATAGACAACGACTGCTCATTCTGCTGGCGGAGCTGAGGTTGGCTGGGGTCTAAAATACGGCTGACACCCGGGGGCAGCACATAATTGACCGGCTCTTTATCCGAGTTTTCTTCCAGATTGACGGTCGACATACTGAGAACGCCGGTTCCGGACGAGGGCATATTCGGATTCGATATATCCTGGGTGTAGGTCCGCCAGTCGCCGCGAACTAATTCCAGCGTACCAAAACGCAGAATTGTGGTGTCGGCAAAGTTGGTCAGGAACATCCGGGCAAACCGGATGGTCTTGAAATCCCTGATATTCCCGATTTTCTTCTCATATTCCCGGATTGGTATTTTAAACTGATACCAGGAGACTGTTTGTGTCGTTCCATTTTTTAATTGAACCGATGCATCCCGTTTCTCTACAATATGATTTTTGCCGACAGCCAGATCGCCCGGCCGGACCGATATTTTGTATTGAAAATACCGTTCATTTTTGTTCAGGGTATTATCCTGGTTAATGTCTTCTATATCAGGTGAAAGCTTTGCTGCCGTGTTGTATTTTTCGGGAGAATTCTCGGAATCCACGGAATTGCCTTCTGTTCCGTTATAATGCTTGTACCGGTCCAGAATACTGGTTTCCTGATCATCGTAATCCGACCCTCTGAAATAATGATATAAGTCTCCGGATGGATTATTCCGGGGGGAGAACCGGTCGTTCAGCATATTTTCCCAGGCCTCCGAGTTTAATCTGGTTTGTAGATCTTCGAGGAATTTAACATAGGAAGGGTGCTGTTTTTCTTCCTCTGAGTTCAATCCGTTGAGCCCTACGTCCTGGATCTGACGTGCGCCGGTGGTATTATCGAATGAATTCAACGAGGGGGTATTGGGAACGACTCCCCAGGCCGTAGTATCTACTTTGCTCGGATCCCGGTCTAACGGCAATCCGTTTTCGAAAAATTTCTTTTCGTCTTTCAGTACGTCCTCAGAAACCTCTCCCAGATTGAAGTACAGGTCTCCACCGGCCGATTGTGGCTTATAGATAAAAGGATCGAGCAGCCAGAATTCGATATGCTCCACATTGGAGGCTTCGAAATCGGTTTGTCCGTTTTCTATTTTGCGGGTAATTCCACCCCAACGCTTCTGCGGATTCATCAATGTCCCGTCGGGATTTATACTCAGACCATCTAAGTTGTAAGGCCCCCGTTCGTTCGGATAAAAAGCTAAGTTGAGTACCGGAATCGTAGACTGTTCGGTATAGACGGGTTCCCGGTAGGGAAACAGCTCGGATTCATAGACTTGGCGGACATAGTGGTTGGACAATTGTGCTGTGTCGTTTTTGATGTGCGTCGGAGTCATGGAAGACGACCGGGTGAACAGCCCGTCGATGTAGTACCAGGCTAACAGGGCCCGGTTGTAACCGTACCGGACGTCGTTTGTCAGCGATGCTTCGTCGAACAGGTCGCCGTAAGGAGTGGCCGCCAGATTCCAGTTATAGGCTGCACGCAGGTCGATAGTCACTTTCGAACGTTCGAAGTCGTCGATATACGAATAGTTTCCTCCGAGTTCACTTTCGTAATGACCCGGCAGCAACTGGGCGAACTCTCCGTTGATGCTCAACTGGGAGGGAGCTGTAGCTTCGATGAACGGTAATTTGTCGATGAGGTTCGTGAGCCATTGCCATTGAGTTTTATAATTAAAATTGAATCCGTAAATCGTATTATTCACCGATTCGTCTCCCATGTTGACTTTCATTGTCAGCGGCATTTCCCTCAGATTCATCACCGTGGCCCCGAGTATGAAGTCGGGACTGAGGCTATAAGACAGGTTTAATCCCATCAATGTTTTGCGTTGCATTCCGAAATTGGATTGATTTTCGGACTGTACTTCTATTTTCGAGTTGGCATAGGTCGGATCGATAACCGTAACGTTCCCGGTAGTGTAGTCTACGGTATAATGCACATTTTCGATCAATTTTACGCCATTGGCTGTTACCCGGACCGATCCTCTGGCAATATTGCTGCCGCCGAGGTCGATTCCGGCCGTCGATCCCTTGTATTCTCCCGACATGACGAATTTATTCCTCTCTGCGTTCTGTTGAGCGACAGTCAGGGTCGAATCGTACAGTTGCTGGAAAACATATTTGTCGGCAATATCGTCGTTTCCGATCTTTTTCCTCAGATGGGAACCGAAAGGTTCGACTTCCGGGAAGATGATTTTTCCGGTCTGCGACAGGATGGTGTAGCCTTCCACAAAGTCGAAATATCCATCCGGATTGGCATTTCCCCGGGCATCCAGGCGGTCTAAGTTCATGACCCGTAATAAGAGCTGGTTGGCAATGTCCCCTTCCGGAATGTAGTTGAGATAATTTCCGGTCGTATCGTTCTGGTACTTGATATTCAGTTTGAATTTATCGTTTTGTATGGAACTTGCATTCAGGGAATAAATGTTTTTCATCATCAGGTCCCAGAATGGCTGTTCGGGCGACATGGCGACTCCTTTCAGTAATTTCAGGTACAGGTTCTGCTTCGTGTTTTGCGGGTCGTCTGTCGAGAATTCCCCGACCTGGTAGGTTTGTCCGTCCGGAGCATATTGGTACTCGAAAGCGACTGCCAGCACTTCATCGGGTTGCAGCATGCTACCGGTAAGGGAAATATATCCCAATTGAGCGTTCAGGACATATTCCGATCCCTGGGTCAGCTTACGGGCGTCTTCTATTTCATTGTAATCACGTCCGCTTTCCATGGAAGTTCCCTTGAATGACTGGTCTACAAGGCTGATATCCCGGACGTTCGGATAATTAGTGATCAGGTTATCGTACAGATTATTGGATTTGTTGTCCGGAGCATCCATGGTTATGGCATAATTGGGCTGCACAAAATCATCATTACCGATATTTCCCGGCAGATGCTCTCCCAGGTCTGAAAAGGCGACAATATCCCTGGCCTGATCGAAATTCGAGCGCTTGTTCGTTACCCAGACTTCCACCCGGGTGATCAGAATTCCGGAATTGATTGCCGGGAGCGTTTTCATCGCATTGTCGTAAATATCCCGGAAATAGTGCGACAAGAAAAAGTGCCGGTTCTCGTCGTAAGCATCCAATTTCATTTCGAAAGGCACTGTTTGTTCTTTTCCCTGGGAAGAAATGGTACGCGACTGGGATTCCTGTTGTGAGAAAATAGCGCCGACATTGAGTTTTCCAAACTGCAATTCCGTTTTGATCCCGAATAGCGCCGCTCCACCGTTGATCAGGGAGTTGGTGGTGTTCATACTCACATTTCCGGCTTCCAGCGTTTTGATGATTTCATCTTCTTTTCCCTGGTATCCGAGGTTGAGTTTTTTGGAGTCGAAGTCAAACGTACTCTCGGTATTGTAGTTCATTCCGAAGTTAATCTTGTCGCCTACGCTGGCGTTTACATTGGCCTGGATCTTCGTGTCGAAATCGAAAGTAGTGCGGTTACGTTGGGTTTCAGATAGCGTCGGATTGCCGTTTGAAGTCCGGGTAACAGCCGTTTTAACATCGACACTCCCCTGCGCCGTCAGTTTCACGCCTCCCGGGCCGAACAATTTTTCAGCAGGTCCGAGGTCAAATTTGAAATCGAAACCGGATAGGGCGTCTTTCTTTTCACCTTTGGTTTCGTATTCTTCCAGGTTTCTTTTCCGGAAATACGAATCCATACTCCGCTGAAAACTATATTTCATGTATTCTTCGGGAGTCAGGGAAAACGGGGTCGTTACATCCATTCCGCCTATTTCAGATTTCAGGATGTAGCGATTCGAAACCGGATCATAAACAAAATCGTCGGCAAAAGTTTCTGGAGTCTGTAAATCGATGGGGTAATGCTTCGTTACATCGTCGTATTTTTCCGGAACAGTCTTGGAAACCGGGTAGCGCACATGAAGCGAGGTATCGGCCTGCGCCGCAGATTTCGCCTGATTCCCGGAGGTCGCAGCTTTTACCGTATCCTGGGTAATTATTTCTTCGATGGGAGTAATTTCCGGAGTTTGCATACTGAACAGGGAGCGATCGGCATTCAGCCTGTAAATTCCGCCGAATGCTACGATTGCCGTGAGTATCAGTATGTATTTAATCCGCTTCTTCATCAAAACATTTTTAATGCGTTTTTGATCACTTCTTCTACGGTAAAAAGAGGATTGTCTTTGGTGATTTTTCCTATTATTTTTTGAGAGGCGGCCTGATTGAATCCAAGCATCACTAATGCTGAAACAGCTTCATTTGCGATGGCTCCGGCCGGTTGGGAAGACGGATTGCCGTCGATGATCTGTCCGGTCAGTTTTACCTTGTCTTTCAAGTCGATAATGATCCGTTCGGCTGTTTTGCTTCCGATTCCTTTAACGGTTTTCAGAGCGTTGGAATTTCCTGAAGCAATGATCGATTCCAATTCGTAGGTCGACAGGGAAGAAAGTACCATCCGGGCCGTATTTGCTCCTACTCCCGATACCGAAATAAGCAGGAGAAACAGATCGCGTTCTTTTTTTTCGAAAAAGCCGAAAAGCAGATGGGCGTCTTCGCGGATCGCCTCGTATAGGTATAATTTTACAGATTTACTGCTGGTGAGCGCACTGTAGGTGTTCAATGATATGTTGACGAAGTACCCCAATCCTCCTGTTTCAAGAACTACAGATGCAGGATTCAGTTCGACAATTTCTCCCTTGATGTAATCTAACATATTTTTCGACTTAGCTAATCAAGCTTAATAACGTAAAAAAAAAGAAAATATTACCTTTGCAGTATTAATTAATTGAGAGTTGATTATTCTTAACTCTCTATTCTCAGTTCAGATGTATGATTCACCTCGAAGTTTGTTCCAATTCTGTTCGTTCCGCCCTGGCTGCCCAGGAAGGCGGGGCTTTTCGCGTCGAGCTTTGCGACAACCTGCCTGAAGGAGGAACGACTCCTTCCCTGGCTCAAATCCGGTTAGCCCGTAAATTATTGCATATCCGGTTGAATGTGATTATCCGTCCCCGTGGCGGCGATTTTTTATACAATGAGCAGGAGTACGAAATGATAACTTCTGAGATCCGGATGTGTGGCGAAACCGGTTGCGATGGGGTCGTGATCGGATTGCTGAACCCCAATGGCAGTATCGATACCGTACGCACGGCGGCGTTGGCGGATATAGCCCGTGAATACGGCATGAGCGTGACTTTTCACCGGGCCTTTGACCGCTGTAATGATTTGTTCAAAGGATTGGAAGATGTTATTTCCACTGGTTGCGACCGGATTCTGACTTCGGGAGGCAAGGATTCCGCCCTGATTGGGGCTTCCACGATCCGCCGGCTGATCGAGCGGGCTGGAAACCGGATTGTAATCATGCCGGGTGCAGGAATCTCAGAAAACAATATCGCCGGATTGGTCCGGGAAACTGGGCTACGGGAGTTTCACGGTTCCTTCCGAAGCGCTTTCCCAAGTAAGATGGAATATTTCAACCGGGAGATGAGTGATTGGAAAGACGATGTGCAACAACTGTATACTGATCCGGTTAAAGTGGCCCGGGCGCTTGAAAATGCCGGCGAAGCCGCTAAGAACGGTCAGAGGTGATGTCCTCTTAAAAAGTCTGTAGAAGACATTCGTTTCTTTCCGGCCTGTTGTATACTCAACAAACGGATCATACCGTTCCGGGCGGCGACATCGAGGTAGGTTTTCCCGTCGCTGAGTAAAGTTCCGGGAGTATATTCATGATTAGAATGCCTCATTTCCGATTCAAAAATTTTCAGATTCAACTGTTCTCCGGAAGCCGTAGTCAGTTCGGTCCATGCAGCCGGATAAGGAGATAGTCCCCGGATGAAATCGTAAATTTTTTTGATATCCTGATCCCATTCGATCCGGCAGGTTTCCCTGAATATTTTAGGAGCCGGCTTGGGCGTTTCACCTTGCAGGATTTCTTCCTGGGCAATCGGGCTGATAGTATCGTGGAGGATATTGTCGACTGTTTTGATCACTAACCGGGCTCCGAGTTGCATCAGCTTGTCATGGACGATGCCTGCATCGTCGGTGTCTGCAATGGGAATCTTCTCCCGGTCGATGATTTTTCCGGCATCGATTTCGTGAGTCAGGAAAAAAGTGGTGATTCCGGTTTCCGTTTCTCCGTTCATGATTGCCCGGTTGATCGGAGCTGCACCACGGTAATGCGGCAGCAGGGAAGCATGTAGATTGAAAGTTCCCCGTTGGGGCATATCCCAGACTGCTTCCGGGAGCATGCGAAAGGCAACAACGATCTGCAGGTCGGCATTCCAGGCTCTCAGATCCTCCAGGAACTGCGGATCTTTCAGCTTTTCGGGCTGTAATACCGGAAGCCGGTGCAAAAGGGCGTACTCTTTCACCGGAGAATACTGAAGTTTCATTCCCCGGCCTGCCGGTTTATCCGGCATGGTGATAACTCCCACCACATTGTACCCGCCTTCAACCAGAGCTTTCAGGCTTTCGACCGCAAATTCGGGAGTTCCCATGAAAACAATTCTCAAATCTTTCTTATCCATTTTTTCGTTTGTTATTCGCCTTCTGAGAAATTTTCCACCAGAATATCCCGGTAGGCATTGAATATTTTTGATTTGGAAACGAATCCGATGTATTTGCCGCTATCGTCGACCACCGGAAGGTTCCAGGCTTCCGTATCGTCAAATATCTGCATGATTTTCTCCATCGGCAGGTTGATATTGAGCTTTGCCGGAGGGGAAACCATGAACCTTTGTACTGTAAAGCGTTCGTAGAGTTCCGGACGGAACATGATATTCCGGATATCGTCTAAAAGGACAACCCCTTTCATAACTCCCTGATTGTCGGTAACCGGGAATACATTCCTTTTGGATTTGGCAATGACTTTCACCATATCGCCCAATGTCATTTTCGGGTGTACTTCTATAAAGTCGTTCTCAATCACCGTATCCAGGTTGAGAAGAGTCAGTACTGCTTTGTCTTTATGATGCGTCAACAGTTCCCCTTTCTTCGCCAGACGCATGGAATACAAACTGTGGGGTTCGAATGCCAGAATCGTAATGTAAGAGCTGATCGCCACAATCATCAGTGGAAGAAACAGATCGAAACCTCCGGTGAGTTCGGCAATCAGGAAAACCGCAGTCAGGGGAGAGTGCATCACTCCGGCCATCATTCCGGCCATTCCCATCAATGAAAAATTTTCTACCGGCAGATGGGTAAACATCGGAAAATAATTTGTTGCATGTGCATAGGAAAAGCCGACAATGCTCCCGAGAAACAGCGAAGGTGCAAAAATTCCTCCGCAGCCTCCTCCTCCATTCGTTGCGCTGGTAGCAAAAACTTTCAGCAGGATAATCAGGAGCATAAACAGGAGGGTTCCCCAGTAACTCGACTTCATGTCGTAAAAAAGGCTTCCGTCAAGTAGTTGGCTGTATTGTTGTCCCAGAAGAGACCCGATCGTATCGTATCCTTCTCCGTAGAGAGGAGGAAGCAGGAAGATCAGGATGCTCAAAGTGACCGCCCCGAACGCAAATTTTTTCCAGAATGTTTTCAGTTTCCTGAAAATTCCCTCGAACCAGATCGTGGCCCGGGTGAAATACAACGAAGCCAAGCCGCAGCATATTCCGAGCACAAGTACATAAGGGATTCGCTCCATAGCAAATGCTTCTACCTGGGTGAACTTAAACATGGCTTCTGTGCCGGTGAAAATATAGGAAACAGTGGCTGCCGTAACAGAGGCGATTAATAACGGAAGAACCGAAGTCATGGTCAGATCGAGCATCAGCACTTCGATGGTGAACAGCAGTCCGGCAATCGGCGCTTTGAAAATCCCGGCAATGGCGCCGGCAGCCCCACATCCGACAAGCAACATCAATGTTTTTTGTTCCATTTTGAACATCCGTCCGAGATTCGAGCCGATGGCGGCTCCGGTGAGAACGATCGGAGCTTCGGCCCCTACAGATCCCCCGAACCCGATGGTGATCGAACTGGCAACGAGCGATGTCCAGGTGTTATGCGGCTTGATGTGGCTTTTACGCTGGGAAATGGCATACAGGATTTTGGTAACGCCATGTCCGATGTCGTCTTTGACAATGTACTTGACAAACAGTCCGGATAGCAGGATTCCGATTATCGGGTAAACCAAATAGAGGTAGTTGGCGTTGGTGACATCCATTCGCTCAGTCAGGATGTGCTGGATCAAATGGATCATACTTTTCAGTACGATTGCTGCCGTAGCAGTCGCAATCCCTACTAAAAAGCTGACGATAAGAACGAAATTCTTTTCTTTAATATGTTTTTCCCGCCACAGGAGCAGGATGTCGAACCAATCTTTTAATTTCTGAATCATTTTTTACTAAATTCCTTTTCCGGTCATAATCGTTCTTATGGTGTAAATTAATATTTTCAGATCGAATGATAATGACATATTCTCATAATACAGAATATCGTAGTTCATCCGTTCAATCATCTGATCAACCGTGCTGGCATACCCGTACTTCACCATCCCGAGGGAAGTAATGCCGGGACGGACATTATGCAACAGATAATAATAGGGCGCTTGCTTCACAATCTGGTCGATGTAATGTTTTCTTTCCGGCCGGGGGCCGACGATCGACATATCTCCTTTTAAAACATTCCAGAACTGTGGAAGCTCGTCCAACCGGTATTTCCGCATGCGGCGACCGTACTTCGTAACCCGGGGGTCGTTCTCTCCCGAGGAGAGCAGGGGGCCTTCTTTTTCTGCATCGTTTTGCATGGTACGGAACTTATAGATGAAAAAAGGCTTGCCCAGGAACCCGATGCGTTCCTGCTGCAGGAAAACAGGGCCCGGAGAATCTAATTTTACGCGGATTGCCAGATAAGCGTATACCGGTGACAAAAATATTAAAATTAACAGAGAAATCAATTTATCTAACGAATTTTTAATATTCTTTTCCGATTCGGAAAAATTATTGTCCGTGATGTCGATCAATGGCATACCCACTACCGAATTGGTTTTTACTCCTCCGGTCAGTATCCGGGTTTTGCTGGCCGGAAGCTTGATCGGCAGTTTATAATGATAAAGCGAGTAAAGCAGATCCAGCAGTCTTTGGGTATTGTCTGTATCGGCAACAATCAACTCGTCTATATTTTTTTCCCGGATCAGTTGTAGTAATTCTTCGTGGTCTAAATGTTCCGTGTCCACGAATGCTTCAATCGTATATCCGAGCGATTCGGAAGGTTTATTTAAAATATTCCCCAGCTCCTGTGCTTTGGACCCTGTCCCTAAAATCAAGGCTTTGATAGTCCATTCCTGTCTTTTGAATTTTTTTGTAGCCTGGTTTGTGATGATCGATCGGCCGGTATAAGTCAGGAAGAAAGTCAACAGGAACAAGGTGGTAAACTGTTCGTAGTAAATGTAGAACGATTTTGGCAACTCATTTAGTATCACTCCGAAAAAAATAATTAAAGTACCGGATAAAACCGTTCCGAAAGTGATGAAAAATTCAGATAAACGCGACTTTTCGAGTGGCTTGTTATAATATCCGGAATAATAATGGAGAATTATCCAGAATACAGGAATCAGGAGCAGCTGGAAAATAGCTTTATCATGTGTCAGAAATCCTTTAAGAGAATTAAATCCTTGATATTGAGCTATCTGATAATACCTTCCGACGATAAAAGCGCACCACGACAGCAGTCCTGATACGTAATCAGAAATCAGGTATTTGAGAAGTTGTGTCTTTTTTTTCATCCGGAGATTGCTGTTTCCCTATGGCCGGATAACTTGCACCTGGCCGTTTTTTCCCAGTTTGATGATGCCCGAAGGGTTACTTTTATTTTTTTCTTCCCGCCGGTAGTTTACAACATAATCAACGGCATTTTTGATAGTTTCGTCTATTCCGGAGAAATTTCCGGGAGAAGAACCGCCGCTCAGATTAGCAGATGTCGATACGATTGGTTTTTTAAACCGGCGGCAAAGCATTTGGGAAAAAAGTTCATTGGTGACCCGGATTCCAATGGTGCCGTCTTCTGCAATCAGATTGGATGCCAGATTGCGTGCACCGGAATATACGATGGTTAACGGTTTGTCCGACAAGTTTATCAGGTCGTATGCTACCTCGGGAGGATCATCTACATAATGATGCAGGTAATCCGGAGAATCGATCAGTATCAGCATGGATTTGGAATCCTCCCGCCGTTTGATTTCAAAAATCCGTTTTACTGCTTTTTCATTGGTCGCATCACAGCCGATGCCCCAGATCGTATCGGTCGGGTAAAGAATAACGCCTCCTTTTGAAAGGACTCTGCAGGCTTCTTCGATTTCGCTTTTCAATTCTGTTTCAGCCATCAAAATAATAGACATTTGGTATACGAAAAATGTCGATCGCTAATTGTTAATACTTGCAGGAATCGTTCGTGACTGCAAATGTAAGCAATATATAAAATAAAAATAAGAAAATACCATTATATTCACCATAAATCATTAATTTTACGGATTCATTTTTTTTGAAAGCAGCGAATGTGTGATACCCCCCTGCTTGAAGTGCAGTTGCACAACATATAGCCGGAGAGCGGAAATTTGTACGTTTTTTTTGCTTAGAGACAGACAAAAAGAAAAAATAATATATAATGACAAACAAATGGAATTATCAACCTGCAACACAAGAACAGCTACATCGGCGAGACGAACTCTCGGAAAAGTTCGGATTGCCTCCTGCCTTATGCCTGCTCATGGTGCAAAGAGAAATTGTTACAGACAAAGATGTATATGATTTTCTGAATCCGAGTTTAAAAGATTTACATGATCCTTTTCTGTTTCCGGATATGCAGAAAGCGGTCGATCGCCTGAACAGGGCTTTGGGAAATAAAGAACGGATCATGATTTACGGGGATTACGATGTGGATGGAACGACTGCAGTTTCATTGGTTTATAAATTTCTGGAACAGAACAGCTGGAAATCGAATTTGGACTATTATATCCCCGACCGGTACGATGAAGGCTACGGCATTTCGAACAAAGGGATCGAATATGCAAAAAAAATCGGCGTCTCATTGATTATTTCTCTGGATTGTGGAATAAAAGCCATTGAAAAGATCTCATATGCAAAATCCCTGGGAATCGATTTTATCATATGCGATCATCACATGCCGGATGAAACGCTGCCTGATGCCGTTGCTATTCTTGATGCCAAAGTGCCCGGTTCGACCTATCCTTACGAGCATTTGTCCGGGTGTGGCGTCGGGTTTAAGTTTATGCAGGCATTCGCCCTCAGTAACAACATTGATTTTTCCAAACTTAAAAACCTTCTGGATCTTGTTGCAGTAAGTGTTGCCTCCGATATTGTGCCGATTACCGGAGAAAACCGGATATTGGCTGCCTACGGATTAAAACAGTTGAACCTGAATCCAAGTAAAGGACTGAGAGGAATCATCGATATTTGCGGACTTACCGGTAAGGAAATTACGATGAGCGATATCGTATTTAAAATCGGCCCCCGGATTAACGCCTCAGGCCGGATGATGAATGGCAAGGAAGCTGTAGATCTGCTTTTGTCTAAAGATTTTGTCTCCGCCAAGGCTAAAAGCGAAAATATAGACCAATATAATGATGACCGGCGGGAATTGGATAAAAAAACGACCGATGAGGCGAACTCTTTTATCGAATATAACCCCGAGGCAATCAACGGTAAAGTGATCGTGATGTTCAATGCCGCATGGCACAAAGGAGTGATCGGAATTGTGGCCTCACGCTTGACGGAACGGTACTACAAACCGGCCATCGTCCTGACCAAATCGAATGGTTTTATCACCGGATCGGCCCGCTCGGTGACCGGTTTTGATATCTATAAGGCCATTGAATCCTGCAAAGATCTTCTTGAAAATTTCGGAGGACATACGTATGCCGCAGGAATGACCTTGAAAGAAAGTAATCTGGATATACTGAAGCAACGGTTAGAAGGATTTGCGGATATACATATGGTGGAAGAACAGATGATCCAGACGTTGGATATTGATATTGATCTGAAATTCAAAGAAATAAATCCGGAATTGATCCAGGGGCTGAGAAAAATGCAACCTTTTGGTCCGGACAATCAAAAACCTGTTTTCTGTTCTTTCGGGGTCCGGGATTCCGGAACGAGTAAATTGGTCGGAAGGGAGCTCGAGCACATCAAACTGGACCTGGTAGACGATTCGACAGACGAGGTGATGCAGGCCATCGCTTTCGGAATGCACCGGTTCAGCAACCACATCATTGCAGGAAAACCATTTGATATTTGTTATACGGTGGAGGAAAATACGTATAATAATAACTCTTTTATTCAGTTGATGATCAAAGATATAAGGACAACCTGACAAGATCATAAAACCAAACTTAATAACCGAAAAATGTGAATCGTTTTCACGACGTTTTAAAGCAGTACTGGGGTTACGATCGTTTTCGCTCGCTTCAGGAAGACATCATCACTTCTGTTTACGAAGGTAAAGATACGCTTGGGTTGATGCCTACCGGCGGCGGCAAGTCACTTACCTTTCAGGTTCCGGCCATGCTCATGGAAGGTGTTTGTATCGTTGTTACTCCCCTGATCGCCCTGATGAAAGACCAGGTCGATAGCCTCAAACAACGCGGTATCAAAGCTGCAGCAGTACACTCCGGCATGAGCCGGCAGGAAATTATCACCGCCCTTGAAAACTGTATCTTCGGAAATTATAAGTTTCTGTATGTTTCGCCCGAACGGTTGAATACCGACCTTTTTCTGGAAAAACTACAGTATATGAAGGTTTCGATGCTGGCCATCGACGAGTCGCATTGCATATCGCAATGGGGATACGATTTCCGCCCTTCCTATCTGCGTATTTCCGACTTGAGAAATCACCTTCCCGGAGTACAGGTATTGGCATTGACTGCAACAGCCACTCCCGAGGTGGTCGATGATATTCAGGAAAAATTACATTTCCGGCAGAAGAATGTTTTCCTTAAAAGTTTTCAAAGGGAGAATATCGCTTATGTTGTCCGGAAAACCGAAGATAAGATCCCCGAAATTATCCGGATCCTGAAAAAAGTTCCGGGTTCCGGGCTTGTTTATGTTCGCAGCAGGAAATATACGCAGGAAATCGCTAAAGAGTTAATAAACCAGGGAATTGATGCCGATTTCTTCCATGCCGGACTCAATCACGATGAAAAAAATGCCAGACAAAACCGCTGGAAATCAGGGGAGACCCGTATCATCGTGTGTACCAATGCTTTTGGAATGGGAATAGATAAGCCTGATGTCCGGGTGGTAATACATTATGAATTGCCGGGCTCTCTGGAAGAATATTTTCAGGAAGCAGGCCGGGCAGGCCGGGACGAACAGAAAGCTTATGCCATCGCCCTTTATTCCGAAAAAGACGGAGAAAAACTGAAACAGCGTATCCGCGACGAATTCCCGGAGCGAGATTACATCAAAGACGTATATGAAAAGCTGGCCTTCTTTTTCCAGATCGGGGTGAATTCCGGATTTCAAACAGCCTATAATTTTAGCCTGGAACAATTCTGCTCGGTATTTAAACTCAGTTTTTCCCAGGCGTATAAGTCCCTGAAAATCCTCGAATTATCCGGGTATATCGAATATGTGGAGGAAACAGAAAAACAGTCCCGGTTGATGTTCACCATTGCCCGGGATGAACTCTATAAATATTCGTTATTCGACGAAACAGTCGAAAATCTGATCCGGGTTCTCCTGCGCTCGTATACCGGATTATTCTCCGAATATGTCTACATTAAAGAAGACCTGTTGGCTTCCCGTACAGGGCTGAGCCATCACCAGGTATATGAAATACTGAAAATGTTGTCGGGGCATCATGTTGTTCATTATATCCCGGCCCGGGCCACACCAGTTATAATTTATACCCAGAACCGGGAAGACCGGCAATACCTTTCCATTCC
Source organism: Bacteroidales bacterium (assembly GCA_031548005.1). Lineage (GTDB taxonomy): Bacteria > Bacteroidota > Bacteroidia > Bacteroidales > Azobacteroidaceae > BNXB01. The sequence continues at coordinate 18,835 of JAVBRK010000026.1, forward strand.
CCAATCGGTTTACGAAGACCGGAAAAAGCGTTTGGAGTCGAGAATCCGGGCCACCGTCGAATATGCAGAGAATCAGCGGATGTGCCGAAGTGTCCTCCTGCTCGGGTATTTTGGAGAAAAAAATAGCAAAGCCTGCGGACAGTGTGATGTCTGTTTATCGAACAAGAAAGAATTTCTTAAAAGCAGCGATTTTGAAGAAATTAAAAAAAAGATTATAAATGCTCTGAAAATAAGCCCATTACTTCTCGAAAATTTGGTCGCAATGTTAGATTATGATGAAAATCGGGTTCTCGAAGCTATACGATTCCTTTTAGAAAACGGAGATGTCAGTATTTCCGGAAATAGAATCAGCATCAGAAACTAAATCCGATACAAATGAATGAACATTGAAAAATAACTAAATATTTTATATACCTTTGCCCCCTTTAATTTTTTTAATAAATAATCACTGACAATTACTAAACAAAAGAAGAATGAAAAGAAAATGGACCTTAATTTTAGGCGTGGTTGCTTTAATGATCGCGTCTTCAACATTGCATGCACAGGAAGCAGAATCAGGGAAGCCTTACGAAGACGGCTTCCTGAAAAGATTTGGAGTCGCTGCCAAAGTGGGAACTTACGGCTTTGGCCTCGATCTTCACACTTCCCTTCTTCCGAATTTGAAGGCCCGTGTAGGATTCAGTTATTTGAACTTTAACTACGATGATCCGATCGATTTTTCAGCCGATAGCCCGGTACAAGGCAATCCTGAAGTCGATGGTTTTGTTAATGAAGCAGACTTGCGGTTTCCGAACGCCAATCTTTTAGTGGATTTTTATCCTGTGAAATCGGGTATCTTTTGTCTTACGGCCGGTGCATACATCGGAGATAATAAAATTACGGCTTATGGTACTGCAAACGAACCTTTTGAGTGGGATGATGTGGTAATCAACCCGGTTAACGGTAAGTTCGATGCCCAGGTAAAAGTAGGTAATGTGGTAAAACCCTATTTCGGAGTCGGTTTAGGAAAGACTATCTCCAACAGCCGTGTCGGATTCCGTTTCGACCTCGGAGTGGTATATCAGGGAGAATACACGATCGAGAGCGATTACAGTTCTTCGGTTATTAATGGTGGACATAAGTTGAGTGAAGATTTGGATCTGCCTGTATCGGAAGATGTTCTGAATTTGTGGCCAATGATTTCTTTTTCGGTTTCATACAGGATAAAGTAATATACATTGTTAAAAATACGATCTGATTGTGCAGGGAAGGGCCATTGGCTTTTCCCTGCATCTTTTTTATTACTTGTTAACTCAACTTTACTGTAACAGAATTGTTTAATGGGGGAAATACTTAAACGATCGTTAGATTTTTAAAAATGAAACGGAAACTTATTTCAGTATTAAGCATGATCATCCTGATGACTGGGTTCTCGGAGTTGCATGCTCAGGAATCCGGGGCTGTAAAGCCACATGAGGAGGGCTTTCTGAAAAGGTTCGGAGTAGCGGCTAAAGTGGGAATTTATGGCTTTGGCCTGGATTTTCATACTTCCCTTCATCCCGACTTGAAGGCTCGCCTGGGATTTAGCTACCTGATTTATAATCATGATGATCCGGTCGATTTTACAGCTGATAGTCCGTTGTCGAATACCCCCGATGTTAAAGGTTTGATCAATGAAGCCGATCTGAGGTTTCCGAATGCGAATTTTTTTATGGATTTTTATCCTGTAAAATCAGGATTTTTTTCTGTTTTCTGCATTACAATTGGTATGTACGCCGGAAGTAACAGAATTAAAATCTATGGTGCTGCCGATGACCCGTTCCTTTGGAATAATGTGGTGATTACCCCGGTCGATGGAAAATTTACTGCCCTGGTAAAGTTAGGAAATACAGTGAAGCCCTATTTGGGTATTGGTTTGGGTAGGACAATTCCCGACAGCAGGTTCGGATATCATCTGGATCTGGGCGTGGTGTACCAGGGAAGATACTCCATTGAAAGCGACTACGCTTCTTTCAGTCTCGACGGAGGGGATAACTACATCGATTTGGGTATAGCAGTCCCCAAAGAAGTATTGAATTGGTGTCCGATGATTTCTTTTTCGGTTTCATACAGGATAAAGTAACATAATTTTCTGTACCTTTGTACATCATTCTAAATTATAAAATAAAAAGAGATGAAAGTTTCAAATAATAAATTCGTGTCATTGTGCTACGACCTTAACGTAGGAGAGAATGGAGAGTTGGAATTGATGGAGCAGGCAACAGTCGAGCAGCCTCTGAATTTTCTGTACGGAATGGGTATGATGCTGGATGCATTTGAAAAAAATATTTTCGGATTAGGGAAAGGTGAGAAATTCTCATTTACGCTCGTTCCGGAAGAAGCTTACGGGGTATATGAAGAAGAGCGGGTAGTGGAGCTCCCCAAAAATATTTTTGAAGTAGATGGAAAATTCGACAGTGAGCGCGTTTCCGAAGGACAGATGCTTCCCATGATGGATTCGGAAGGCAATCGCCTCACAGGCTCGGTACTCGAAGTAAAAGACGATATCGTATTGATGGACTTTAACCATCCGCTGGCAGGAGAGACCCTGCATTTCGGGGGAGAGATCATCGATATTCACGAACCTACGGCTGAAGAAATTGCAGGCTTCTCTTCCGGTTGCGGAGGTGGCTGTGGCGATGGTTGCAGTTGTGGTGACGGGTGTGGAGATGGTTGTGGATGCAACTAACTTTCCGGATGCCGGTATGAATACATTTGGAAACAAGTACAGGCTGACCTCATTCGGAGAGTCGCATGGTCCGGTAATCGGAGGAATCATTGATGGTTGTCCTCCGGGAATCGAACTCGATCTGGATTTTATCCAGCGCGAACTGGACCGGAGGAAGCCCGGCCAATCGGCTATTACAACACCCCGTAAAGAAGATGATCAGGTTGAATTTCTTTCGGGAATTTATGATGGAAAAACGACCGGCGCTCCGATTGGGTTTATCATCCGGAATAACAATCAGCATTCGAATGACTACGATAATCTGAAGGATGTTTTTCGTCCGTCTCATGCCGATTTTACCTATACAATGAAATACGCACACCGCGACCACCGGGGTGGTGGCCGTACTTCGGCGCGTGAAACTATTGCCAGGGTGGTGGCCGGAGCTGTTGCCAACCAGGTACTTAAATCAAAAGGTATTGAAATAAAGGCATATACATCGCAGGTCGGTCCGGTGATACTGAAAAAGCCGTATACCGAGTTGAACTTAGAGAATATAGAGTCGACTCCGGTTCGCTGCCCAGATCCGGAAGTGGCCGGTAAGATGATTGAGGTCATTAAGGAAGTCAAGTCCAAAGGAGACACCGTTGGAGGAGTGATTTCCTGTGTTTGTAAAGGAATTCCTGCAGGTCTGGGAGAGCCTGTTTTCGGAAAGCTGCATGCCGCACTGGGGAGCGCTATGCTCAGTATCAATGCGGTGAAAGGATTTGAGTACGGAATGGGATTTGAAGGAGTCGGTTGCAGGGGATCTGAGGTAAATGATGTTTTTTATATCAAAGAAAACGGAACAGTCGGTACCCGCACCAATCGTTCCGGTGGTATTCAGGGCGGCATTTCCAACGGAGAAGATATTTATTTCCGGGTGGCTTTCAAGCCCATAGCCACGCTCCTGATGGAGCAGCAAACCGTCGATGTATCCGGAAACGAGGTTACCCTCAAGGCCCGGGGACGGCACGATTCCTGTGTATTACCCAGGGCAGTGCCTATCGTAGAGGCCATGGCAGCCATGACTATCCTGGATTATTACTTACTTCGCTGATAAAAAGAAAAGATTCAACTGATCATAAACCATCCCGTCTGGTTCTGGCTGTTCAGTTTTTCCAATTGGGATTTAAGGATCGTATTCTGAGAACTTTGAAGCCGGGGGTCTTCCTCTAAGACCTCCCGCGCCAGATCCCGCGCCAGGCTCAGTATTTGTCCGTCTTTAGCCAGATTTGCAATCTTCAGGTTGAATGCGATCCCGCTTTGCTGGGTTCCGTCGATATCTCCCGGCCCGCGAAGTTTCAGGTCTTCTTCAGCAATCACAAAACCATCGTTGGTTTCCGTCATAATCGCCAGCCGGCGACGGGTATTTTCAGACAGTTCATAACGGGTAAGCAGGATACAGAACGACTGGTCGGCCCCACGTCCTACCCGGCCCCGCAACTGATGCAACTGCGACAGCCCGAAACGCTCGGCATCTTCGATGATCATTACGGAAGCATTGGGGACATTCACACCCACTTCGATGACTGTAGTGGCAACCATGATCCGGACTTCTCCGGAAACAAACCGTTGCATCTCGGCGTCTTTATCGGCTGGTTTCATTTTTCCATGCACCATGCAGACAGGATAATCCGGAAAAATTTCTTTCGTATGCTCGAAGCCGGCAGTCAGGTTCTTCAAATCTGATTTCTCACTTTCATCGATCAACGGGTAAACGATATACACCTGGCGCCCTTCTTCTAATTGTTTCCCGACAAAATCATACAGGTTGGTCCGGTTGGCGCTGTAACGGTGGGTGGTTTTCACCGGCTTGCGTCCGGGCGGAAGCTCATCGATCACCGAAACATCGAGGTCGCCATACAAAGTCATGGCTAATGTTCTGGGAATGGGAGTCGCAGTCATCACCAGGATATGGGGTGGAATGGTATTCTTCCTCCAGAGCCGGGCCCGTTGTGCAACTCCGAAACGGTGCTGCTCATCAATGACGACGAATCCGAGATTTTTAAATACAACCGTATCTTCAAGCAGGGCATGTGTTCCGACCAATATCTGGATTTCTCCGTTCTCTACTGCCGGGAGCAGGATTTCCCGTTCTTTTTTCTTTTTGGATCCTGTCAGCAGCCGGACTTCGATCCCCAGTCCGTAGACAAGCTTGCTGATCGTTTCATAATGCTGGGTAGCCAGGATCTCCGTAGGGGCCATGATAGCCGTCTGATAGCCGTTGTCGATAGCAATCAGCATCGACATCAGGGCTACAAGTGTTTTTCCGCTCCCCACATCGCCCTGAAGCAACCGGTTCATCTGGTGTCCGGTATTCATCCCCTGGCGGATTTCCCGGATTACCCGTTTTTGTGCGTTGGTCAGTTCAAAGGGTAACTTTTCTTCGTAAAACCGGTTGAAAAAATGACCGACCTTGCCGAATATAAAGCCCCCGAAACGTTGTTCTCGCGCCTTGGTAACTCTTAAAATATTGAGTTGGACATAGAATAGTTCCTCAAATTTCAACCTGAACTCCGATTTTCGTAATAAATCGGTCGATTTCGGGAAATGAATCTGGTGCAGGGCCGTATCCAGATCAATCAGGCTGGCCTTCCGGATGACTCTGGCATTCAGGGTTTCAGGAATTTTACCCTGGATATTTTCAAAAACAGAAGCTACGATCTTTTGTATGGCCCGCGAATGCAGAAAAGAATCTTTCATCTTCTCGGTGGTGGAGTACTGTCCCTGTACTCCTACTTCTCCCTGGAAAAACTTATCTTCCGTTTCGAGCTCAGGATGGGCAATGTTGATCCGGCTTCCAAATAGAGTCGGCTTCCCGAAAAGAATATAATCGACACCGGTTTTATATAAGTTGGGAATCATTTTAAGACCTTTGAACCAGATCAGTTCAATGGTTCCGGTATCGTCGTAAAAAAGGGCGGTTATCCGCCTTGCACGGCCTTCTCCAATGGTCTCGAAATGCCGGATCTGGCCTTTGAGTTGGATATAAGGCATGCTTCCGTCTATTTCTTTGATCTTGAATATCCGGCTTCTGTCGATGTATTTATAAGGGAAATAATAAAGTATATCTTCCCACGAGACAACTCCGATTTCGGTTTTCAGTACTTCGGATTTTTTTGGTCCGACTCCTGGAATATACTTAATATTTTGAGCGCTTAAACTCAAGGGCGATGGGTTATTTTTTTCTGATTTTTTCCAGGAAAGCTCCGATCGCCTGGTAAATCCCGGAAGGTTGCAGGTCTTCATCCGAAAGGAATCCTCCTCTTTTCATAATTTCAACAGCTTGCGGCAAATCACTTTCCCGCACTTGCAGCTTAATTCCTCCGAGTGCAGAAGAGGCCCAGGGATATATCTGCGATATCAATTCGTCTTGTATAAAACACTCGATACCTTCCGATTCCAGAAATGACTTGGGAACAGCCATTTCTGTCGGTTCTGCAAAGCTCATTAATGTGACCAGCGTATCCATTTTTAGTTTTTTTAGATTGCTTGATTCCGGAGTGAGGTACAAATTTAAATAAAAATCCTGAATTACCAATGTTTTGATCCCCTGAAAATTTAAACTGGAGAGATCAGGCATTCAGGTCGAGAAGTCCTTCCGGAATTTCCAGAACGATGGTTTTCTGCTCTTCATCGAACTGTATAATGATCTCTTCTGATGCCGGGATCAGAATTTCTTCGGAACCGGAATCCACGATAAACAAGGCATTGATCGTTGAGTCGTCTACTGCTGCAATTGTTCCGATCCGGTGATTATCCTGATCGAATAGTGTGTATCCGGTAAAATAATCCCAGGAATAAAAATCTCCGGAAGAGGTGGATTTCAGGTGTTGTTTCGGAAAATAGACCGGATAGTTGGATAGCTTTTTAGCTTGTTTCTCAGAATCGATACCTTTTAGCTTGACGAACGCTGTCGAATCCGATTTAAAGCGGTAGGTTTCTATCCGGAACGGAATGAATATGCCATCCAGTTCACAAACTAAGAATGCGCACTCGTTATCATCGAACGAGTCGTCCGAGAATGTAAACGACAATTCGCCCCTGATGCCGTGGGGCTTGTTGAACTGCCCGATCTGAATGAGTTCGTCCCGGTGGATCATATGCGCGTAATACGGGCTCCAAGAGCGTTCAGACGACGATCGATATCCTGATAGCCCCGGTCGATCTGGTCGATATTGTGTATCCGGCTCGATCCTTCTGCGCTCATGGCGGCAATCAGCAGGGCGATCCCGGCCCGGATGTCCGGAGAGGTCATTGTAGCTGCCCTCAGCTTGTAGCGGCGGGCAGAGCCGATCACAGTGGCCCGGTGAGGATCGCACAGAATGATCTGCGCCCCCATATCGATCCGCTTGTCGACGAAGAACAGCCGGCTTTCAAACATTTTCTGATGGATCAGAACACTGCCGTTAGCCTGGGTGGCAACTACCAGGAAAACGCTCAGCAGGTCGGGTGTCAGCCCTGGCCAGGGAGCATCGGCGATGGTCATGATCGAGCCGTCGATAAAGGTTTCGATCGAATAGGAATCCTGTTGAGGAACGACAATATCGTCCTGATCCTGTTCGACAATGATTCCGAACCGGCGGAAAGCGTCTGGAATTATTCCCAGATTATCGTAAGAAACATTTTTTATCCGGATTTCCGAAGCCGTCATAGCTGCCATTCCGATAAAGCTGCCGATTTCGATCATATCCGGAAGAATGGTATGTGTACACTCTCCTAAGGAACCGACACCATGTACGGTCAGCAGGTTGGAGCCTAATCCTTCGATCTGGGCGCCCATCGATTGTAACATGCGGGTCAATTGCTGGAGGTAAGGCTCACAGGCGGCATTGTAGATCGTTGTTTTTCCTTTGGCTAATACGGATGCCATCAGAATATTGGCCGTACCGGTCACCGAAGCTTCGTCCAGCAGCATATACACCCCTTTCAGCCCATTGGATGTCACCTCGTACAGTTGCCTTTGGGCATCGTATTCGAAAGTTGCTCCCAATTTCTGAATCCCGGTGAAGTGGGTATCTAAGCGGCGACGGCCGATTTTATCTCCTCCCGGCTTGGGGATCAGCGCTTTTCCGAAGCGGGCGACTAATGGTCCGACAATCATGACCGAGCCGCGCAGAGAGGCGCATTTTTTCAGGAACTCTTCCGATTCAAGATAATCGAGATCGACATCGTCTGCCTGAAAAGTATAGGTTCCCGGAGCCGGATGATCGACTTTTACGCCCATTGCTCCCAGGAGAACAATCAGGTTATTCACATCCAGAATATCGGGGATGTTATGAACCGTTATTTTTTCAGGCGTCAGTAAAGTGGCGCAGATTATCTGCAGGGCTTCGTTCTTTGCCCCTTGCGGAGTGATTTCACCGGAAAGACGATGACCGCCCTCAATTACAAATGTGGCCATAATTTCTTAATCACTTGTTTTGCCTTCTTGTCAGGCTTTTGTTCTTTTTCATCAGGATATCTTTCGATTCGGTCAGCTTGTGCGAATCTTCCTGCAATACAATGCATCCATTGGACAAGAATTCGAGGTCTTTGAATATCTTTGCATCATCTACTACCTCTTTGTTCCAGGTAAGGAAAGATTTTTTCATATGGTTGGCTAACAGCCCGATAAGTTGCTCGCGTTCTTCCCCTGCTTCATATTCTGTCGCTTTCCGGATCATTTTCTCCAGATTTTTTCCGTAGTGCTTGTAAGCGATCCGCCCGTGATTGTAAGGTAATTTTTGGGGTTTGACATACAGGTCTTCCTTTTTAATCACTTCATACGGATAATCGATATCCAGTTTAAAATCCGACATAATAGCCAGATGGTCCCATAAAATATGTTTGAAGTCATTGACGTCTCTCAGGTGAGGAAACATATTCCCCATGATATTGATGATGGTATCCGCGCAACGTTTTCGATCCTCTCGGTCGGAAATCGTAAGACAGTGATCCACCATATTCTGGATATTTCTCCCGTACTCCGGCAATGCCAGTTGTTTTTCTTGTGTGTTGTATCTCATACTTTTGCTTGATTTCAATATTTCCGGGTCCATACATCTTACTTTTTGAAGTGGGTAATCTGCATTAATTACTGCAAATATAAGATTTTATGTCGCAATATCAAAATTTTATTTACCGAACCCGTATATTCTTTGATTTATAAAAAATGCGTAAAATTCTAATCCGTTTTTTTGTTGATACCCAGTACTTTATTTTTAGCGACAGTGGCAATAAATTCTTTCAGGTAAAATGGCTCGAAATAGGCCGGATCTTCCCATTGTTTTTTCCGGTATGCTTTTTCCGACAAAAAAACCATAGAAGAAGCCAATGGGCAAATATTTTCTAAAAACCGGGCATTGTCCGACCGGATAACCGACCGGCATTTCTCCGCTCCATCTCCGAAAAATAAGGCTTTCCCTCCGGCTAAATAACCGGAGAAGGAATGTTCATCGATTATTTTTGCAGAAACCTCCTCCAAAAGCTGCATGTGAGGGTTGTAAATGGTGGCGTAAACTTCCATCCGGCGGGCATCGATCATCGGAATAAAAAAATCTGCCTGGAGTTCGCTGCGAACCACTGCATCAGCCATCAGCTCCAGTGATGGGACAGCAATCAGAGGAATATTCAGCCCGAAACAGAGCCCTTTAGCTTCCGAAACGCCGATGCGCAGGCCGGTGTAAGATCCCGGGCCACTGCTTACAGCAACAGCATCGGGCAGGAAACCATGTTCCCGGGAAAACATCATTGCTTCCGAAACAAAAATGCCTAAAATCGATGCGTGATGCGCATCCGTCCGGTTTTCCCTGTTAAAAAGGATATCGGTTCCATGAGCCAAAGTGACTGAGCAGACTTTGGTTGAAGTTTCAATATTGATGATGTAGGCCATATTTGCCTGCAAAATTACATTTTTTTATGTTGAAAATTATGGATTCTTCGAGATAAAAAACTATTTTTGCAGAAAATACATAGGAATGATTCAATCGATGACCGGTTTCGGAAAAGCAACAGCCGAACTCCCTAAAAAGAAAATAACTGTTGAAATAAAATCCCTTAACAGTAAGCAGCTCGATTTAAACACCAGACTTCCCAATATCTACCGGGAGAAGGAAATGGAAATCCGGAACATGCTCCTGCAGTCGGTTGAACGAGGAAAGGTCGATTTCTTGATTTACATTGAAAACGCAGAAAAAAATATATCGTCTCACATCAATATAGGGGCCGTGGAAAGTTATTATGATCAGCTTCGCTCCATTACCGGAAAATTGAGTATGGAGATGCCCGCGGAGCCGCTTGCCGTTATTATGAGACTGCCCGAAACGATTAAAACGGAAATTTCAGAAGTCGATGATTATGAATGGGAGCAGTTGAATAAGGCCATTGTCGATGCCCTGAAACAATTTCTGGCATTCCGGACGCAGGAAGGAAGGATGCTTGAAAAATTGTTCCGGCAAAAAATCGGAAATATTTCAGCGTTGAAGAATGAGGTCGAGAAATATGAGCCGGAGCGGATCGAACGGATAAAAACGAAGATGGCAGAGGCATTGAGTAAGATCGATGTGGGGTTGTACGACTCCAATCGTTTTGAACAGGAACTGATTTTTTACATTGAACGATTGGATGTCAACGAAGAAAAATCAAGATTAGATAACCATTTGAAGTACTTCCTGGAAACTATGGGACAAGAAAAAAGCCAGGGGCGTAAGCTGGGATTTATCGCTCAGGAAATCGGCCGGGAGATCAACACCCTGGGGTCTAAATCGAATCATGCAGAAATGCAGAAAATCGTAGTTCAGATGAAAGATGAACTGGAACAGATAAAAGAACAGGTACTTAATGTTTTATAAACAGGAAATCGAACTTCTGGGAGGTAAATGGATGCAGGGAAAAATAATTATCATATCAGCGCCTTCGGGCTCGGGAAAATCAACGATCATCAACTATCTTTTATCTCAGGGATTGAATCTGCAGTTTTCGGTTTCAGCAACCAGCAGACAACCTCGTGGCCAAGAGCAGGATGGAGTAGAGTATTATTTCCTGACCCCCAATGAGTTCAGAAAACAAATTGAGTGTGGGAACTTCCTGGAGTATGAAGAGGTATATCCGGGACTTTATTATGGAACGCTGAAAAGTGAAATCGATCGCATCCGTAATGAAAAGAAACATATTATTCTGGATTTGGATGTAGTAGGGGGATGTAATGTTAAAGAGTATTATGGGGATCGTGCTCTCTCGATCTTTATCCAGCCTCCTTCTGTAGAAGAATTACAGAAAAGACTTGCTGCGAGGGGAACAGATACCCCGGAAATTATCAGCCAGAGAATTGATAAGGCTGTGAAGGAAATGAGCTATGCATCGCGGTTTGATAAAATAATTGTCAATGATGACCTGCAAATGGCGCAGGAGCAAACGTTACTAACCATTAAAAATTTTATAGACTTAAAATGAGAGTAGGAATATTTCCGGGATCATTTAATCCCATACACATAGGGCACTTGGCTATTGCAAATTATATTTGTGAGTTTGAAAATTACGATGAAGTCTGGTTTTTGATTACTCCTCAGAATCCGGTGAAAGGACAAACCGATTTAATGGAAAAAGAACTCAGATTATCGTTGGTTGAAGACGCAATCAAAGGTTATCCGAAATTTAAAACCTGTACTATTGAATGGGAAGTATCTCCTCCGACCTATACTGTCAATACCCTTCAGAGGCTAAGGGTTAAATATCCTGAAAACCAGTTTGAGCTGATTGTCGGTTCCGATAATTGGGAAACATTCCATCGTTGGAAAGACTACCAGATGATTCTGAAGAATTTTAAAATCCTGGTTTATCCGAGAAAAGGAACTAATCAGGGAGCTACCATGTATCACCCGAATGTGAAAATATGCAAAGGAGCGCCGAAAATTGAAGTCTCATCTTCTTTTATACGGAAAACCCTGAGAAAAGGAAGGGATATCCGTTTTTTACTCCCTGCAGGAGCGTACGATGCGATTATCAAGTCAAAATTCTTTGATAGAAATGAGGACCCTGCTGTTTTAGAAGAATCTGCAGATGAATAATTACAATCCTGAAATAACCGGTTCTTTTCATAATATCAGGAGGCAAGACCGGATATTGGATGATAAACGGGCTTTGGAACTGCTTCAGATTGCAGAGTATGGTTTCTTGAGCCTGGGAGAAAGTGAGAATGGCTATCCTTATGGTATCCCAATCAGTTTTGCATACGATGCGGAAGAAAATGCCCTGTACTTTCATTGTGCTCCGGAAGGACATAAACTGAGAAATCTCAGCAGGAATAACCGGGTCTCTTTCTGCGTGGTGGGAAAAACATTGCCCATCAGTGAAAAATTTACTACATTGTACGAAAGCGTTGTTGTTTTTGGAAAAGCAGATATTCATCCGACAGATGAGGAGAAGCGAAAAGCTCTCCGGAAATTAGTGGAAAAATATAGCCCTGAGTATATCGAATTAGGTGAAACTTATATGGAAAAATCGTTTCACCGGACCTACACTTTCAAAATAACAGTGGAGCGCCTGACCGCAAAGTGTAAAAAGTAATTTTAACAAAAATACTCCCTGTAAAAGTCCAGCGATTCAAAAATTTCCTCCCGGGTGGCGGTCTGGTTTATTTCGACACGACCGATATCTTTCAATAAGGTAAAATTAATCTGTTTGGAAGAAGCATTCTTTTTATCGTGTTGCATCAGTTCGTATAAACGGTCGTATTGCTTGCAATCGAAAGAAAATATCCCGTAACGCTCTTTTACAAACCGGACATTCTGAACCAGTTTATTCTTATCAAATCCTGTTTTAATCATTGACAGATACAGTTCACAGACGATTCCCCAGGCAACAGCATAACCATGCAGTACCGGATGTCCCGATTCCAATGCCATGCTTTCCATCGCATGCCCGATTGTATGTCCCAGATTCAGAGCCTTCCGGATGCCTTTTTCTACCGGATCTTCGGCAACGATCTTTTCTTTGATCCTGACGGAATCGATTAATAAATCCGATAACCGGTTGTAGTGAATATCCTCCAGGTCGAATGCGAGAAGCTTTTTCCAGTCTTCAACAGAATGGATCAGGCTGTGTTTCAGTATTTCGGCATAACCGGACAAGAAATTTTTCCGGTCTAATGTTTTGAAAAATCCAGTTTCGATAATCACTGCTTCTGCAGGAGCAAAGGCTCCGATTTCATTTTTTAATCCGAAAAAATCGATCCCGGTTTTCCCACCCACGGCGGCATCCACAGCAGCAAGTAGTGTAGTTGGAATATTGACAAAGCGAATCCCTCGTTTGAAAGTGGCAGCAGCAAACCCGCCGAGGTCAGTCACCATTCCTCCCCCCAGGTTGATCAGTAACGAATTCCGGGAGGCGCCTCCATGGCTGAGGCATTGCCATACATGGGATAAAGATTCCAGGGTTTTATTTTCTTCTCCTGCCGGGATACAGATTTTTGTATATACCCCTTCCGGAATATCCAGCAGAGGCATGCAAAGCTTCAGTGTATTCGTATCTGTCAATACAAACAAGCGGTCGTAATCAATTGATTGTAGGAGGGAGTCAAGATTTCCCTTTAATCCATTGCTTAAAATATTGGAAAGCTTCATGTGGTATATTTACAGGCTAAAAATCCAAATCTGAAAGAAATTGTAGTACAAAATTACAATAATATATTCAAAAATCAAAAAGGAACAAAAAGCAATTGATTACATAATAAAAATAAAAAAGCAAAAAGATTTTGAAAAATAGAAAAAAAGTCGTTCCTTTGCATCGCTTTTGATGAAAGAGCAAGGAGAGATGGCAGAGTGGTCGATCGCGGCGGTCTTGAAAACCGTTGAACTGAGAGGTTCCGGGGGTTCGAATCCCTCTCTCTCCGCTGAAAGGTTCGGACAGAACACAGACAAAATCAGACAAGTCCCGTAAAATCTTAAT
>JAVBRK010000021.1:0-93143 GCA_031548005.1 Bacteroidales bacterium
TGGCGGAAACCGCAGCTGGGGGCTGGACAACCTGATGAACTACCAGTCGGGGACACACCTGGCCAAGTGGCAGTGGGACCAGATCTTCTCTACCGCCCTGATCAATAACCCCTTCGAGAGTGATGAGGAGACGATGGCGACGCCGGTTACAGACAACACGAAAGTTACTCTCTGCTTGAATGAAGTCCGTCAGTCATTAATCACCGGATCACCGGTTCCGGTACGAAACTATGCCCTGCAATCTAAAAACAGCATCTCCCTGTATGGCCGCGAATACAAATTCATCACTATTAAACGTATGACTACCAACAAACAGTCCATCGTACTGAAAGGAGAAAAACCTGAAATATTCAATGAAAAAAATATATACGGAGAAATACAATACTGCATCGGATATTCAAATAAAGCCATAACCATTGTCCTGAAAACAAAAGAAGACCGGGAGAACCTGCTGGCCTATCTGAATCTCAAAAGATCCGGGAGTTTCCTGCTTTTTGTCGCCGGTTACAACATTACAAATGAACTGAAAGAATATTTAAACAAAAACGAAGGGAACAAACCGGAAAGCGAAAGCTGGAAAGACCTGGTTATCGGATTTCTGGATAAATCGCCTCAGAATACAGATGCCAAGGACTACTGGGGAAGCCACTTCCCCGGCGCCATGGCATTGCGATTAAAATCTAAAAAGGTAACTTATTTATCCGGTCATGACAACATCGGCACATCGAATCATAAAATTATTGCTAACTTTGTGAACAGTGTCGCAGGATCGAGTTTGGCCCGAAATCCTCTGTCTTTATGCTATCAAAATTTTTCATGCGTACAGTTATCGACTACGCCCAACGTCGCAGGATTCAACCAGCGTCGCAGCAATGGCCGGAAGTTCGGAAAGGATTATGTTTCGGAATTGGAATTAAATTGCATCCGGAACCCGGAAGGTTTCGTACTCGACACCGTCGATGTTGTTTGTCACAGCATGGGATTTGCACATGCACTGGGAGTGATCGATGTGCTGAGAGAAGCGAAGAACACAACCCTGAAAGGACTGACATTCGGACGTTTTTACATTGTTGCTCCCGAGAACGCCTGCAGCGGAGAAGTGACCCCTGATGAGTGGGAAGAAATCTGTCAATACGGAAGCAGTGAAGAGAAATTGATAGATCAACCGTGGTTGCAGGACGGCGTGGCTCCGCAGTGCCCGGTGGGTGGAATCGGCCCCTACAGGGCTTACATCCCCCAGGGAGATAAAAATACTCCCCAGGGATTCTTAGACAGCCATTATATCGACAACTATATGTGGATTTTTAATTTGAAGCCAGATGAAAAAGGTTTTATAACAATAAGAAAATAAACTTTATTTAAGAATGGACAACAACAAAATTTTATTGAAAATACTTGCTACTTCACTGGCGGTGTTTTTTATTATTGCATTGTACTTTTTTCAGGATCTAAACAAATCATCAGAAATTGCAGCTTTCCTGATTACCCTGTCTGTCAAAATCAAATTATTTCTGATCAGTTTAGTCTTTTCAGGAATAATCACCTTAATATCAGAGGTTTTACTGAACAAAAGGAAATCAGTCGTTTACTATGTTTTCCCATTTACATTGATATTATTTTCCATCTGGTATATACACATTTGCCGTAATTTTACCGAAGAAAAACATACAACTGAGCAAGAGAGGGAGGAAGCGCTATTGGACATCGAAGAAGAAAATAAAAAAGAAACCGAAAAATTACTAAAAAAAGCAGAATTCTACACTCCTGCCGGTCGCATCCTGACTGAAGATACCAGTAGAATAAAAAATGGAATAAAACAACTGCTCACCAGCCATAACGATTCAACCAACGACAAATGCAGACTGGCTCTGATCAATAATCTGTTGGACCTCCGTTATTCGGCATCCGACTCAGCCATATTGACTTCTAAGTCCTCCACCCTGAACTGCACCTGGATTACCTATTCCCCCGATTTCAACCATTTACTATCCCTGTTCACTTACAGAAGTTCAGAACTCATCAACTCAAAAAAAACTTATGAGGGGATACTCCTATTTGTAAAAAAAGAAAAAGACGATTACTTGTGTTATTCATATACCTATCCGATGTCGCAAGGCACGTACCTTTCAAGAGAAGGCATTTATTACGAAGCGATAGCCCGCCATTTGAAGGTCTTTGGAAATTACACTTTAAAATATGATCCGGGAAAGAAGTACAGTGGGTTTCCCCATCCTACACAGAAATCTTTTTGGACGGCCCCATTCTTTTTTGATACCATTAAAATTGAGAATCAATCATTTCTGAGATTTCAGACCGAATTGGGTTATGATTATGAACGAAAAATACAAAAATACATCCCACGAATGGCTTTAGTTATAAACCGGACAGATTCAATATAATTATTCGACCACCTCCAGTAATTCTCCGATCGACTTTACCTCTACCGGAGGTTTTTTCCCGGAATAAACAATGATCCGTTCGTTACTGCAATCAATCCTGATTCCGGAGTCGGCTGCCACCTCTGTTGCAATACCGTTACGGTTCAGAGCCTTGCAGACCATCGCCTGTACCTGTCCGCTCCCGATAACCTGCACTTGCCTGTTATACGCATTCCGGATCCGGAAAAGTCCGGACTGCTCATCGAAAACAAAGCCCTCGCTTTTGAAGAATGCACTCAGACGCCCCTGCAGCGCCAGATCTTCGGGAGTTCCAATGATCATATCCGCTTGCTTGTGCATCAGCCAGAGAACATCGGCGATTTGCAAAGCCAATTCTAAGTCGTGAGTCGAAAGAAAGATCGTTTTATTGGCTTCCCGGGCCAGCATCAGCAATAACTGCATAATATCGACTTTACTGGGAAAATCAAGAAATGCTGTCGGCTCATCTAAGTAAATAATCGGGGTTTGTTGAGCCAAAGCTTTGGCAATCATCACTTTCTGCCGCTCTCCGTCGCTCAATGTATGAACTATGCGGGAAGATAAATCTTCAATTTTTACTAAGGCAATGGATTCTTCTACAATCCGGAGATCCTCTGCTGTTTGTTTTCCCCAAAAACCGGTATAGGGGCTCCTGCCCATCGATACCAACTCTAAAACCGTCGTATTACGAAGCTCCACCCGCTCAGTCAGTACAATTCCGAGTAACCGGGACAATTCCTTATTGGTATAGTCTCTGATTTCCTTGCCCCGTACAACTATTTTCCCTCCTAATGACGGAATAAAAGCAGAGAGTGTTTTGAGTAATGTGGATTTTCCGGCTCCGTTCGCACCCAGCAAACAAGTCAGCTCACCACTCCTGATGGTTGCATTGATATGTCTGGCCACTGGCTTGACACTCTCTTTCAAGGCATATCCAACAGTCAGGTTATCGATACGGACGGTCTCATCCTTCATAACACACTCTCTGCTTTTATCTGATCTCTTTTATTTTAATCAAATCGATTGAAAAAAGTCGTTGCCTTTATCATCTACTAAAATAAACGCCGGAAAATCCTGTACTTCAATTTTCCAGATAGCCTCCATACCCAATTCGGGATATTCGATGCATTCAATGCTTTTGATATTATTCTGAGCTAAGATTGCAGCCGGTCCACCGATAGAGCCCAGATAAAAACCGCCATACTTCTTGCAGGCATCGGTTACCTGTTGGCTACGATTCCCTTTGGCCAACATAATCATACTGGCGCCGTGACTTTGGAAAAGATCGACATACGAGTCCATCCGTCCGGCGGTAGTCGGCCCCATGGATCCACAAGCCATTCCTTGTGGGGTCTTAGCCGGTCCGGCATAATAAATCGGATGATCTTTAAGGTATTGCGGAAGCTCTTCCCCGCGGTCGAGTTTCTCTTTCAGTTTTGCATGAGCGATATCACGGCCTACGATGATGGTTCCGTTCAGAGACAAACGGGTGGCAACCGGATATTTGCTCAATTCAGACAAAACTTCTTTCATCGGACGGTTGAGGTTGATTTTCACAGCATTCCTTTCCCCTTCATTGCGTAATGCTTCCGGAATATATTTCCCCGGATTGTCTTCTAACTTTTCTATCCAGACACCATCTTTATTAATCTTCGCCTTGATATTCCGGTCGGCCGAACAGGAAACAGCCATTCCCACCGGGCAGGAAGCTCCATGACGCGGTAAACGGACAATACGAATGTCGTGCGCCAGGTATTTCCTCCAAACTGCGCACCCAATCCGATTTTGTAAGCCGCCTGAAGCATTTTCTCCTCCAGTTCGGTATCGCGGAAAGCCCGTCCTCCCTCGTTACCCGAAGTCGGAAGTGAATCGTAGTATTTCGTAGAAGCCAGTTTTACAGTCTTCAAACAAGCATCGGCAGAGGTTCCTCCAATAACAAAAGCAATATGATAAGGCGGACAGGCAGCCGTTCCCAACGATTTCATCTTCTCGATCAGAAATTTTTCCAGGGTCTCAGGATTTAATAATGCCTTGGTTTCCTGGAAAAGGTAGGTTTTATTAGAAGATCCACCTCCTTTGGCAATGCACAGAAATTTATACTCCATTCCGTCCACAGCCTGGATATCGATCTGTGCAGGCAGGTTACAGCCCGAATTCTTTTCATTGTACATATCCAGAGGGATCGTTTGGGAGTAGCGCAGATTTTCTTCAGTATAGGTTTTATAAACGCCCAAAGAGAGCGCCTCTTCGTCTCCACCTCCGGTCCAGACCTGCTGACCCTTCTTGGCGACGATCGTTGCAGTACCGGTATCCTGACAAAACGGGAGTTTTCCCTTGGCCGAAACTTCCGCATTGCGTAACATGGTCAAAGCTACATATTTATCATTTTCACTGGCTTCAGGATCATCTAAGATCCGGAGCACCTGCTTTTGATGTTCCGGCCGTAAAAAGAAAGAACAATCGTGAAAACAAGCATTTGACATACGGGTCAATGCTTCCGGCTGAACCTTGAGTATATCTTTTCCTTCGAAAGAAGAAACAGAAATACCGTCTTTTGTTAACAAATAATACTCGGTTGTATCTTTGCCCAAAGGAAAGGGCTCCTGAAAATTAAATGGAGGTGTTGCCATGCTAAATATTTTATAATTTATTCATTGAAAATAAAAAACAATTCCTCTTAAGGGTTCAGGCAAAGATACGATAAATAGAGAGATTATAATTCATCGCAACTTCACTTTTTTATTTTCCTGACTTTTTCAATCATTTCATTTCCCAATTCTGTCTTCCGCCTTATATGATCCAGAATGGACTGGACAAAGGTATTTTTTTCAAAAGCTCCGCGAACCTGTTCAAAGTCCAGCACCTGCTCACGGTTACTACCGTCAGCTCCAAATCCGGTACGGGAAGAAAGTGAAAATTCTTTTTTAGCATCCTCGTATAAAATCCGGTCTAATCTCACAACGGCCTCCTGCCACTTCTCAATAATCCGGATCACATTTTTCGCGGTTATGTTTTGTGGAGTAATCCGGTAATATTCCTGAATTTTCCCCCAGGCCCAAGTCCATTCTAAAGAATAATAATTTTCATGTAACTGCTTGAAAACCGCATTGATCTCTTTTAATTTGGAAATTTCACCTAATTCGATTTTGTTAATCAGGTTGTCTATCTCCGTTTTGGGAGCGATCAGTCCGGCAATGTCGGACCACTCACCCACCCCAACAGAAGTATCGGGATTGAGCGCTTCCCTCATTTCCTCTTCCGATCCAAAATCGGCTCCCGATAAACGGGAAATAATCGAATTCCCAAGAAATTTATTAATGGCAACATCATACAGCTCCAATCCGTTTTTAAGAGAGGAATTTTTGATCTTACAACTCTGGTAACTGTAGGTATCGGAAGTTTCACCACTGGTACGCTGCAGTTCTTTCAGGATCCCGACCGCGCGAAACATTTTCTGTACCGTATAGGGGCTCAGCAGATTAAAATTGATCTGATCCAGTTTATCGGGATCTTTCCGTTTATCCCGTTTGGGAAATTTCTGGGCATCCCTTATTGTACCGACACTCCGGAGGTTCACTCCCGGCGCCAATACCGTTTGGTCGCCCGCTTCAATAAGATAGGAGAACGGCAGGTTGGAGGTGTCTGAATTCAGGTGATGACGCCCCATGATCAGGGAAAAAGCGCCGATCCTGGCAGGCCAGAGGATATAGGAGTCGCTGGTAGTCTTCCCTCCACGTTCTATAATACCTTGATGGATAGGGCCTAACTTATACATATGATTGCTTTGATTCGATCCGGACCCTGCATTCATAAATGAAAACATTCCGGCAATCAATAAAGTCGATTTATGATGAGTTACTGTATAAGGTCCGGCGAAAATAGCGCAAGCCTCCCCGTTCTCCCCCTGGCAATTACTGAAAAACAGGGAATCGCTCGCAGAATAGGTATGCCCCAGGTGGCAGGCTTGTCCGACAAAACAACGGGTCAGCATCGTCCCGTCTTCAACATGAGATCCCGAGCTGATGATAAAGTCTTCGGCAATAACCCCGTACCCGATATGTACCGGATCGTACGGGTTACTGTTGACAGTTCCGTTCTCCAACCGGCAGGCGCCTTCGATCAGGGCATTATCTCCGATATTTACATTCCGGATCAATCCGGTATTGATAATCTTTGCCTGGCTCCCGACAACACCCGTATCCGAAGCATGTTTCTGCGAATAACGGGAAACCAGTTCCTGCATCTTCCGTATCAGTACGGGCCGGTGCCGGTACAATGCCATAATATAAGCAAAATGAGCCGAAAGCTTGTTATTAATCATCACTTCCCGGCCTCCGGTTTCATTCAGCACCGCAACCTCTACTCCATTCCCGAATGAGGAAACGCCTTCGACATACATTCCATCCAGATTCCTGATAAAAGTATCGTCGCCGATTTTGTAATTGGCAATATAATTCTGGACACGTTCTATCAGGACGTTATCTCCGATTTCACAATTGTGCAGGTTCACAGAGTAAAGACCTGAGTGCTTTTTCAAGCCCCCGGGAAGTACAAATTCCTTTTCAAAGATTCCCAATATCACTTTTCCCGAAAAATGAACCTGAGCAATATAACCGGTTTGAAATGCTTCAGCAACTGAGATATTTTCCCAGTCTTCGGCAGTACAGAAGCTATTTTTCAGGGATTCAATTTCTTCGGAAGTCAGTTTTCGGTGTTTCATTTCTATCGGATTTTTATTCGGATTGAAGTTCTTCATAATTCTGGAACAGAAAGTCGTTGTACGGGAAACGCTGCACATGAATTTCTTTCACTTTTTGGTAAAGTATCGATTTCAACTCTTCGATATTATCCCTGTCTTTGGCCGAAATGAATACACAATTTTCATGAAGTTTTCCCATCCAGGACTGTTTCAGTTCTTCTAAGGAAATATTCTCTTTCGAAGCCGGAGTCAGGTCGTCGGCATCTTTTTCAATATGAGAGAAGGCATCGACTTTATTAAAAACAATGATCATCGGCTTCTCTTCTTTGGTAATGTCCCTCAGGGTCTTATTAACGGTCTCGATCTGATCTTCAAAGGCCGGATGTGAAATATCCACTACATGCAACAGCAAATCGGCTTCGCGTACTTCGTCGAGGGTCGATTTGAACGATTCGATCAGTTCGGTAGGAAGCTTCCGGATAAAACCGACCGTATCGGTTACCAGAAACGCCAGGTTATCGACGGTTACTTTACGAACAGTGGTATCGAGGGTTGCAAACAATTTATTTTCGGCAAATACCTCCGATTTACTCAACAGGTTCATCAGGGTAGATTTTCCGACATTGGTATAGCCCACAAGCGCCACACGCACCATTTTTCCGCGATTCCGGCGTTGAGTGGCTTTTTGTTTGTCTATTTCTTTCAAATCTTCTTTCAACTTGGATATTTTAGTCAGAATAATGCGCCGGTCGGTTTCCAACTGGGTTTCTCCCGGGCCACGCATGCGAAATCCGCCGCTACCGCCCCCGCTTTGCCGCTCCAGGTGCGTCCAAAGGCGCTTCAACCGGGGCAACATATAATTATACTGAGCCAGCTCTACCTGAGTTTTGGCATTTGATGTTTGCGCCCGGCTTGCAAAAATATCCAGGATAAGACTGGTACGATCCATGATCCGGACTTTCAGTACAGCTTCGATATTGCGCAGTTGTTTTGGAGACAATTCATCGTCGAAAATAACCAAACTGATTTCGTGATCCTCATCTTCCACATACCCTTTGATTTCCTGCAATTTTCCGGAACCGACAAATGTAACCGGATGAGGCGTTTCCAAACGCTGAACAAAGCGTTTTCCGGCCCGGATCCCGGCCGTATCCGCCAGGAAAGCCAGTTCATCGAGGTATTCCATAATCCGGGCTTCGCTTTGTTCCGGGGTTATCAAACCGACCAATACGGCATTCTCCGTAGGTATATCGGTTATAATGAATTCTTTCATTGATCTTTATACATTTTTTAGGATTACAAAGATATAAATATTTAAGAATATAGCATACCTTTGTCATGTCATAACTCTTTATTTATGAAACGATTTATTATTCTAATAGTTTGCATTTTCTTCACTTATATTTCAAATGGGCAGGTTCCCCACGGGGGACAACCGCTATTCCCATCCGGATCCCTGAAAAGTTCTGCGAATAAATTTTTCATCGAAATGCCGGCATTCGATTTGGACAAACTACTGGAAGAAGACCAGTTAAACGAGCAGAATATGCGCAGCAGCTTCCGGTTTGCCCATAAATTTTTCACCGACATAGAACGGGGAAAAGACGGAGTAAATTATCAATTACCCGACGGAAGAAAGGTCTGGCAGGTAGGGATCCGTTCAAAAAATGCCTACTCCATTAATTTGTTATTTTCGGAATTCCACATTCCGGAAGGAGGACAATTATTCATCTATAATTCCGACAGGACACAAATTATCGGATCGTTCACCCACGAAAATAATTCTGAAAACAACATGCTGCCGACACAACCCGTTCAGGGGGATGAAATCATTGTGGAGTATTCCGAGCCGGGAAATTCCTCTTTTGAAGGCCGCCTGAAAATTACGGAAGTCAACCACGACTACAAAGATATTTTCCTGAAAGTGGGAGAACCCAATGTGGATAGCAATACGACCTACCCTTGTATGACGGATGCTGTTTGCAGCGGCATTGAGAATAAGGAAATAATCCGTTCCACAGTATTATTGATTATAAACGGAAATACAGGATGCTCCGGAACATTGGTCAATAACACAAAAAATAATCAGGAACCTTATTTGCTTACGGCCATGCACTGCATTAACTCCAGCGAACCGGTTCCCCGGAATATGCACTTTTATGAAGAACGTTCCGGCACCATCGTTACATTTTTCAATTACCAGCGAAGCGTTTGCGGATCATCGATGCGGGGTATTGAGAGTCAATCTGTAGCCGGGGCTAAGCCATTGGCGGTAATCGAAAAGAAAGATGTTGCCCTGCTCAGGCTGAATGAATCCATTCCGGATTATTATAATCCGTATTTTGCCGGATGGAATATCGAAGAAAACGGCGGACCAGCGCCACATACCAATTTTCATTTCCCGCAAAAAAGGCTGAAGAAATTCGGAGTGTTCGACGGAGAACTAAGCATCGGAAGTTATGCCACAGCCTATTTCGATCCGATGTCGCACTGGAAAGTTTCTAAATGGACTTCCGGCGCCACCCAGGGAGGATCTTCCGGATCTCCGCTGTTCGATGCATCCGGATTGCTCATCGGTAGTCTTACCGGAGGGGACTCCCAATGCAACGGTTCCAGTCCGAATAATCTGCCCGATTATTTTTCCATTTTATATAAAGCCTGGAATTATGGGGCTCAGGACTCCATTAATCTGAGAGTATGGTTGGATCCAGGAGCTACAGGAATCACCAAATTACCTGGATTAGATCCATTTAAAAGTAATCCGATGATCAGAATCAGCAATGTGGACTACAATACGCAACCGGCCGACCAGCTTGCCAATACCCAGCTGACCTCCCCGAATACAGGCTCTTTATTCGGACACAATTCCCTGGCGGAAACCAATGAATTTGCAGAAGCATTCAATCTTCCGGAAAGAGCTGAAATTATCGGAGCTTACATTCTGACTCCTCTGATAACGAATTTCAGCGGTACGGCATCTCCGGTCAGAATCAATGTTTATTCGGGTCAAAACCAGCCAGAAACACTGATTGGAAGCCAGGTTTTCAATCCCGTATATACCGGTTACCGGACTACCACAAAAGATTTCGATTACAACCAGCCGGTTACAATGAATACGGGGAAAGGGACAGAAAATTTTGTTGTTTTTCCAGACAATATCAAAATCAAAGGAAATTTCTACATCTCCTATAAAATTGAATACCCTTCATCTTTCAACTTCTCAGTTTATAATACTAACTTCAATTCAACAAGCCACAAAAATACAGCCTGGCTCCGGAAAATAACCGGTGAGTGGATTGCTGCCGACCAATATACCAAACAGCCTCTAAACACTTCGTTGGCGATCGAGCCTCTGGTTGTTTATTCCGGAGGTATGGGCATTGACAATATCTCAGAGAAAAAGACGGATATTATCCGGTATAGCCGGGCCGATAACAGCCTCTATATTGATGCTGTACCAGGAGAATCCGGCAAGGTTATTGTCTATTCTGTTACAGGGCAAAAACTTCAGGAAGTGGCGTTTACAGGAAGTTCCACTTTTAACATTCACAGCCCCGGAAAGGGTTCTGTCGGTATCGTAAAAGTAATATCATCCCAAAGAAACCAGGCTTCGAAAATCATTTTCTAACCAGAGAGTTCCGACTTTGTCAATACATTAGCCTCAATCCGCCTTGTAATGTAACATTAAACGGCTGATCCTTTCTGATCGTTCTGATTTCACTTCCGTCATCAAAGTAATATCCGGCTCCGGGCTCGAAGAAAATCCCCAGGTTTTTATATAAGCGATAGTTGACTCCGACAGTTCCGGAAAGCGACCATTGCAGTTCTTTTACGTCTAGTTTTTCAGTTCCCTGATTTCCGTTGGCTGTTGTTTTTACCTGACCGTAAACTGATTTCTCAACCATTCCGCCGGCTGTAACATAAAGTGAC
This sequence comes from Bacteroidales bacterium, assembly GCA_031548005.1. Lineage (GTDB taxonomy): Bacteria > Bacteroidota > Bacteroidia > Bacteroidales > Azobacteroidaceae > BNXB01. The sequence continues at coordinate 11,047 of JAVBRK010000021.1, forward strand.
CACCGGTTGTTTTTAAGCAAGGTATAAACTCCCTTAAGAGGAATACCCAGATAATTCAGACGAATGTCGTAACTGGTTTCAGGGTACTGATAGTTCGAAACAACTTCTCTCGACGCGAGATAAGTATAAACAATTCCGCTTTCCAGGGCAAACCGGCCGGAAAGGTCTTTGCGGATCAGGAATCCGACCGAAACAGGAAGATCGTATTGATAATCAATATTTTGAGCTGTTTTGTTCGCTACAGGATTGTAAGCAAAAGTCGCATCATGAAAATTAAGATTCGATCGGATGGATTTTGGGCCTCCCGCTACTACTGCATAGTCACTTAAAAATTGATTGGACGAATTCATTCCATACCTCCCGGAAGAACTCTCATTACCGTACCCCGAATTACCCAATGCCAATGCTATTGAAAACCCTTGATTCGATTTTTTATCCCCTTGCAGCTCGTCCCTGAATATCCGGTCTCCATTATTTGCATCCTCATAAAAAGACGAATTTTCCGGAGTTCCGGAATTACCGGGTTCGGAATTCCGGACAGCCGGAAAGTTATCTGTTTCCGGAAGAACCGTTGTTTTTTCTTCCTTTATCGCCGGATTTTTTACCTGCATACCTTTGGTGTCATCCTGTCTATTGTCTTTTTCCGAAACTTTATAAATGTTTTTACGAACCCGCACCTCCGGAATCCGGGTTTCAGCAATCCACTCCGAAGAACTACTCTCCAAACCCGGTTGAGGGGTGATATTCGTACCGGGCTTCGTCTGCTCTCCGGAAGCCTGAACCGGCCGGTTTTCGATAACCTTAACATCCCGGTAAAGAAACATACCCAAGCCTAACACAAGCAGGATCGAAGCGGCAGCGGCAGACCAGGCTATCCATCTCCTTACAGGAGATATCTTTTTCACGGGATTCAGTTCTTTTTCAATCGATTCCCATAGATCATTTCTCACCGGTCGCTCATAATCCTTCAACCGGTTACGAAATATTTTCACCAATATATCGTCCTTATCTTTCATATTTCTCCATATAATGCCGGATTTTTTTAACAAGTATCGCTTTTGCACGAGAGAATTGAGAGCGAGAAGAAGCCTCGTTGATTCCCAATAAATTTCCAATTTCTTTATGCGACATCTCCTCCATCGCATACATATTAAACACCGTACGATAACCGTCAGGCAATTCTGCGATGAAATCCATCAGCACCTGATCGGGTATTTGCCAGCAGTCCTCTCCAGCAGAAAGATCTCCTGTTTCTTTCCACTCATCGATCGGAGTAAGGTTCCTGGTTGTTTCGTTTTTTCTAAGATATTCCAGCGACGTATTCACGAATATCCGGCTTATCCAGGCTTTCAAAGAACCTTCTCCTCTGTAACTGAACGAACCTATAGACAAAAAAACCTTAATGAACCCATCATGCAGAATATCTTCCGATGCGACCTTATCGCCCGTATAGCGATAGCATATGGCCATCATCCGTCCTGCATAGGTTTCATAAAGCTTTTTACGTGCAACGTTATCTCCTAACCTGCACCTATCTATCAGCTCTATTTCACTCATTTATTTTCTTATGTCAATCATTAAATGGGTGAAGGTACAAAACGTTGCGCAAGTAACTTTATTTTTTTTCAGATTTCAGAAGTTTTTCTACCTTTGCACATGATTCACCAAATCAATCATACCTAATTTTTCATGGCTAAGGTAATAAAGATCAAAAAAGGCTTAGATATCCATCTCAAAGGTAAACCCGAGAACAACCTCATCAAGGAGGTTCATTCGGAAAATTACACCGTTTTTCCGGCCGACTTCCCGGGATTTTCTCCAAAAGTATCTGTAAAGCAAGGGGATAAGATACAAGCAGGCTCGGCTCTGATGTATGATAAGAACAATCCTGACATCAAAATCGTTTCTCCGGTAAGCGGCGAAGTCGCCGGGGTTACCCGTGGGGAAAAGCGGAAACTGCTCCAGATCGTCATTTCGGCGGAAAAAACAATCAGGCACCTGGATTTCGGAAAAAAAGACGTGCATTCATTACCGGCAGAAGAAATCAAGCAGCAATTGTGTATTGCCGGAATTTTCCCGTTTCTGAGGCAGCGCCCATATGGTTATGGCGCCGATCCGGCAGATGCTCCGCGCGACATTTTCATATCCGGAATCTGGTCCGCTCCGCTGGCACCCGATCCGGATCTGATTCTGGAAAGACAGGATGCGGATTTTCAGACAGGATTGGATGCCCTCGCAAAACTGACCGCCGGCAAAATATACCTGGGATTGTATCCCGAATGTAAAACTCCGGCTCTGGTAAATGCACGGAATGTAGAAAAGGTTTATTTTGAAGGACCGCATCCGGTTGGGAATACCGGGGTTCAGATCAACCATATCAAGCCGGTTAACAAAGGAGAAGTTGTCTGGACGATTAATATCGCAGATGTATTGTTTATCGGGAGGTTGTTCAATAAAGGCATTGTCGATTTTTCCCGTTTAATCGCTTTGACCGGTTCGGAAGTGAAACAAACCGGCTATTATAAGATGTATCCCGGGGCCTCTATTAAAGAACTGGTATCCGGCAACGTTTCGAAAGAGAAAACGTTACGCTATATCAGCGGGGATGTGCTTACAGGCTCGAGGATCGAAGCCGAAGGGTCTCTGCACGCTTTCGATAATCAGATAACCGTCATTCCGGAAGGCTCCGGAACGAACGAATTTTTCGGTTGGATCATGCCGGGAATCGACAAATTTTCAAACAGTTGTACTTTTCCGACAAAAATCATTGAGAAACTAACCAAAAAGGAGTATGTGATCGATGCCCGGATTAAAGGTGGAAAACGCGCCATGATCATGTCGAACGAATACGACCGGGTTTTTCCGATGGATATTTATCCTGAATTTCTGTTGAAGGCCATCATTGCTTTCGATATAGACAAAATGGAAAACCTCGGTATCTATGAGGTTATTCCGGAAGATTTCGCTTTATGCGAGTTTGTAGACACTTCCAAAATAGAGATCCAAAGCATTGTGCGAAGAGGATTGGACTTATTATACAATGAAATGAAATAAAGGCGGACGATTAATATCGAAAATATATGAAGTTTTTAAGGAATTATTTAAATAAAATCAAACCTGATTTTGAGAAAGGAGGAAAGTTGGAAATGTTTCATTCCGTATTCGACGGAATTGAAACTTTCTTGTTCGTTCCCAATAAAACCTCTAAATCGGGTGTTCACATCCACGACGCCATCGATTCCAAACGAACGATGACTTTCGTGATCATCGCATTGATGCCGGCCCTGCTATTCGGGATGTACAACACCGGATACCAGCACTATATGGCTATCGGGCAACACCCCGGATTCTGGAGTACATTACTGTTCGGACTACTGGCCGTATTACCGATCGTAGCCATCTCCTACATTGTCGGGCTGGGTATCGAATTTATCATCGCTCAGTGGAAAGGGCACGAGATCCAGGAAGGGTTTCTGGTCTCCGGAATGCTGATCCCCCTTATTGTCCCTGTAGACACCCCCTGGTGGATGATCGCCGTAGCCACTGCATTTGCGGTTATTTTTGCCAAAGAAGTATTCGGAGGTACCGGTTATAATATCTGGAATGTAGCCTTGGTTACCCGGGCGTTTCTATTTTTCGCCTACCCTTCCAAAATGTCCGGAGATCAGGTATTCGTACGCACAGACAGTACTTTCGGCATGGGCGCCGGACAAATAGCAGATGCTTATTCCGGAGCGACTCCGCTGGGACAGATCACAGCCGCCGCTTCCGGACCGGTACAAGTGACCGATATCCTTGGAAATCCCCTCACATTGTGGGATCTATTCATCGGATTGATTCCCGGATCAATCGGCGAGACCTCGAAATTGGCCATCCTGATCGGCGCCGTAATCCTGCTCGTTACCGGAGTCGCCAGCTGGAAAAGCATGATTTCCGTTTTTGCAGGAGGAATTATCACCGCCCTGATATTCAATGCTATCGGAACGACTCCGGGTATGATGGTTACCCCCTGGGAACACCTCTTATTGGGTGGATTTGCCTTTGGAGCCGTATTTATGGCAACCGATCCGGTGACTTCGGCCCGCACGGAAACCGGAAAATACATTTTCGGATTGCTTGTCGGGATGTTTGCCGTTTTAATCCGTGTACTGAACCCGGGATATCCCGAAGGAATGATGCTGGCTATCCTCTTGATGAATTCATTTGCTCCGCTGATCGACTTTTATGTGGTGGATGCCAACATTAAAAAGCGGATGAAACGAGCTATTGTTCAATCTAACCAGGGAGGGCAATCGAGATGAATAAAGAATCCAACTCCTATACTCTGATTTACGCCTCCATCCTGGTCGTGGTGGTTGCTGTAGCCCTGGCATTTATATCCCAGTCATTAAGACCACAGCAGGCAAAAAACGAGTCGATCGATAAAATGCAGCAAATACTGAACTCGGTCAACATCCGGACCAGTAGCGTCGATGCAGAAAACAAATACCGCGAATTAGTTGTAGACTCCTATGTTGTTAACAATAAGGGAGAAAAAACTGAAGGAAACGCCTTTGAAACCGAATTAGCCGATGAACTGAACAAACCCGAAAACGAACGCCGGTATCCGGTCTATGAGGCCATGATTGATGGAAAGAAGAAATATATCTTAGTCATGCGTGGAGCCGGACTCTGGGGCCCGATCTGGGGCTACATGGCATTGAACGATGATAAAAACACGGTTTACGGCGCCTCTTTCGGACATGCAGGAGAAACTCCGGGATTGGGGGCTGAAATTGAGAAACCGGAATTCGGGAAAGAATTCGTAGGGAAGAAATTCTTTAACAGCGAAAACAAGTTTGTTTCCATCGCCATCGTCAAGCCAGGGAAAACAGCTCCGGGTCAGGATTATGTGGACGGTATTTCCGGAGGCACTATCACCAGCCAGGGAGTCAACGCCATGCTACAATCGAGTATCGGAGCATACCATGAATTTTTGAAAAAGAAAGAATAAAAGATATGGGACTTTCAGAAAAAAATAAAACTATTTTTCTCAATCCATTGAGTAAAAACAATCCGATCACAGTACAGATGCTCGGTATCTGTTCGGCTCTGGCTGTTACCAGCAAGTTGGAACCCTCGATCGTCATGGCCGTATCGGTAACCGTCGTTACTGCATTCTCCAACCTGGTGCTGTCACTGATGAGAAATACCATCCCATCTCGAATCCGGATTATTGTACAATTGGTTGTGGTCGCCGCATTGGTGACTATTGTCAATGAAGTTCTAAAGGCTTTTGCCTACGATGTCAGTAAGCAATTATCGGTATTTATCGGACTGATTATCACCAACTGCATCGTGATGGGCCGGATCGAAGCATTCGCCCTGGGAAACAAACCCTGGCCGGCGTTCCTCGATGGAGCAGGCAACGGCTTAGGCTACGGACTGATCCTGATTATAGTTGGTTTTTTCCGTGAATTACTCGGTTCCGGCACCCTGCTCGGTTTTCAGGTAATCCCCCAAAAACTGTATGAAATGGGGTATATGAACAACGGCCTGATGATTCTGCCTCCGATGGCGCTCATCGTCGTGGCCTGCATTATCTGGATACAGAGATCGAGAGACAAAGATCTGCAGGAGAAAAATTAAGAGGTAAGAGGGTCATTAAACTAAATTTTGTTCATTATTCATTGTTTATCATATGCAGGAATATTTAAGCACTTTCGTCCGTTCCATCTTCGTAGACAATATGATTTTTGCCTATTTTCTGGGGATGTGTTCGTTTCTGGCGGTATCAAAAAATGTAAAAACAGCCATGGGATTAGGGCTGGCTGTTATTTTTGTTCTGGTCTGCACACTTCCGATCAACTACCTACTGGAAAATTATGTGCTTAAACAAGGAGCTTTAAGCTGGCTGGGGCCACAGTTTGCAAATGTCAACCTGAGTTTTCTCGGACTGATTCTTTTTATAGCAGTCATCGCCTCTTTCGTACAATTGGTGGAAATGGCCGTGGAAAAGTTCAGTCCGTCGCTGTACTCATCCCTGGGTATTTTTCTGCCGTTGATTGCAGTTAATTGCGCCATCCTGGGAGGCTCGTTGTTCATGCAACAAAAAAACTTTGCAAATGTAGGAGTTGCAACAATATACGGGCTTGGCTCCGGCATCGGATGGCTACTGGCCATCGTTGGCATGGCCGCTATCCGGGAGCGGTTGCAATATTCGGATATCCCCAAGCCTCTGAGAGGATTGGGAATTGCATTTATCATTACCGCCCTGATGGGAATCGGATTTATGAGTTTTTCAGGAATTAAAATCTGAATATAAAATAAGAATATTAACTTGATCATTTTTCACTATCGATATAATATATGGGAGGTTTAACAATCGTTGCCAGTGTCGTAGTATTTCTCATTGTAGTATTATTACTCGTACTGGTACTGCTTTATGCCAAAAATAAACTAACACCCTCGGGTAACGTAAAAATCGTAATTAACGATGAAAAAGAAATCGACTCCCCGATGGGAGGGACAGTGCTTTCTACCCTGCAAGCCAATGGTATTTTTCTTTCGAGTGCTTGTGGCGGCGGTGGCACCTGCGGTCAATGCCGTTGCCAGGTGATGGAAGGCGGCGGAGAAATACTGCCGACTGAAGTCGGATTTTTCAATCGTAAACAGATCAAAGACCACTGGCGCTTAGGCTGTCAGACAAAAGTGAGGGAGGATCTGAAAATACAAGTCCCGGAAGAAGTATTCGGCGTAAAATCATGGGAATGTGAGGTTGTCTCGAACTACAATGTCGCCTCCTTTATTAAGGAATTTATAGTCAAACTACCCGATGGCGAACGATTGAACTTCAAACCCGGATCTTACATCCAGATTGAAGTTCCCAAATACGACATTAAATTTTCGGACTTCAACGTAGAAGCCCGTCCGGGTGTCGGAAATCCCGACCGTTTCAAGCCGGAATGGGATAAATTTAAAATGTGGGGGCTTGCTCATAGAAATACGGAAGAAAATATGCGGGCCTACTCCATGGCCAACTATCCAGCAGAAGGAGACATCGTGATGTTGAATGTCCGCATCGCCACCCCTCCGTTCGACCGGGCCACCAGCACTTGGAAAGAAGGAATTCCCCCTGGGTTATGCTCTTCCTTTATTTTTGGTCTGAAACCGGGCGACAAAGTACAGGTATCAGGCCCATACGGAGACTTTCATATCTTAGACACCAAACGGGAAATGCTATATATCGGAGGTGGAGCCGGAATGGCGCCGTTGCGTTCCCAGTTGCTTCACCTGTTCCATACACTGAAAACGACCGACCGTAAGATTTCTTACTGGTACGGCGCCCGCTCTAAGAATGAGATTTTTTATGAAGAAGATTTCCGGGCCATCGAGAAAGATTATCCTAACTTTACATTCAATATTGCTTTGAGCGAGCCGCTTCCGGAAGATAACTGGACAGGGTGCGTCGGATTTATCCACCAGGTCATTTACGACAACTACCTGAAATTACACGATTCTCCGGAAGATATCGAATATTATATGTGTGGACCGGGTCCCATGGCCAATGCTGTAAAAGGAATGCTGGATAACCTGGGCGTACCTCCGGAAATGCTGATGTTCGATGATTTCGGATGAGAAAAAACTATCAGAACAACTACAATTCAAGGAATAAATTATAATAATATCATGGATTCAAAAGATTTACAACCAACAAAAGAAGAACCCGAAGGACGAACGTGGGAACAAGAAGAAGTTAAAAAATACGCCTTTGTATCGAAACGCGCATTGGAAGCCGACCACATCGGATATTGCTATCGCGACTACCCGGAAACCAACATCGACAGCGGTTGGCGTTTTCTTTACGGAGATGAAGACGAGGATTACCTCGATCATCCGGACAACTGTGTGTCGGTTTACCCGGAAGAAATGCTCTCGATCAATCCGGCGCTGGAAATTGTTTTGTCCGCCCCGATTAGCCATGAATTCGAATGGGACGACGAACAACAATCATTCGTTGAAATTGTAAAAGACTGAATCAATTGAAGAAACTCAGGATCGGGTTACTCCCCCAGGTCATTACCGGCATTATTTGCGGAATTATATCCGGTTATTTCTTTCCGGAAGAGGTAGCCCGCATCTTTGTTACATTCAATGGCATTTTTTCTAATTTCCTGGGATTCAGCATCCCACTGATCATTCTGGGATTAGTGGCCCCGGGAATATCCGATCTGGGAAATAAAGCCGGAAAACTCCTGTTTATCACTGTGGTATTATCGTATGCATTCACACTCTTTTCAGGATTCTTTACCTACTTTTCCTGTAAACCAATCTTCAGCAGTGATATTTTCGATCTGGCAGCAAACATGAATGCGGGAGTCGAAAACCCGGAAAACAGGCAGTTGGTTCCATTTTTTAAGATCGATATGCCTCCGGTATTCGGTGTAATGACGGCTCTATTGCTGGCATTTGTCCTGGGTATCGGCGCTGCAGCAAGTTCGGCAGAAACTTTGAAAAGTTTTTTCCGGGAATTCAGGCAGGTCATCGAGCTGCTGATCTCCAGGATTATCATCCCCCTCCTCCCACTGTATATTTTTGGTATTTTCCTGAATATGAGTTTTTCCGGTGCAACGCTTCAGGTGATTTCCGTTTTTGGAAAAGTGATCGGAGTGATTTTTATTCTGCACATCCTACTTTTAATCATCCAGTTCGGTATCGCAGGCGCTGTAAGCAAACAAAATCCGTTGAAACTTCTCTACAACATGCTTCCGGCGTATATGACGGCACTGGGAACTTCATCATCGGCTGCTACGATTCCGGTAACCCTGGAACAGACAAAAAAGAACCGGGTAGACGAAGATATCGCTGACTTCTGCATCCCGCTCTGTGCGACCATCCACCTCTCGGGAAGCACTATGAAGATCGTAGCCATGAGTCTGGCAGTATGTATGATGCAGGGACTTCCGTGCGATATATCGGTTTACTCCGGATTCATCGCCATGTTGGGAATCATGATGGTTGCTGCACCGGGAGTTCCGGGAGGAGCCATTATGGCCGCCATTGCCATCCTGCAATCTATACTGGGATTCGATGAGCAATCCACCGGACTGATGATTGCGCTATACATCGCCATCGATAGTTTCGGAACTGCTTGTAATGTTACCGGAGACGGAGCCATTGCCGTCATTGTAAATCATATCGCCGGAAAAAAGAAATCCATATAAGCCGGATCTGTAAAACAAGTTTACCTGGCATTGTACATTTCCGGCGTTACCCGGAACTGATAAGCAAATTCGCCATTCTTATCCTGATAAAAATAGATGAACGTAATGCCTTTATCCCGGAGTTCTTTCATCTGAGGATCCGATTTCACACCATTGATTATAAACGGCTCTATCTGTTCCTGAATCTCCCCCTTGTTAAATTCCTCTTTTGTCAGACTAACCAAAGTATAATTATATTGAATAGTCTTATCCGAAGGAATGGTTACCTCGTCTATCCGGGTGTACTCATCGATCATCATCGGATAATTCTTATTCATCCTTTCAACACTTTCTTGCAAAATTCGGTCTGTAGACGGAAAAATAAAATGCTGAAGCAGGAAATAAACCAATATAAAACCGATAATACCACCAAGTAATGCAACAATCTTCCTCTTTTTATTTGCCATAACCATGTTATATTTTCGGTAAAGTTAGTATTTTCTATTCATTCGAACAACAAGTAGCTCTTCAGTTTACCCAACTCTTCCGGAGGAAATTCTTCCAGCATGGACAATTCTTCAATAAAATTGATTTTTCCGGCCTTTTTTCTCAATTCCAGAATCGCTTTAGCCTGATAAAAATTAATATAGGGATGCGACTTCAATTTATCTAACGAAGCCGTATTGACCGGCATCCGGACGATAGAGTCCGTCGTAATTTCAAAGAAAGGGATAATTTCATCGTAGAGTTCCTGATACATACCATACACTTCTTTGAGCTGCTCTACCGAATAATATCCTCCCAGAATTTTCCGGTATTTCAGAATACGGGTAGCATAAGCATGCCCGATACCCGGAATTTTCATCAATAAAGCAGTATCGGCCTCATTCAGATTCACTTTCGATCCTTTTTCCAACTTCTCTGTCCTGGAAAATGAACGACTATCATCTCCTCCGGAGCCCTCTTTTGACGAGCGATTATTAAAATACGTTCGTTTTTCAGGTAACCGGTTATGTTCCTTTGAAGTAAAAGCCTTGCTGTTATCAGTATTTGGAAGGGTTTTCCCGTAATTTTCATTTTCGAACCGACCGGTATCGGCAACTGGAATTGCAGTATCCGGTATTGCAACGTCCTGCCCTGATAATTGATTTTCAGGTTTATCGAAAACTATTTTACCGGCAAAAACACTTGAAATCAGAATGATTAACAGGATAAGTCCCGACTTTTCACGCTTGGTCAGGTAGAATAAATTTTTCCACATAGCACTCATTTGGTTTTGGTTATGAGAGCAAATGTAATCATTTAGTTTCAATTTTGCAAGCCGGATATGACCGGAAATTTCCCCGAGATTTTCCGGTCACCGGTTTTATCTTTAAATTTATTGCCCCCTTCCAAACCGGGAAGTATCCACCTCTTTCCGTTTTTTCTCTTTGTAATCTCCAAACCGGAATTTGAAAGAAAGTTCGACTCTGCGGCTATCGGGATAGATATTCATTTTCAGATTTTGTCCGGCATAATCGACCCGTGGATCCGGGTCGATACTATTGAACAAATCAGCACCCTTGATGCGTAGTTCCGCCTTGCCGTTACAGAAAGTCCATTTGGCTCCTGCATCGACACTCCAGACGTCACTAAGATCGTAGATCCCTTGTAACGAAGGTGTTATATAAAATCCTGAAACTTCCATCTTGATATCGGGCTTGGATGAAACATGAATGGTATTGTTCAATGTGAGATTTCCCACCCATTTTTCCCGATCGAAAGAAATATCATAGAAACGCCCGTCTTTTACCCGCTGATTGAATCCGTTGACCGAAAACCGGGAATCGAATATATTCTTGATTTTAAATGGAATAGCCACATAAAGTCCCGCCGAACGAAAATAATCCAGATTCAATGTTTGATAGATCAGGAGCAATTCTTCCGGAGATTGATAAGGCAATTGGATGGAATAATCCGGAATATAATTCAGATAAGGGACAAAAATATATTTATTTTCCAGGATGTACACAAACTGTGCGGAGTAATTATCATAGGGCCGTAGTCCGGGATTCCCCACCACTGCAGAATACGGATTAAGATACGACACCGATTCCTGCATCTCCCAATAGCTTGGATAAGATTTATTGGTTGATAGTGAGAATTGCAGAATATTCTCGGGAGAAAATACGCAGGTCATTTCTGTTCCGGGAAATACCGAGCAGTCGTTGAAACTTCCCCGTTCGAAATACTCTCCGGCGAGCGAAAAACTCAGGGAGAATTTCGGAGAGAAACTTTTACTCATGCCCGTATAGAGGTTATAGGTATACTCTTTCAATGAGCTGTTTGTATTGATAAGCGGCATGGTCGGATCTCCGAAAGGATGGTATGTTTGATAGTTGAAATCTTTAGCATACTGGAAATAAGCTCCATAATCCAGATTCCAACCCCGGGATAATGCCTGCGACTGATCGATGTACAGTTTCACCCGGTCGACTTTCTGTTCAAAATCAGAAATGAAACCTCCTTCGGAATTATTTTCCGTTTCACCGAAATCCTGTGAAGACCGGGCATCATAATAAGTATAATTGACTCCGGTCCTGAATCCGAAACCGGAATTATAGCTCAGGTCGAAATTATGCATCTTATTTTCTCCGTTTTTTTGCGTACCGGAATTGAAAAAATTTCCGGAAGATAGTTCCCGTCCCTGTGTAGAGGGGGATATTTTTCCGGTGTAGGCAAAACTCAGTTTATTTTTTTCATTCAGATCGTAATCCATTCCAAGGCGTACCTGGTGACTTAAGCTTTCCCTATTGCCCCTGTTTTGCAACTCAATATCATAAACAGTCTGATTTAACGAATGATACGAATTTAACGAATGATACGAACTCAGGTCGTCGCCGGTTTTAGATTTAGAACTCCCCGCCGAATAAAGGAAATCGGCAGAGAATTTCGACAGAGAATACAGGATGCTGACGCCTCCTGAATAACCGGCATAATAGGACTGGGCATAGTTTCCGGTCACTTCCCCCTGTAAAGACCGGTTAAGGTTATTTTTCTCAAATACGAGGTTAATAGCGGCTCCCCGGACATGATATTTCGGAGGAGCGCTGTACATTACTTCTGCCGTTTTGATCCGGGATACAGGCATGGTTTTCAATAAATTAATCAATTGCTCATAGCTCATAGTGGTTGGTTTTCCATCCATAATGATCGATAAACCGGAAGCACCGGCCAGATTGAGCACTCCACCGGTTTCGGAGATCCCCGGAAGTTCCAGGAGGGACTCATAAACATTTCCGACTACTTTGTTCTTTGCAATTTGCTGCACATCATAAGTCAGCCGGCCATCAACCACCCGGACAAGCGGCCTTTCTCCTTTCACCACCACTTCATTCAACATCATCTCGAGCTCTTTCATCGCGGTCGAATCGGATCCCATTGTATCAATAGAATCGATATCCTGAGATAATAACAGATGAGTCAGGGATATATAAGCTAAAAAAGTCAGAGTAAAAATCGTTCGTTTCATAATCATCAAAATATAAGATTTATAACTTGCAGCAAAAATAGGGCGTACTTTTTTAAGATATCATTATCGGCCACTTACTTAGACTTAAATAGTCTTAACGCCTATTGAAAAATACCATACAATGTGTACTTTTGTCTAAAAATCAGTCATGAAAATATCCCTGAAAACAACAATTTTAATTATCTGTATTGCCATTACAGGGGTCATAGGATACCAATTTTATTGGTTGAATAATCTGTATTCCGACTCGAAAGACAAACTGGATATCAATATCCGGTCGGCCATGAAATCGGCCGATCTCGGCGAACTGAAAATGCGGATCAAAATCCTGGAAGATGATCCGGATAAAAGCGGAAGTATATCTGCTTCCGCAGGTTTCAGTGGATCAGGAACTGCTATTTCAAACACCCAAACATCGATCAATGAAACAAATAGTTCAAACTTATCGGTACACCGGCAGATTTCTTATACCGACAGTACTTCTCTGAAAGATACCGCAGCAGCCGGAGGAAAAGAAAGCGCTCCGGAAATCGATGTTCTATTTAAAGACGGGGGCATGATGGAAAAGATGTTATTGAAAGGCTTCCATCAGGCAATCGATAACCTGGTCTTTCCCAACGTACAGCATTATGACAGCCTATTGACAAAAGAATTGGAAGATTTTGGGGTCAATAAAATACATTATGTCGATTTGATCAAATTTCCGGGAGATTCGATTATCAGCACCAGTAGCCAGGACAGTTCCCTTATCCGGGAAAAAGGAATGATTGCTTTCGACTATCCATTCGGAAGTCGGGACGAATACAATTACCGGCTCTGGATCGATAACCCCAACTCTGCCGTTTTAAAACAGATGGCAGGTATTCTGACTGCGTCGTTGCTTGTTTTATTGCTTTTGGGCTGGTTGTTTTATTATCTGATGCACACTATATGGCGTCAGAAAACATTAGAAGAAATGAAGAGCGACTTTATTAATAATATGACTCATGAGTTCAAAACTCCTCTCTCCGTTTCGTACGCTGCTGTCGATTCATTGCTGGTTACAGATAAGGCAAATGACAAGAAACACCGGGATAAATATTTGAATATAGCTAAAGATCAAATCAACCACTTGTCGGGCCTGGTAGAACAGATTCTGTCTATGTCGCGCAACAACAGGCAACGGGTAGAAATGGTTCCGGAAAAAATCGACCTGAAAGAAATGAGTCAGTCGATTGCCCGCCAACAAGGCCTGGCCGCCAAAAAACAAATTGAATTCGATATCCAGACCGATCCGGACGAACTGGTTGTGTATTTCGACCGGATGCATCTGGCCAATATTCTGAATAACCTGATCGGAAACAGCATCAAGTATTCCGGTGAAAGTGTAAAAATAACGATCAAATCATTTTATATCAATGGGAAAGATATTCAGATTTCGGTAGAAGATAATGGGATCGGAATCGATCCCGAAAAACAAAAAAATATATTCGATAAATTTTACCGTGTACCCACAGGAAACAAGCACCAGGTGAAAGGTTACGGATTGGGTTTATTCTACGTGAAAGAAACCTTAGAGAGATCAGGCGGTTCGGTTTATATTAAAAGTAAACCGGGAAAAGGATCGGTTTTTACAATTTATATTCCTCAATAATCAGGATTATCATGGATATATCGAACAAAGTCAAAGTATTGGTGGTGGAAGACGAGGTGACTCTTGCCATGATTATCAAAGAAACCCTGGAGGAAAAGGAAGATTTTATAGTCTATATTGCTGAAAATGGAGAAGAAGGACTACATCAATTTCATTCTCTGGCTCCCGACATTATAGTCGCTGATGTCATGATGCCCAGGATAGACGGTTTTGAAATGGTGCACCTGATCCGGCAAAGCGATGAACACATCCCGATCCTGATGCTTTCAGCCCGTTCGGCGGTAAATGATGTAGTCAAAGGATTTGAAACAGGCTGTAACGATTATCTGAAAAAGCCGTTTGGGATGAACGAACTGATAGTCCGGATTAAAGCGCTATTAAAAAGGTCCCATATCCATAAAAAACAAACGGTGATCTTTGAAATCGGAAACTATAAATTCGATCCGGTCACTCAAACTTTGTTTTATCTGGATCAGATTCAACTTTTGTCAAACAGGGAATCTGAAATCTTAAAACGTTTGTGTGAGAACCGCAATGAAATATTACAGATCAAGAATTTATTGCTGGACTTATGGGGAGATGATAGTATTTTTAATGCTAAAAGTCTGCATGTATTTATCACCAAGCTCCGAAAGAGGCTTTCCCAGGATCCTGATATCCAGATACTGAATGTCAGAGGAATCGGCTATAAGCTGGTCGAGATGAGTACAGGAATTTAGCCCGATTTATCCGGATTTTAAGAGATCCGCCATCTTTATTTTTCCAGTTTGAACCAATCCAGTTTGAACAAGTTACGGACTTCAACATCGCCTTTGAAGACTAAGTATAACTTTTTATGAATCCCTCTTGCTTTCCGGCTCAATGAAGTCGACTGAATGATCCAGGTCTGATCTCCTCCGGTATTTTCTACTTCTAAAATACCGACCGGTTCACCGGATAACGTATCCAGATGTATTTCAAGCCGGCCTCCTCTGGTACCCGATGCGACTTTTGCAGTGAATTTGCTGACTCCATTGCCCAGATCAATATCTTCATACAGTAAATAATCGTTATTTTCACAATCGCAGATATTAATTCCGGCTGGTGTCGTTTTTTCGATCGACAAACCACATAGGTTATGAAAGTTTTCTGCTTCAAAAATACGGCCGGCATCGTTCGAATTGTCTTTTCCGAAAATTTTCAGCTCAAAGATGCTTAATGCATTTTCGGCATTGACAATATCGAGGCCGTCTGCTGTCGGAGGAATATTTACACATGCCAATATCGTCAAACGGACAAATCTTGCACTTACAGGTGATTGATCGAACCGGGCATCTGTAACCGGAGACTTTTCAACACCTTCGACGCTCCTATCTGCAAATGTTTTCCAGGCGTCGCTTACGGCAGCATCTTCCAGTCCGGAAGCGTCATCCTGGGATAAATAGTCGATCTTATATTTATAAGTCCGGCTTGTAAACTCGAAATAAGTTTCTATCTCATCGACACGGCATTCGCTTCCCAGATCGACCAAGAGCCAAGGATCCTGAACCCCTATCCCGGCATCCCAACGAGTACCGTAATTCTCATCGACTGCAAAATTTCCGGAATAACGGAACGAAATACCATAGGTGCGGTAACGGGGTGTAAACGGGGAACTATCATAGTCCCGGGCCGAAGAAACCAGGGTTTGTTTGCCTAATGCGATGTTCTGCCGGGAATCTTCCGGTGGATTTTCGACAACAACAACTCCCTGATGGGTCGGTTTAATCACTTGTATACTCCCATCGGGATTAAAAAAGACTTCATCGATACAGGTTTGCCTTTTACTATCGACAAACGGGTAATGCTGCCGGTGATAGGCTATGAACGTCCGGCCGTTATAATCGAACATCGAGTGGTGGCCGGGACCTAATATCCGGTTGTTATCATCCCTGATTAAAATCGGGATACTCATCGACTGGTTGATTTCACGATATGGCCCGGTGACATTTTCTGATACGGCATACCTTACATTGTAGTTTTCACTGCCATTGAACGACCACATCAGATAATACAGGTCGTTCCTCTTATAGATATAGGAGGCTTCGAATGCGTTTTTTATTTCTTCTATTTGTGCATAATGATATGGACCGACAAATTCATTCGAATCGCTTTTATTAAAACGAGGATCTTTGTCGTCGAAATAGATCTTGCCGGCATGATCGAACCGGAGTTTCATCATCTTGAAATGCCAGGCATCGGTTACAATATACATTGTATTGTCGTCGTCGACAAAAAACTGCCCGTCATAACCTTTGTAGAAGTACTTTCCCGGTGCAGTTCCGTTTGCATCTTCCCAGGGGCCCAGCGGGTGGTCTGACATTCCGATAAATGTATTCGAAGCTATGGAGTACATCAGATAATATTTCCGGGTAATCGGATTGTATTCTATACTTGGAGCCCACACGGCCGTAGTTCCGGCATAATCCGTCCAGCTTTTCGGAAAAACAACAATTTCATTCTTCCAGGTTTTACAATCTTTAGAATACCACATCTGGGCCGGATAAACATTCCCGCCACCGGCTCCGTCATTAGTTCCATAGGCATAAAAAGTTCCGGTATTTTCGTCATAATAAAAAGAAGCATCGGCCAGGTAAGCCGGAACAGTCGGATTTCCTGTCTGCATTGAGAAAACATTCAAATCTTCCGGAGGGAGGCCCACATCTTTGATGGTTACTACAAATTCTTTTGTCAAACTATTTTCTCCTTTTTGGATCAAGGCTGTCAGAATTACCTTTGCATCTCCCGTCCCTGCATCCGGACGATGGATCGCTCCATCATCACTTAAAATCAGAGTGTTACCCGATTTCCAGGAGATTTTACTTCCACTTTTCCCTATCGACGGAAGAACCAGGTTGGAGGTAACAGCCGTTAAATCTCCCAGTAAAAGATTATTTTTATCTGTTTGAACTAATGAAGCATCTGCTTCCGATGAAATCAAATTAATTTCATCATCGGTCAAGGCGTAATCGTATATTCTAAAATCGTCGATCATTCCGTCCAGATAAGGATCCGGCCAGGTTGGGCGGCCGATATAGTTATCTGTAGTACATCCCATTAACGAAGGGTTTGTTGTAAAATCCCGCTTAACTTCAGCTTTTACACCATCGACATAAAGAGTTCCGGTGTTTCCATTCAGAGAAAAAGCCAGGTGATGCCAGGCATTTGCCGACAATTTCTCTTTTTGACCCGTATAAGAAATGCGTTCTTCTTTTTTGAAGTGATCTTGATTCTCCGAATTGTTAGTTATCACCAATGAAACACCGTTTTCAGCATCCCCCCGTTGAGTTGTCAGAATAAGATACCGTTCCGTTCCCCGGGCAAATGTACATACAGTTTGATTGGAGGATTGTTCATCGATATACACCCAAGTCGACAGAGTAAAGTCTTTAATATTCTCCATGGCTCCGGCTGCTATTTTAAAACAGCCTTTGTTACTGAGCTTTGCGGCGCCATTGAAAAGTCCGGAAACCCAATCGATAGTTCCCCCACCCGCCATGGCATCTAATTTTGAGTCTCCACTTCCGCTGTTATGTGCAATATTTCCCGCAGTCTCATCAAAAGAGAAGTGCATGTAAGGCCGCTCTTTG
Organism: Bacteroidales bacterium; assembly: GCA_031548005.1. Lineage (GTDB taxonomy): Bacteria > Bacteroidota > Bacteroidia > Bacteroidales > Azobacteroidaceae > BNXB01. The sequence continues at coordinate 28,981 of JAVBRK010000021.1, forward strand.
CCGGCTCTAAGTCCGTCATGGTCTTTTCCGAAAGCAGCAATATTTGTAAAACTATATAGAATCATTACAATTGTAATAATTCCTGTTGCGGTCTGATTTTGTCTTCTCATATTACAAATCTATGTAAAATTTTATAATCCGCAAACTCAGACAGCCTTATTAATACTTCATTCTGCTTTTATCGATTTCACCGGATTGGCTGTTGCCGATTTTATGGCCTGCCAGCCCACAGTTATTAATGTTAGTGCAGCCGTGATCAGTCCGGCCAGAGCAAATATCCACCAGTTGATATCGATCCGGTAAGCATAATCCTGTAACATCCGATTTATCCAATAATAAGCTAATGGAAAAGCGATCGATATCGAAGCAACGACTGTGATCAGAAATTCTCTCGATAACATATTTACAATATTACCTACACTGGCACCCATTACTTTACGGATTCCTATTTCTTTTGTTTTGGTTTCTGCGATATAGGTTACTAATCCGAAAAGGCCAAGACAGGAGACGAAAATAGTAACCAGGGAAAAAATGACAAACAACCGTCCGAACCGGATATCCGATTGATACATCCGGTTGAAAGTATCATCCAGAAAGTTATATGTGAATGGAATGTCCGGATTGTATTGTTTCCATAATTTTTCAACGTTGGCAATCGCTTTTGAGGCATCCTGAGCAGTAGTTCGCACATAAAGATCTCCGACCGTATTATATCTCATAACCATCGGTTCTATTTCTTTATGCAAGTCGGCAAAGTTAAAATCTTTGACGACCCCTACGATGGTCCCCCGGATCCCTCCTGATGCAACCATCCATTTTCCGACAGCGGGCTTTTCCATTCCCATTGCTTTCATGGCTGTTTCATTGATAACAAACTGCTCTTTCGGAACAAGTGTAAAACTACCTCCTTCAATAAAAGTCATGTGCATTGTTTTGAAAAAAGAAGAGTCCACCCATATCCGACCGTGATTAAAACTACCATTACCAGATTTTCCCTGCCAATCAGATACAAAATGACTATCCTGCACCTCTACAATGTCTCCACTTCCACAGCTGACATCACGAATGGCGGCGTTTTTCAATAACTCGGTTTTTATGGCGTTATAGTGATTCTTCATAGACAAATTACAGGTAAACACATACTCCCGATCAAATCCGAGATCCTTTTTACGGATATAATTTATCTGAGCCTGCATCGCGATGGTAATAACAATCAGAACTACAGACGAGCCAAATTGAAAGATAACCAGAGTTTTTCGAAAAAAGCTTTCTTTATGTACTCTTAATTTTTCTCCTATCGGTTTGAACGATGATAGTTGCCAGGCTGGATATAAACCGGCTAACAGCAGGATTAAAACGAATACAGTTCCATAAATAAACCATACATGAATACCAAATCCATGAAGAGAAAGGGATTTCCCCGATAAATAATTATATCCCGGGAGCAACAATACACTCAGCAACAAAGAAACTAAAACAGCGATAAGAAATAAAATAGCCGCTTCGGACAACAATTGTGTAAACAATCTTTTTCTTCGGGCTCCTAATATTTTCTTTAAACTGATTTCACGCTGACGTTTTGATGATCTGGCAGTAATTAGATTCACATAATTAATACAAGCGATACCCATAATAACAATTGCAATCCACTGGAATAAACTAACCGTTTTGATTCCGTCCGGTTCACCATTCATTTTGTAAAGATGCCGGTCAATCAAGGGTTGTAGCGTAAAACTGCGCGTATTCAGGTAATTGTCGACTTGTCGTTTGGTTGCCTGTTGAGATAAGTAGCTTACATCGGCATTTGGTTTTATTCGCAAATAGGTCTGGTATTCACATCCCCCGAATGAATCCAGAAGTTCCAGTATATACTGGCTCTCGCTGCCGGCAAATATTCCAAAGGAACAGATCAGGTCGGCTTTCGGCACACTCGTATTATCGGGAAAATCTTTCATGATTCCGGCAACATAAACACTGGACAAACCATCAATTTTTATTTCTTTCCCTATGGGATTTTCATCCCGGAACAACTCCGTAGATAAACTTTTACTGATAACAGCTTTGTTAGAGGTACTACTCAATTCCTGTTCATTACCCCCTATCACGGGGAAATTAAAAAATGAGAAAAATGTACTGTCGGCAAAAAGCAGTTTTTTAGATTCTGTTTTCAGATCTCCTACCATCAAATATTTCCTGGTCGTTTCGTATATTCGGCAAGAACTCTCAACTTCCGGAAAATTTTGTTCAAAAAACGGGCCGATAAGACCCGGGGCCAAATCCATAGATTCGGTTCCCCCATCACTCTTGAAATGGGTGATAACCTGATAAATATCCTTTGGATTCTGATGAAATTGATCGTAACTTTTTTCATCCTGTGCCCACAAAAAAATAAAAGTACAGGCCACCAGGCCTATCGACATCCCAATGAGATTAATCATTGAATACAGTCCGTTTTTATGGAGATTACGAATGGCTATTTTCAGATTGTAGAACATAATTTTTTAATTGATAATTGATAATTGTCAATTAGTTTTTTATTCTGTCTTTATTGATTTTACCGGATTGGAAGTTGCTGCTTTCACCGCTTGCCAACCTACGGTTAATAATGTTAAAACGATCGTTATCATTCCTGCTAATGCAAATATCCACCATCCGATACCGATCCGATAAGCATAATCCTGGAGCATTTTATCCAACCAGTAGTACGCCAACGGAAAAGCAATCAGCATCGCGATACCGACCAAAATCAGAAATTCTTTTGAAAGCATCCGGACAATATTACTTACACTGGCTCCCAATATTTTCCGGATGCCGATTTCTTTTGTTTTTGTTTCGGCAGTATAAGTAACCAATCCAAACAAACCGAGGCAGGAAATCAGGACGGAAATAACTGAAAAAAAGCTGAATAACTGTCCTTTCTGAGATTCTGAACGATACATTTCGTTAAAAGCATCATCCAAAAAACGGTAAGTAAGCGGGAAAGCCGGACTGATTTTTTTCCAGACTTTTTCGGTTGCAACCACAGCCTCCTGGGTTTTTCCCGGTTGTGTTTTGACATAGATTGTAGAATACGAATAGGCATTCATTGAGGGCATATGCACAGCTCGTGGAGACAAGTGCATGATAAGTGGCCCGATAACCGAATTAAGCGGTTCGAAATGAAAATCTTTTATTACACCAGCAATCGTATATTGTTGATTGCGCATAGGGATCGATATTCTTTTCCCAACCGGATTTTCCATTCCTATTTGTTTGATCGCCGTTTCATTCACTAAACAAAAAGAGCTGTCGGCTGGAGTTCCGGTATATCCCGGGCCTTCTGTCAATTTCATATTCATGATGGAACTGAAATTCCGGTCGGTTTCCCAGATAGCCGTCATGATCTGATTTTCGGACGATTTTCCCTCCCAATCGACTGTTTCCCAGCCCCCGGCATACAAAATACTCCCCTGAGATCCGGTTACCCCGGCTATAGCGGGTTCTTTTTCCAATTCCGACTTGAAGCTATCGTAATGCGTACGAATATCTAAGTTGGTAAACACGTTCATTTCAAGTACTTGCTCCCGGTCGTATCCTAATTGTTTGTGCTGTATGTAATGCAATTGACTATTAACAACGATAGCCGAAGTAATGAAAACCGCAACCGTAACAAATTGGAATACCACCAATATTTTTCTTAACGAAAACCCAACTTTCCCTCCTTTAGGTTGCATCCTCAACGATTGGACAGGATGGAATGATGACAATTTCAATGTAGGATAAACCCCTGAAAACAAAGTAACAAACAACAGCATACACCCACAGGTACCCCAAATAATCGGATTGGCAGGGTTGAATACAAAATGTTTTCCGGTTATATTATTGTATGAAGGAATCAGAAGGAATACCAAGAACAAGGCAATAACCAACGATAGAGTTATTAAAATCAGGGTTTCATTCATTAATTGTCCGAATAATTTCCTTTTTGGGGCCCCTAATATTTTTTTCACTCCGATTTCTTTATTTCGTTTATTGGCCCTTGCTGTGGTTAAGTTTACATAATTGATGCAGGCAATAACCAGTAAGCTCAGAGCCACAATTGAAAATAAACGGACAGAAGCCATTCCGCTTTCTTTCCCGTCCGGAGCATGCAACCGGAGATCTGCCAAAGGTTGCAAGCCGAAAGCATGGAGTTTTATTTTTGAAAAGTTTTTCTCCTGGCTTTCGAGCAATTGCTGCGCAACTGCATTTTTATCGGCATCCGGTCGCAGGAGGAAAAAATTTCTCCAGCTCCAGTTTATCCAGGTATTTTTATGCCGGGATCGTTCGAAAGAGAAAATAGCGTCGTATTGCAGTTCAGAGTTTTTAGGCTGATCGGCTATTACGGCTGAAACATAATATATTTCATTACTTCCCATCTGACTATTCCCCCCGGATAATTCTTTCCCTAAAGCAGGCTCATTCCCAAAAATCTTTTTTGCCATACTTTGTGTCAGCACTACCGAGTATGGATCGGGCCAGGCTTGGTTGGCCGAACCTTCGATAAACCGGACATCGAAAATGCGGAAGAAAGTTGTATCTGCAGCAATAAAACGATTTTCGAAGAATTTTTTATCGTTGTACCCGACATATCCCAGATCGTAATTCATGTTAACGGCACAGGCATTTTCCACTCCGGGAATTTCAGTCCTTGCGTAGTAGGAAACAGCTGTCGGAGTAGAAACCCCGAAGCTTTCTTTTCCTTCGTTATTCATATTTGTCGTTACAAGGTAAATATCTTTCGACCGGTTATAAAACCTGTCGTAACTCAACTCATCAACGATCCAGAACAAAATCAGAATACAGGTTGCCAAACTAACGGATAATCCGATCATATTAATCATGGAATAAATTCCATTGGACCGGAGATTCCTGATTGCAATTTTCAGATTGTAAAACATAATTGTAAAAATTGTACCATCACATGCCTTATGGTCTTATTAATAAAAAAAGCGTATAAATCATTTTAACATTTGATTTACACGCTTGAGAATAAGCTATATTTTATTAAAAAATTACATTGATTGAAAGGCGGCCTCCTAAACCATGTTCTATAATTCTAACTAATGTAGATAACCGAATATCACTTGCATCATTTTCTATTCTGGAAATATAAGATTTATTGGTATCGCATTTTTCTGCCAGTTCTTTTTGCGATAAATTCCGGCTTATTCTGGCTTCACGGATAATTACTCCTAACTTAAAAGCCTCATACCCCTCATCAAATTTTTGACGGCTTTCGGTTCCAGCTTTTCCGAATTCTTTGTCCAATATCTCATCGAGGGATGTTAAATTATTCTTTTTCATTCAAATACTCCTTTCTGATTTTGATTGCTTTTTTAATTTCTTTTTTCGGCGTTTTCTGTGTCGTTTTTTGGAATCCATTCTCCAGAATAACCAGATTTCCTTCATCAAAAAAACAAAATATACGATAAATATTACTTTCAAATTCAATCCGGATTTCATATATTCCATGTGTACCCTCTATATGTCGAAAGTATTTGGATGGTATAATTTCCAGATCTCGGACGATTCCCAGAACATAAGCAACTTTTTCTTTTAGTTCAACTGTTTGAGTTGAAAAAAAATCAAGAAAATAACTTCTGTAAGCGACAATTTTCCTCTCAGATTTTCCCATAGTTTTGGTTTTGTCCGACAAAGATACCTAATTAGACAACCCTCTCCAAATTATATCTTATAATTTTTCAAAAAGCGTGTAAATCAATATGTCAAAGAACTATTTATAATTACCCTATCATTCATTTATTCCGTTTTTATCGCTTTCACCGGGTTGGCGGTCGCCGCTTTCATTGCCTGCCAGCCAACCGTCACGAATGCAATGAATAAACCCAGGAAAGCCACAATAATGAATAACCACCAGGGAATATCCGTACGATAAGCATAAGAGTCCAACCACTTACTCATTGCCCACCAGGCAATTGGAGAAGCAATGATAATCGAACAGGTTACCAGCACGAGGAATTCTTTCGACAAGAGAGTCACTATATTTCCTACCGAAGCGCCCAATACCTTCCGGATACCGATTTCTTTCCGGCGGATTTCGGTCATATACGCTACCAAAGCAAAAAGCCCCATACAGGAAATAAAGATAGTCAGCACAGTAAAGCCTGTTGCCAGAATACTCACCCGATTTTCCTCTTCAAACTTACGGGCATATTCTTCATCTACAAATTTGTATTCAAAAGGATAATCCGGGTTATATTTCCGGAATATTTTTTCCACTTTCGCGAGATTATCCGACGTTTTATTCGCTCCGTTGAGTTTCATGTGCATGACACTGAACCACTCCATACCCGGTCCTCCAATCAACATCGGAATTGTTTTCTCGTATGGGGAGCGCAGGATAAAATCCTTCACGACACCAACCACATGCCAATCCCGCTCCCAAAAACGAACAGTCTCGCCAACCGGATTATCAAAGTTCATGATCTTAGCTGCCGACTCGTTCAGGAGTAATGCAGTCGAATCGGTTGCATATATACGGATGTCTATATCGCGTCCCTGAAGAAGAGTGACTCCTGTAGTCTTTGTCCAGTCGGCATCCACAAAATAATTGTCCATAATGATGACATTATTGGGGTTATACCCTCTCCACGTCACTCCCCAGGTATTACTCCAACCTTCAGTCATCGGAGAGCTGGTCTTCGTGACCGAGGTGGCCACTCCTGAGGATATCAGTTCATTCCGGACTAATTCATAATTCTTTGATAACTCCGGATAGAGCGTATGGTAGACCAGTTGATCCTTGTTGTATCCGTTGTCCCGGCTTTGTGCATATTGAACCTGACGATTAATGATTAATGTCGCGACAATCAGGAAAACTGCAAACGTAAATTGGACGATCACTAATAATTTACGGGGAGTAACTAAAGTCCGTTCTCCTTTAAATGTTCCTTTGAGTACCTTAATCGGCAAAAAAGAAGATAAATAAAATGCGGGATAACTCCCGGCCAACAGAGCAGTGAAAAGAATAAATCCTAAGGCACACAACCAGAACCAGCCATTGGTCAGATCCAGGGTCAAGGTTTTGCCCATCAGGTTACTATAGGCAGGAATCAGTAACCGGGCCACAAAAATGGCGATGATCCCGGCAACCAGGGCGACAACTAACGATTCTCCCAGAAATTGACGAATCAGAGATCGACGCTTACTTCCCATGACTTTACGGACTCCCACTTCCCGGGCCCGTTTCTCACTACGAGCTGTACTGAGATTCATGAAATTGATACAAGCAATCAAAAGAATCAATACGGCAACCAGACTGAATATGCGCAACATCTCAATTCGCCCGCCTGTCGGTTGCCCGTTTTCAAACTTCGAATAGAGATGGGATTTGCTGATGGAATAAAGAAAGGTCTCAGTCGGGTTCGATTTGTCGGTGTGTTCCTCTACGATTTTACAAATATCCCGGTTCACCTTTTCCACATCTGCCTGAGGTTGTAATTGCACAAAGGTTTGTAAAGAATTACTATTCCAGTTTTCATTTAACCAACCCAATGATTTATGGAAAGCGATGGGTACAAGGACATCAAACTCAAAATAAGTATTCCCGGGTAGATTCTTCATGACACCGCTTACTGTCAAAGGGTATTTAAATTCGAATGTTACGACCTTACCCATAGGATCTTCGTTTCCAAACAGCCTTTTTGCAGCCTTCTCAGTCAGAATAATGGAGTTTACTTCTTTCAAAGCTATTTCCTGATTGCCATGAGTGAGTGGAAAGCTGAACATACTCAGGAATGCAGGATCCACACAAGACACTTTCATTTTCAACTTCTTATCCCCCAGCATCAGATAAGAAGAGCCATTAGACATGACCCGGGTAGATTCTTTTATTTCTGGATAATCATCTTTCAGAGCCGGCCCCATAAGGGCGTTCGTCCAATTCCAACATTCCACTTTACCTTCAACTTCAGCCCGGCTCCAAGCCAGATAAAGATCTTTTTCATTTTTGTGAAACCGGTCGTACGACCATTCGTTATAAACCCATACAAACAAGAGTATGGAAGCAGCCATGCCAATGGATAATCCGGCAATATTAATAATAGAAGAGAAGCTATCCCGGTGCAAATTGCGTAGTGTTATTTTCAGATTGTAAAACATAACTATTCGATTAACTCATTCGATTCTTCCGTCCAACAGATTAACAATTCGATTACCATAAGCTGCATTCTTTTCCGAATGAGTCACCTGTATGATGGTCATACCGCCCTCTTTATTCAACCGGGAAAATACTTCCATGATTTCCTCTCCCTGTTTGGAATTCAGGTTGCCTGTCGGTTCATCGGCCAGTAATAACTTTGGTTTGACGATCAAAGCTCTGGCGATCCCGACCAATTGTTGTTGTCCTCCTGAGAGTTGAGAAGGAAATAAGTCCTTCTTCCCCACAATATTAAAGCGATCGAGCATATCAGCAACGGCTGATTTCCGTTCGGACGACTTCATGTTGTGATACCTCAGCGGAGTTTCGATATTTTCTTCTACTGTCAGTTCATCGATCAGATGGTAAGCCTGAAAAATAAAGCCGATGTTGTTTTTATGAAGCTCGGAACGGTGTTTTTCTTTCATGGAATGAACGGCCTGCCTGAGAAAATGATACTCTCCTTCATTCAATTCATCGAGCATTCCCAATATATTCAACAGGGTACTCTTTCCTGATCCGGAAGGTCCCATGATGGAAATAAACTCTCCCTGTTCGACTTCCAGATTTATATCGCGCAGCAGGAAAACTCGTCCGCTGCCGTTATTGACCCATTTGGTCAGATGTTCCGTTTTTAATAGAGTATTCATGTTTTTTAATTAAAAATTAGTTCCAATATGCTATTCGCTTTTAATTGAATTTACCGGATTGGCTGTAGCGGCTTTCACAGCTTGCCAAACAACCGTTAATAACGTTAATGCGATGATAATCAAAGCTGCCGTTGCAAATATCCACCAACCGACTGAAATTCGATAGGCATAATCCTGCAACATTTTGTCCAGCCAGTAATATGCTACAGGAAAAGCAATCAACATTGCGATCCCAATCAAAATCAGGAATTCGTTCGAAAGCATCCGGACGATATTGCCGACACTTGCACCCAGCACTTTTCTGATTCCTATTTCTTTCGTCTTTGTTTCAGCAGTATAAGTTACCAGACCGAACAGACCGAGACAAGAAATAAAAACGGCAATCAAAGAAAATGCATTAAAAAGATTTCCGGTACGGATATCGGATTTATACATTTGATCGAATTCTTCGTCCATAAACTGATAGTCAAAAGGGTACCCTTCGTTATAACGTTTCCAGATGGTTTCTACAGCCGCAATCGCTTCCCGGGATTTTCCAGGGGCCGATTTCACATACAGGTAATCGCCTCCCTGGGAATAGGAAATCACAATCGGGCCGATTTTACTGTGAAAATTCCGGAAATTAAAATCATCCGTTTCGCCGACAATTTCGCTTTCTTCGTCCGAATACAAGGGAATGGTACGTCCAACCACCTGAGGCCATCCTAATTTCTCGGCCATTTGCTTATTAACGATGTATCCTCCGTGCGGATGATCCTCCAGAGTGAATTTACGGCCGGACAGAAGCTTAATATTGAAAAAATCCAACAGGTTGTAATCTCCGCTCAGGACTGCTGTTCCAAATTCTTTGGACTCGTCCTTACATTGCCATTTGCGGGAGATATTCCACCAAACATCATTAACCGGAATATTGGTTGCCGTTACATCCGGGATCGTTCCTTGCTGCAACAGTTCATTTTTAACTGTCGAATAATGCTCCTGCATGTTGTACATGCGGGTTACAAAAATATTCTCCTGTGTATATCCCGGATCTTTCTGACGTAAATAATTCAATTGAGATCCCAATCCGATTGTAATCAGGATCAGGCCGATTGAAAAAACAAACTGAACTGTTACCAGGATTTTCCGGACATAGGATTTTCCATGTACGGAAGTTGCGGATCCGCTTAGATTCCCGGCTTTAAACGATGACAGCATGAAGGCGGGATAGATTCCGGTTCCCAATATGATTACAACAGCTAAAATCAGATAAATCAACAGAACGGAAGGAGAAAACAATTCAAGTTGAAGCTGTTTATCCGTCAATTCATTGTAAAAAGGTAATAATAGGAAAATCAGGATCGTAGCAAGGATTACAGAGAGCACAAATACCAATCCGGATTCGTACATCATTTGCAGGAATAATTTAATCCGGCCGGATCCTAATATTTTGCGGATACTGGCTTCCTTCGCTCTTTTTGTCAAACGTGCCGTCACCAGGTTTACATAATTAATCGCTGCGATTAAAAGCAGGATGAATGCTGCTGCGGAAAACAAGCGGACATTCTTAATGCCAGAAGGGGCCCCCTCCGAATCGTAAAGGCCGAGAGTAGTCAGGGACTGTATCGGAATACTCAGCCAGGTGCCCGGAACATAGGCTTCTTCCGGAATCACTTCTTTCCATACCATCCGGTCCATTTTATCCCTCAAGGCTTTCAGGTCTACATTTTCGGCCAATAATCCGTAGGTGGTAAAGTACCAGTTGCTCCAATCTTTTCCATCACTATATCCGATCTTGGCCGCAACGTCCGGATACAATGTAAATGGTAAAATCATCCTGTATTGTAATGACGAATTTTGAGGGAAATCAGCCATGACTGCTGTTACATGCATTATTCCGTATTTATCTGATTGGATCGACTTTCCAATCGGATCTTCTCCATTAAACAGTGTCTTTGCCAGGCTTTCGGAAAGAATAACCGAATATTTATCTTTAAAAAGCAATGCAGGATCACCTTTTATAAACCCGGGATCGAAAACTGAAAAGAAAGAAGAATCGACTAAACAAATTTCAGATTCGGTGAATTTCTCGTCACCAGAGGACAAAACTCCCAGATCCAACCGGCTGAATACACGGCAGGTATGGAGTACTTCCGGAATATTTTGCTCGATAAAGGGAGCCAGATTTCCGGGAGAATTTCTTCCGAAAGTGCAGATGCGATCGGCATTCTTGAAGTTCCGGTTGATGCTCAACTCATCTCTAACCCACAGGATAATGAGGATACAAATAGCCAGACTCACAGCCAATCCGGCAATGTTAATAATGGAATACAGACCATCGCGGTACAGATTCCGGAACATTATCTTCAAATTATAAAACATAATCCTCCAGATTAATAATTAAAATGTGTTATTCACTTTTAATCGATTTCACCGGATTGGCTGACGCTGCCTTGACCGCCTGCCAACCCACAGTCAGCAGCGCCACTACCACTGCAAGAACCGCCACAGTCACAAAGATCCACCAGGTGAAACCAGTCCGGTAAGCATATCCGGATAACCATTGATTAGTCAGCCACCAGGCTACCGGGAACCCGATTGCAATCGACACCAGGACTAAAAACATAAACTCTCTGGAAATCAGCATTGTAATATTTATAACGGAAGCCCCTAACACCTTGCGGACTCCGATTTCTTTACGACGGGTTTCTGCCATGTAAGCCGACAGTCCAAACAAGCCCAAGCAGGAAATAAAAATGGCAAGTCCGGCGAAACAGGTTGCCAAAGTTCCGGTACGCTGTTCATCGGCAAACTTACGGGCATAATCTTCATCCACAAATTTGTATTCAAAGGGGAAATCGGAGTTGTAAGCAGCCATTATTTTCTCCAGTTTGGCGATATTGTCGCTCATGCGATTTGCTCCATTCAATTTGATGTACATACAACCAAAAAATCCTGCAGGACCACCAATGATCATCGGCCGGATGGATTCGTAAGGAGAGTCGATCACAAAGTCTTTTACAACCCCAACAACATGCCATTCGCGCCTCCGGTCTACTACGATCTGCCCGATAGGATCTTCAAAATTCATTAGCTTAACTGCCGACTCATTCAGCAGCAACGCCGTAGAATCTGTCGGGTAGGCATTGAAATCGATATCCCGTCCTTTCAGCAATACGACTCCTGTCGTTGCTGCCCATCCTGCATCCACATAATACCTGTTGACCTGTGTTTTATCATTCGGATCTTTCCCTTTCCATTGAATTCCCCAGGTCGAATTCCAGGTTTCAGTAATCGGACTTAACGTGCGTGTTACCGAAAGGGCAGCCCCTGAAGAAATCAGTTCCTGCCGTATAACCCCCTGATGTTCATCCATCTGTTTCGATAAAGAAATTAAAATCAATTGATCTTTATTATATCCGGAATTGCGATCCTGAGCATACCGGATCTGCTTGTGAACCATCACCGTAGCTGTAATCAGCACGATAGCACAAGAAAACTGGATCACAATAAGCGCTTTCCTGGGCATTGCAGCCCCTTTTCCCAGATTAAAAACACCTTTCAACACCTCCACCGGTAAAAAAGATGACAGGTAAAAAGCAGGGTAACTTCCAGCCAACAATCCTGTAATAATCACAAATGATACTAAAAACAGCCAAAACCAGCTATTCCCAAAATCTATAGCAATCCGTTCATTCATCAGACTATTGAAAAACGGTAAGCATAAAATAACCAACACCATTGCAATCATGGCTGCAATCACGGTAATCAACATCGACTCTCCTATAAATTGTCCGATTAATGAACTTTTACGAGCCCCTGTAACTTTGCGCACCCCAACTTCTTTTGCCCGTTTCGCACTACGGGCTGTACTCAGGTTTATAAAATTAATACAGGCAATCAGTAACACCAGCAATGCAATAAAGAAAAACAAGCGAAGGATATCAATGCGTCCTCCAACAGCCTGCCCATTCTCCCATTTTGTATAAAGATGCACTTTACTGAGAGGATGTAAAATAGTTTGAGTTTTATCTTCATTATTGGTATTTTTTCCAATAATATCCCTGATTGAATTATTCAAAGATACAATATCGGTTTTCGGCATTAATTCTACATAAGTAAATGTTTCATAGTTACCCCAGCGATCTTCCCCCAGATCATTCAATTCGGTCATCAGTTGATAAGGGAGTAACGCCTCGAACTGAAAAGTAGAATTATGTTGAGGATTATCCATTATTCCGGTGACTGTTACCGGGTATTTGGCCCGTATCAGGATATTTTTCCCAAGCGGATCTTCCGATCCGAAAAGGCGTTCGGCAAGCGACCGGGTAAGAACAACCGAATGAGGATCGGTCAAAGCTGTGGAAGCATTTCCTGTTGTCAGAGGAAAAGTGAACATACTCAGAAATTGAGCATCGGCAAATAATAAATTGGAATTGAACTTTTTGTCTCCATAAGTACAGACTTCCGTTAAATTGTTATAGCGCGTCATATCGGCAATTTCAGGATATTGATCTTTCAGCGCCGGACCGAGCAATCTTGAAGTGTTAGCCATACCGCCGAACGACTCATTATAGTTCATTACCTGGTACAACCGGGGCTCCTTTTCGTGAAAACGATCATAGCTCCACTGGTTGTATATCCACAACATGATCAGCATGGCCGCCGCCATACCGATGGTTAACCCGCCAATGTTAATGGCCGAATAGATACCGTCGCGAAATAATTTTCGGAATGTTATTTTCAGATAATAGGACATATTCTTAATTCTAATGTGTTATTCACTCTTAATCGATTTCACCGGATTGGCCGTAGCAGCTTTTATCGATTGAAAACTAACCGTTAACATGGCGATCAACAATACCAGCAGCCCGCTACCGGCAAATATCCACCAGTTTATATCGATCCGGTACTCATAATCCTGCAACCACCGGTGCATGATCCACCAGCCCAAGGGAATCGCAATGATAAATGCGATGGCGATCAACATCATGAAATTCCGACCCAGTAATTCAACAATATTCAATACCGAAGCTCCCAATACTTTACGGATTCCGATTTCTTTGGTACGTTGTTCAGCCAAAAAAGCTGTCAATCCAAATAATCCGAGGCAAGAAATAAAGATGGCCAGAACAGCGAACAAGCCGGATAACTTACCTACAAGCAAGGTCGATTTGAATTTCTGATTGAACTGTTCGTCCATAAATTCATATTCAAACGGATGATTCGGATCGATTTTTTTTAAAACACTTTCCACTTTTTTCAAAGCATCCTGCGTATTTCCTGGTTTTAACCGGATAAACAGATTAAAGTCGGATGTATTTCCATAATAATTGTAGAAAAGAACCGGCTCTCCTTTCATTTTGTACATATCGTTAAATACAAAATCCTGAACGATTCCAATAATCGTAAGGGGATATTCTCCGTTTCCCTGACCTTGCCAGATTCTCCCTCCCACACGGCCTTCATCTCCCATTAACTTGGCTAATGTTTCGTTGATAATAATGGGAGAATCCGCTTCATCTTTGGCATTTTTCGATACGAAATAACGACCTTCTTTCAACTTGATATCCAGAGTAGGCAACAACTCGGGGCTTGTTCTTACATGAGAAATCAAAGGATCGATATGATCCGGTTTTCCCTGCCACTGCCAGTTTCCACCATTACTCCACAAGTTGATCATCATCTGATCGCTCAATCCGGCATTTTCTACAACGCCGGTTGCCAACAACTCCTGTTTCAGGGGCTCAAAATGATCCAGAATATCCTGATTGGCCCCCAATGTTAATACCTGCTCTATATCCATCCCCAATGATCTATTTTTAGTATGTTGTATCTGTAAATAGATAAATGCAGTGCAAATAATCAATGTCAGGGACACCGTAAACTGAAATGTGACCAACCCTTTACGCAGCCAATCGGTACCTCCTCCTCCACGGGTAGCCAGTTTACGTAAAACATCGATCGGAGGAAAAGATGAGAGAAAAAATGCGGGATAGCTACCGGCAAAAAAAGCACACAACACACCGACAGAGAGCAATCCAATCCAATGAACCGGATTAGTTAATCCCAACGATAGCTCTTTTTCTGTTAAATGGTTGAACGGAGGTAATAGCACGATTATAAAAAGAATAGCAAACAGCAAAGATAAAGAGGTGATCACCGCCGATTCGGAAATAAATTGCCAGATAAGCCTCAAACGACTGGCTCCAAATGTTTTACGAACCCCGACTTCCAACACCCGCTTTTGAGACCGGGCGGTAGAAAGGTTCATAAAATTAATGCAGGCGATCACCAGAATCACCACGGCAATCCAGAAAAATAATCTGACATAACGGATGTATCCTGTTCCCGTAGGATAACCGTCTTTAAACTCTCCGTATAATTTGAGTTTGTTGAAAGGATATAGAAACAATGTTGTTCCATCATCCGGAGAATTCCTTTTTTTCTTGAGCAGGTCCTTTATTTGAGCATTAACCTGATTTATATCGGCCGATGCATCCAATTCCACATAGTCGGTCATCCAGTTCGATCCCCAGTGTGTTTCCGCTGATTGCCAACCAGTGGCTATAAAATCTTTTACTCTTTGTTGAAAAGGAATAAGCCAGTTAAAAGTGAATTCCGAATTCTTTTTCGAATTTTTTATTACTGCAGTAATCTGGTATTCCTCTCCATTATCTTTCTTCAATGTTTGTCCTATCGGATTATCTTTCCCGAAAAAACGGGAAGCCATATCTTCCGTAATCACCAATGGATAAGCCGCATCGAATGCAGTTTTTGCATTTCCTTTTATAAATTCGATATCCAACATACTGAAAATAGAAGAATCGGCATAAGCTCCTGTTTCGTAGAGCATTTTATTATTCAAGGCGAATAAACACTTGGTTCCATTGTCACTGTAACGCGTCACATTTCTTATTCCGGTAACTTCTTCTTTCAAAGCTGCAGCCAACGGATTGGGAGCAACTTTAAAAGTACGAACCTCATCACCATATTTTTGATTCTGATACAAGGCATACAGTTGTTTCTGCTTCGGGAAATCGTTGTAAGTGACTTCATCTTCCACCCACAGAAGGATCAGGGACGCACAGGTTATACCGATCGCCAGACCGAGAATATTCAAAATACTGTATGTCTTATTCCGGAAAATAATCCGGAGAGATTGCCTGATATTCATAATTCTTAATTTTAATGTGTCATTCTGTCTTTATCGATTTCACCGGATTGGCCATCGCTGCTTTTACAGCTTGCAGGCAAACCGTAAATATGGTTATTGCGATTGTTATGATTGCAGCCACTGCAAACATCCACCAGGATAAAGAAATACGATAAGCAAAATCACTCAGATAGTTATTTCCCATCCACCAGGCTACAGGCAAAGCCACCACCAGGGAGATAATCAGGAGTTTCAGATAATCGCCTGTGAAAAGAGACACGATATTATTAATGTTTGCCCCCATCACTTTACGGATTCCGATTTCCCGGGTTCGTTGCTCCGCCATAAACGCGGTAAGCCCGAATACACCCATGCAGGCAACGAAAATAGCCAATATAGAGAAGCAAATAGCGACATGATTGGTACGGTGCTCGGATTCATAGGCTTTTTCCCATTCCGCATCAGGGAAACCGGCTTCAAACATACCATTCGGATTATATTTTTTATAGATCTGCTCAAAAGTTTTCAGTTGCGCTGGCATATCTCCACCTTTCACACGCACCACAATCGTTTGCAGGGGACGATTTTTCCCGTTATGGATGCAAAAACCGCTAATAGGACGGTATAATGGCTCGAAATTAAAGTTTTCGACCACTCCGCAAACGTAAGTATCTCCTTCATTGATGTTTGCCATCACCTTCTTTCCAATCACCTCTTCAGGGGTCATGCCCAGATATTCTACCGATTTGCGGTTGAGAACGATTTGTGTAATGGTATCTTCCGCCATTCTTTCCGGAAGATTTTTACCGGCAATCAATTTCAATTGCATGGTCGGTAAGAAATTAGCATCAGCTTTGATACTCGAAAGACTAAGTCCGGTTTTGTCATCCCGGTCTTTCATAAGAATCATCCCATTTCCATTGAATATATAACCGCTTTCCCGGGCAACCATCTCGACAGAGTTCTGTGCATGGTACTCGTTTGCAAGCGCTTCGGTCATATCTCCCGGCGCAGTCATAACAATCAGATTGTGTGGATTATATCCGATATCTTTGTTATTGGTATAACGAATCTGGGATTGGATAATAAATACCCAGGTGATCAGGACTACAGCAACGGCAAACTGCCCGACAGTCAGCGCTTTTCTTACAAAACCATGGACAGAGCCTCGTCCTACAGTACCGGAGCGGATCGCCAGTAATGGGGGAAAACTCGACAGATACAAGGCCGGATAAGAGGCTGCAACCAGGGTAGTCAATAACAGCAACAAAAGAGCGCCGAATAAAAACACCGGCTGGAATACGATGGAAAAAGACAATTGTTCGTTCAACAGATTATTGAACACCGGCAACAGAAGATACGCCAGACCAAAAGCCAGGATAAAAGAAGCAATCGAAATGATCCCGGTTTCGGTTACCAATTGCAAAATCAGCCTGCCCCGGCTGGCTCCAAGCGTTTTGCTGACTCCGATTTCTTTCGAACGCTTCTGAGCGCGCGCCGTACTCAGATTCATATAATTGATACAGGCGACTAAAAGAATGGTAACAGCCAGGATCATCAGCATTTTAACTTTCCCTATATCGCTTTGGGAAGAAGTATAGGAATGTAAAAATTTTCCGGAATACAGGTGAATATCTTCCAACCGTTGTAATTTCGGATAGAAAAAACACTCTCCTTTGGTTTCATCGGAAGTAATTTTTTTCAGTTGTTCGTTAACGGAAGCCATATCAGCACCTGTATTCAACAGGCAAAAGGTTTCAAAATCGATATTTCCCCAATAAAGATTATCCCTCATCCACGTAGGATAGCTATGCATAAATGGAGCAATAGCCTGATAATCATAGAACGAACTATTTTTAGGAAAATCTTGATAAACCGCTTTGACCTCAATAGGAAATTCACCGTCGAGGGAGATAGTCTTACCCATAGGATCTTCATTGCCAAACAGCTTTTTCGCCATTTTTTCAGACAAAGCAATGGCATTCGGTTGTTTCATAACCGCCTCGGGCGAGCCGGAGAGGAAAGGAGTATCAAACAATCGAAAGAAATCCTCATCAGCCCACATTAATTTGAATTTCAATGGGTTATCATTTATCCGGATCAGATAATTTACCGGATAGCTGCGAACTGTTGCAACTACCTCCGGAATCTTTTCCTTGATAGTTGGTCCAACAATATTGGCTGTTGTACAAAAAGTCTCTCCCGGCATATAAGCTGTCAGATACGAATTCATCCGGTAGACATTTTTACTTTCTTTGAACGATTTATCGAACGAGCGCTCATTATAAACCATCAGACAAATCAATAACACGACCGATAATCCGATAGATAATCCGATGATATTTAATATGCTGTAAGTCTTATTCCGGAAAATAATCCGGAGAGATTGTCTTGTATTCATAACTTTTTATTTTATTGACAGTTGACAGTTAATAATTGATAATTATCGATTATTTATTGTGCGGCATAAACCAACTCTTTCAAGAAGTTTTCCGTTACCGTTTTCCCGTCGAGCATGTGAATAATCCGGTGAGCATAACGGGAATCGTGTTCGCTGTGAGTTACCATAATGATAGTGGTACCTTTTTCATTCAATGAAGTCAATAGCTGCATCACTTCCAGACCGTTTTTACTATCCAGATTTCCGGTCGGCTCATCCGCCAGGATCAGTTTGGGGCTGTTTACTACCGCACGGGCCACAGCTACCCGCTGTTGCTGACCACCAGAAAGCTGAGACGGAAAATGATTCCGGCGGTGCATCATCTGTACGCCTTCCAAAGCCGCTTCGACCAAAGGTTTGCGGTCGGCAGCCTTGATATTGTTATACACCAGGGGCAATTCTACATTCTCAAATACAGTCAGTTCATCGATGAGGTTAAAGCTCTGAAAAACAAAGCCGATATTCGACTTACGCAAATCGCTACGCTTATTTTCATTGAATTTAGCGACTTCAACTCCATTAAAAACGAAGCTACCGGAAGTCGGATCGTCCAACATCCCTAAAATATTAAGCAATGTTGATTTTCCGCAACCCGAAGGCCCCATAATGGCAACAAATTCATGCTCTTTTACTTCCATGCACATTTTATTCAGCGCCACAGTTTCTACCTCTTCTGTACGGTAAATTTTCTCGAGATCTGTAATTTTAATCATGATAATCTATTTTTATTTTATTTATTTAATGATCAATTCCTGAATATCTCCGTAGTTCTCATAACTGTTCACTACCACTTTGTCGCCTGGTTCCAGTCCTTCCATAACTTCGTAATAATCAGGATTCTGACGTCCGATCCGGATGGAGGCTTTGTATGCTTTATCTCCGCTCTTATTCACCTTAAAGATCCAGTTTCCTCCGGTCTGCTGAAAAAATCCTCCACGCGGGATAATGATAGCTTCAGTTTCGTCGCTCAGCGCAATCCGAATCTGTAAAGTTTGTCCTCTGCGGATATTTTCAGGAGCTTTTCCCTGAAACACCATATCGACAGCAAAGCGTCCACTGGTAACCTGGGTATATACTTTCTTAATTATCAAGGTATAAGTACTGTCTCCTTGCTTATATTGCCCTTCCAATCCGGCATAAATCCGGGAAATATAGTGTTCGTCGACATCTACTCTCACCTTGAATCCACTCAGCACATCAATTTGTCCGATCCGCTCACCCTTGTTTTTACTTTGTCCGATTTCAGCATCCAAAGAAGTTAATTGTCCATCAACCGGAGCGCAAACCGTCAGGTCGGAAAACTTGCGTCTCATGAGTTCAAGGCCGTTCTTAGCTCCTTTATATGATTGCTCGGCTTGCGTCAGTTGCTGGGAGGAGGCCAAAGAATCCTGCCCCAGGATTTCGTCCATCAATTTTTTCTTTTGCAGTAAATAATTGTAATTATTTTCAGATTCCTTGAATTCCTGCTGAGCAATTGTACTGGCGGTCAGCAGCCGTTTGTTCATATCATAAACCCGCTTCGCTTCAATGAGCTGGCTTTCCACATCGACCGACTGCGTTAGTTTGGAGATTGTATTTTGACGCGCCCCATTCTGGGCAATCTGCATTTGCGCCAACAAGTTATATACAGAGGTTTCCTGGGTCGTCAGGCTCAGTTCAAGATCAGTATTGCTCAATCTGAGGATCGGCTGTCCCTTTTTCATCACCGCCCCATCTTCCACAAAAATCTCTTCCACGCGCCCCCCCTCCTGTAAATCCAGGTATATCGTAGAAACAGGTTGAATAGTGCCGGTTACCGGGATAAACTCGCGGAAGCTGGCTCGTTTCACTTCAGCAATCGTCATCCGTTCACTTTCCACATTTAACCTGGATTTACCAAAGGTAGAAAAAAATATGATCGCTAACAATATCACTCCGGAAGCAATTCCAGTCATCAAGGCTATTTTTTTCGGAGTCCATTTCTTTTTTTCAATGATTCTGTCCATAATTTTCCAATTGTTTTACTTATTAAAGACAAGTTGCATGCCATCGGATTAACTATATAAAACACAGACATATACATTTTTCATTCATTTTCAAAACTGTTCGGTATCGAACACTTATTGATCGGTTTTGAATAAAATGCAATTGTTCCATATCGTATAACCATTCCAAACTATCAATTTCTTCAATTATTTTTAAATATTTTCACAGATCTGGCATAAAATTTGTTTTGATCTGTTAAAATTTCACATTCAACATTCACCGGATATACTCAAACTTTATTATAAAATTTTAAAAATGATCATTATGAGAATGAAATTTGTCACAGCAATCTCACTTTTCTTACTCGTCGGTACAGCAAGTGCACAAAAAACATTAATAGAACTCCCCGATAAGCCGGAACCAGGGAAATGTTATGTAAAATGTGTCACTCCAGACGTTTATGAATACAAAGATGTGCAGGTCATGATAAAGCCTGCATATAAGAAACTGGAAACAGTTCCGGCTGAGTACAAAACCGTTGAAGAAAAAATTCTGGTTAAACCGGCATCTAAAAGGTTAGTTCCTCATCCGGCGCAATTTGAGACTTATACCGAAGAAATGCAAACGGAAGACCCACGCAACGAATTATCCGTTGTTCCGGCAACGTTCAAAGATGCAAAAGAAACAATCGAAACCAACCCTAAAGTAGGACGCTGGGAATATCGTCCGGTTGCCGACTGCGTTTCAAAAAATCCGGGCGACTGCCAAATGCTTTGCTGGGTAGAACACGATGCCCAATATATGGATGTTCCTAAAAAATTATTGGATTCGCCTGCTCGTACCAATACTAAAAAGGTTGGTGGAAAGTCGACTAAAATTACCAAACAACGTCTTGTAAAAGACGCTTGGGTAGAGGAAATCGCTGTTCCTGCAGAATACAAAACCATTGCAAAAAGAGTATTGGTTAAAGACGAAACTACCCGCGAAGTTGAAGTTCCTGCAGCTTATACAACACAAAAAGTACAAATACTGAAAGCAGCCGGAGGAGTTACTGTATGGGAGGAAGTAGACTGTAAACTGACAGAAGCCAACATCCTTCCTATTTTCTACGAACTGAACAGTGCACGTCTGACTCCCGAATCCAAACGTATCATCGACGAAAAATTGTATACGTTGATGACCAAACAGCCTAACATCAAGATTGAACTGTCATCTCATACAGACAGCCGCGGAAGCGCTGAAGACAATATGGATCTTTCTGAACGCAGAGCTCAATCGGTAGTTGATTATCTGATCAACAAAGGAATCAACCCAAGCCGTCTGGTTGCACGCGGATTTGGAGAAACCCGTCTGGTTAACAACTGTGCTGATGGTGTTCCTTGTACTGAAGAACAACATCAACAAAACCGCAGAACTGAATTCCGAGTTTTGAACTATTGATCAGCAATTCTTTGAAGAAAAAGAAAAGGCGCCTTGTTATTTGAGGCGCCTTTTTTATTATGTCCGGGCATGTGGTATCAGCGTCCTAACTCAAAAGCTAATTTGAACCCAAAAGCATCGTAACGTCCCTTTGTCAGACTAACAAAAGCTCCTGCATTAAATATAAAATTACCGATTCCATAGCCCAATTCGGTGTAGCAGGGTAATGCCGGAGCATAAAGCTGGCTCACGTAAAACCTTTCTTTAAAAATATCTTTAGTCACATTTTTAAATAATTGTAGAAACATGAATGGGGACTCGTACATAATATGAGCCTGAACATACAAATCCGAAGCATTATACCAGTATGAGTCTAACAGTTGAAAAACACCGCCGATATGATCTTCCCAGGACTCGGGGAAATTACGCTTCCGGAATTTCTTGAAGTCGGCAAAATAAACCGACTTTGTATTGGTAAAAATCCCGGCTCCGGCATAATATTGAATGGATCGCAGAAGACCGAGCTGAATGCTTTGCTGAATATCGGCTTCTATACGTTCGTAATCGCTGTTGCTATCGAGAATTCCATTAATTCCCCGCGCATATTCAAAAGAGAACGTAGGACAATAAGATCCGACATATTCTTTCCTCTTGAGATTCATCCGGTAATACTGTCTATGAGTCCACTGGAATCCGATAGTGGGAGCAAATGATTTATACTTGGTATAAAGCAGATCCGAAATTTTCTCTTCCGAATAATCCTTGAAAGTAAAATCACCCGATTTGACGGGATCGTATAAATGATATTCGACTCCAAGCCTGGAAATAAAGCCGTTAAACAATTCATATTGACCGTTTAAAGTTGAATAATAATGCCTGTAATATTCCAGGTTAAGATCCTCAAAATCAATAGAGTCGGGAATCATACCATTAATTTCCTCTATGATCTTGGAATTAAATGACTGATTCGTGTTCGCCAATGAAAATTCCAATTGCCCGAACCGTCCCGGAGCAAAAAGATACCTCAGCGGGGTATTGAAAAAGATCTCTTTCTGCCGGAATACAAATCCGATATTGGGAGAAAAATTTACAGCCTGGCCGGAATTAAACTCACGATTGAGCCTCAGCTGTTGCCAGTAAGTGATTCCATTCGATCTTGAAAAAGCTAATTTAAATGGATTGAGTAGCCCGGAATACCGGAATTGAGTAGAATTATATTCAAAACGCCTGGATGTAAAAATTCCTTTGGCAAAATTCCAGTTCTTCGATTTTACAATGGCTGTATCAATTAATTTACCGGAGCTTCTCTCATAAATCAAGCTTTCATCTTCAGTCAGTGGGATCGGCCTGTTTCGCACCCAGAAAAGAGAGTCCTTTATTACAGGGAGGGAATCGACCTTCACATCGAAGTAGTCACTCAGGTCGAATTTCCGGGATGATTCTTTTCGCTCAGCATCACTCTTGTAACGATTAATAAAAGTATAGTTATAATGCGAATAATAGCGATTGACCACCTCGTTCCCAAGAAGTTTCATCCGGATATCAACCTCGGTTTCCAAAGGCACCAGAAAATTTTCTTCCGGCAAACCGAAATTTGTCCTGACATGAAATCCCATAAAATCCCAATTCCCTTTTAAATCGATCCGGGCAATAGTCCAAAAATCTTTCAACACATAGATGTACCCTGAAACTAATTTCTGACTTTTTATCTGGGGTTCAACCCTGATTTTCAAAAAATGATGTCCCAAAGTGTCGAGCTCCGACTCAAAGAAAAAACGATAATATTTAAAACCGGCTTTGGTGGTGGGCATCAATACTTCATTATTGAAAGAAGTCGGATTGTAAACATTGATATTCAGAAATTGCATTGACTTTTGATAAAGATCGTCTTCATTCATGCTCGTACCATTAATCGCCAGAATTTTCTGAGTAAAATGATTGGGAGCATGGAAATGAATATTCGTGATTGTTTCAACAATCGTATTATCATTTTTTTTATCTAAGTAAAAAAAGTCGGGAGCAAAACGGAACAGGATATTCTTATCCAACACGCGTGTAGTTCCTTTAATATAAGCGTGCGCATTATACTCGACAATATAACTTTCATAGAGTCCGGAACGTTGAAAAACCTGATGCATCAGACTATCCGCATAAGCATCGCGAACATTCTCCTCTTCTGCATACAGCAACGGGAAAGAAGAGATCAACCCAACAATAAGAACAACCAATTTTTGCAGATAGTCTTCCAATTGTCTTGAATTTAATTAGTACCGGCTGACCTGTTTAACACCTTTCACTGTTTTTATCTTTTTAATCAAATGATCCATTGCATTGGTATTACTCAGCATAACCGTAATATTTCCCTGGAAAAGTCCGTCTGCCGAATCGATACTGATGGAACGGATCGACATTCCGCTTTCCTTGGAAATAACGGAAGTGATATTAGTCACGATTCCAATATCATCGCGTCCTACCACCCGGAGCGTAACAGCATAATTAGACCCTGATTTACCGGACCAACGGGCTTTTACCACCCGGTATCCAAAGCGGCTAAGCATTGCCGGAGCGTTCGGGCAGGTCATCCGGTGAATCTTGATTCCCTGGGAAGACACAAATCCAAAAATATCATCTCCATAAATCGGGTTACAGCACTTAGCTAATTTATATTCCACTCCGGTCAGGTTCTGGTCGATTACCAGCACATCTTCTTTGGCAGTCATTTCTTCGGCGGGAATCGTAGCATGATAATTCTCAATACTGCGTTCCGAATGCTCCAGGACTTCCTTTTCCCGCTTTTCAAGATCAAGGTACTGGTCGATTACGGTATTGGCCTCTAACTTCTCATTTGCAATATCCGCATAAAAGTCAGTAACATTTTTATATCCTTTTTTCCTGATCAGGCGCATCATAACGGCCTCATCCTCTTCAATTTTCCTGTTTTTAAAGCGTCTATGAAGAAGCTCTTTGGCAAACTCGGCTTGCTTGGCGGCCTGCTCTTTCAACGATTGCTTGATCTTGGTACGGGCTTTGGAAGTCACTGCAAAACTCAGCCAATCCCGCTTGGGCGTCTGATTAGGAGACGTCTGAACATCTACCAGGTCTCCATTGGAAAGCTTATGCTTGATCGTCACATTTTTCCCATTGATCTTAGCAGATACACAGCGTGATCCCAACTTGGTATGAATGGCAAAGGCAAAATCGAGAACAGTCGCATTTTTAGGTAACCGGAACAAATCCCCTTTCGGGGTAAAAGCAAATATTTCTTCGTCGTACAGATCCAGTTTGAAATCCTGAATCAGATCAGAAGGAGGAGTATCTTTATTTTCCAGAACTTCCCGGACCGTATCCAGCCACTCGTCCAGACCACTTTCGCCTTTAACTCCTTTATATTTCCAATGTGCTGCCAGGCCACGCTCGGCAATTTCATCCATCCGCCGGGTTCGTATCTGAACTTCCACCCAGCAGCCTTGCGGGCCCATTACCGTGGTATGAAGCGACTCATAACCGTTACTTTTAGGAATCGACAGCCAGTCTTTCATCCTCTTGGGATTTGGCTGGTAAAGATCGGTTACTACCGAATAAACCTGCCAGCATTCGGCTTTTTCCTTCTCCGGAGCTGTATCAAGTACAACACGGATAGCAAACAGGTCATAAATCGATTCAAAATCGATTCTCTGCTTCAATAACTTATTACTGATCGAATAAATCGACTTGGTACGGCCCTTAATATCGAACTTCAGACCGATATCCCGTAATCGCCTTTCCACAGGCTCGATAAATTCTTCAATATACTTATCACGCGAACGTTTGGTTTCGTTCAGTTTACGGGCAATAAAATCATACATTTCCCGATTCTGTATCTTCAGAGAAAGATCCTCCAGTTCGGATTTTATTTGATATAATCCTAATTTGTGGGAAAGGGGTGCATAAAGGTAGGATGCCTCCGCTCCGATTTTAAGGCGATGCTCTTCACTCCTGATCTCTTTCGACCTCCTCATCAGATAAAGCCGGTCGGCAATCATAATCAGAATCACCCGGACATCTTCGGCAAAAGAAATCAGCAATTTCCGGAAATTTTCAGTTTCAATAGCGGCATTCCGGATGTATAATTCGTGAGTTTTAATCAATCCCCGGATAATTCCATCGACATCCGGGCCAAAAGTTCTCTCTACTTCGTCATGACTTAGCCGGTTCTCCATCACCGGATTAAAAAGCAATACGGCAATAATGGACGCCCGTTTCAATCCGATTTCTTCCGACACAATCAATGCCGTATCCAGGTTCCTCAGCCACAAATTAAAGCCGTACATATCCTGGAGCGAAGATCCTACTTCTACAGCACGATAAATACAGCGTTTCACGGCCACAACATCCGCCTTAGTAAGCGAGTCTCCGGCCGAACGCAATAACTTCCGGTACAAAGGAAGTAATTCCTGCTTTTCTTTTATTGAAAAAAAACTTCTTGTCATTAGCGGTGTAAATTTACGAACAAATCGTTTGTTTTTAAAATAGTATTCTATAAATTTGCCCAAAAGATAACTTTTATATATAAAATATGCTCCAGACTTCCGATTCATCACTGTTAAGCAAGAAAGGGATCAGTATATCACAGATGGAAGAACAACTCGACTATTTCAGAAAAGGATTTCCTTATCTGACTATTGCCGCATCTGCTTCTATTCATAAAGGAATTATGAGAATCCCTGATCAGAATCAATCCGAATACCTGAACGAATGGGATAATTACCGGGAACAAAACAAGAATATCCTGAAGTTTGTTCCGGCTTCGGGGGCTGCCAGCCGAATGTTCAAAGACCTTTTTGAGTTTTTGGATGCTCCTTACAGTAAACCGGAAACTCCCTTTGAAAAAAACTTCTTCAATAACATTTCCCGTTTTGCATTTTTCAAAACACTGGAGCAAGCTTGCCTTAAAAATGAAAGGAAAAATATTAAAACTCTGATTGAAGAGGAAAAATATAAACTAATCATAGAAAATCTGCTACAGGATAAAGGGCTGAACTACGGATTTTTACCCAAAGGGCTGATCGAGTTTCACAATTATCCCGAAGGCGCCCGTAAAGCTATCGAGGAGCATTTAGCCGAAGGCGCCATGTATGCAAGCAACAAAGCCGGGATGGTCAATCTTCATTTCACGGTATCTCCCGAGCATTCGGGTTTGTTCAGGGAGTTGATAAAAGAAAAGATCCCGGTGTATGAAAAACGTTTCGGTGTAAAATACAATATTGCTTTCAGCGAGCAAAAGCCATCTACAGATACCATTGCCGCAGACGAGCAAAATCAACCTTTCCGTGAAAATGGACAATTGGTATTCCGCCCGGGAGGGCACGGAGCTCTGATTGAAAATCTGAACGATATCCACGCCGATGTGGTATTTATTAAAAATATCGATAATGTAGTCCCCGATCATTTCAAATCGGCTACGGTGCAATATAAACGATTGATTGCCGGCGTACTGGTGCATTTGCAGCACAAGATATTCCGGTTTCTACACCTGATCGAATCCGGCAAATACACCCACGACCAGTTGATGGAAATGTTGTATTTCCTCCAAAATGATTTGTGTATCAAAAATCCGGAAACAAAAGTACTGGAAGACGGAGAATTGGTACTCTATATCAAATCCAAGCTGAACCGTCCGTTACGGGTATGCGGTATGGTTAAGAATGAGGGTGAGCCTGGTGGCGGACCTTTTTTGACTCTCAACCCGGATGGAACTATTTCCCTCCAGATTCTGGAAAGCTCACAGGTCGACCTCACGGATCCGACCAAAAAAGAGTTATTCGATAAAGGAACTCATTTCAATCCGGTAGACCTGGTATGCGCCCTGTGTAATCATCATGGCGAAAAATACGACCTGCCCCAATATGTCGATAAAAATACTGGATTCATCTCGAATAAATCGAAAAACGGCAAAACGCTGAAAGCGCTGGAATTACCCGGACTTTGGAATGGAGCTATGTCGGACTGGAACACGATATTCGTCGAAGTTCCGATCCAGACGTTCAATCCGGTTAAAACAATCAACGACCTGTTAAGGCCGGAACATCAATGAGCGTTTCCCCAGGTTTCCCGGTCGAGGCTCCTGTAGTTGATCGCTTCGCCCAGATGGTGCGGCCGGATACCGGGAGATTCTTCCAGATCGGCAATGGTACGCGCAACACGTAATATACGATCGTAAGCCCGGGCCGAAAGGTTTAATTTCTCCATGGCTATTTTCAGGCGCTGCAACCCCACTTCGTCGGGCTGAGCATGCTTATAAAGCAACCGGGTGTGCATCTGGGCATTACAATAAATCCCGTTGTCCCCGGAAAACCGGCGCTCCTGAATACTCCGGGCTTTAATCACCCGGTTGCGGATTACCTCGCTCGATTCGGTCGGACGAGTGTCGGAAATTTTTTCAAAAGGCACAGGAACAATTTCCACCTGAATATCAATCCGGTCAAGTAAAGGCCCTGATATTCTGTTCAGATATTTCTGAACCTGGAGCGGGCTACAAACACAGGCGCGGCCGGGATGATTGAAGTACCCGCAGGGACAAGGATTCATCGAAGCGATCAACATGAATCCCGCCGGATATTCAACCGAGAACTTCGCTCTCGAGATGGTGATCTTCCGGTCTTCCAACGGCTGACGCATCACCTCGAGCACCAATCTCGGAAATTCAGGCAATTCATCCAAGAACAAAACCCCATTGTGAGATAAACTGATTTCCCCGGGCTGAGGATACGATCCTCCTCCAACCATTGCCGCAGTCGATATAGAATGATGGGGACTACGGAACGGCCGGACAGCCATCAGGGAGCTGTTACTGGTTATCTTTCCTGCTACCGAATGGATCTTGGTCGTTTCCAGGCTTTCACTCAGGGTTAAAGGAGGAAGAATGGACGGGATTCTTTTGGCTAACATGGATTTACCGGCCCCGGGAGGTCCGACCAAAATCAGATTGTGCCCACCGGCGCAAGCCACTTCCATGGCCCGCTTCACATTTTCCTGGCCTTTAACATCCGAAAAATCCCAATCGAACCGAGATTGATTGGCGTAGAAATTTTCCCGGACATCGATCCTCACCGGTTCAAACCCGGCTTCTTCATTAAAAAAACGAATTACCTGGGCGACAGTTTCCATCCCATACACCTCCAAACCTTCCACTACAGCCGCCTCCATTGCATTTTCACAGGGAAGAATAATCCCTTTAAATCCCGATTCCTTCGCTTTAATAGCAATCGGCAATGCTCCTTTTACCGGCTTGAGAATACCATCCAGAGACAACTCTCCCATCATCATATAATCGCCCACCTTACCGGTTTTAATTTTCTCAGCTCCGGCAAGAATGCCGATGGCTAAAGGTAAATCGTACGATGATCCTTCTTTCCGGATATCTGCCGGAGCCATATTCACCAGGATCTGATTTCTGGGAAACCGGAAACCACAGACACTCAGCGCCGAAGTGATCCGTTCATGGGATTCCCTGACGCTCACATCCGGTAAACCGACCATAAAAAACCGGACCCCTTTTGAGCAATTCACCTCAATGGTAATGACAATGGCATTAACGCCCTGAAGGGCTGCCGCATAGACTTTTACTAACATAAAAATTAAGATCTTGGATATAAAATTTTGGTTAAACCTGTTATTCCATCGGAAAAGCCGGGAGTCTAAGATTATACCTCTCCCTTTCAGTTCCGGATGATTGTTCGAATACTGTCGGCCGATAAATTGCGTCCGACAATGATACTTTCCTTATCGATCAATATATTGAATGGAATTTCAGTAACATTATATAACTTTACCATTTCAGAACTCCATCCATGAGTGTCTACCACCTGTCGCCAATTCAACTTCTGAGATTTTACGACATCCATCCAGGCAGCGCTGTCTCCATCTAAGGAAATGGTTAAAATTTCCAATTTCTGACGGTCGGTATCTTTATACAACCCGACCAATTCCAGATTTTCCTGCTCACACATCTCACACCAGGATGCAGCAAAATTCAGCACAAAATATTTTCCTTTGTACGAACTGAGTTTTATAGTATCTCCATCAATATCAAGCACCTTAAAATCAGGAGATACCCCACCGGGGAGAGTCTGAGAAAGCCGCTGATTAATTTCAACCAGCCGGTCGTACATGGGATTCCTGAGCGCTTCTCCCGAAAGTTTCTGAAGATTTTCTTTTATCACATCCGGATTAGACATATCCAGAAGATAATCCTGAAACAACACTAAACTTGCTATAGATGAAGGGTTTTCAGAAATAAACTCTTCTACCTTTTTTCTCAACTGATGATCTACATTTGAAATCTTGGATTCAAATTCGAGCTGCCTCGTACTTGAGTTTATACTGTCTTTCTGGTGAATATAAGAAGAATGCAGATCCGTTAAATCCCTTTTTTCAGTTAAAAGAGACTTATTCTGCAACCGGAACTCCGATAAAAGATCATTGACTTCACCACCCTTCGCAACGATCATTTCGGGATATTTGGCATCTCCTCCTATATTTATTTTGTCCTTATCTCCTAACCAGACTGTAGCCCAAACGCCGCCGTTTTCCATATAAACTTTAACGGAAGACCCCGACCGGGCAGCAAAGGAATAAGAAAACCTCCCGTCTTTGCCGGCCTGGATCGTATCGACGTTTAGTTCACCCGGTTGTCCTTCTCTCACAAAATACAACAACGGGCTGCTCAATCCTGATATTCTGCCCTCGATAACATACCCGTCCTGGCGTTTACAGGAGAAAAAGAACAGAATAATTAATATTATGTAAACAAATTGTTTCATCTTTTTGCTTTTTTTAAAAACAATTGTAACATTTAAAGCAGTAAAGGTAAAACAATCTTTTTAATAAATAATAACATTTTTATTATTATTTTTCAATTCTCACCCGGGCATCGACGGCAATAATTCCATTTTCGGTTGCCAGAAGAGGATTTATATCCAGCTCTTTTATCTCGGTTGCAAAACGCAACAGGGCAGACAACCGGACAATAATCTCAGCAAACCGGTGCTCGTCGATTCCTTTTTGTCCACGAGCCCCCTGAAATACTTTATACCCCCTTAATGAACGAATCATGGAAAGGGCTTCTTCTGTTGCCAGCGGAGCAAGTCCGGAAGCTATATCTTTAAAAATTTCCACGAAAATTCCCCCCAGGCCGCAAAGCACAATATGCCCGAATTTTTCTTCATATTTCGACCCGATAAAGAGCTCTGTACCTTTTAGCATCGGTTGTATCATCACCGCCCTTGCATCCGGAATATTCATCAGGCGCTCGAACTCGATCGCCAGGTGTTCTTCTGAACGGATATTCAAAACCACGCCTCCTATATCTGATTTATGAACTGGGCCTACACACTTGGCAACTACAGGGAAACGGACTTTATGTGCAAACTCACAGACTTCAGACCATTGATCCGACACCAACTCCGGAACAAACGGAATTCCGGCTGCAGCAAACAATTCCTGAACATAATGCGGTTCGATGTAACCGGACCCGGGAATTCCATCGATGGTTCTGCGTATTTTGGGAATATCGACTCCTTTCAGCATCAGGTTATTTTCAAGGGGGTAAGGCGTTTTTACAATCTTGGTCAAAGCGTTGGCTAACCCGACTTCATCGCTGAAATTAACATGACCTTTCTTTATAAAGAAATCGGTTTCGTCCCAGGCTGTAGTGACTGAAGGCAGGATCGGAAATATGGGTTTCAGGCAGGTCAACATTTTTTGGTCGAGCACATCGTATGCTTCATAAACCCGTGTCAATCCGGGACTTCCGAAAATAACTGCAATGCCATCCACATTCTCAAATTTCTGGTCACAGTAATCGATAGCAATACTCAAATGCTCCGGCCCTCCGGTTCCAAGAATATCGATCGGATTACTGATTGCTGTTCCTGGAAGTAAGTGTTTCTTCAGTTCTTCTGCTTCAGGAGTTCCGGATAATTTAGGGATATCCATTCCCCCTTTCGACAGGGCATCGGTCAGAATTACAGCAGGGCCTCCTGCATGTGTGACAATAGCAATATTTTTTCCTTTCAGCTCTTTCAGTGTAAATACGGCAGCCACAGTAGCCAATTCTTCCCTGCTGAAGCAGCGAACCACTCCGGCTTTACGGAAAAGGGCCTCGACCGCGAGATCCGGATTGGCCATAGCGCCGGTATGCGAAGAGGCGGCTCGGCTACCCGATTCGGAACTACCCGACTTGATCGCAGCAATACGGCATCCTTTACGGATGAGGGAAGTTGTATGCTCTAATAATTTATCCGGATCCTTGATGCTTTCAATATATAACAGCTTAATTTTAGGATCGGTTTCGGGATTGAAATTATTATCCATGTATTCCAACACATCTTCTACTGTAATCTGCGCGCCGTTTCCGATCGACCAGACCGAATTAAAACGAAGTCCCATCCGCATGGAAGACTCGATAATGAATAAGGCCGTACCTCCGGAGCTGGATATCATATCGACTCCCGCCGGATCCATTTCAGGAATGGGCAATGTAAACAAACTATGATGATACCGGTTGAGCATTCCAATACAATTGGGACCGATCAGGCTGGCTCCGGCATCATTGATCACCCTTACAATTTTTTTTTCCAGCTCCCCTCCTTCTTCGGTTTCTTCCCCGAATCCGGCAGTAAACATGATAAATGCTTTGACGCCTTTCTTCTGGGCCAATACTGTAATTGTTTCCAGACAGGCCGAAGCAGGAATGGCAATAATCGCCAAATCTGTCTGAGGGATTTTGGATACGTTGGGATAGCATTTAAGGCCTTGAACCTCTTTCTCTTTTGGATTTACGACGTACAGCTCTCCCGCAAATTTTCCGTTGATAAGATTCCGGACACAGTTTCCTCCAGGCTTGGATGTTGTATTCGATCCCCCGACAACTACAATGCTTTTCGGATTGACCAGCTCTTTGTTTATCATGCTATTTTAAATTTAAGTTATTTTATTTTTCTACAAAAATACGTAAAAAAGCAGATAAAATAGCTTTTACAAAAATTTAAATTAGTGCCCAAAATCTGAAATTTTCATAAAAATCTTATTTTTAGTCCGGTTCAAGGGCCGGATATATTAAAGAAAAGCTATACCTTTGTGATAAGAAGCATTTCACGTATTGAAGTATGCCCCGTAAATTAATATTGTTTTTAACCCTGAGCCTGCCGGTTTTATGCGCCTGTAACCAAAACAGGCCAGAGATACGGGCTGCCTGTGAACAGGATGCTACCGGGAACTACCTGATTAAATGGGAGACTTTTCCTCCGATGGAAGGAATTGTCAAAATCCACGAGTCGGTACATCCCGACTCATTCAATCTACAATCACCTATTGCAGAGCAGGATATAAAAACAAGATTCAAGAAAGTGCCCTCCATGGAAGCTTCGCGCAGATTTTATTTCAATCTTGTTTTCAATAAAAAATATTCGACCATAACCGCTGAAAGGATCATTCCGACCGAGGGGATCTATAATCTGAGGGACGTCGGAGGATATTATAACCGGGATAAGCATCAAACCCAATGGGGTATGCTGTACCGCTCCAGTTCAATGTCTAATGCCACAAAAAAAGACACTGAAACTCTGAATAATCTGGGCATCAAAACATTGATCGACCTGAGAACTGAAGACGAAACCTATAATTATCCGCCCAAATACCAGGCCCAACAAATATTCAATCTGCCACTTCAGAATATCAATCCTTTTAAATTTATAAATATCATCGTATCGGAAGAAATGAAAAAGGGAGATGTGCTGGTAAAGCTACAGGACATTAAAATGGAGTTACTTCATCGCAATACGGCCCAATTTATTAAGATATTCGATATTCTGCTGAATGAAGATAACTATCCTACTGTGATTTATTGTTCCCTTGGCAAGGATCGCACAGGAATTGTTATTTCCTTGATTCTCTCGGCGCTGAATGTCCCTTATGAACAAATCCTACAGGACTACATGCTGTCGAACACTCAGATCCGGTTCAAGAGCTTAGTCCCAAATGCCGAGCAATATTCCCCTGAGGTGCAAGAGGCGCTGACAACTCTTTTCAGCACCCACGAGCAGGTGCTCAATTACCTTTTCGATCAGATTGACAAGGAATATGGCTCTTTAAACAATTACTTGGAAAAAGAACTTAAGCTGACGCCTAAAAAACGGGAAAAATTGAAAAGTTTATTGCTTTATACCGAACTGGAATAAAAAAAACTTACCTTTGCACCGGTTTTATAAAATAAAAATTTCCGATTGAAAACATTTGAAGAATTAGGAGTTGCTCCGTCGATTATCAGAGCAATCAGTGAGATGGGGTACGAGTCGCCCATGCCAGTACAAGAGGAAGTGATTCCATATTTGCTCGGCAATGATAATGAAGTAATTGCATTAGCTCAAACCGGGACAGGAAAAACGGCCGCTTTCGGGTTACCTATCCTGCAACATATCAACACTCAAAACAAACAGCCTCAAGCGGTTGTATTGTGTCCCACACGTGAACTATGCCTGCAAATTGCAGATGATCTGAACGATTATTCCAAATACATCGATGACCTGAAAGTACTTCCGGTATACGGAGGATCGAGTATCGAGAGCCAAATTAAAGCGCTTCGCCGCGGTGTGCATGTGATTGTGGCGACTCCAGGACGTCTGATCGACCTCATAAACCGCAAGACCGTCCGCTTGGAGGCGGTTCGGAATGTCATCCTCGATGAAGCCGATGAAATGCTGAACATGGGATTTTCGGAAAGCATCGACGCGATCCTGAAAGAAGTCCCGGACAACCGGAATATGTTGCTGTTCTCGGCAACCATGCCTGCCGGAATCGCCCAGATCACCAAAAAATACATGCGCTCCCCGAAAGAGATTATCATCGGGCGTAAGAACGAAGGAGCTAAGAATGTAAGGCATATTTACTATATGGTACATTCTAAAGACAAATACTTAGTACTAAAGCGGATCGCAGACTACAATCCCAATATTTACGGAATTATTTTCTGCCGGACGCGCAAGGAAACCCAGGAAATTGCCGATCTTCTGATCAAAGACGGATACAATGCCGACTCCCTGCATGGAGATCTTTCTCAACAGCAGCGTGACTACGTCATGAATAAATTCCGCATACGGAATTTGCAGCTCCTTGTAGCGACAGATGTTGCCGCCAGAGGATTGGATGTAGACGATCTTACTCACGTCATCAATTACGGACTTCCCGACGACGTGGAATCATATACCCATCGCAGCGGGCGTACCGGCCGGGCTGGAAAGACAGGAACATCCATCGCGATCATTCACCTGAAAGAAAAACATAAGGTGAGGGAGATCGAGAAAATGATCCATAAAACTTTTGAACAGGGAACTGTTCCCAACGGGAAACAGATCTGCGAGAAACAGCTTTTTTATTTTGTCGACCAGATAGAAAAAGTGAAGGTAAACGAAGACGAAATCGCCGAAATCATGCCCTCCATTTACCGCAAACTCGACTGGTTAGACAAGGAAGATGTTGTTAAGCGGTTGATATCATTGGAATTCAACCGGATGATCGATTACTATCAGGATGCCGAAGAAATCGAAACCCCTCAGGAGAGAAGCCGGTCCAACCGGTTTGAAAAGAAAGAGCATGAAAATAATGGGAAAAGAAGCTTTGGAAAAGACTCAGAAAAAGGTTTCGCCCGGCTTTTTATCAATGTAGGGAAAATGGATGGTGTCAGACCTCAGGAACTGATCGGATTAATAAATGATAACGTTTCCGGTAGAATGGTGGAAATCGGGCGTATCGACCTGATGAAAAACTTTTCTTTTTTCGAGGTGCGCAAAGAAGATAAAGACAAAGTAATCAAAGGCCTGGACCGAAAGAATGCTTTCGGACGGAAAATCGCAGTAGAAGCGGCGCAGCCGAGTCAACCGGAAAAAGAAAAAAAGGAATATCCAGGAAAAAAAGAGAAAAAGAAATACCGGAAATAAAACCTCAACGCACCAACTCATTCATCAACCGGTTCGCTTTGGCAACCAGCTTCTGACAGGCTTCCGGACCGGACAACTTATCATTGAGCTCCAAAAGCAATTCGTTGATTTTGGAAAGTTTGGCTTTAGAGACTTCATCTGTAGCGCCCTCCAGTTCTCCACGCAGCAGCCGTAGTTTTTCCACACCTTGAAGTCCTTCCAACAATCGCTCAAATCGGATCGAACTCCTGTTTTCGGGATATACATAGTTTGTATCGCCTGCAGGCCATGTCCGGAACCGGGTATCCAACAGCGGATTTTCTACCCAGGAATTATAAGCCCAGCGCAAAAAACCATCAAACCCGGCAGCTACAGCAAACCAGGCATTATATGCTGCTTCTGCCGGAGCTGAAAAAGTAAATGCATTCGGGAATTTATCGCTGCAACAAACATAATAAGTCGTGATCAAACCATGATCCTTGCGGTATTTCATATCTTCCGGATCGACCGTTGCGCTGAAAGCCACACTGATATCTTTCAGAAACGGATACTCCTTATAGCTTTTATGATTGTCGGCAAAAGAAATACCCAGTTCAGGAGCATTTTTCCGCAAAAATCCGATCGTTGCTTTCATGGTCTTCGGATCGCGTTCATCCATGGCAATATTGGTAATTTCTAACCAGGACTTCGTTTTCAGATGGCTTTTGAAATCTTCGATGAAAGGTTTCCACATCATTTCAAAAGAAGGAGTACCAGGAACAGCCTGTACCTTCACCGTATCGTTTTTCACTTCATCCCAGTAATGCAATTCGTTATTCCAGGGTACCATAGAATAGCAATTAATCTGCTTGTTCACTCCCAACTCCATCATAAATGTCACCCATTTATCAAATACCGTATAATCGTATGTCCAACTACCATCCGCTTTTTTAGTCCAGGATATCATATCCGGATACCGGTCGTAACACTGGCCGTTCCAGGGATCTTTATTCAAAGTCGTAGTGATCACTTTCTGTCCTGCACCAGCCAACCGTTTCATTAATGGACGCATCTGTTCGAAGAGCTCGTCACTCCAGGCGGCAACCTGGTACCAGCGTGCAACAGATCCGGGGTGTTGCCAGAGATCGAGGTGAAATGTCCATTCGGAAGGAGGAGTCAGATGCTTATCCAGAACCTCGACCTGCAGATTCATTTCTTCTTTCACCGACTTCCCTCCTACCCGTGCATACAGCACGATTTTTCCTTTGTAAGTACCTGCTTCCGCGTTTTGCGGAACATCGATCGAGACCCAGACCGGGCGAACGGAATTCGCCCCGATATCCATACATTCCACATTGTCCAGAACATCAGCGGAAAGAGAAGCTGCAAAATCTTCAGGCTTGCGGTATCCGCAACCGCCGGCAAATTCATCAGTCATCACATAACGTACAAAATGCGGATGAATATTCGTTGCTGCAATGGACTGCCCGCTTCCCGTCTTAAGATCGCCAACTTCAAACTCCGCCTGCCGGACATCTTCAGTAGTCCATAGAACTAATTGAGTTGCGATTCGTTCTCCTTTCCAGGCCACTCCTTCCCAGAACTTCACTTTCTTTTCCAATTCAGGAGCTGTATGTTTCGGATATCGTGTATCGAGGTCGCCAAAAGAAAAATTCAATCCGGGGGCTACTTTTTCCCAGTTGCTTGTCGTACGATTGGGATCAGGAAGTTCTTCGTATGTGGAACAGTTTTTATCCGGACGATCCGCAGAACAAGAGGAATATAAAACGATTAACAAGCAAATCCAAAGATGTTTTTTCATGTATTACAGAATTTATCATTATTTTTAAGGGAACCTGAAATCCCTCGAGTCAAGCAAAATTACAATAAATCTGAAAAAGTCAAAATAGGAATATTTCTCCGGAAGAAACCTATTTACATCCCATGATTTATAAAACCGAGCCATATCTGATATAACATACTTAGTATAACATCAGAAACACTTCCGGCAAGAATACCGAATCAGAAGATTACATTTATAAAATTTAACATTAATTAACTATCAAAAAATCGAAAAAGTTATGTTTATTTGGAAAATCGAAGAAAAAACAGTACTTTTGTAGCCGGATAAAGCAGGAGGGAAGGGGGCGGAAAGTCCCCTTCTTTTATTCTGTAAGATCAGGTATGATTGATAAGAACTTAGTAAAGCAAATAGTAGAAAACCACATCGAAAATTCCGGAATTTTTCTGGTGGATGTGGAAATTCGGCCCGGAAATATCATTGTAGTAGAAATCGATAACGATGAAGGGATTTCCATTGATGATTGTGTTGCCCTGAGCCGGCACATTGAATCCCTGTTAAACAGGGAAACAGAGGATTACGAGCTGGAAGTCGGCTCTGCAGGTATTTCCCATCCATTCAAAATTGCACGTCAATACATCAAAAATATCGGAAATGAAGTGGAAGTATTGACAAAAACCGGAAAAAAACTCACCGGGATACTGAAAGAAGTCCATGAGAGCGGCTTTGTTCTGACAATCGAAAAGCAGGTGAAGCCGGAAGGAAGCAAACGTAAAATTACGGTACAGGAAGATTATAGCTTCGGATACGATGAAATTAAACATACAAAATATTCAATCAGATTCAAATAAAACTTATGGCGAAGAAACAAGAAACGGTTAGTATGATCGATACTTTTGCCGAATTTAAAGAGTTAAAAAATATCGACAGGACCACATTAATCAGTGTCCTGGAAGAAGCTTTCCGAAATGTAATCAGCAAAATGTTCGGATCGGACGAAAATTACGATATCATCATCAATCCCGATAAAGGTGATTTTGAGATCTGGAGAAACCGGGAGGTCGTGGCCGATAACGAACTGGAAGACCCCAACCTGCAAATAACGCTGTCTGAAGCACAAAAAATAGATACAGATTACGAAGTCGGAGAAGAAATTACCGATGAAGTTAACTTTGCCGGATTCGGTCGCCGCGCCGTACTAAACCTTCGCCAGGCGCTCGCCTCCAAAATTCTGGAGTTGCAAAAAGATAATTTGTACAATAAATATAAAGACCGGGTCGGTCAGATTGTTGCTGCCGAAGTATACCAGATCTGGAAAAAAGAAATTCTCTTATTAGACGACGAAGAAAATGAATTGATTCTGCCGAAATCAGAACAAATACCGGGAGATTTTTTCCGAAAGAACGAAACAGCCCGCGCCGTAGTCGTGAAAGTCGACAATCAGAACAACAATCCGAAGATTATTCTTTCCCGGACGTCGAATTTATTTATGCAACGTTTATTCGAACTGGAAGTCCCGGAAATTCATGACGGGTTGATTACGATCAAACGGATTGCCCGAATTCCAGGAGAACGTGCAAAAGTAGCCGTAGAGTCCTACGACGACCGCATCGATCCGGTAGGAGCCTGCGTAGGGATGAAGGGAGCGCGAATCCACGGAATTGTCCGCGAATTGAGAAATGAAAATATCGATGTCATCAACTTTACAAACAATACAGCCCTGTTTATACAGCGAGCTTTAAGTCCGGCAAAAATCTCTTCCATCAAAATTCATGAAAATGAAAAAAGAGCGGAAGTTTTTCTGCGGCCGGAAGAGGTTTCCCTGGCAATCGGGAAAGGAGGCTTGAATATCAAGCTTGCAAGCATGTTGACAGAATATACGATCGATGTATTCCGTGACATCGACGCTGATGGAGAAGATATTTACCTGGATGAGTTCAGCGACGAAATTGAAGAATGGGTTATCGAGGCTCTCAAAAATATTGGATGCTATACCGCGAAGAATGTTTTAGCCATGAGTCGCGAAGATATTATGGAAAAAGCCGATTTGGAAGAAAACACTGTCGATGATGTGCTGACGGTACTCCAGGCTGAATTTGAAGATGAATAAATTTGTATTTCCCTCTAAAAACATTGTATGTCCATAAGATTAAATAAAGTAACGAGAAATTTGAATGTCGGGCTTTCCACTGTTGTGGAATTCCTGCGGAAAAAAGGTTTTGAAACGGAAGAAAGTCCCAACGCCAAGATCAGTGACGAGGAATACGAATTATTGGTGAAAGAATTCAGCAAGGATAAAAATCAGAAAATTGAGTCCGAGCGATTCAGTCAGGAACGTTACCATAAAGAGAAAAAAGGAACCGTTGCCGTAGAAGGATATGAAAAAGAAAAGAAAACAGAGATAAAAACGGAAATTCCGGAAGACATCAAACCAAAGTTAAACATCAAAGGAAGAATAGAGGACTATACTTCACCTAAAAAAGCCGTCGTAGAGCCGGAAAAAGAAGAGTCTTTGATTCCGGAACAACCGATTGCTGAGGTGGAAGAAAACCTTCTTCCGGAAGAAGAAATTCTGGAAAATGAAGTTGCCGGGGAAGGAGAAGATTATCCGGAAGCGAGTATGGAGGAGAAAGAAGAAGAAGATTTCTGCGACGAAGAGGAAGAAGAGGACGAGGACGGAGAGGAACAAGACAATGATGAGGACGAGGAGGAGGATGAGGACGAAGACAACGAGGAGAACGAGGAAGTAGAATCAATGAATCATAACACCTCGGAAGAAAATACAGACACTCCGGAAAAAGAAGAAACAGTATTTCGTTTAACAAAGCCGGTATTGGAACCTAAGATCAAAGTTACAGGAATGATCGACCTGGCTTCCATCAACCAGTCTACCCGTCCCAAAAAGAAGTCTAAAGAAGAAAAGAGAAAAGAAAGAGCTGAAAAAGAAAAGAAAAATATAGTAGTCGAAATCAAAAAAACGGCTCAGGAAGAAGAAAAAGAGGCCAAGAGAGAAAAACCCACCCTCCTGAAAAAAGGCGATCCGGGCTTTGAGGACTCCAAAAAGAAAAAGCGAAATCGCATCAAGCAGGAGAAAGTCAATATAGAAAGCGGGGCCACTCCCGGAAGGAGCGACAGTTCGCGGCTGAAACTCCGCAAACCGAATAAAGCGGAAATCAGCGAAGAGGACGTTCAGAAACAAATCAAGGAAACTTTAGCCCGCCTCACCAGTAAAGGGCAGAAAAAAGGCGCAAAATATCGCCGGGAAAAACGTGATGCCATTTCTCAACGCCAAAGCGAACAGGAGGAAATGGATGAAATGGAAAGCAGAATCATCAAAATAACGGAATTCGTAACTGCCAACGACTTGGCTAATATGATGAACGTGCCGGTTGTACAAATCATTTCCACGTGTATGAGTATCGGCATGATGGTTTCCATTAACCAACGTCTGGATGCAGAAACAATCAATATCGTAGCTGAAGAGTTCGGGTTCAAGACCGAATATGTCAGCGCTGAAGTTGTTGAAGCCATTGCCGAAGAGGAAGACCTGGAAGAAGATTTGGTTTCCCGGCCACCGATCGTTACTGTCATGGGACACGTCGACCACGGGAAAACATCCCTGTTGGACAGTGTCCGCAAAACGAACGTGATCGCCGGAGAAGCCGGAGGAATCACCCAGCATATCGGTGCATACAATGTAAAACTATCCGATGGAAGGCATATTACATTCTTAGATACACCCGGACACGAAGCTTTTACTGCCATGCGCGCCCGTGGAGCCAGTGTAACGGATATCGCTATTATCATTGTTGCTGCCGATGACAATGTCATGCCTCAGACTACGGAAGCGATTAACCATGCTTCGGCCGCAGGAGTCCCCATCGTTTTTGCAATTAATAAGATCGACAAACCGGGTGCCAATCCGGAAAAGATAAAAGAAACCTTAGCCGGTATGAACTACCTGGTCGAGGATTGGGGAGGAAAATACCAATCCCAGGATATTTCCGCCAAACAAGGACTTGGAGTGAAGGAGTTACTGGAAAGAGTATTACTGGAAGCGGAGCTGCTCGACTTAAAAGCCAATCCCAAAAAACGGGCTATCGGTTCGGTAATCGAATCATCGCTCGATAAGGGACGGGGTTATGTCGTAACGGTACTGGTTCAGAACGGAACCCTGAAAATGGGAGATATCGTGTTGGCCGGAACACATTACGGAAGGGTCAAAGCAATGTTTAACGAACGGAATCAACGAATCACTGAAGCCGGCCCATCCGAGCCGGTACTCATCCTGGGGTTAAGCGGCGCTCCTACTGCGGGAGATTCGTTCCATGTGCTCGAAACAGAACAGGAAGCCCGTGAAATTGCTAATAAACGAGAACAATTACAACGCGAACAGGGTTTACGGACTCAAAAAATGTTAACTCTGGATGATATCGGCCGGCGCATTGCGATCGGAAACTTCCAACAGTTGAATGTGATCGTAAAAGGAGATGTGGACGGATCTGTCGAAGCGCTTTCCGACTCGCTGATCCGACTGTCTACCGAAGAA
Organism: Bacteroidales bacterium; assembly: GCA_031548005.1. Classification (GTDB taxonomy): domain Bacteria; phylum Bacteroidota; class Bacteroidia; order Bacteroidales; family Azobacteroidaceae; genus BNXB01. Next base: position 71,050 of record JAVBRK010000021.1, read on the forward strand.
ATTCAAGTGAATGTCATACATAAGGGCGTAGGACAGATATCCGAATCGGATGTGGTTCTCGCTGCAGCATCGGATGCTATCATTATCGGGTTCCAAGTGCGACCATCTCAACCAGCCCGGAAGGCTGCAGAAAAAGACGGGGTAGATATCCGTTTATACTCGATTATCTACGATGCTATGGAAGAAGTGAAAGCAGCTATGGAAGGAATGCTTTCTCCCGAAATCAAGGAAGAAGTGACAGCCATGGTCGAAATCCGGGAAGTCTTCAAAATTACAAAAGTGGGTACTGTTGCCGGTTGTATGGTGAAAGAAGGAAAGATTAAGCGCGGAAATAAAATCCGCCTGATACGTGACGGAATCGTGATTTATTCCGGAGAACTCGGTTCTCTTAAACGCTTCAAAGATGATGTAAAAGAGGTAGCTTTCGGATATGAATGCGGTTTGAATATCAATAATTTCAATGATATCAAAATCGGAGACATTATCGAATCATTTGAAGAAATTGAAGTAAAAAAAACGCTCTAATTAATAACCGGCAATGAGTGACCGATCATTGCTCATTGCCGGTCATCAAACTAAATATGAACTGGCTGGACTTGACCATAACGGTATGTATATCGATTGGTTTGATTAAGGGGTTGTTTGATGGCGTTATCAAACAGGTGATTTCATTTATATCTCTTATTCTGGCAATCATATTTGCAGAAAGGATAGCCGAACCTATACGAAATATTCTTTTAAAATATTCATTTTTTACTGATACCCTTCCGGATTACATCGTAACCTGCATTTGCTACATTCTGGCCTTTTCAGGAATTGTCATTGCTTTATACTGGTTGGGAAAACTACTCCATGAAGCGATCAAGGTTACGCCCGCCAAAAGTCTCAATTATTTACTGGGCGGTCTTTTCGGAATTTTCAAATGGGTTTTGTTCCTGAGCCTGTTATTTACCATACTAACGGTTTTTGATCCGAATTCACGGGTGATCAGTAAACAAATCAAAAAAGAATCTGTTTTATTTAATAAGGTGAGAAGTATTGTACCTGCTCTATATCCATATGTCAAAAACTACTTCAACTACAAAAAAATTAATGAGGAGAATGATGACAGAAGTGTTTGCAGGGAAGTAATTTAGAATAATTATGGATGATTACCAGAACGAAATATTAGATGAGTTAACGGCCGGTGAATATAAGTACGGTTTTGTTACGGAAGTCGAAACAGAATATGTTCCGAAAGGCTTAAACGAGGATATTATCCGTACCATCTCGAAAAAAAAAGAGGAGCCTGAATGGATGCTTCAATTCCGGTTAAAAGCGTTTCAGCACTGGAAAGAAATGAAAATGCCGGAATGGGCCCACCTGAAAATCCCGGTAATCGATTATCAGGACATCATTTATTATGCAGCTCCCAAGAAAAAAAAAGAACTCCAGAGCATCGACGAAGTAGATCCTGAGTTATTGAAAACATTCAATAAACTGGGAATTCCTCTTGAAGAACAAAAAATCCTGGCTGGAGTGAAAGACACAGGAATAGCCGTAGACGCTGTAATGGACAGTGTTTCGGTTAAAACGACATACAAAGAGGCTCTGGCAGAAAAAGGAATTATTTTCTGTTCATTCAGCGAGGCAGTCAAAGACCATCCCGAACTGATTCAAAAATACATGGGCTCGGTAGTACCCTACCGGGATAACTTTTTTGCAGCTCTCAACTCTGCAGTATTCAGTGACGGTTCGTTTGTATACATTCCCAAAGGGGTTCGCTGCCCGATGGAACTTTCCACTTATTTTCGTATCAATGCCTTGAATACCGGACAATTTGAGCGTACACTAATCGTTGCTGAAGATAATTCCTATGTTAGTTATCTCGAAGGTTGTACAGCTCCGATGCGGGATGAAAACCAACTCCACGCAGCAATCGTGGAAATTGTAGCCATGGAAAACGCCGAAGTAAAATACTCCACCGTCCAGAACTGGTATCCCGGCGACAAGGAAGGAAAAGGCGGAATCTACAATTTTGTAACCAAGCGGGGAATCTGCAAAGGAAATAACTCAAAAATATCCTGGACACAGGTTGAAACCGGATCGGCGATTACCTGGAAATACCCGAGTTGCATCCTGAAAGGAGATAATTCGGTAGGGGAATTTTATTCGGTTGCAGTAACTAATCATCACCAGCAGGCAGATACCGGGACCAAAATGGTGCACATAGGAAAGAATACCAAAAGCCGTATTGTTTCAAAAGGAATCTCAGCAGGGCTGAGCCAGAATAGCTACCGCGGATTGGTGCGCATCATGAAAACGGCCGAAAACGCGCGTAACCACTCGCAATGCGATAGCCTGTTATTGAGTGATCGTTGTGGCTCTCATACCTTTCCATATATGGATATTCACAATGAAACAGCGGTGGTAGAGCATGAAGCTACGACTTCCAAAATCAGTGAAGACCAGATATTCTATTGCAACCAACGGGGAATCTCTACAGAAGATGCCGTAGGACTCATTATCAACGGGTATGCCCGGGAGGTATTGAACAAATTACCTATGGAATTTGCCGTAGAAGCTCAGAAATTACTCCAGATCAGTCTGGAAGGCAGCGTCGGTTGAAATGTAATTTTTAATAAATATGTTAACAATAAAAAATTTACACGCTTCCATAAACGGAAAAGAAATATTAAAAGGGATTGATTTACGGGTTAATGCAGGAGAAGTTCATGCAATTATGGGGCCTAATGGCTCTGGGAAAAGCACACTCTCTGCAGTGTTGGTTGGCAATCCTGCTTTTGAGGTTGAAAAAGGAGAAGTGGAATTTCAGGGAAAAGATCTGTTGGATCTATCTCCGGAAGAACGGTCATGTGAAGGACTTTTTCTCAGTTTTCAATATCCTGTTGAAATTCCCGGAGTCAGCATGACCAATTTTATGCGCGCCGCTTTGAACGAGCACCGCAAATATAAAGGGTTGAATCCCCTTTCTGCAGGGGAATTCCTGAAAATGATGCGTGAAAAACAAGCCCTCGTAGAATTAGATACAAACTTAGTGAGCCGATCGGTTAACGAGGGGTTTTCCGGAGGGGAGAAGAAACGCAACGAGATATTTCAAATGTCGATTCTGGAACCGGCTCTGGCCATCCTGGAAGAAACCGACAGCGGACTGGATATCGATGCCCTCCGCATTGTAGCTAAAGGGGTGAATGAATTGAAACGTCCGGACAATGCGACCATCGTAATCACGCATTATCAGCGGCTTCTGGAATACATAAAACCCGATTTCGTGCATGTATTATATAACGGAAAAATTGTAAAATCAGGAGGGCCGGAACTGGCGCTGGAGCTGGAAGAAAAAGGATACGACTGGTTAAAATGAACATGATGACACCGGAACAACAATATATCGACTTTTATTCTGCACAAAAACAGGCGCTCTCCGGAATTTCGGCACAGGAAGTCAATGCTCTCCGGGAGGAGGCATTCAACGCTTTTCAAAAATCCGGCTTCCCTGTTTTCGGCACAGAAGAATATCAACATACGGATATTCCTGCTCTAATGTCTCCTGATTATGGTTTTAATTTTTCAGGACTGAAAGCGGAGATTGATCCCTATAAGGATTTCAAGTGTAATGTACATAACCTGTCTTCCAATGTTCATTTCATTGTTAACGACAGGCTTCATAAAAATGAAAAAAACAACCAGCATTTACCGGACGGCGTATTTTCAGGAAGTCTGAATGATTTTGCCACCCGGTATCCTGGTATTTTCCGCAAATACTATGGTACACTGGCCGATCCGGGAGAAAAAGGAATCGAAGCATTTAACACTCTGTTCGTACAAGACGGTTATGTACTTTATATCCCGGCAAATGTAGTCATCGACTCTCCTTTACAGGTGACCAACATTCTCCGGGGCGCAGGTGATTCACTAATAACCCGCCGTTTCCTAATTATCATCGAACCGGGAGCGCAAGCCAAAGTGCTCGTATGCGATCACACCGCCGACGAAGAACCCAAACTCACCGTTACTCAGGTTACCGAAATATTTGTAGGAGAAAATGCTGTTTTCGATTTTTATGAACTGGAAGAAAGCTCGGACAATACAGTCCGGTTGGCTTCTACTTTTGTAAGCCAACAGGCTTCCTCCAACGTGATGGTCAATAACATCACCCTTTGCAATGGCACAACCAGGAACAACTATAATATTTACCTCGAGGGAGAGCATGCTGCGACTCACCTGTACGGACTGGCTATTTCCGATAAAACTCAAAAAATAGACAACCACACCAATATCGAACACCGGGTTCCTCATTGTCAGAGTAACGAGTTATTCAAATATATTCTCGACGACCAGGCGACAGGCGCTTTCAGCGGACGAATCGTGGTCGCGCAAGACGCTCAGAAAACACAGGCTTATCAGAACAACCGGAACTTATGCGGCAACCGTGAATGCAGGATGTTCTCCAAGCCCCAGCTCGAAATTTACGCCGACGATGTAAAATGCTCGCACGGAATGACTACCGGCCAATTAGATGAAGCAGCATTATTTTACATGCGCGCCCGTGGAATCTCAGAAAAAGAGGCGCGTTTGTTACTCAAATTTGCATTTACCAATGATGTGATCGAAGGAATTCGTCTCAATATATTGAAAGACCGACTAAAAATGCTGATCGAAAAACGCTTCAGAGGAGAGCTTGTAAAATGCCGGGGATGCTTCTGAATATTGAAAATATCCGCAAAGATTTTCCGATACTTTCCCGCGAAATTCGTGGAAAACGGTTGGTGTATTTAGATAATGCCGCAACAACCCAGAAGCCCTTACCGGTGATCCGGAAAATAGAGGAAGTGTATTCAACGATCAACTCGAATATCCACCGCGGCGTGCATTACCTGAGCCAACTGGCAACCGAAGCCCATGAAGATGCCCGGAAAACGGTACAACAGTTCATTCATGCCCGGAGTTCCTCCGAGATTGTATTTACACGCGGAACCACTGAAGCCATCAACCTGGTGGCCTCGAGTTTCTGTCGTTCGCAATGTAAGCCAGGTGATGAAATTATCGTAACAGTCATGGAACACCATTCCAATATTGTTCCTTGGCAACTGCAGAAAGATATCAGCGGAGTAACGCTGAAAGCCGCCCCCATCAATGAGCAGGGCGAAATCGAATGGCAGGCGCTTGAAAATATGATATCACCCAGTACCAAACTGATTGCTGTAGCCTATGTTTCAAACGTGCTGGGAACCATCAACCCAATCGAAAAAATAATCCGGTTGGCACATAGTCATGACATTCCTGTTTTAATCGATGCAGCACAATCGGTACAACACCTTCCGATAGATGTACAGGCGCTGGATGTGGATTTTCTGGCTTTTTCGGCTCATAAAATATATGGCCCGACAGGAATAGGGATCCTTTACGGAAAAGAAAAATGGTTAGATAAATTACCTCCATATCAGGGAGGAGGAGAAATGATTTCCCGGGTATCTTTCGGAGGAACGACCTTTAATGATCTTCCTTTCAAATTTGAAGCCGGGACTCCCGATTATGTCGGCTCTACCGCTTTGGCCGAAGCATTGCGGTATGTCAGCGACATCGGATTAAATAACATTCGCTTGTATGAAGAAAGCCTGCTCGAATATGCCACAAACAGCCTGAGAGAAATAGACGGGATGCGTATTTATGGTACATCGCCACACAAAAGTAGTGTCATTTCCTTTCTGGTCAAAGATATCCACCCTTACGACATGGGTATGCTACTCGACCACCTTGGTATCGCTATACGTACCGGACACCACTGCGCCCAGCCTTTAATGGAATTTCTGGGAATTAACGGGACTTTGAGAGCCTCATTCGCTTTTTATAATACAAAAGAAGAAGTGGATATCTTAAAAAAAGAGATTAGTAATGTTCTGAAAATGTTCTGATTAAAATCATCAGAATATTTCTTTTTGGCGTGATTTTTGATATATATTTATTAGTTCTCAAAAAAAAATTAAAATGAAAAAAGTATTTTATTTGGTATTAATCTGCCTTCCGTTCATTCTTTCCGGATGTGGCGATGATGACAGCAATGCTCCCCAAAGTATCACAGAGACTACTTGGGAAAGTTTTTCACCTAAAGATGGTAACATTCACCATACGATTAATTTCCTGACAGAATCTGAAATTCAACACATCACTTATACGGTTGGTGACGAAGAAAACAGCAAGCGTGTCGACACAGGAACCTATAACTACAATAAGCCTGGTGTTTCCGCCTCTTTTGAAGGATATTCCATGACAGGAAAAATTGATGGAAGAACCTTAGGAATAGCTTATGTAAAAGACAGTATACCTGTAAGCGCTAAACTTTTCAGAAAGTAAAAGCATATGAAAAAGATACCTTTCTTACTGTTAATGATTCTCCCATTGATTTTTCCCGGATGTATCACAGATGAAAAAGGGCCTGAGGATGTGGTCGGAACCGTATGGGAAAATCTTTCCTCTACTGAAAATAATGTTGAAGTGTTCCAGAGTATCAATTTTTTAACAGAATCCCGGTTTGAATACACAACCGGCAATCTGATTGAAGGAGAAAAAGTCAATGTGACTACCGATTACGGAACCTATACCTATTCAAGCCCGGATCTTATGATTTCTTTCAGTGAATATTCCGTTCCCGGGAAAATTAACGACGACATACTAACTCTTACCTTTTCTCATTTAAGCCTCAAATTTGAAAAGAAATAACTATCCGAAATCGAAGCAGAATTAATTTTTGCTTCGATTTTTTATTTTTCCTCTGTCATCGTACCACAGATAGCATCCGATAACAAATAGCCAGACACGCCGAAAAGAAAAAAAAGAATCACCCCTGATACCGATCCCAAAGCCTGGATGTAATTGCCTCCCGGCTTTTATCCGACAACTCCCGGATTGCGCCGGCAGCCTCCCGAATATTTTCAGGTTTATAATGCTCTGTTGGAACTGGTTTATGAATAGTCAATTCGATCTTATGAGGATTGAGAAAGAAAGAGTCAGAAGGCATGACTTCAAAAGTGCCATTGACAGTCAGGGGAGCAAGCGGTAGTTTCAAATCAATAGCCATCTGAAATGCTCCTTTTTTAAATGCTGAAAGCTTGCCGGTCTTACTCCGGGAGCCTTCGGGGAAAATAACCACAGAGACTCCGTCTGTAAGTTTCGACTTCGCCTGCCTGATCGTTTTTGCAGCCGCCTGCGGGGTCGAATTATCCACAAAAATAAACCCGGCCGACTCACACGCTTTTCCTACCAGCGGAATCTTCCGCAAGCTTTGCTTCATAATCCATTTAATAGGAAAACCTAAATGTCCGTATATTAAAAAAATATCGTAGGCGCCCTGATGGTTAGCCGTAAAAATATACGACTGGCGACGATCGAGATTCTCCTGTCCAGTCACCGTTACCGGACAAAGACTAATGATGCAGGTAAGACGCGACCAGATCATTCCCGGATAATAGCTGAATATTTTTTCACCACACAACAGACAGCCTACAATGGTAACTACTGCCGTCACCAGGGTAATCAGAAAAAAAACAGGCAGCCAGATAAAAATCTGATATACTAACAGTAATATCCGTTTCATATTTAATTATCTTTACATTACAAATGTAAAGAAATCTTTATGTCCGGGAAAATATTTCATTGTTAAATAAATAAGATTATAAAATAAATAACACATGAAAAAACTTTTGAGATATGCAAGCATTGTGATGCTGCTTGCCGGAGTAATGGTGCTTGCCATACCCTTTTGGAAAGAAACCGAATCGAATGAAAGCCTGATTCTGGGATTATGTATGATTGTGTGTGGTTTTATTATGTTTATCCTGAACGATAGAAATTGTGGATAAAAATCCATCCTTCATTGGTAAAATTCGTCTATAATTCTCTATATACACACTCTGTAATTTTTTGAATTCAATAACTGCTTTCACAAGCAATTATAAAATGGGGATAAACAATTTGAGACTTACAAAAAAACTTCCAACATGAAGGATGGATACTTAATGGGACACAAATATCATGCCAAAACAACCTCTAAATTAAATACCTGGCCGTAATCAACCTGAAAATCAAATGATTCTTCCAATGTACAAATCCCGGCATACACATGAATAAGCCGGATCACCCCGCTATGCGTAAAAATACATGCCGTTTCATTCCCCTCCCCGATCAATTCATCCATAAAATTTTTAACCCTTAAATTCATTCGGGCATAAGACTCTCCATTTTGCGCCGGGCAGTTCAGCCAATCTGCAAACCAGGCAGCAGCCTCTCCCTTGCTGATCTGCATCCAGGGTTTCATTTCCCAATCTCCGAAATTTAGTTCTTTGAGACGATCGTCTCTGAAAGCATCCGGATAACCGCAAAACTCGGCCAACCTGGTACACCTTGAAAGAGGACTGGAATAAACCTTTTCAAAAGATAATCCTTTCAGGTTATTTTTTACAATAAGCGCCTCAGATTCAAAACTTTCTTTCAGTGGAACATCGGAAAACCCGTAACAAACGCCTTCAGGTACATCAACGGCTGTATGTCTGATCAATGTCAATTTCATCTATATTATCTTTCTGGTATAATCAGCGCAAGATACAATTATTTTTTATTAAATCATAATATAATCATTGAAACGCCTCATAAATAGCATCCTGAATCCGGGACCGGATATTTGAACCGGATATCTGTCTGTTTCCCCTGTAAGGATAAACCCGGTTTGACAAAAATATATAAATCAAGTCATTATCCGGATCAACCCAGAAGCAGGTTCCCGTAAATCCGGTATGTCCATAGGCAGACCCCGGAGCGCGTTCTCCGGTAGGACTGGATGAAGGATTTCTGGTATCCGGCTTATCAAAGCCCAATCCCCTGCGGCTAAGCGGACTCTTGGTTTGTGTGAATGTCCGGCAGACAGCCTCACTCAAATACCGCTCTCCCCCATAAGTCCCATTATTCAGGTACATTTGCAGTAATTTAGCAAGGTCATTTGTATTGGAAAACAGGCCTGCATGTCCGGAAACGCCTCCCAGCATAGCAGCAGCCTCATCATCTACAAAACCAACCAGTATCTGGTTCCGGAGAAATTCATCGTTTTCGGTTGGTGCAATACACAATGTATCAAAACGCTGAAGCGGATTAAACAGGGTATGGTCAGCACCTAACTTTGAAAAGAACTCGGATTCGACCAGTTCATTCAGTTTTTTCCCGGAAATATTCTCTACGACTTCTTTCAAAAGTATAAAGTTCAGATCACTGTATACATATTGAGGATCCGGTTTAATTCGCGACGACACAATATCTTCCAGAACCAGATCCTTGAATTCATTTTTGATATAAAATCCTCTGGCAGCCTGAAGATCAAAACCCGCTTTCGGAATCCGGGATACCAAGCCCGGTTTAAACTTATAATCCGAACGCATATAAGTATCGTTATCATATTGAATCCGGTATATCAGGCTTCTTTTTGAGGAGTACAGGGGGCCGGTATAACTTGTTTCATCGATCAGCAGCCTGTAAAAAGGGATAAACGACACCAATCCCGACTGATGAAACAAAGCGTTTTTGATGGTAATATCTTTCTTATCTGTATTCCGGAGAACAGGAACATATTTACTCAGGTTATCCTGAAACCCAAATTTATTCTGATCATACAATTTCATCAGCGCCGGCAGCGTAGCTGTAGCCTTGGTCACCGATGCCAGGTCATAAAGATCCGTAACCCGTACCGGGTGCGTACGTGCATAGTCGAAGTGCCCAAATGACTTGTTGTAAATAATCACACCACTTTTAGCAACTAAAACCTGACAACCGGGATAGGCCCTGGAGGATAATCCTTCCCAAACGATCGTATCGATTTTGGCTAATTTCTGAGCGGAAACGCCAGCTTCATAAGGTTCCTGATAGGAAAGCCGGATTTTCTGTGTATTCCGGCCCGTATTATACTCAAATAATCCGGGAATTGTTACCGGCAGTTTACCTTTGGCCGGAATCCCCCCCATAATCAACTGGGCCGCTGCATTTTGGGTATAAGTTGTATTTTCGTAGCCGAGAACAACCCCGGAAGCCCCTCCTATACTATTTGAAAAATTCCGGATAGAATAAGGATTGGTAAAGAAAGAAAGTATCAGCTTTTTTGATCTCCCCAGATTTTGGAGCGACGCATAATCGCGTGCTTTAGTGGAGTATATGCCACAAATAACCAGATCGTAATGATCCAGTTTCTTAAAAACCGACAAAATATCTTTTTCTTTCGCATTGGAAATTAACCGGTAACAATCGACTTTTCCATATAGTGCCAATGTTTCTTCAAACTCCGTCGGGCCATCGGCTCCAAGAGACAAAACAGCAATTCTGATTTTATCCAGATTTTTTAACGGGATTATCTCCTGGTCGTTCTTCAACAAAGTCATACCCTCTTCATTTAGTTTCCGGATCAACCATTCGGAATAATTCGAATTGATTCTGGAAGATAATCCTTTCGTATTGATGGGAGAATATTGATTTAATCCGGCCACATACTTGTATTTCAGCACCTTGATACATTTCTCTTCAATCAGTTTAACAGACAGAACACCCTCTTCAACCGCTGTTTTCACAGCATTGAATTCAGAAACCGGATTCGCAGGACTCAATAAGATGTCGTTTCCTGCCAAAAGAGCCTGAACACAAACACTGCTTCCCCTGGAATCAGCGCCTTTCATCACCAGTGCATCTGTGAATGTAAGACCCTCAAATCCCAGTCTGTTCTTTAGTAATCCGTTGATCACCAGAGGGGAAAGTGAAGTCGGTCGAGATGAAGCATCAATAGCCGGCAAAGAAAGATGTCCGGTCATGATCCCTGTAAAGCCCTCCTGAATAAACTGTTTGAACGGATAAAACTCCGTTTGCTCCAGATGCTCCAGATTGTGGGGGATTACCGGAAGTGTTTCGTGGGAATCATCCGCTGTATCTCCATGTCCCGGAAAATGTTTTCCTACAGATAAAACCCCCTGTTCTTCAAGTCCTTTGGCATAAGCAATCCCTTTATCCGCTACTTTTTGAGGATTTTCTCCGAATGAACGGGTTCCTATGACCGGATTTGCAGGATTATTATTGACATCCAATACCGGGGCGAAATTAATGTGTACGCCGAGTTCCCGGCATTGCCGCCCCATCTCCTCTCCATAATTCGTAATCAGTTGATTGTCGGAAACAGCACCCAACAAAATATTCCGGGGAAATTTCGGAGTATCTTCCAATCTCATGGATAATCCCCATTCCCCGTCAAATGAAATTAAAAGTGGTGTTTTTGACGCTTCCTGGTACTTATTCGTACTGGCAGCCTGGTCGGTAAGTTTTCCCTTCGAGAACAGGATACCACCGATTTTTTGCTCATTGATATATCGTACAACACGGCTGGTATTTCCCTGGTCGGTCTTCGGATCGACAACAATCATAAACAGCTGGCCGATATGCTCGTCTAAGGTCATCGAATCGAAAACGGAATCGACCCATGCGGTCATTTTCAGTTCATCGACCTCTTTCAGAAGACGGGGGATACCAGGTGTTTGAAGTGTTGTCTGTGCTACAGAAATCACCGAAAATATCAGGAAACAAAATCCTAAGCAAAACCGGAAGCTATATTTTGTATAGCTGCTGGTAACTTTTTCTATATGGATTGTTCTTTTTTCTTTCTTCACTATTTTTTTTCTTTCTCCTGAAAGATAATATCCAAACGCCCTACATAAATTCCGTTCTTACCCATTTGAGTAATGATTACTTCTTTCCCTTCCGAATTTATGGATTGGTAAGGATTGGTTAAAAAAGTATGGGAATGGCCGCCGATAATAACATCAATATTGCGGGTTTTGGGCGCCAGTTCCAGATCTGATTGATACCCCAAGTGGGATAAACAAACTACCAGATTGCATTTTTGTTTCTCTTTCAGGTATAATGCTATTTTGTTGGCAGTTTCTACAGGAGAAAGAAACCGCATCCCTTCGTAATTTGCTTTTGCAATCAGTCCATCCGGGTCAACGCCGATTCCAAGGACTCCAATTTTCAACCCTTTCTTTTTAATAATCAGAAAATCTTTCGTCAGTCCCTTCAACGGGGTTTGTGAAAAATCATAATTGGATGCAATGATCGGAAATCTGGCTTGCCTGAACATATCTTTCATCACCGGAAATCCATAATCAAATTCATGATTTCCAATGCAGGCAGCATCAAATCTAGCTTGATTCATCAAGGCAATTTCCACCTCTCCTTTAAATATATTAAAATAAGGCGTACCCTGAACATAGTCTCCCGCATGAAAAACCAGAGTCAGCGGGTTTTCCCTTCTCACACTGTCGATATAAGCCGATACACGAATCACACCTCCCTGATCAGGGTTCCGGGAATCGGTAGCAGGTAGCGGCTCAATGCGGCTATGAGTATCGTTCACATGCAAAATTACCAAATGCTTCTTCTCATGCTGTGCACGAATACCGGTTCCAGCAAAAAGAAATAATATTACAGCGATGAAAACCGATCGTTTCATAATCATTTTACAATTATAATTCTGTCATCCAGCTTCGAATCGACCTTTTTACCGGCATCCGTACATTTCTGAATATAATCTATCATCACATCCCTCAGCGTTACCTGGGTATTGAATACAGAAACAGCCTTCGTAAGCGCTTTCATTCCACTATTGCCATCGGCCAGGTAATCGAGTGTAGCAATACGGTAGTTCCTTTGAGGCTCAACAGGCTGTCCGCCTATTGTGAGTGATACGATTTTTTTATCTTTTATAGTCAATTGTACATCCGATGAAACCCCTTCTCCCCCATTGGAAGCGTAATACCGGAAAAGATTGGCAACCGAATTACCATCCAACTCCAATACTACCAATAAATTGTCAAAAGAATAGACCTCATATAAGTTCCGTACACTGATCGGGCCCTTAGCTAAAGCAGACCGGTGTCCATGCACGTTACAAACAGCAAAATCGACCGGTTTACCGGTATATTTTGCACCATACTGCTTCATAACATCGGATGTCAGATTGGTCAGCAGACTTTGAGGCGTTGAAGAGCTCATATTTTGGGCAGACTCTCCGACCACACGATCCATCTGATAATCGAGCTGATGTTTATAAGAATCTACTAATTTTCTTGTTTCCGGATTCACCCGGGCATCCCAGGTGCTATCCATCAGAATCCTCGAACTTTGGATTTCCTGAATCACGTACCGCTTTCCAGAGCAAGACAGAATAATCCCGGAAAACATCGGGATCAACAAAAGCCAATATAGCGATCTGCAATTTTTCATTTCCAGCATATTTTTTATCCTTCTTCATGAAGAAAGTTTTCGACTTCCTTCACCTTTTTGAACAGGTCGGATGCAAATACAAAATCATTCAAATCCTTATTCGACGAATTCATGATTTCTTCTTTGGTACCTTCCCAGGCTTTCTGTCCTTCATTGATAAAAAGGATCTTTTCTCCTATATTCATGACCGAATTCATATCATGCGTGTTAATTACGGTCGTCATATTATAGTCTTTAGTAATATCATGAATCAGGTCATCGATCAGCAGGGACGTTTTCGGATCGAGACCGGAATTAGGCTCATCGCAAAACAGATACCTCGGATTCAGGGCAATCGCCCTTGCAATAGCCGCCCTTTTCATCATCCCGCCACTGATTTCCGCAGGATATAAATGCCCTGCATCTTTCAGATTGACACGTTCCAGACAAAAAACCGCACGCTTTTGCTTCTCTTTCTGGGTATCTTCCGAAAACATCACCAGAGGAAACAGCACATTTTCCAATACAGTCATGGAATCAAAGAGCGCTGATCCCTGAAACAGCATGCCGACTTCCCGGCGAAGCATTTTCAGATCCCTCTTTTGCATGGTAATGATGTCCCGTCTATCGTACAGAATTTTTCCGGAATCGGGTTTTAATAACCCGACCAGGTTTTTCATAAGAACCGTTTTGCCGGAACCGCTCCGCCCAATGATCAGATTGGTTTTTCCCGGATCGAATACAACGGAGATATCTTTCAGTATGACCTTTTCTTCAAACGATTTGATAACGTGTTCAACTTCTATCATTTTGCAAGCATTAGTTGGGTTAATATCAGGTCAAAAACCAGCACCATCACACTACTCATGACCACCGAGTTGGTACTTGCTTTTCCCACTTGTAATGCTCCTCCCTTCACATTGTATCCGAAAAAGGAAGAAACAGAAGCTATAATAAACGCAAAGATCACGGCTTTAAAAATAGAATACCAGATATAAAACGGGTTAAACCAATACCGGAGACCATACTCATAGGTTGCTACAGAAATCATTTCCGTCAGATAAGCAATAATATAACCGCCAATGAATCCGAAGAACATACTCAGAATGACAAGTACAGGAATGAAGCACATAAAAGCGACTAATTTCGGAAGAATCAGATAGTTAGCCGAATTCACACCCATAATTTCCAGTGCATCAATCTGTTCAGTTACTCTCATTGTTCCTAACTCAGAGGCAATATTAGACCCTACTTTTCCTGCCAGAATCAAACACATGATTGTGGAAGAGAACTCCAACAGAATTGTTTCCCGGGTGATATATCCCACTGTAAAAGCAGGGATCATCGGAGAGTCTATATTCAATGAAACCTGAATAGTCAGTACAGCCCCGATAAAAACCGAAATAAAAATGACAATCCACAAAGAGTCGACTCCTAATTTATAAATTTCCTTGCTGGTTTGACGAAAGAACATGTTCCAACGATCGGGAACCGTAATAGCCTTCATCATAAGCATCGTGTATTCCCCTAAATTTTGTAATGCTTTCATTCGTTACAAATAAATTAAACCGCAAATGTAATGATTTTTTACTACTTTTGTCACAAATCTAAGTTAAGAGCAATTTGAAAATATGGAACAGATGGTTCTCCGAACAGAAAATCTGGTAAAACGATATAAAACCAGGACCGTGGTAAATCATGTTTCTATCCATGTAAAGCAGGGAGAGATCGTCGGTTTGCTGGGGCCTAACGGAGCAGGAAAGACCACTACCTTTTACATGACAGTCGGCCTGGTAACTCCGAATGAAGGGAAAATTTTTCTGGATAACACCGAAATAACAAAATTTCCTGTTTTTAAGCGTTCGCGTGAAGGAATCGGTTATTTGGCCCAGGAGGCTTCTGTTTTCCGGAAAATGACCGTAGAAGACAATATCCGGTCGGTTCTTGAAATGACAAAAAAATCAGCCGAATATCAAAAAGATAAACTGGAAATGCTGATCGATGAATTCGGATTACATAAAGTCCGCAAAAACCTGGGGGACCAGCTTTCTGGCGGAGAGCGTCGCCGGGTCGAAATCGCCAGGTGCCTTGCAATCGATCCCAAATTCATCATGCTCGACGAGCCTTTTGCCGGAGTCGATCCGATTGCCGTGCAGGATATTCAACAAATAGTCGGGACACTGAAAGATAAAAATATCGGAATCCTGATCACCGATCATAATGTTCACGAAACACTACGTATTACCGACCGGGCTTATCTTCTTTTCGAAGGTAAGGTTTTATTTCAGGGCACAGCCGAAGAACTGGCTACCAATGAAGTGGTCCGGGAGAAATATTTAGGACGGGACTTCGAGTTGAGGAAGCGGGTACTGTAAGAAACCGCACCCACCAGTCTACAACTGCTCTGCCAGTACCTTTCTCAACAACCGGGGCTTATCGGTCGTGATATAATCCACATTCAGCCGGATCATTTCCCGTCCAGACAATGGTTACTCTCACCGTAAATTATAAAACCGGGTACGGATCGGATTTCCAATGTATATACGCCGGTTGCATCCTTCTTATTTACCCGTCAGCAACTTCCCGTATTCTGTTTCGTTCGCGATCACTTCGAGGGCTTTTCTAAGCGGCTCATTCTGTTGATTGATCACTTGAACATATTCACTCGTATCCCAAACGTCACGGGCAATCAAAGCCTTGATCTGCAATGCAATTACATCGCGGGATGTTGCAAACTCCTGGCGATCCTGATCGGTCGCTTCTTTTGAAGTCTTAGCATCCGGATCAGTCGTCTTTCTCTCCTCTAACATCATATTAAACACTTCCTGCAACATGGCATCAGTCACTTTGAAACGCTCATTGAATGTTTTAAAGTCTTTGTAATCCTTTTTGTATTTTTCGCGGTTTTGGTCAACCAGATTCATCGTATACCGGTAGTTAATCCCCTTTCCGTTGATCTCACGCCAAACTCCGGTATAGTAAGTAGTATCCAGAGGAACAAAATAATCGGGCATAATCCCTCCTCCTCCATAAACCACACGCTTATTGACCAAAGTATTATATCTCAGCGAATCCGGAAAATGAATGCTGTCGGCACTCAACATTTCTCCATGATTATAACGGTCGATCAGATCTTTGTTGTACGACTCAAGATTACCACTCTCATAGGGTTTTTGGATTGAGCGGCCGGTAGGAGTGTAATAACGGGCCGTTGTCAGGCGCAGCATGGACCCGTCGGGCAATGGAATCGGACGTTGTACGAGCCCTTTTCCGAATGAACGACGACCGATAATAACACCCCGGTCCCAATCCTGTATTGCTCCTGAAACGATCTCACTGGCTGATGCCGAATATTCATCCAGCAGAATAATCAGCTTTCCTTTTTCAAAGCCACCTTTGGCCGTAGCCCGTGCATCTTCCCGGCGTTGGTGCTCTCCTTCCGTATAAACAATGGTTTCCCCTTGTTTAAGAAATTCATCGGCAATATCGACCGCAGCCTGTAAATAGCCACCACCATTCCCTTGTAAATCAAAAACCAGGTTTTCCATTCCTTTGGATTTCAAATCGTTAAATGCTTTTACAAATTCTTCATGCGTAGTTGCCGCAAAACGGTTCAGGCGGATATATCCGGTTTTACCATCGATCATATACGACGCATCCAGGCTATAAACAGGAATCCGATCCCTTACAATTCTGAAATCGACTAAGCTGGAAACTCCTTGTCGCAAAACCTTGACGTTCACGGAAGTTCCTTTGGGGCCTTTCAACCGGCTCATCACATCATTGGTTTTCATCTTCACTCCGGAAATCAACGTATCGTTCACCTCCATAATGCGGTCTCCCGCACGTAATCCCACTTTTGCGGAAGGCCCCCCGGGGATTACCTGTATCACATATAAAGTATCCGTCAACATATTGAACTGTATCCCGATTCCATCGAAATTCCCCTGGAGAGGCTCATTCATTTCCTTGACTTCCTCCGGATCAAGATAATTGGAGTGCGGGTCGAGTTTTTCCAGGAGTGCAATAATAGCATCCTCTGCTAATTTATTTTCATTAACAGTATCGACATACATATTCTGAATGGCATAAAGCGTCATGTTAATTTTCCGCATAGCCTGATTTTCATTATTTCTCTGACCGAAAGAGCAGGAAGTAAAAATTAGCGATAAAATCAATGAATAGGTTATTTTTTTCATCTTTGATTGTATTGTATATTAATTTTTAATTATTTGTGATAATGATGAATATTGGTTGTTTCAGGAACAAAGGCATCGACATTTTTGTCGTAAGAAAGCAACTCCCTGACAATCGACGAACTGATGTGCGTATGCTCGGGCTCAGTATACAAAACAAACGTTTCTATTCCGGAAATCTTACGATTGACATCGGCAATATTTTTCTCGTATTCAAAATCATTCACTGAGCGGATACCACGTAAAATAAATCCGGCATCCATTTCCCTGGCAAAATCGACAGTCAGGCCGTCGTAGCTCATCACTCTTACCCGGGACTCGTTCTGGAAGACATTAGAAATCATTTCGAGCCGGTCGTTCAAAGAAAAGAATGTTTTCTTATTCTGATTCACCCCGACTGCAATAATGATTTCATCCACCAATTTCAGTCCTCTGACAACAAGCGATAAATGCCCTATTGTGAATGGGTCGAAAGTCCCCGGAAATACGGCGATTTTTTTCATTTGTTTTTCATATTCTTAGTCAATATCTTCCTCTAAAACGAGGTTATCGATAATAAAGTTCTGGCGCTCCATGGTATTTTTCCCCATGTAAAACTCCAGCATTTCTTTTACTGCATCCTGTTTTTTCATAGTAACAGGATCCAATCGTAAGTCCTTACCTATAAAATGTTTGAACTCCGATGGTGAAATTTCGCCCAACCCTTTAAATCGTGTAATTTCGGGATTCGGGCCCAACTTCCGGATAGCATCGATCCGTTCTTCTTCCGAGTAACAATAAACTGTTTCCTTTTTATTCCGTACCCTGAATAAGGGGGTTTGAAGAATAAATACATGATTATTCTTAATTAGATCCGGGAAAAACTGGAGGAAAAAAGTAATGATCAGCAACCTAATATGCATTCCGTCTACATCAGCATCGGTTGCGATAATCACCTTGTTATAACGAAGATCCTGTAAACCGTCTTCAATATTCAAAGCCGCCTGAAGTAAATTGAACTCTTCATTTTCGTAAACAATTTTCTTAGTCAGTCCGAAAGTATTCAAGGGCTTACCACGAAGGCTGAACACGGCCTGGTAATTCGGGTCCCGGCTTTGTGTAATAGAGCCGCTGGCCGAGTCTCCTTCCGTAATAAAAATACAGGAATTTTCAAGTCCTTCCCCTTTGGCATCATTATAATGGAGCCGGCAATCGCGTAATTTTTTATTGTGCAGATTGGCTTTTTTGGCGCGTTCACGAGCCAGCTTGGTTACTCCAGCGATGGCTTTGCGCTCTTTTTCCGATTCGAGGACTTTCTTCAACAAGGCGTCCGCCGCATCCGGATGCTTATGCAGATAATTATCTAATTCCTTTTTAACAAAATCACCTATAAATTTGGTGATGGAAGGTCCGTTAGGCCCCATCTCTTTTGAGCCAAGCTTGGTTTTTGTCTGCGACTCGAAAACCGGTTCTTCGACTTTAACACTGATTGCTCCGATAATTCCGCTACGAATATCGGCATATTCAAAATTTTTATTAAAATATTCCTTGATAACCCGGGTAACCGACTCCCGGAAAACCGACAAATGAGTTCCTCCCTGGGTGGTATGCTGCCCGTTGACAAATGAATAGTACTCTTCTCCATACTGGTTTGCATGTGTCAGAACCAGCTCGATATCGTCTCCCTGTAAATGAATAACAGGGTAAAGGGGGTCGGAAGTCATATTTTCGTTCAGCAAATCGACCAATCCGTTCTTTGAATAGAATTTTCTGCCATTATAATTGATCGTCAATCCCGAATTCAGGAAAACATAATTTTTAAGCAGAGCCTCAACATAATCGTCTTTAAACCGGTAATCCCGGAAAAGCTCTTCATCGGGAATAAAATTAACTAACGTTCCATTGGCCTCCCGGGTCGGCTCTACCGGATCATTCCCGACAATTTGCGCCCGGTTGTATTCAACGCTCTTAACTTCTCCATCCCGAAAGCTTTGAACCAGCATATAAGAGGAAAGCGCATTGACAGCTTTAATCCCGACTCCGTTCAAACCAACCGATTTTTTGAATGCTTTTGAATCGTATTTTCCTCCCGTATTCATTTTAGAAGATACATCGACCACTTTCCCTAAAGGAATCCCCCGTCCATAATCTCTCACCGTCACGACTCCTTCTTCAATAATAATATCGATATTTTTGCCGTAACCCATCATGTACTCGTCCATAGCATTGTCGAGCACTTCTTTCAGGAGGACATAAATACCATCGTCAGCATAGCTTCCGTCGCCCAGTTTGCCGATATACATCCCCGGACGGCGGCGGATATGCTCCCACCATTCGAGGGTCTGAATATTATCTTCACTGTAATGAACCTCTGCTGTCGCTGATGTATGATTGAAGTTTTCTTCCATTTATCCGTACTTACTGTAATTTTTTAATAAACGCCCTCCGGGTTTTATGATGAACCGCATCATAATCGTCCCACTGGGATTGAACTTTGGTATTCAGTTCCAACTCCGGATTACTCTCGGCATAGACAAACCCTTTTTGTTTAAAAATAGGAATCAAGTCGCAAAACATCAATGAATTGACTCCTTTACTCTGATACTCCGGCGCGACTCCGATGATATATAAATCGACCACTTTATTCTTACCATACAAGGCTTTCAATAAATGCATCCATCCAAAAGGGAACATTCTTCCTTTCGCTTTTTTCAGGGCCTTGGAAAGGCTGGGTAAAGTAATCGCCACTCCCACCACAGCATCGTCGGCCTCCCTTACAACGACCGTCACTATATCGAGGGACAACATCGGAATATACATTTTAATGTAATATTCGATCTGCTTCGGAGATAATTCGGAATAACCGTAGAGTGGCTTATACGCCTCGTTCCACAATTCAAATATTTTTTGTGCGTATGGCCAGATATCCTTGGTTTTTCTGAACTTCATAATTTTGAGTCCGTATTTCTTCAAAACAATCTGGGAAATCCTGGCATATTTTTCCGGGATTTCATCCGGAATATTGATCTTGAACTCATGCCAATCCTGATCTTTTCCATACCCGAGTCGGGCCAGATGTTCCATATAATAAGGATAACTGTAGGATGTAGCCATCGTGGCAAGTTCTTCAAACCCCCAGACGAGCAACCCTTCATGGTCGAGATCGGTAAATCCTAAAGGACCGTGAACCGCAGTCATACCTTTTTCTTTTCCCCATTTTTCAACAGCGCTCAGCAAAGCGGAAGAAACATGCTCATCGTCAATAAAATCAAGAAAACCAAAACGAACGTTCTTTTCTTTCCAGCTCTCATTGGCTTTATGATTAATAATCCCGGCAATCCGGCCTACGACCACCCCCTGCCTGTATGCAAGAAAATATTTCGCTTCACAGAATTCAAAAGCAGGATTTTTATCCTTGCTTAAAGTCATAATTTCGTCCGAAATCAATCCGGGAACATGATAAGGGCAATCTTCGTATAGTTTTATATTAAACTCGACAAACTCCTTCAGTTCCCATTTGGACCTCACTTCTTTTATTGTTAGTGGCATTTGTTTTCAGTTGAATTAATCCAAAACGCGCAAATTTACGATAAAAATTCCTGCAACCGGAATTTCATCCCGGTTATTTTTCAAATCGCGCCACAAAGGTAAGAAAAACTTCAGGAAACAGTAAAAAACCAAAACAAATCTATTGATAATCAGAATTTAATCACTATCTTTGCCCCGTTTTATCGAAAGCATAATGTCTAACTTTATTAATTAAAACTACTTTATTAACAAACATGAGTGAAGAACTTAAAAAAGACGAAGTAACCAATAATCAGCCGGTTACTGAAGGAATTCCAGCTGAAGCTCCCGCTGCAAAAGAAAAAAAAACACCCAAAGCGAAACCGGCAACAAATCAAGCCGACTTCGATTGGGATGCTTATGAAAAAGGCGAAACTTACGGCAATGTCAGCAGGGAAGATCTGATCAAAACTTACGATCAATCCCTGAGCAAAATCAACGACCGCGAAGTTGTGATCGGAAAAGTCACTTCATTAAACAAGCGCGAAGTCGTTGTCAATATCGGATATAAATCCGACGGAGTGGTTTCAATGAATGAATTCCGCTACAATCCCGACCTGAAAGTGGGCGACGAAGTAGAAGTATACATTGAAAGCCAGGAAGACAAAAAAGGACAATTGCTCCTTTCTCACAAAAAAGCGCGTGCATCCCGCTCGTGGGATCGTGTAAACGAAGCGCTTGAAAAAGATGAAATCATCAAAGGATACGTTAAATGCCGCACGAAGGGTGGTATGATCGTCGATGTATTCGGTATCGAGGCATTCCTTCCGGGTTCTCAGATCGACGTGAAGCCTATTCGCGACTATGATGTATTTGTAGATAAAACAATGGAATTCAAGGTTGTAAAAATCAACCAGGAATTCAAAAACGTGGTTGTTTCCCACAAAGCCCTGATCGAAGCCGAACTCGAGCAACAAAAGAAAGATATCATCTCCAAACTCGAAAAAGGCCAGGTACTCGAAGGAGTGGTCAAGAACATTACTTCTTACGGAGTATTCATCGACCTGGGTGGCGTAGACGGATTGATCCACATCACCGACCTTTCCTGGGGACGCGTTTCGCATCCGGAAGAAG
>JAVBRK010000058.1:0-26121 GCA_031548005.1 Bacteroidales bacterium
CCCCGGTCAGATCGATTCTTCCCGGAACCATAGGAACTCCCGAAGGAGCGATGATATCAACGGTACTTCCCTTTTCATCGTAGGTATATTTTCCAAAATTATACAACGACAGGACACATTCATCCAAATCAAATCCGGCAATGTATGCTTTGAGAATATTCAACCCGATCAACCCGTCCACACCAGAGCGCATCCGGTCGAAGATTGCAATGTTCTGATTGTTCAACCGGAGTGTATCGAGATATACCGTATTTCCGGAAGAAATGGAAACGGAAACATTTCCTCCTACAACCGAAGTTTGCTGGTCTTTATTGGAGTTTAACCCCAAAGAATCAGCCCAATGGCGTGAGATGGCCATCCCGTCGGCTCCACTATCGAACAGGAAACGTAATTTTTCCGGAGAATTATTGATCCGGAGCAACAGGGTAATCGATCCGGATTCGTCGACCTGAATCGGGATACGAGCCAGCAGGCGGGATTCAGAATAGCGATTCCGGCCAAATAACCAATCAAAATAGTCGACATACAGTATCTTATTGTCCTGATTCAGCACAATTCCGGTTTCCGATTCTTCTTTTCCGGCTTCCTTAATAACTGCTGTCACTTTCCGGCGATCTTTACCGATTGAAACCGGAGCCTCCGGAACCAACCGTATATACTCAAATTTTTTAGTATTGAAAATTGTTTGTAATAAATTTGCCGATGCCGGCCATGTCGTCGTACTGACAGCAAAATTATCCGCAATGAGATTCCGAAGCAGAGAGGTATCTTTTGCAATAACTGCTTTTTCGAACTTCTGAACAACCTCCGTCAGGGGGAAGTCGGATGATTGCCCAAAGATGGCAGCCGAACTGAATAACATACCGGCAAAGGCAAATATGATTTTTTTAATGATACTACGCATGTATTTTTCTAATGACCGTGATTTTATTTCTTCAGTTGTTCTTCAATCATGTATTTCAGGGATGGATCGGAAGGTCTCGGTGCGTTGTCCGTCACAATTTTTCCATTTTTTCCGAACACCATAAACCGGGGTATACCTTTGATATTGTATAGCTTAGCAACATCACTGGCTAAGCCGTTTCCTCCGAATAGCTGCACTCCGGTAAGTCCCTCCCGTTGAATGAAATCCATCCATTTTTGTTTATCTTTTGCTTCATCTAAAGAAATACTCAGAAAAACAACGTTTTTATCATGATATTCCTTTTCCAAAGCCTTCAATGATGGGAGTTCTTTACGACACGGACCACACCAGGTCGCCCATACATCTACCACGACGACCTTCCCTTTGAAGTCCGATACTGATACTTTTTTATCACTCCTATCGGTTCCTGAGAAATCCAGGGTATTCACCCCCGGAGCATTTTGTGTCAGCCTGGCAGCAAGATCGTTGATCCGTGATTTCTGACTGGAAGTCAGGATATATTTTCCATATTCGTTTTTAAATAGTTCCAGGTCAGTGTACGTCTTGAGTTTTTCAGCCATACTGAGTGCAAATTCACCTTTTAATGTGTCGTTGGCAATTTTCCCCAGATCCGGTTTTACACTGTTACCGCCGGATATCATATTCTGGACAGTCATGATACTTTGTATCGTCTGGAGTCCGAACGGATAATGTAATAAATCGGTAGTCGACGTTAATTGAGCCAGGTTTGTATGAGTATAAAAACCGGTAAAATCATTTTTACCCGGTTGTATCTTTCTTGGAGTCAATACAAAAGTATAAGCATAACGAAGAACATCGAAAACCCTGAATTTTCTGAATAATGCTTCAAATTGTTCACTACCGGAATCGGACCGGAAAGCGATTGATTTATCCGCATACGAGGGCAGCATCGGAAAAAAGTCGGTATAAACACTGGGCTGTCCACCAACATATCCCAACCGGGAAGCCGGATATATTGCTTTATATTCCAGAGGAGCTACTTCTTTGTACCACTGGCTTATGGCTAAATTTTCAGGTGTATTTTCACCTGTCAATGTATAGGCGCTGTCGTTCACCTCGATATTTAAACGATCTCCTGGTTTAAAATAAAAGGTATACTTATTTTGCGCCGATGTCGAAGATCCGTTTCCAATCACATAAAAACCATCGCCCTGAGGTTCGAATGCAAATCCGAAAGATTTATTGTTCGTAATACCGGAAGATGCAATTTCGTCCAGCCGGCCACCAACGATCCGGTATAATTTTACTTCTGTTGCTTTGATTTTAGCGCCACGTTCCCATTTTCCATAAATAACTGCCGGATCCGAAGCGTAGCTATTGGCAATTCCAATCAAAAACAATAGTATCAATAATTTTTTTTTCATTATCAGTACGGATTATTATTTGAATTTTGTCACTGCGACTGTTGTCCTGACTGGAAAGTGATCCGATATATTCGGAGCCGGTGCATTCGTGATAACGCCATAATCAATGCAGCTTTTCTGCAAACCGGGAGATACCAGGATATGGTCGTACCGATAATTTTCATCGGTAAGATTTGTCGTATTCTCTCCTTCTGCCGTTTTCAGAATCTCATAAATTCCGGCATAATTATTTGAATTGAAATTACCGATAGTCTGATAATTTTTATCGTTGCCATAAATGTTCCGGTCGTACGCAGCAAGTGCATGTAAATCCCCGCAAATAACCGTGCCGTCCAGTGATCCGGAAGCAGCATAAGTTTTCATACTTTCAATGATCGTACTGGACTCCTGAAGACGCTTTTCTTCCGAGCTTTCCTCATTCATCTGAGTAATCCCGATTCCGGCATTGCAGCAGGTTACGATCAACAATCCGTGAGTCATGCCGGATTGATTTTTTACGGCGTTGGAAACCGGATACCTGGATGAAATTCCCAAATGATGTCCGGAGGCTACCTGAAAGAACTCGACATACTGGTGTCCGATTTGCAGGCTCCCGGCCAATGCGCTGAACATATCCGCAGAGTATCCGTTAAGTTCCTGATAACAAATAATATCGGGATCCTGAGCTTTCATGAGATCCCTGAACCGGCCGAGTACAGCCGAGTTATTGGGGGTTGTATTGTTCTTTCCGGCAAAGCCGTCTTTTACGTTGTAGGTAATGATACTGATTTCATCTTTTTCCCGGTTCAAAGGAAGGTTCCTGACCGGATATAACACCGGGTCCGATCCGGGACGTGAGAATATCAGGTTGCCGGTTTGCTCCTGAGCTGTTTCATTGGGGAGCGCTTTTAATGTGATCAATCCTTTGTTGGGTGTTATGGTCAGCCAGTCTGTAGCATTTTCTGCAGCGACAGTCCAATCGGTATTCGCTGTAATCTGGATCTGTTTTTCAAACAGTTCATAACCAAAAACAACCCCATCAGACGGAGAAACAGCAAACGCTTCATAGGGTAATTTATCTCCCTCATCCTGAGTACAGCTTATTCCAAAACAAAGTAAAGAACAAGCGACCAATAACATGATTTTAATTTTTCCGGATATCCTCATGGTTTTATTTTTTATTCAGCCGGGATGGATAGAGCCATCCCGGTCTGTTAAATTAAATTGCTGAAATCAATACACCATCACTTTTTTAGAAGTTGAATTGATCTTTACAATGTAAACGCCTTTCGGCAGCTGGTTCTTCTCATTCACACGCTGCCCGCTGATTGTATACACTTTGAAAGGTTCGTCCGTTCCTACAATTTTAATATATCCGTTTTCAGTATAAACCGTAAAAGATTCCTTCGATATTGTTTGAATACCTGCAGGCTTGGAACCTACTAAAGTAAATTTAAATGTACTGACATAATTATAAGCGCTTGCCTGATCTACGTTCGCAGTTCCGATTGTAATCGGTGCGTTGACAACGCCGGTAGCCGTGAAAGCCAGGCCGTCTCTTCTTCCATGATTCCAGGCTGTATCGACTGGCATAATTCCGAATTCTCCATTCCGGATATCTTTGATTACAAACGCTTTGGCTTCGTCATCAATGACATAACCGGCTTCGGAATAAGACACGAATTTATCCGACATCGATTTATTGACAATATACATCTGCTTATTATCACCCGGAACTTGTATGAATTTCCACAACTGAGTGCTGTCTGCTTCATTTCTCGTAGATGCTCTGGAAAGCATATATTGCGAAGGATTAGCCGGGTTTACCCTTACGAATAATGTTTTGCCTTTGGAGGTGCCTGTTGAGATCATATCAAATGTATACCACTTTTCATTTCCTTCAGTACTCATTTCAGGGTATGCACGTTCGGCCATTTCTGTTTCTGAAATAAAAATCCAGGCCTTTTCGCTTTTCGTGATTACTGTATCCTGAGGCAGATCGTATTCATCTTCTATTGCCGCTTCAAATAAAGATGTTTCTTTATCATTTCCGCTAATTCCGCTAAATGCCAGTAATTTGTTTGTGGAACCTGTTCTTTTGATAATGACGGAGTTCGATTCTTTTCCGATCAGTTTTATTTCATAAGAGGCATTTCCGTCTGTATTGGTGTAAAAAAGATCGGCGCAATCCGGAGCATCTGTTCCCAGGCATGCTTGAGCCGTCGCACTTGTTCCCAAGGCCAGTTTGTTCCCCGTTTTCTTGTTTACCAGGTTATAAGCGCCGCTTCCTGCATCGACCAGTTTCCACATTTGAAGTTCCTTATCCTGATGAATGTAGTAAACATCCCCAAATACCTGATTGGAACCGTTTCCACCACGGGACGAAATAAAGAACCCCGCTTTATCCAACCCTCCGTTGTCCGAGTAGGTCGATCCGGTTTTTACAACTTCAGGATTAGCCGCATTTTGGATATAATACCAGTAATCATTACCGGCATTACTCACTTTTACGTTGTCCGGCAATTGGGCAAACGCACCGTGAGTCACAAACAGCGCTACGATTGTAGCTAAAGAGTAAAGAATTTTTTTCATGATAAATCAGTTAAATTGTTAATAAAATATTTTGTTAACGCTTATTATAAACTTCCGGGGTATTATTCTTCAGATAGGTATCCTGTTCCATCACCACCCAGGAGATAGGCATAGTCAACATATAAGAAGCCGGATTGAGTTTGTATTCTTTGGGCGAACCATAGGCTGAGTTCGGATTAGCCGGATAAACTTTTACCGGAGTGATCGCATACTTCTGATCCCGACTCAGCCTGCGTATATCTAAGAAACGGTTGTGACCGAACAGCAATTCTTTCCGCCTCTCTTCCAGTATGATTTTCATCGCTTCTTCTTCTGTTGCAGGAACCTGCTTTACCTTTGAAGCATAACCTTTGATCCGTTTTTCCTTCAATGTATTGACATAAGACATGGCTTCCTGTAAATTGCCTTCCCGGGCGCAACACTCGGCCAGGATCAATAAGACCTCCGGAGTACGCAATCCGGAAGAATTCATTGCAAACTGAGTTCCCTGCAACTGATAACGGGAAGTATAAGCATTGTCATCCACATTTCCGGGCTTGGATTCATCCGGTTTGAAAAAGTAAGAATCATACCTGCAATCGTCCGGTTCTTTTTCGAAAAGTTGTCTCAATGACGGAGATATGGTTGGCCTGCTGGAACTTGAGAAAGTCCCGAACAACATATTTTCCGGCTGTTCCGCATTGATAATTTTCCCTTTATTTTTGACACAATAGTCTACCAGATCGAATAACTGGTTGTTTAATTGATATGACTTCAGTGCAGCTTCTTTAGCCTGTGCATATTCCTGCTTTTGGAGATGGACTTTAGCTTTTAATGCCCACCCGGCAGCTAAAGACGGATGATAGGGATTTACCGGAGTATTCGATAAGCCGGGAAGCGCCTGGTCGATGATATTTTCGATGAAATCGTAAACTTCTTTCACAGTGGCCTGGGTCATTTGTTTTTCCACATTGAATTCGTCCCGGATCGGAATGGCAAGATCCGTTGCTGCTGTAGCCGGATCATAGGGTTTTGCATAAATATTAACCAGATAAAAATGCCTGAAAGCCGATAACAACCGGGCTTCAGCTTTGGTACATTCCCTCAGCTTATCGTCCCCTTCTGCATCGTCGATATAAGACAATATAATGTTGTACCGGGCAATAGCATCATAATAAGAAACATAATTACCCGCACCAAGCATGTAATTAATACGATTATACTTTACCGGATCTTCAAGATACAGGTAATTAATCTTTGAATAATTCAATACTTCGGATTGAAGCACATATTCAGGATTCACCCATAATTCATCAGTTAATCCGTCGATAGCGTCTGCGTGATAAACAGTATATGTTTCCAGATTGAGCATATCGGCATAATCCTGTACATTTTCGAGAACCAGCTCTCCTTTGGGGATTACATCGAGGTAGTCATCAAAAGCGCTACATGAACTTAAAACCATGCAGAAGAAACAGGTTAATAATATGTTGACTTTATTTTTTTTCATTACTGTATTATTTTTTTCATGAATTAAAAACTGACATCTAAGCGGAAAACATAAGAATCCTGCTTGGGAAGTGTTCTGTACGTAGTTCCTGCACTCCGGCTTTCAGGGTCGATACCATCTCCGGCCGCACTCCAGAACCAGGGGTTATTGACCTGAAACGAGAATTTCATATTCTGCATGTACATCTGCTTTGCGATCCTGGAAGGCAAAGTGTAAGCAAAGGTCAGATTACTAAGCCGGATAAAATTACCACTTACAATGTGTTTATCAGATAACTGCCAGTACTTGTTCACAT
This sequence comes from Bacteroidales bacterium, assembly GCA_031548005.1. Taxonomy (GTDB): domain Bacteria; phylum Bacteroidota; class Bacteroidia; order Bacteroidales; family Azobacteroidaceae; genus BNXB01. The sequence goes on from JAVBRK010000058.1 coordinate 6,666, forward strand.
AAGGACCCAGATTCGCAATCTGATTCGCTTCATAATCCGGATAAAGCTTGGGGATATCTGTATTGGTATTATCCGGAGTCCAGGCCCGGGTTATTTCTTCCGGTAAACTTCCGGAATCTCCGCTGGTTTGAATGTCAATTGACGGACGCCGGATCTTGTGCCCTCCGTAAAACATGAAAAGAGCGTTCAATTCAAAGTTTTTATATTTAACTCCCTGGTTAAAATTAACGGAAACCGGAGGAATAGCAGTACCTGTATAATAAATGTCCCGGGTCGAATTTAGCTGATAATAACTGACAGTCCCATCGGGATTAAGTACGACATTCGTTTTCCCATCGGCGCCGATAACATATGGAATGCCATTCTGGGCATCCGTACCACCAGTAGTCAAACCGGCATAACGATAAGCATAAACGGTATTTTTCGGATAATTTTCATAGAAATAATCGCCACCGGTAAGTACCTGTTCGGCTGTTGAGGGCAATATACCCACCCTCTCCACTTCATTTTTATTATAGGAAACGATCAGTGTAGAGTTGAGCGTCCAATCGTTTTTTTTGAACCAGGGAGACTTGACAGTGACTTCAAAGCCCGCATTCGACATAGCTCCGTTATTGATCCGGGTCCTGCTCTTCGAGTCGGAAGACGGCCCGAATCCGGAAGAATAGTCATTGGCTTTGTAACACAACAAATCGTCACTGTATTTATAATATAAATCAACACTCCCGAATAGTTTGGAGTTCCACAACGAATAATCGAACCCCAGGTCGTAGGTCGTGGTAGTTTCCCACCTCAGAAGCGGATTGGGAGCTTTTTCAACAGAAACATAACGGGTCGGCGTGATGCGATAACCGGCAACCATGGATTTGCCCACCAGATAAGGGGTGCTGTTCGGATCGACATTCCCTCCAATTCCATAGGTAGCACGTAATTTCAACACATCCAACCAGTTTACACCTTTCAAAAAATCCTCTCCTTTCATGTTCCAGGTCAATCCTAAAGACCACAGCGGACGATACCTGTATTTGGGATCTTTGGTAAAAAGATTCGTTTCATCCACACGGACACTGGCAGATACACCGTATTTATTATCGAACATATAAGACGCATTACCGTAGAAAGACACATAACGACTCAGGTTCTCCTTTAATAGAGATTTATTGATTTTAACCATATTACTTCCGGTTCCGGAATAAATATAGGAAGGATACCCGGTGATATCCCAGGTTCTTTCGTCCAGAAGTTGATAACTCAACGTTTGCTCGTCGTATCCGTAGAGGGTTCTTGAAACATCCATCGGAGACTTTTGTTCCCGGAGTTCCAGCCCTGCCAAAGCAACAATAGCATGTTTTTCCTTCAGGGTCAGGTTATAATCTACCTGATTTCTGAAGGTGTAATTTGTATTTCCGTTCTGCATCCGGGTGTACCGGGTACCGTCGGGAACCGGTTGAACAGTCGAGGCATTCGGATTGATCGTTTCATTCTGAAAAAATCGCATCCCGTAAGCATCGGCTTCCTGAAAAGCGTCCGTACGGCTCTTATTCATTTCATAACTGAAACTGGAAGTATAACTTAAGCCCTTCCATATGTTGAATTTCAGATCGAAGAAGCTACGGATGGAGAACCCTTCATTGGACCTATAATTCTTATCGATTTCATCCAGGATATTGTAGCGGTAAGACTTGAACAGGCTGCCTTTCGGATCGGAAGCAAGCGACTCCAGCACCAACGGATTGATTCCATAGGATTCCACTCCCTTCCCGTAATCCCGGTACCGGAGAGATCCGTCATCATTCAATATCCTGGTGTACGGCTCCACATCGAGACCTAAGGTCTGGGAGGTTTCAGTCGATCTGGAGGTACTGTAACGGGTATCGATTCCGACATTTGCCGTCAGCCAGTCGGTCAGTTTCATTCCCACTTTCAGATAGGCTTTCAGCCCTTCGCTTTTGTTGAATTTTATTTGCTGGACATTGTTGTTGGTATATCCGACTGATAAATAGGTGTTTAATCCTCCCGATTCCTTTGCGAGGGACAAATTATAATTCTGTCCGACTGGAGTTTGTGTTGCCAGGTTTTTATATTCCTGACGATAATCGTATGTTTTCCAGTCATTTATTTGTTGGCCGAACTGGTCCTGAGAGATATTTCCCAGATACAATTGGCGATGCAGTTCTTCAAAAGGAGAATAATAAGAGATATTATTACTCCCGATAGTTCCTTTAGCCGCAAAATATCCCCCTTCGCCGTTCGATTGCCGGCGGATATTTCCCTGATACGATTTTTCTGCAAAGTCAAGGATTTCGGAAGCAGAAGCATACCGGTATTCACTCAGGTCGTAAGGAGGAGTCACCGTGAAAGTCGAGGAGAAGTTCACCTGCAGTTTCCCTTTATCCGCTTTCTTTGTTGTGAGAACGATTACCCCGTTGGCGGCACGGACTCCATAGATCGAAGTGGCCGAAGCATCTTTCAATACCGTAAGACTTTCGATATCGTCTGTAGCAAAATCACTTAATTTTCTTTCGGTCGGTAACCCGTCGACCACCAGAAGCGGGTCTGATCCGATACTTTCCGAAAAAGTCGAATTTCCGCGAATAACAATATTTCCGTTATAGGTGTTGACTCCGGCCGCTTTTCCCTGGAGAGCGGACAGCGCATTGACGCTGACATTTTTCACCAGTTCTTTATTATCCAGGATCACATAAGATGCGGTCGAACGTTCCCTGGAAATCGTCTGGTAACCGGTAACCACGACCTCGCCGAGCATTTGAATATCCTCTTCCAGGGTCACATCGGCAATTTCCTTGTTATTCGCCGGAATTTCTTTGGTTTTATAACCAAGATAAGAAAAAACAAGAATCGCTTTTTCCGGTTGATCTGTATTAAGGATATACTTTCCATCGGTATTGGTAACGGTCCCGGTTGCCGCACTTCCATTTTTTAACCGGACAGATACTCCGACCAGAGGAAATCCAGTCTCATCCCGGACAAAACCTTCCACTTTTTTTTCCCCTTGCTGATTTTTCGATCCGTCAGCATCAGAATCAGTATTAAGCTTTGAAATAACAATATGTTGCTCTTTTATTTCATATTTTACATTTTTACCATTCAACACCTGATCCAATACTTCCGAAATAGGTTTATCGGATACCTGGATGGAGATTTTCTCCTGGATATCGATATCACTATTTCTATACCAGAAAGAATAATTGCTTTGCTTTTTTATTTCATCAAAAACCCGGATCAGATCGACATTGGTCAGATTCAAGGATATTTTCACCTCTTGGGGCTGATTTTCAGCAGCAAATACCGGGACACCCAGATATAAGTAAAATAAAGTAAAAATACATAAAAACTTCGAGGGAATCCCCCTGAAAAAAAGAACACTTACCTTGGTTTTATTCTCCATCATTCCAGTTTTCATTAGTAATGATTATATTTCTCTGTTATAATAATAGTATCTCCGTTTATTTTGTACTCCATCCGCTGATCGGATGACATGATCGACAGGATATCCGATAAATTTTCATTCCGGACAAAATCTCCCGAATAAACAGAATTTTTCAGGCCATCCCCCTTAATAATAATGGCAACATCGAAACTGATTTCCAGCTGCCTGCAGATCTCCTGGAAAGTTTTTTCTTTGAAATAGAAGTTGTTATCCTTCCATGACACCTCCGAAACCGGATCGATATCTTTGATATTCAGCCGTCCTTCTTCCTCATGATAAACCGCCTGTTGGCCGGGAGCCAACTGCAATTCCTTCGAATCTGCATCCGTATTAGATTTAAGGGCGATCGAACCTTCCACCAATGTATATAATTTTTCCGGATACTGATGGTATGCAAATACATTAAACCGGGTTCCGTAAACCCGGATATCAAATTCATGCGTATGTACGATAAACAATTTTTTGACATCCCTGGCAACATCAAAATAAGCCTCCCCTTCAAGCCAGACCTCCCGGGTATTTCTGTCGAATTTCTCAGGATATTTAATAATGGACTGCGAATTCAGCCATACTTTGGTACCGTCGGATAAGTGCAACTCTTTTTTATCGCCTTTGAGCACCTGTACTACCTGGTATCCATCCGGAGTCGTTTTGGCAAGCTGAGCACTGTACCGAGTCGGGGAGTCCGGATAGAAAGACGTAATATCTTTACCGGATGGCAGGGATATCTGCTTCCATATAAAAAAACAACCGATCAGAACCACAATACAGGCAGCCACAGGTTTTGTATACCTGATCCATAGAGACCTTTTTCTCAACCTGGCTTTCCGGGCCTGATCTCTTTTATCTTTTTCGATAAATTCCTGAATCTTTTTATATTCCAGCTCGACATCCACAGGAACCGTGAGTGACCCATTCAACAGCAGTTCAAGATCGTATTTTTTTCTTTCCTGAAGAAATTCCTGAACATGGGTAACATCCTCCAGCATCCACTGAAGAAACTTTTCCATTTCTTCCCCAGCCATGCGACTTTCAAAAAAACGAACCATCAATTCTTTATGTGACATATTTGTCATTTATTATAATACACGTAAAAAGAGAAGATCCCCTACTGAGAAGTGTAAAAAAATTACTTTAAAAAAAAATAAACAAATAAAGAAGAAATAGTAGTCATTAAACTTGCTTCTCAGAATACGTAAGGCTTTGGTTATCTGACTTTCTACGGTTTTGGGAGAAATATTTAACCGCAGGGAGATTTCCTTGTGCGAAAGGCCATCTTCCCGACTCAACAAATAAATCCTGCGACACTGCTCAGGCATTCCTTTTACAGCATTTTCAACTCGTTGCTGTAACTCCGACAAATTGATGGATTCCGGTATAAATGCATGTAGCGATTGGGCCTGCCAACGAAGTTTTTCACTTTCAAGAAATTCTATTCTGGATTGTATGCGAAGACGCGACTCTTTATCACGAATATAATTCAGACACTGATTTTTAACGACAGTGAACAACCAGGAGCAGATATGTGAATCATCATCCGATAATGTCATCCGATTATTCCACAAGGAAATAAAGGCATTTTGAACTATATCTTTAATTTCCTCTGTTTCATCTATATATCCTTTCAGATAATGAAATAAACGGGCATAGTATTCTTTATACACTTGCTCAAATACACGTTCATCTCCGTTTTTCAACTGTACAATTATATTCGACATTTTGTTATTAGAAACCCGTTTTATACTGACAAATATACGTATTTTATTTATTGTACATCATGGATTACTCTCAAATCACATAAATGTCACATTCCCAAGCTATATTAAAATAATGCCATTCCATACAATTATTTTAATCTGCTTCCGTTTATAACAACGAATGAAAAAGATTTTTTTCACCATATTAACACTTATTACGGGCATTTCAACAATTACTGCCCAGTATGACGCCCAGCTAAGCAACTACTGGAGCTCCATCGGTTATTTTAATCCGGCCAATGCCGGCCGGTCGGGAGATCTGGAAGCTACAGCGCTCTACCGCATGCAATGGATCGGAGTGGAAGGAGCCCCGCAAACCGGATTGATTACAGCCGATATGCCTTTTTATTTCCTGGGGCGCACCCACGGATTGGGCGCTGTGATGTATTCCGAAAAAATCGGACTTTTCGACCGGATGATTTTTTCAGGTCAATATGCCTACAAAAAAGAATTGTGGAAAGGCACATTCAGCGCCGGGATACAGTTGGGCTACATCAGTGAAAAGTTCCGGGGAGCGGAATTAGCCAACGACGACATCAAAGACGAATACCATCAGGGAGCGGAAGCGGACGACGGTATTCCTGAAACCAACATATCAGGCTCGGGCATCGACGCCGCTTTCGGATTGATGTACTACAAACCTAAATGGTATGTAGGACTTTCGGTTACTCACCTCACCTCGCCTACGCTGGAATTAGATGAGAACACGGTCATGGAAGTACCCCGGGCATATTATTTAACTGCAGGATACAATATACAACTTAAGAATCCGTTATTAGAGTTGCGACCTGCCATTTTGCTGAAAACAACTGAAATGGGGTCACCGGTAGTGAGCGATTCCATTCCCGGAAATGAAGGCAGCGACCTCAAGGCGATGATGAAAATGACGCAGTTGGATCTTTCAGTAAGGCTGGTTTACAATAAAATGTTCTGGGGTGGTCTGGGATGGCGGAAAGATGATGCTGCCGTGATCTCGCTCGGAGGAAAATTCAAGATGATAGAAGCCGGATATGCTTATGACTTCCCGATTTCAACCATGCTGAAAGGCAGTACGGGCAGTCATGAACTATTTATCAAATACATCGTTGACCTGAGTAAGAAAAAAGGAAACAGAAACAAACACAAAAGCGTACGAATATTATAGTATGAAAAAATTGATATTCCTGGCAGCTATTGCCATTGTATGCGTCTCCTGTGGAAAATCGATGCAGGGTACAGGCGGAGAACTCGTTGGAGAAAGCGCACTTTCCTGGAGCGAACCGTCTCCCCATGGGATGGTGCTCATAAAACAAGGTTCTTTCGAAATGGGACCGTCCGAAAAAGATTCGCTTTGGGGCGTGTACCAAAATCCGAAAGGAGTCTCCATCGATGATTTCTGGATGGATGAAACAGAAATCACCAACGCTGAATACCGGCAGTTCCTGTATTGGGTACGGGATTCCATCGTTCGGGAGCACTTGTACGAACAGGATGAACTCTACAAAATAGAAGAAGACAAAGAAGGCAATCCGATCGAACCGCCGATCCTGGACTGGAAACGCCCGATACCGTCTGAAAGAAAGGCCAATGAAGACGAACTGGCCGCTATCAATAGCGTATACTATACTCATCCGATTACCGGAGAGAAAAAACTGGACCCAAAACAAATGATATACCGCTACGAGTGGTTCGATCACACCTCTGCTGCGCTCCGCCGGAATCAACTGGATCCATACGATCGTGTCAGAAATACCGATATTACGGTTGATCCCAATGAAGTGATCATGATATCCAAAGATACGGCATACTTCAACGAGGAAGGCACGATTATCCGTGAAACTATTACCCGCCCGCTGAGTTCCCTGTATGATTTCCTGAATACCTATATCATCAATGTCTATCCCGATGAAACATGCTGGGTAAACGATTTTAACAATGCCTACAATGAACCTTACATGCGACTGTATTTCAACAATACCGGGTATAACGATTATCCTGTGGTTGGGGTTTCCTGGGAACAGGCCCAGGCTTTCTGCCACTGGCGCACGGAATACCTGAAAAAATCGCTCGAACTGAAAGACGGCCGGACCATCGAACCTTACCGGTTACCGACCGAAGCCGAATTTGAATATGCTGCCCGTGGCGGAAAAACAGAAAACAGATACCCCTGGGCTGGTAACGAGTTGACCGGAGAAAAAGGATGTTTTCTCGGAAATTTTAAGCCCGGACGTGGAAATTATACGCAGGACGGACACCTGATTACTTCCCGTGTGGCCTCTTTCTCCCCCAACGAATTCGGACTGTACGATATGGCCGGAAATGTTTCGGAGTGGACCTCTACGGCATTCCTGGAATCGGGACCCGAAATCATGAGCGACATGAACCCGGAATACCGTTACAACGCCGCTAAAGAAGATCCGTATGCAATGAAGAAAAAAGTTGTGCGTGGAGGTTCCTGGAAAGATGTATCCAACTTCATCCGCTCCGATGTCCGGATATTCGAATACCAGAATGAACAGCGCTCGTATATCGGATTCCGCTGTGTTCGCACTCAGGTCGGATTTTCCAAGGGTAAAAAATAATTCTTAATACCGGACTTTATTTTTATACTGTAACAAATTAAACACAAACACAATATGGGAATCAAAAGAAGATATAAAAACATGGTTGAAAAATTCCTTTCCAAAGATCAGGGAAAACGGTTATTTCAATTTTTCTATAGCTGGGGAGCCTCAATCGTTATCCTCGGAGCACTGGCAAAGCTGACTCACTGGCCTTACGGACTGGGCAATATCATGTTGACCGTGGGACTTTTAGTGGAATTTTTCGTATTCTTTATCGCGGCATTCGACCGTCCTCCCCGGGAATATCAATGGGAACAAGTCTTTCCGGTACTCGACACCAACGACTCGGAAGATCGTCCTTCATTCGGAAACGGAAACGAGATGAAAGGAAACGGCGTTTCCGGTGGCGGGGGATTTGCTGGTACAGGATCCGGACCGGTGATTATCGGCGGAGGTGTATTCGGTAGCGGCTCAGGAGTGTCTTCCGGCGCCTCTCAACCGGGTAACGCTGCTATGGCGGCAGAATCGATGACTCCGGGCCAGGTAAAACAATCGTTCGGGATTCCTTCCAATATCAATCTTTCTGAAGAAGATAGCAATGCCTTGAGCGAAAGTATCAAAAAAATGGCGGGAGCAGCCGACCAGCTCTCAAAAATGGCTGAAATGACCAATGCAACTCAACAATATTTGGACCAGTTGTCGGGTATGTCGGAAAATATGCAACGGTTCAGTTCTGTTACGAATAGCCTGACCGAAGTTTCGGATGTATTGCTCGGTTCTTACAAAAGCATTACCGACAACTCCGATGGAATCAGTCAATCCTCGAAAGGATACGTTCACCAGATGGAAGCGCTCAACCGGAATATCTCCGGTCTGAACACAATATACGAAATTCAGTTGAAGAGTGTCAGTTCCCAGATCGATGCCATCGAGCGGATTAATTCAGGATTGATGCGGATCAAAGATCTTTATGAAGGATCGATTGTAGACAGTTCGGTATTCCGGAGCGAAACAGAAAAAATGGCCCAGCAGCTACATGCTCTCAATGGAGTTTACAACCGCCTGCTGAATGCCATGACCATGAATATGTACGGCGCTGCAGGAGGTAGCCATTTCAACCCGAATCCGGGAGGATACGTCCCCGGCCAACCGGGAAATTACAACAATCCCGCTCCCGGTCAGAACCCGAACGTATAATAACCAAATTCAGTCAATTATCAACTATCAAATAAAATAAGATGGCCGCAAACGATCCGAATTCCCCAAGGCAGAAGATGATCAACCTGATGTATCTGGTGTTCATCGCCATGCTGGCGCTCAATGTCTCAAACGAGGTTCTGGATGGGTTCGAATTGGTGGAGGAAAGTCTGTTACGCTCTGTTAAAGCATCTTCTGATAAAAACAATCTGGTTTTCAATGATCTTGAAACGTATCATACAGCCAATTCAAAAAAAACGGAAGAATTTTTTGCAAAAGCCGAACAGGTAAAACAAACTTCAGATACCTTATTCAATTATATACAAGACCTCAAAGTACGAATTGTAAGAAAAGGCGACGGAAAAGACGGTAATCCTGAAAAATTAGAACATCCCGACGATCTGAACGCCTCTTTTGAAGTGATGTTCGAACGGGGAAAAAATGAAGCGAAAAACCTGAAAAACAAGGTCGACAGTTATCGTACCTACGTATCTTCATTGGTTACAGACTCCATCAAACGCCACATCATTGAAAGCAATCTGAGCACGGAACCTTCCAAAAAAGCAAAAGAAAATAACCAAACATGGGAAGAATCCATGTTTTCCAATATGCCGATGGCAGCAGCAGTAACCCTGCTGACTAAAATGCAGAACGATGTCCGTGACGCTGAAGGAGAAATCCTGAGCGAACTGTTACGCAACATCGATGTGGGAGATTTCCGGGTCAACAAAATTGAAGCGCTTGTTATTCCTCAATCCCAGGTAGTGATGCGGGGAGGAAGCTATTCGGCCGATATCGTTCTCTCGGCTATAGATTCGACCAAACGACCACGCATATTCGTTAACGGGAAAGACCTTCCTGAGGGAGCCAACGGTAAATACATTGTTGGAACCGGATCAACCGGAACATTCCCTGTTCAGGGATACATCGAGATGGCCCGTGGAGACGGAAGTACCGGACGGTACGATTTCTCCTCTCAATACTATGTCCAGGAGCAAAGCGCGACCATCGAGTCGACCCTGATGAATGTATTGTATGCCGGCTACAAAAACCCGATCAACATTGCGGTTCCCGGAGTTACAAGCCAGAATGTCAAGGCCACTATGACCAACGGGTCACTCACTGAGAACGGAAACGGCTGGATTGCCGTACCCTCTAAAATAGGCACGGATGCCGTATTCTCTGTCGTTGCCAAAACGGCTGACGGACGAACCCAGGAAGTGGCTAAAAAAACGTTCCGGGTACGGGCATTGCCAGATCCCAGCCCCTACATCGAATACAAAGATGCCGGAGGAAATCCGGTACGCTTCCAAAAGTCGGGCCGCTTAGCGAAGTCGGCATTGCAAAATGTAAATGAACTGAAAGCTGCTATCGACGACGGTATATTGAATATCGAATTCCAGGTTGTCAGTTTTTCAATGCGCGCTTTCGATTCCATGGGTAGCTCCATTCTGATCGCTTCCGATGGCCCCCGTTTCTCTCAACGCCAGAAAGAAATGATCAGTAGCTTGCAACGTGGTAAAGCTCTGTATGTTACAGAAGTAATTGCAAAAGGACCGGATGGAAGAGAACGTAAAATTTCGCTTTTGGAAATCATTCTTAATTAAAAAGATACCAGATTATATGAAAACGAGCCTGCACATTCATGTATTCCACAAGAAAAAGGAGATGCGAGTTTCCATATAACAATAACCAAAAAATAAAAAATGCATATATGAAACCATTTTATTATATCGCTTTGTTCATGCTGTTTTCAGTATTTACGCAAAATGCCCTGTCGCAAGACCAGCCGCAGCAGCGGAGGCAAACCCCGCGCCAACGCGCTGCTGAAAAAGACTCCGGAATACCCTCCCTGAGTCCGCGTGCAACTACAAAAAACGAAGAGCAAACCCGGAATATCGATAACGTTGTTTGGTTAAGGGAGATATACCGGTGGGTTGACTTAAAAAAAGAAAACAATGCCGCATTGTACTACCCCGAACAACCCATCGATAACCGGATGAGTCTGTTTACATTGGTATTCAAGCTGATGGCAGACGGTAAAGTTCCAGGATACCGCTATCTGATCACCGGACAGGAAAACTTTACAGAAGAAAACAAAGTGAAATTCGAAGATGTATTGCAGGATTTTCAAATCTACCATACAAGCCAGGGATCGGGAAATAATGTCCGTTACACAATCAACGACAGCGATATTCCGAACAACGAAGTATTAATGTATGGTGTCAAGGAAGCTTATTATTTCGACCAGGCCACAGGTACCTACAATACCAAGGTACTCGCTATCTGCCCCATGCTGATCCGGCAGGAGGATGAAATGGGAGAGCCCATCCGTACCCCGATGTTCTGGTGGCTTTACGAAGATATCCGTCCTTATATTTCCAGAGCATTTATCATGACCTCCAACATCAATAACGCCCTGACTTACACCATCGACGATTTCTTCACCAAACAGATGTATAAAGGAGATATTGTAAAGACAACCAATATGATGAACCTGAGCCTGGCGCAACAGGTAGGGAGCGACCCTGCCGTATTGAAACATGCCCAGGACAGCATTGAAGGCCAGTTGAAGTTCTTTGAAGAAAAGCTATGGGTCCCCAAAGATACCACTGCAGTAAAATCAACCAAAAAAGATTCGAAAAAGAATACCGAGGAAACAAAAGTGACCGAAGAGGCAAAAGATACGAAGACTACCAAGGAATCCAAACCGAAATCCAAGCCCAAAGAAACAAAATCTCAATCGTCCCCAACAAAAAGTGTTCGCAGGACACGGTGATGAATATCTACTGGGATATATTCATTACATTTGCCAGAATCGGGGCGTTTACCCTGGGTGGAGGTTATGCCATGATCCCCTTGATCCAGAAAGAGGTCGTCGACAATAAAAAATGGATCTCCCGGGAAGATTTTGTCGATATGATTGCCATCGCGCAATCAGCTCCGGGAGTACTGGCTGTTAATATTTCCATTCTCACCGGATATAAACTCAGAAAGAACCGGGGAAGCATTGTTGCCTCGGTCGGGTCTACTCTACCCTCTTTTGTTATCATCTTATTCATCGCCATATTTCTCCGGCAATTCGACCAGATCGAATGGGTGCAGAAAATGTTTATGGCCATCCGGCCTGCAGTGGTAGCACTGATCGCTGTGCCTGTATTCACAACGGCTCAAACGATCGGAATCAATTTCAAAACCGTCATAATCCCTGTTGCTGCCGCTTTACTGATCTGGATGTGGGGAGTTTCTCCCGTTTACATTATTCTGGCGGCTTCTGTCGGCGGCCTCCTGTATGGTATGTATGTACGAAAAAAAAAGCAGGGATAAATCCCTGCTTTTTCCATATGATATATGACCTTACATGGTCGGGATGAGGCGACTCGAACGCCCGACCTCCACGTCCCGAACGTGGCACGCTACCAACTGCGCTACATCCCGTTTTGGCGACACAAAATTACAACTATTTTGATAAATACAAAGCTTTTTCCTTAAAATTATTTCAATTCCGGCGCCAAATACTGCGCAGTATAAGTACCGGACTGTTTGATCATCTTTTCCGGAGAACCTTCGAATAACACCTGTCCTCCGCCCTTTCCGCCTTCCGGACCCATATCGATGATATAGTCCGCACATTTGATAATGTCCAGGTTATGCTCGATCACAATCATGGTATTACCTTTGTCCACCAAACGGTTAATCACTCCGAGTAAAACATTGATATCTTCAAAATGCAAGCCGGTGGTAGGCTCGTCCAGGATATAAAGCGTTCGTCCAGTATCGCGTTTGGACAATTCCGAAGCCAACTTCACCCGTTGGCTTTCTCCTCCCGAAAGGGTAGTAGAAGACTGCCCCAGCCGGATATAACCCAGCCCCACATCCTGCAGCACTTTTATTTTATGAAGAATGGAGGGCAAATTTTCAAAAAATTCAACAGCCATATTGATGGTCATATCCAAAACATCGGCAATGGATTTACCTTTGTACCGGACTTCGAGCGTTTCCCGGTTATAGCGTTTCCCATGGCAATCCTCACAAGGAACCATCACATCCGGCAGAAAGTTCATTTCTATGGATTTATATCCATTTCCTCCACAAGTCTCACAACGTCCGCCGGTTACATTGAACGAAAAACGGCCGGGTTTATATCCGCGAACTTTCGATTCCGGCAATTCCACAAACAAATTGCGTATATCAGAGAAAACTCCGGTATAAGTCGCTGCATTGGAGCGTGGTGTACGGCCGATAGGCGATTGATCGACATTGACGATTTTATCGATATGCTCTATCCCTTCAATGGAATCATACGAAAGCGGCTCTTCCAGCGAACGATAGAGTTTAGCGCTCAGAATCGGCTGTAAAGTTTCATTGATCAGGGTCGATTTACCACTTCCGGAAACTCCGGTCACACAAATAAACATTCCTAACGGGAAATGAGCGGTTACATGCTTCAGGTTATTTCCAGAAGCCCCTTTCAAAATAATCTGCCTGCCATTTCCTTTACGGCGCTCGGATGGAACCGGAATCAGTTTCCGGCCATTCAGGTAGGCAGAAGTCAGACTGCCGGACTCCAGCATGGCCTGGGGAGTTCCGGAAAAAACCACTTTTCCGCCCAATCTACCGGCCCGGGGACCTAAATCCACGATATAATCGGCATTCAGCATCATATCTTTGTCATGTTCGACTACAACCACCGAATTACCGGTATCCCGGAGCTGTTTCAAAGAAGCGATTAACCGGCAATTGTCACGCTGATGCAAACCGATACTCGGCTCGTCGAGGATATACAACACGTTTACTAATTGCGATCCGATCTGTGTAGCCAATCGGATCCGCTGGCTTTCCCCCCCGGAAAGATCGACAGAACTCCGGTTCAGAGACAGGTAATCCAACCCGACATCCAACAGGAAATGTAAGCGGGAACGAATCTCTTTCAGGATTTCGACGGCGATTTGCCTCTGCTTACCGGATAATGCGGGCTCCAGGCGGTCGACCCAGTCGCACAACTCGGAAATATCCATGGAAGATAGTTCCGAAATATTTTTCCCATTGATATAATAATGTAGCGCTTCCTTATTCAACCTCCGGCCTCCGCATTCAGGGCATTGAACGGCACGGATAAACTGGTCCGCCCATTTCTGTGCAGCAGCCGAGGTATCCGATTCCTGCTGCATCATGACATATTTGACAACCCCCTCGAACGAAAGAAAATAATTTGAATTTCCCAACGATTCGTTTTTGATTTGCAAACGGTCTTCCGTACCGTTCAAAATCTCATCCAAAGCCTCTTCCGGAACATCCTTCAGCGGAGTTTTAATGGTCACATCGTATTTTTCGCAGATTGCTTCCACTTGCCAGAATATCATCACATTCCGGTATTTTCCTAAAGGAACGATCCCCCCCTGATAAATACTCAGGTCGGGATTCGGAATGATTTTCTGGTTGTCGATCCGGTTAACGGTTCCCAACCCCTTACATTTCGGACAAGCTCCATGCGGAGAATTGAAAGAAAAATTATGAGGGGCAGGCTCGCTATACGACAATCCGGTAGACGGACACATCAGCCGACGGCTAAAATGGCGGATTTCCTTAGATTCCAGATCCAGTACGATCAACAGTCCCTCCCCCTGGCGCATGGCAGTTTTTACGCTGCTTTTAACCCGCTGGGCGTCTTTTTCCGATACCAGCAGCTTATCGATCACTACTTCCACCGAGTGCATTTTATACCGGTCGAGCTTCATTCCCGGAATCATTTCCCGGAGCTCTCCATCGACCCGGACATTCAGAAAGCCTTTTTTACGAAGTTGTTCGAATAATTCCTTATAATGCCCTTTCCGGTTTCTGACCACAGGAGCCAGGATATACACCTTCCGGCCCCGATAGCGGTCTATAATCAGTTCCAGCACCTGCTCTTCGGTATATTTTACCATTTTCTCCCCGGTATTGTAAGAATAAGCCTCCCCTGCCCGGGCATACAGCAGGCGCAAAAAATCGTATATCTCGGTTGTTGTTCCTACCGTGGAACGCGGACTGCGGTTGGTGGTCTTTTGTTCGATCGAAATCACAGGACTCAATCCGGTGATCTTATCCACGTCGGGGCGCTCCATATTGCCCAGAAACGACCGGGCATAGGCCGAAAAGGTTTCGATATAGCGGCGTTGTCCTTCGGCAAATATCGTATCGAACGCTAACGACGATTTGCCGCTCCCGCTCAACCCGGTAATTACCGTAAAGCGGTTACGGGGAATCAATACGTCTATATTCTTGAGATTGTGCACGCGTGCGCCTTCCACGCTTATCAACCCTGCCTGTTCCAGCAGTTCTTCTTTTTCCATTACTTTCAAAAATAATTTGCAAAGGTAAGGTTTATACCTGAACGAAAATTGATTTCCGAAAGAAAAATTCTATCTTTGAACTTTCTTTAAGTAAAAATTTTCATCTAAAATTATCATGAGTAAATCTGAAATATTCAAACAGATTATCGACAAAGATTATACCTTCAAAGGAGAATCTTTCGTACTGGGAGCTCCCATTTTCAATGGAGAGGTTGTTCAGGACTCCTATATCCGGGTACCATTGAAAACCATGAACCGGCACGGGTTGATCACCGGAGCCACAGGCACAGGGAAGACCAAAACATTGCAGGTTATCGCCGAGGCGCTAAGCGATGCAAGCGTATCGGTCGTTATGCTCGACATCAAGGGAGACCTGAGTGGAATCGCCGCTTCAGGATCCGAAAATAAAATAATCGCAGAACGTTACGGAAAAATGAAACTGGAGTATCATCCGTCGGCATTTCCGGTCGAACTGATGAGTATCAGTAATGAAAAAGGGGTGCAGCTCCGGGCCACTGTCCTGGAGTTCGGTCCGGTACTGATATCGAAAATTCTGGATTTAAACGATACCCAGGCTGGCCTTGTAGCGCTGATTTACAAGTTCTGCGACGACCACAAACTTCCCTTGATCGATCTGAAAGATTTCATCAAGGTTCTGCAATATATCGGCAATGAAGGAAAAGAAGAAATCGAGAAAGAATACGGAAAAGTATCCACTACTTCCACAGGTACTATCCTACGGAAAATCATCGAACTGCAACAACAGGGAGCCGACTTGTTTTTCGGAGAACCTTCGTTCGATACGGCCGATTTAATGAGGATAGACAATACCGGACGGGGTATGATCAACATCATCCGTGTAACGGACATGCAGGACAAACCCAAATTATTCTCTACATTTCTGCTGCAGCTACTCTCGGAATTATATGCTACCTGCCCCGAAGAAGGAGATCTGGAGAAACCCAAATTAGTCATGTTCATCGACGAGGCCCACCTGATTTTCCAGGAAGCCAGCAGCGCCCTCCTCCAGCAAATCGAAACCGTGATCAAACTGATCCGCTCCAAAGGCATCGGTATCTTTTTCTGTACCCAGAACCCGACCGATGTTCCTCCTTCCGTACTCGGGCAACTTGGCTTCAAGCTTCAGCATGCTTTACGCGCTTTCACAGCAAAAGACCGGAAAGATATTAAAAGTATGGCCGAAAATTTCCCGTATTCAGACTTTTACAAAACAGACGAATTACTCACCCAAATGGGTATGGGGGAAGCCCTGGTAACGCTGCTCAACGAAAAAGGGATGCCTACCGCCCTCTCCTACACCATGCTTTGTTCCCCCCATTCACGGATGGACATCCTTTCGGAAGAAGAAATCGACGCCGTAGTCGCAAAAAGTAAATTAACGGCCCAATACAACCGGCAGATCGACTCCCAAAGCGCCTACGAAATACTGGCGGCCCGTATAGAACAGGCCCAAAGCATTGCAAACCAGGAAAAAGAACAAAGAATGGTGGCTGCAAAAACATCCGGGAAGCGTCCGAAAGAAGAAAAAACAATGTTGGAAGAAATTCTGAACAGTCCCACAGCACGACAGGTTGCCCGGACAGCCACATCGTCCTTAGTCCGGGGCTTAATGGGGGTACTGGGATTAACAAAAAGGTGATAATAGTAAGATATCGATACTAAAACCGGCTTTGGATAAAATTGGCATCAATTTTGTTGCTTATTCTTCAATAGGTCCAATTTGTATCACTTAAGAAACTATTATTATGTTAGAAAATGTATTAGGAGATTTGGTAAGTCAGTATTCCCGGAGTGCTATTTCAGGTAATGCCTCGATTTCAGAAGACAAGCAAAACGATATCGTGCAGGTTCTATCGGAATCGCTCCTCGGAGGTATGAAAAATCAGGTTTCTCAAGGAAATGTAGCCGGATTACTGGACATATTTTCAAGTAAAACGACAACATCTATTGGAAATCCGATACTGAACGGCATCCAATCCTCGGCTGCATCGATGTTGAGCCAGAGGATCGGATTGAACCCGATGATTGCTAACGGAATCGTTTCAACCATCGTTCCGATGGTTATGAGTTCTTTAGGAAAAAAAGCCAATGATCCGCAAGATAACAGCCTCGATTTCAACGACCTGATCAAATCAATCGGCGGTGGATCTGCCATGGGCGGTATTGATTTGAACTCAATTATGAACCGGTTAGACGACGATAACGACGGCTTCGGCATTGATGATGTTGTCAGAGCTGTTTCCGGTACACAAAAAGGCGGTATTTTTGGTATGCTGGGAGGCTTGTTCGGAAAATAAGCTTTTCCAGAATTAAAATCAAAATATAAAAAAGTCAAGAAAGTAGTTAAATATTTTTTTGACTTTTTTTTGCACACTAAAACTTCACATACCAACAATAAGACATATACTTCTTTACATTGTATTTATATTGTTCCTGATCAAAAATATAATCTCCATCTAATTTATAATTCATTACAGGTATAGGATTTTTAATGTTACCATATCCTGCTGCTGTATATTTCAAACCATGTAAAGTGTATACCATTCACCATAAGCAGTATCCCGGTAAAAATAAAATTGTTGATTGAAAGGAGCATCATGAGGAATTTTTTCGTTCCAAACAAATAAGGTGTCAGAGTCGATAATGGTGTAAGCTCCCGAAATTGCCATTCCTTGATGGTGTTTTGTCTTGAATGTGGCCTTATTTTTCCGGGCATCGAAAACAACACTGTCTTTGTCAAAAGAAATCTGAATCCCTCCAGCCCAGTATTCTGCCGGGTCTTGCGTTTTAGGCGCACAGCTACAATTACAAAGAATTGAGATACAAACTAACAACAGGAAGGCCGGAAATAATCCGGATAAAAAAATATTTCGGACTTTCATATTACTTGTCCTTTGTTGCCTCTTGTATCACATCGATACTTCCATGATCATTTCCGTCTTCAATAACAACAAATAATATTCTCCGTTTATCGGTCATATTTTCATTCACCTGCACATGGATCTTATTGTCTTTATGAATGACCGTGTACCAATCGCCATAAACGGTATCCCTGTAATAATAAAATTGCTGATTTAACGGAGCTGCATGAGGGATTTTCGTATTTTCAATATACATTGAATCACGGTTAATAATACTCCAAGTTGCTTTAATTTCCATGCCTTCATGATGTTTTGTCTTGAAGGTAGCCTTATTCTTCCGGGCATCAAAAACAATACTGTCTTTATCAAAGGAAATCGGCCTTCCTCCAAATATTCCATTTTCAGGTTCTTCTTCTGTTCTGGGCACACAACTACAATGGTACAAAAAAAATACACCAACCAACAACAAGATCGTTGGAAATAAAAAGAAATTCCGGGTTTTCATCAGTTAAAATTATTTGTATGGTTTATATAGACAGCCTCAGGAGCTTTGATGTATTCTTTTCCTTTCTTTACTATATTGTAGACATTCCCTACAAACCAGCCGTTGGAATTACCACCCCATCCCCAATTACAATGGACTTGCTTCACCTTGAAGTAGGTTGCATCTTCAAAATTACCAAAGGAGCAGCATTTCCATTCGAACAGGCCCTGGTCGACTACCCAGGCATGCCCTGCTCCGGAGGTTGTTTGTCCACCAATCAGTACAGGATACCCCTGCTGAAAGGACCTCAAGACCCGCTTCCAATTGATTGTTCCTTTCAAATGGCTCACATCGAGCCCCCATTTTCTCAAATAAGTGGATGCTTTCCCAAAATCAGAACTACTTTCACAGCCATATGTCGTATTGCATCCCTTTCCTACCGAATCGATAAAATTAGCGACTTTCTTTGCATAACTGCTGGTAACATCGACTGTTTTCATTGTTCGCAATGTAAGTAAGTCGTAACTGACCACCCGGGGTGAATTCGGATTCTTCGTGGCTAAGCAGGCCAGCACCTGTGAGGTAGCAATAGCAACACATCCGGCCGGCATTCTTTCTCCATAAGTTTTATCCTTCCAGGCATCACACGTAGCAGCCATAGGTCCCATATTGAGGTTGTAGGGCGCATTCTGGTTCCATTCGGTTTTCATTAAAGGAGTGAAAAAGGGAGGAATATCATCAGGATACAGACCACCAACAGGCCAGACCTGCATTAAAGTACACATATCTCCAAGCCTCAAAGAGTTGGCT
>JAVBRK010000095.1:0-33097 GCA_031548005.1 Bacteroidales bacterium
AGAAAATTTCCGTAACTTCGTTTGCTGTTAGCATGGCAGTGAGAATTAGTTAGTTATTTGTAATTCAGCACTATAAATATAGCTGTTTTTATCTTTTCATGCTAACTTTTTTACTTATTTCTTATTTCGAACTCACGTTAAGTTAAATTTTTTATTTTGACTTGTTAGGATACGGCGGCTGTGGAGGATAATTTCCAGAGTTCGTTTTCAGGTCTTCCAGAATCAGTTCAATTGCTTTATTGAGTTGCTGGTCTTCTCCTGCATATTCTTTCCCCGGGTCGTTGTCTACCACGTAGTCCGGATCGACCCCGTACCCTTCGATTACAAACTTCTTTCCTTCCGCGTCATAGTGTGCGAACTCAGGACGGTTCAGGGAACCTCCGTCGATGATCGGCAGGGAGCCCCGGATACCGACTACTCCTCCCCAGGAGCGTACACCGACTGTTTTTCCGATCTGGTAATACTTAAACTGGTACGGAAACAGGTCGCCGTCGGAAGCCGAGTAGTTGTCTAACAGGAGTACTTTCGGGCCAACCATCATGCCTCCGGGTTTCGGAGTCGGTTGCCCGTTCCGGGGGGAGGCCATCATGGCCAGTTCGCGCCTCAGGCGTTCGATGATCATCGGGGATACATTTCCTCCGCCATTGCCGCGGTCGTCGATGATCAATGCCTGTTTATTGAGCTGCGGATAATAATATTTCACGAATTCGTTCAATCCGTCGATGCCCATATCGGGAATGTGAATGTATCCGACTTTTCCGCCGGTGGCCTGGTCTACTTTCCGGATATTGTTCCGAACCCAGTCGAAGTAATACAGAGCAGCTTCATCGGCAACCGGCTTGACGATTACTTTGCGGGCTCCCGACCCGGAAGCCTGGCTGCTCAGGGTCAGTTCCACTTCCTTTTCGGCCTGATCGTACAATGCTGCATAAATATCGTTCATATTTTTGGTGGATTTTCCATTGATGGCCACGATAAAATCTCCGGCTTTGGCGTCGATACCCGACTCGGTGAGCGGAGAACGGAGGTCTTTCGACCAGTTGCGTCCTTCTAATATTTTTTCAATTTTATAGAATCCCGAAGCATCGCGGCTCAATACGGCTCCCAGAAGTCCGGTTTTGACGCGTTGAGGCTCCAAACGGTCCCCATCGCCCACATAGGCATGTCCGCAATTCAATTCGCCGATCATTTCCCCGATGATATAATTCAGATCGTTGCGGTTGTTGACATAAGGCGCCAATACCCCGTATTTTGTCCGGATCTGGTTCCAGTCCACCCCGTGCATCCCCGGATCATAGAAAAAGTCGCGCATCTGGCGCCAGCATTCGTTGTAGATCTGGTTCCATTCGGCATGCAGATCCACAACGGTTTTTACATTCTCCATACTTACATAATCGGTAGCATTGATTTTGCTTTTAGGAACATCGATCACTGCATAATTTTTGCCCGAGCGGATCAGCATCTTTTTGCAGTCGGGGGTCACAGAAACCAGGGAGTAACTTCCCAGATCGGTTTCTTTCTGGTCTTTCAGATTGAAAAGGTACAAATTCCCTTTGCGGTTGTAGTAAACATTTTCCCCGATACAGCAGGAACCTGCATACCCTCCGGCGGTACTACTCAATTCTAAGGAACGACCCTGGATCCCGTCGAAGTCGATTTCCACACGTAACCCTTTAGATGTGGATAAGGAGTCTTTTTTTTCCGCTTTTCCCGGGTCGGCCTTCTTCTCAGAGCCGGCTTGAACGTTCACTTCGTCGTTTTCGTAAGCAAATGGCGATGGGATCGATTTTTTAAGCGGTACGATGTACAGCTTGTTCATGTTGGTATACACGTGATTCCATTCGGTATTACTGTAGGTCGGAGAGAAGTTCCGGGCCGATTCGAACAGCAGGTATTTACCGTCGTCGCTGAAGGAAGATCCATAAGAATCGAACCATTCGTCGGAAGCTATATTTTTTTCTTTTGTATCTAAGTTGTAGATCATGACTACGGTGGTGGTATTGAATCGCGGCAGGCTGTACGTAATCCAACGGCTGTCGGGCGACCAGTTGAAATTCCTCAATTCCCCGTTCAGGGTACTTTCTACTTCCGTTATTTTTTTAGAATCGATGTCGATGTAGCGCAGGCGCTGCATTTTATCGCTCCAGAGTATCTTTTTGCTGTCGGGCGACCAGTCGAATCCGTATTTATATGTATCGCTGTTTTTAGTCAACTGAACAGGTGTTTGCAATCCGTCCTGACTACGCATATAAATCTCGTCTTCCCCGGTTTCATCGGAAATATAGGCGATCCATTTACCATCGGGCGACCACTGGGCGTCCCGCTCGTGCACTCCGGAAGTTTCTGTCAGGTTGCGGGTAATTCCCGATTTTGCAGGGACAGTATACACGTCTCCGCGGGCATTGACAACCAAACGTTTTCCGTCGGGAGAAATATCTACCCGGCTGATTTTTTGAGCGGCATTCTTAAGTTGCGGACGGCCTCCAGTCAGGTCTTCAGCAATTTGAATGCTTATTTTTTCTGTTTTCTGAGTCGATAAATCGAATTTATAGAGGTATCCCCCGTTTTCAAATACGATCGCCTGGTCTCCCAAGCTTGGGAATTTGATATCGTATTCCTTAAAATCGGTCACTTTTTTAGTTTGTTTTGTTGGGATATTGTAGCAAAACAAATTCATGGTACGGTCGCGGTCGGAAATAAAATAAATATCGTTTCCGGTCCACATAGGCATAATATCCTGATGCTTGTTGTTGGTAATATTTTCGATTGATTTTGTACTGAAATCGTAGATCCAGATATCGTCGGCCATACCGCCTTCATAATATTTCCAGGTACGGAACTCACGGAATACCCGGTTATAAGCGAGTTGGCTCCTGTCGGGCGAAAAAGAGCAGAATCCTCCGGCCGGAAAGGGTAATTCCTGAGGTAATCCGCCAGTGACCGATGTGATATAAAGTTTTCCTTTGAAGTCATTGAAAGAAGTCCGGCGCGACCGGAAAATAATATGCTCATTGTCTTTCCAGGTCAGGGTGATGTTATTCGGACCCATCCGGTCTGAAATATCGTCACGGCTCAACGTGGCGGTATAGGTTAGCCTTACAGGTTCCCCACCATTGGCCGGCATTCGGTACACCTCGGTGTTGCCGTCGTATTGAGCTGTGAATGCAATTTGTTTTCCGTCGGGAGAAAAGCGTGCGAACATTTCGTACCCGTTGCTGTCGCCGGTCAGTTTCCTGGCCACTCCTCCCCGGGCGGAAACGGTATATAAATCTCCTGCATAGGTGAACACGACCTGCTCTCCATGAATAGCCGGGAAACGTAATAAGCGGGCCTCCTGCTGTGCAGTGGCCGTAAAGAAAGATGTAACCAGAGTGCATAATAAAACAAATCGCTTGCTCATAATTGAATAAAAATAGTATGATAGGTTATTATTTATCATTTTTCCGGGCCGACTACAATCCTAAACGGCGGGCCAGTGATTTTACCTGAGAATCCCAAAGAGAAATGGAATCGGCGGTATCTCCGGGTTCTGCAAAATCAACGATTTCGAGCACCAGGGCTCCGGTTAATTCGTTGGTATGCAAACGGAATTCAAAATAAGCTTCCGGATCCTCTTCTCCTATCCAGCGAAAACGGATGAATGAATCCGGAATGCGGGCGATTTCTTCCGCCTCGAGCATATGTTTGTTCCAGATAAACTCGTAAGTGTTCCCTTTTGAAATAACTTCATCAGCAAACCATCCGGTGAGTCCCGAAGAGGAAGTCAAGTGATTCCAGAGATTTTTCCTGGAGGCTTTATCAAAAACATATTCGATATTAAATTTTTCCTTTTTCATACAGGTACAATTTGTTAATTAATTAATCGTATAACACTTATAAAACCCGCATGCTTATCCCCGCTGAAGAGAATGACGATCATTCTCGTTTCCTGAAAATACTGAATTGATAGTGAATAGCGCCGAAGATAACGAAAAAAAATATAAAGTACAATCTTTTAACTGAAAAATTGACAAATGCCCCACTTTTCGGGAAATCGTGCTTCCCGATTTTTTGACTATCTTTGCCCTGTTAAATTCTTAAGCAGTCAACGAATATTGTAATGGCAGAACGATCTTTATTGGAGAAGTTGGATATTTTGGTGGTCCGTTTTGAAGAAATCGGTACGTTAATTACCGATCCGTCGGTGATTGCCGATATGAAACGGTTTGTTAAATTGAATAAGGAATATCGCGATCTGGAAAAGATTACTACCGCCCGGAATGAATACAGGCAGGTGCTAACTGGAATAGAGGAAGCAAAATCGATTCTGGAATCCGAGTCTGATTCCGAACTGAGGGAGATCGCCAAGATGGAGCAGGATAGCTGTAATAAGCGTTTGCCGGCATTGGAAGAAGAAATTAAGTTGCTCTTGGTTCCGGCCGATCCTCAGGATGAGAAGAATGCCATTGTCGAAATCCGGGGAGGTACGGGAGGAGACGAAGCGGCCATTTTTGCCGGTGATTTATTTAAAATGTATGCTAAATTCTGCGAATCGAAAGGTTGGAGAATCGAAGTTACCAGCAGTAGCGAAGGCACGATCGGAGGGTTCAAGGAAATTATTTTTACCGTAACCGGCGATAATGTATACGGGATATTGAAATACGAATCGGGAGTTCACCGGGTGCAACGGGTTCCGGTAACCGAAACGCAGGGACGTGTTCATACTTCTGCAGCAACGGTTGCTGTACTTCCTGAAGCCGAAGAATTCGATGTGGAAGTCAAAGAGTCGGATATCCGGGTCGATATTTTCTGTGCTTCGGGGCATGGGGGGCAGTCGGTCAATACGACTTATTCCGCCATCCGGTTGGTACACCTTCCAACCGGAATTACTGTGCAGTGCCAGGACGAAAAATCCCAGCTTAAAAATAAGGCAAAGGCCATGATCGAACTCCGGACACGGATATACAACATGGAATACCAGAAATACCTCGATGAAATCGCCTCTAAACGGAAAACGATGGTCTCTACCGGCGACCGTTCGGCCAAGATCAGAACTTATAATTATCCACAGGGACGAATTACCGACCACCGGATTAACTATACGATGTATAACTTGTCAGGATTTATGGCAGGCGATATTCAGCCGGTAATCGATCAACTGATTGTAGCAGAGAATGCTGAAAGATTAAAGGAAAGCGAATTGTAATATATATCCGGTTTTAATTTATAGTAAAAAAACATGACAAAACAGGAATTATTTGAAAATATCAAACGTAAGCAGTCGTTTCTTTGCGTAGGATTGGATAGCGATATAAAAAAAATCCCGTCCCATTTGCTGGAGGACGAAGATCCGGTTTTTGCTTTTAACCGGGCCATCATCGATGCTACGGCTTCTTATTGTGTAGCTTATAAGCCTAATCTGGCATTTTACGAGTGCCTGGGAGCAAAAGGACTGGTTACCCTGGAAAAAACAGTGGCTTATATCCGGGAAAACTATCCCGATCAGTTCGTGATTGCCGATGCCAAGCGGGGCGATATCGGCAATACCTCGGAAATGTATGCCCGGGCCTTATTCGATTTTTCGGATTTCGACTCGGTAACAGTGGCTCCCTACATGGGAGAAGACAGCGTGAAGCCGTTTTTGGTTTATCCCGGCAAATGGGTGATCCTGCTTGCCCTGACCTCCAATAAAGGCTCCGGTGATTTTCAGTTGACGGAAGACGCCCGGGGTGTACGGTTGTTTGAAAAAGTCCTGAAAAAATCACAGGAATGGGCTACCGACGAACAAATGATGTATGTTGTCGGCGCTACTCAGGGGAAAATGTTCCTGGATATCCGTAAAATTGTGCCGGATCATTTCCTGTTGGTTCCCGGAGTGGGCGCCCAGGGAGGAAGTCTCCGGGAAGTGGCGGAATATGGAATGAACAGCCGGTGCGGCTTGTTAGTCAACTCTTCCCGGCAGATTATTTATGCCGATGGAACCGGACTTTTTGCTGAGGCTGCTGCCGGAGAAGCCTGGAAAGTTCAACAGGAAATGGCGGGTTATCTGAAATTATTTCTGAACCGTTAAGTCTGTAAAAATAGTCAGGACTCTTGTTTTTTTCTAAATGGATAACAAGCGGAAAATAATCAACGATCCGGTATTCGGATTTATCAATATTCCCAGTGATTTCATCTACGATATCATCGGGCACCCGTATTTGCAGCGTCTGAACCGCATCCGGCAACTGGGGCTGGCTTCTTTTGTGTATCCCGGGGCGCAGCATACGCGGTTTCACCATTCGTTGGGAGCCATGTTTCTGACCAGCGAGGCCATCGGTCAGCTTCGCTCCAAAGGGCATGAAATAACCGAAAAAGAAGCGGAAAGTGTTATAGCCTGTATCCTTCTGCACGATATCGGACACGGACCTTTTTCCCATGTGCTTGAAAATACGCTTGTTCCCGGGATAAGCCATGAAGAAATATCCCTTTTGCTGATGGAGCGTATCAACACGGAATATGGTGGACAATTGGATACTGCCCTGTCCATTTTTAAGAATCAGTATCCTAAAAAGTTTTTACATCAATTGATTAGTAGTCAGCTTGATATGGACCGTCTCGATTACCTTTGCCGGGACAGCTTTTTTACCGGAGTTACAGAAGGAAATATCGGCTCTGCGCGGATCATTAAAATGCTGAATGTCAGGAACGATCGACTGGTGGTGGAAGAAAAAGGGATTTATTCGATCGAAAACTTTCTGATGGCCAGAAGGTTGATGTATTGGCAGGTATACCTTCACAAAACCGCTGTTGCTGCCGAAAAAATGCTGATCAATACACTGCAGAGGGCCAAATATTTGGCTGCAAGGGGGGCCGGGCTTTTTGCTTCGCCGGCATTGCATTATTTTTTATATCATCCGGTGAATAAATTGACATTTCGAAGTGATCCGCAGGCTATTAAATACTTTTTAAACTTGGATGATAATGATATCTGGTGTGCTTTGAAGGTTTGGGCCGAATATCCCGATATTGTACTTTCTTCTTTAAGTAAGGGTTTAAAAGATAGAAATTTATTTAAAATTGAAATCAGTAGTAAACCTTTTAAAGAATCTATCTTAGAAGATCGGATACAAAGTTATGCCCACCGGTTCGGAATATCGATGGAAGATGCGGCCTATTTTATTTCTTCCGACGAGATTTCGACCAATATGTACAGCGAGGCCGACGATAGTATCGATATTCTCTGTAAAAATGGCGGAACCAGAGACATTGCAGATGCTTCCGATATGCTTAACATTCAACTACTCTCCAAAAAAATACGTAAGTATTACTTCTGCTTTTTGCGGGATTCAAAATAATTTACGAACTTTGTATTTTATAACATAACTAAAAAACAACTTGATGGAGTTTAGCGCCAAGCAGATAGCCGGCATTCTCAATGGAAAAATTGAAGGAGATGCTGATGTGAAAGTCAGCAATTTTTCCAAGATTGAAGAAGGAAGACCCGGGACTCTCACTTTCCTTGCCAATCTCAAATATAGCAATTATATTTATGATACACAGGCAACTATTGCCTTGGTTAATGACGATTTTGTCCCTGAAAAAGATCTGCCGGAAACGCTGACCCTGATCCGTGTTCCCAATGCCTACTCAGCTCTGGCTCAACTGATGGCTATGGTCGATCAGTCCCAGTCCAAAAAACCGTCCATCCATTCCATGGCTTTTATCAGCGCATCGGCCTCGGTGCCTGAAGGCAATTGCTATATCGGGGCGTTTGCCTATATCGGAGAAAATGTGAAGTTGGGAAATAACGTGAAAATCTATCCGCATGTTTATGTGGGAGATCGTGTGACTATCGACGACGATACGATTCTTTATGCCGGAGTTAAAATATATGATAATTCGATCATTGGCAAGCGATGCATCATCCATGCGGGAGCCGTGATTGGTTCGGATGGCTTCGGTTTTGCTCCGGAAGGAGATAAATACAAAAAAATACCCCAACTGGGGAATGTGGTCATTGAAGACGATGTGGAAATCGGGGCCAATACCACGATTGACCGGGCTGTGATCGATTCCACGATTATCCGGTCGGGGGTAAAATTAGATAATCTCATCCAGATTGCACACAATGTGGAGATCGGTGAAAATACCGGGATGGCGGCACAGGTCGGAGTATCTGGATCGACAAAAATCGGTAAAAACTGCATGTTTGGCGGACAGGTAGGGCTGGGCGGACATATAAAAATCGGCGACCGGGTGAATCTCGGAGCTCAATCGGGAGTGATCAGCGATATCGAATCCGGAAAAAGCGTGATCGGAAGTCCTCCGATCGGAGTAAAAGATTTTTTCCGTTCCAGTCTGATTTTTCAGAAATTGCCGGATATGTACCGGACGTTGAACCTGCTTCAGAAAGAAATTGAAGAATTGAAAAAATCTAAATAATCAACTGCAGATATGGACAAACAGCATACGCTAAAAGAGAGCTTTTCCTTAGAAGGAAAAGGGTTGCATACCGGATTAAAAATTAAAATCAGGTTTAACCCGGCTCCGGAAAATCATGGATACAAAATTAAACGTATCGACGTAGAAGGAGAGCCGGTCATTGATGCGGTGGCCGAAAATGTTTCCGGAACGCAAAGAGGTACGGTTTTGTCGAAAAATGATGTTCAGGTGAGCACGGTAGAACATGCTCTGGCAGCTCTTTATGCTTATGAGGTGGATAACTGCCTGATTGAAGTGGATGCACCGGAATTCCCGATTCTGGATGGAAGTTCCAGTATTTATGCCGGAGAGATCGAGCGGGTAGGGTTGCAGGAACAAAGTGTTGCGCGCGATTATTACATCGTAAAAAATAAGATTGAAGTAAAAGATGAAAGCGCCGGCTCTTCCATCATCGCTTTGCCGGACGATAAATTCTGTGTTAATGCTCTGATATCTTTCGACTCGGTGTTTCTGGATAGCCAATACGCGACACTGGAGGATCTGAAAGATTTCTCCAAAGAAATAGCGGCCAGCCGGACTTTCGTATTTGTCCGGGAAATCGAGCCCTTATTGCAAAATAATCTGATCAAAGGAGGCGACTTGGATAACGCTATTGTAATATACGAGCGTCAGATCAGCCAGGAACGTTTCGACAAATTAGCCGAAACCATGGGTGTGACGAAAAAGGACGCAACTCAATTGGGATATATCATGAATAAGCCTCTGGTATATCCGAATGAACCGGCCCGCCATAAATTATTGGATATTCTCGGAGATGTTGCATTGATTGGAAAACCCATAAAAGGGCGTATTATTGCTACCTGTCCCGGACATAAAATCAATAACCAGTTTGCCCGCATTATCCGCAAAGATATCAAATTGAACGATGTTCAGGCTCCCGTCTACAATCCGAACACTCCTCCTCTGATGGATATCAACCGCATCAAGCAGTTGTTGCCTCACCGTTATCCGTTCCTGTTGGTGGAAAAAATCATCGAAATCGGGGGAAAACACATTGTTGGCATAAAAAATGTATCAGTAAACGAACCGTTCTTTCAAGGCCATTTCCCGGAGGAGCCTGTCATGCCGGGAGTTTTACTGGTGGAATCCATGGCTCAGACCGGAGGGTTGCTGGTGTTGAACCAGGTAGAAGAGCCGCATCGCTATTCGACCTATTTTATGAAAATAGATAATGTAAAATTCCGTCAGAAGGTGGTTCCCGGTGATACATTGGTTTTTAAATTGGAAATGATGTCCGAGATCCGCCGTGGAATCGCTAATATGAAAGGATATGTTTTTGTAGGAGAAAAAGTGGTTTGCGAAGCCGAATTTATGGCTCAAATTATTAAAAACAAATAAATTATATATGAGTAATTCATTATCTTTTGTCCATCCCGAAGCCATCATCGGCCAAAATGTGTCGATCGCTCCGTTTGTAACAATTGACAAAAACGTTGTTATAGGGGACAATACAAAAATTTATCCCAATGCCGTAATTCTGGAAGGCGCCCGCATCGGCGCCGGCTGCCAGATATTTCCGGGAGCTGTGGTATCGGGTATTCCCCAGGATCTGAAATTTGCCGGAGAAGATACGACTTGCGAAATCGGAGACCGTACCGTGATCCGGGAATGCGCTACCGTGAACCGGGGTACTGCTGCCAAAGGAAAAACTGTAGTCGGAAGTAATTGTCTGATTATGGCTTATGCACACGTTGCTCATGATTGTATCCTTAAAAATAATGTTATTATAGGCAACGCATCGCAATTAGCAGGAGAGGTTGAAATCGACGATTTTGCAATTATGAGCGGAGGATCTCTGGTTCATCAGTTTACCCGCATCGGGAAGCATGTGATGATACAGGGCGGATCCCGTATAGGCAAAGATATCCCGCCTTACATTACTGCAGGCCGCGAACCTCTTAGTTATTCCGGAGTGAACGTGATCGGATTGCGTAGAAGAGGATTCAGTAATGAACAGATTGCTACGATCCAGGAGATTTACCGCGTTTTGTACCAGTCCGGACTCAATAATACCGATGCTGTAAAGCATATTCAGGCCAATGTCCCGGATTCGGATGAAAAAGAATGTATTCTCAATTTTATAACCAGTTCCCAAAGAGGAATTATCAGAGGTTACTTAGAGTAATGAATTTTTCATTATTTTGAAATTTTAAAACAAAACCGATATGGACCTTTTTACTCAAAAGAAATGGAGAGTTTTTGGCTTATTGTTAATTTCCATGTTTGCACTGAGCCAGGGAATGAGGGCGAATGCTGTGGACAGCCTGTTATTAAATTACAAATTCCTTTATTTTGATTTATATCAACCCGATAGTATTCAGTTGATTTGCTCCCCGACTCCGCCGGATACCGCAGTTGTTTCCTGGTTGAGCAGTGATCCGGATGTAGCCGGAGTAGATAGTGCCGGTTTGGTTGTTCCTGTTTTGGAAAGTAACGATACCATACTTGTTACCGTAAGTGTTGCGGTAGACACCGTTGTTACATCGGATACGTGCCAGGTTACAGTAGTTAACAGTACCTATTTGCGGGAAACCATTACCGAAGGGGATTCATTAAATAAACTCAACTATACCCAGTCGTCCTGGGCCCGGTTTGAAGAGTCTTTTAACGCTGTCATGGATACTTTAGCTCTCGTGGAAGATTCGGTAGCTACCCAGTTATCCATAGATGCTGCAACAGCTCAATTGAATGCTGCTATTGCAAATCTGGAAACCATCAGCTTCACTGTTTCTCCCTCTTCGGCCTATCTGGATAAATACTCCGATCATACCAGTTCAGTCCAGTTGTACATTAGCTTGGAAGAACTGACAGAAGAATACGAGGTTAGTTGGACCAGTAGTCTGCCTGAAATTGCATCGGTCGATGGAAACGGATTGGTTACTGCCCTGAAAGAAAGTAATGATCTCGTTACAATTACAGCGTCGCTTGATTTAACATCCGGAGTAACCGGTTCATCAAAGATTACCGTAGTTAATAGTCTTCAACTGCGGGAGGCCATCGGTGTGGCGGACACAAAAGAAGAAATAAATTACGATTCCCAGTCCTGGCTCGTTTTTCAGGATTCGCTGAATGCTGCGAAAAAGACTTTGATCCGGGTTGAGAGTAAGCTTGCAAGTCAGGCTGAAATTTCTAGGTCGACCTGGCAACTGAACGATGCCATGGGCCGGTTGATCCCCAATACAATAGAAAGTTTTTCGATAAACATGCACCAGCTTGAATTTTGTCCGGGAAATCCGGCAATGACTTTAAGCGCCGTATTTGTTCCGGAAGAAGCTGTTCGTCCGGTCACTTGGGAAAGTTCCAATCCGGAAGTTGCAATCGTAGATCAGAATGGGATGGTTACCCCTGTCAGTGCGGGAATAGCCGATGTGTATGCCTGGGTTTCCGGCAACGGAGATACTTATGCGGATACCTGTCATGTTCAGGTGGCCATCGACTCCCGGTCAGTGATTGTCCAGAAATGGGATAATACCTTGATTGTTAATAATAATTTCCAGTCTAACGGAGGATATCATTTTGCCGAAGGGATGTATCAATGGTTTGAAAACGGGATCGCGCTTCCGGGAGCTACCGGACAGTATTATTCTGTAGGAGACAACGCTTCCGATAAATTGAATCCGAGAAGCTTTTATTCCGTGAAAATGACAACAACCGACGGTAAAACACTGTTTACCTGTCCTTCAACTTTTTCCAGTACATCGAATAGTACATTCTTAGCCTATCCGAACCCTGTTCAGGTGGGAGAGGCGGTGACTGTGGTTGCTGAATTATCAGAGGAGGAACTTAGGGGAGCTTCTGTTCAAGTGGTCGATCTGAAAGGGAATCTGATTCATTCAGAGAATTTTAAAGGAAAAGAAATGCAGATTTTTATTAAAAATAGCGGATACCATATCATTCGGGTGAGTACTCCGGACGGAACAAAATCCGGATTTAAAATCCTTGCAAAATAATTCAAAAGAAAATAATATACATATGAAAAGAAATATCTTCATACTTTTCTTAAGCGTTCTCTCTGTATGTAAGCTATCGGCCCAGGTACAGGAAAAGGGGGAGGTTATTGTATATTTCGGAGGAGGAATTTCCTCGCTTTACAATGATTTGTCATTGGGAAAATACGATATGGGCTATGGTATAAACGGAGGTATCGGTTATACTCATTTTTTCAACAAGAATTTAGGGATAAATCTGGGAGTAGAAGTGTCGGAATATGCATCCGACATCAATCTGCCTCAATTATCGGGTAGGTACATGACAAACGATGGTACAGACCCGTTTGAATTCAGGTATCATATGACCGGGCATGAAGAAAAACAGAATGCCGTTTTTGTGAATATTCCTCTGATGTTATACCTGCAAACGAAAGGTGATAATTGCCGGTTTTATACCATGCTGGGGGGTAAATTCGGATTGCCGGTTAAGGTTGACTATGAGTCGGATATCCCCTCTCTGGCAACTTCAGGTTATTATGAACAATGGAATGCCGAACTTTTCGATCCGGCGTTTATGGGGTTTGGTAATTTTGAGAATATTCATAGTACTTCTGATTTAAAACTTGACATTGCCTTTATGGCATCCGTTGAAATAGGATTAAAGTGGAGAATCTGGGATGGATTTTATATTCAAACCGGGCTTTTTGCAGACTACGGATTGAATGATATTTATCAGAAAGATAAAAACGATAATCTGGTTGTTTATAACTCTCAGTCGCCTGCTGATTTCCGGATTAATTCAGTGGTTACCTCCATCAATGATCAGAATCAGCCCATTGTGAATAAAATTTTTCCGGTTTCCGGAGGATTGAAGTTACGGTTTTCTTTTGCAACAGGAGATATTCTCGGGAGGGAAGATACCCGTTCATGGACCTTGAAGTATTATGAAAAGTAAGAATTTTTATACGTTGGTATTTTTTATATAATGATATGATTTACAAATTTTTATTATTATCTGATGAAGTTGATGATTTCAGGAGGGAGATAACGATCGATTCTGAAGCCACTTTTCTTGAATTGCATCATGCTATTCTGGATTCGGTTGGCTATACAAAGGATCAGATGGCATCGTTTTTTATCTGTGATGAAGATTGGGCAAAGTTGACGGAAATTACATTGATTGAAATGGATACCAGCTTTGACGAAGATAATTATGTGATGGATA
The DNA here is from genome assembly GCA_031548005.1 of Bacteroidales bacterium. Lineage (GTDB taxonomy): Bacteria > Bacteroidota > Bacteroidia > Bacteroidales > Azobacteroidaceae > BNXB01. Next base: position 13,618 of record JAVBRK010000095.1, read on the forward strand.
AAACCCACTTAAATGAAGGGTTGGAAGATGAAGGCCAGAAATTGACCTATGTGTTCGATTATTTCACCGAACGGGCTTTCTATATGGAATTACATGAAATAATTCCCGGAAAAACACAGGATAAGGCTGTTTGCACCAAATCGGTCGGGTTACCTCCGGAGCAAATCATTTCTGTAAATGATGATGAGGCAGCGCTTCTCGCTTCTTCTTCAGGATCTGTAGATGAAAATTTCTACGGGGATGAGGATTTTGATATGGATGAGTTGGATAAGGATGGTTTCGATGGTCTGGGAGGCGGTGGCAATCCCTACGATGACGAACGTTTTTAAATCGAAAACATTGGTCGTTCTGCTTGGGCCTACGGGAGTAGGTAAAACAGAATTGAGTCTGGAAATAGCTGGAAATTTGAACTCTCCGGTTCTTTCTTGCGATTCCAGGCAACTGTATAAAGGGTTGGAAATAGGGACGGCAGCGCCGACAGAATCCCAGCTTGGGTTGGTTCGGCACTACTTCATAGGAACCCTCGACCTGGCAGATTATTACAGCGCAAGCAGGTATGAGGAGGATGTGCTCCAATTACTCTCCTCTTTGTTTCAAACTCATGATAACATTCTGATGACCGGAGGCTCTATGATGTATATCGATGCTGTATGCAAAGGGATCGACGAACTGCCCACCGTAGATGAGCGACTCCGGGAAGATTTATTGAACCTTTATAAAAAAAACGGACTGGAACCTATCCGGGAGCAACTTAAACTCCTTGATCCTGAATTTTACAAAGTAGTCGACCTTAAAAATCATAAACGGGTGATACATGCTCTCGAAATCTGCCTGATGACCGGAGCTCCCTATTCTTCACTGCGAACCAATGCCCGGAAAGAAAGGAATTTCAATATTATTAAAATCGGACTTAGAAGAGACCGGGAGGATCTGTACGAGCGTATCAACAAGCGGGTAGACCAGATGATGGAAAATGGTTTGCTGGAAGAGACCCGCAGGGTATATCCCCTGAAACGCCTGAATTCGTTGAATACGGTAGGATATAAAGAATTGTTTTGTTACCTCGATGGGTACTGTACCTTAGACTTTGCTGTCGAAAAGATCAAGCAAAATACCCGGATCTACTCCCGAAAACAAATGACCTGGTTCAAAAGGGACGAAGAAATCACTTGGTTTCATCCGGAGCAAGTATCGGAGATCCATTCTTTCCTCACACAAAAATTATTCAAATAGCTTGCTTACCTGAATGCTTTGTCTTTCGGGAATTTCTGCCCGCTCCAGGCCTTTTTCGATGTCCAGTCCTGGGGAACATCGGTCCAGAAAGGATGATCGGCCGGGAGTCCCAATGGAAGAAATACAAAAGAAGTCAGGTATAAACTGCCATTGTTAGTATACGAGTCCGAAATTTCGGGCTGGTGCCCCACAAAGCCTAACTGGAGAAATCCCGATCGGTTGAAATTTCCCGGTACAGAAAACATATTTTTCATGCAGGCGGTCAGTCCGGCACGGACCTGGCCGTTACTTAACTCTGTTGGCAGGTTATATTTCCATGCCAGCAGAGCCAGAGGCTGGAAAGCTCCCATCCGGTAGGTAATAGAACGGCCGATAGCAGGAAAGGTTCCTTCAGGAGAAATCAGGCGTTCCAGAATGACTCCAAAACGGGACATCCGTTCCAAAGCAGGCTCGAAACCCTTGGTATTGATTTTTTTCCGGTCTCTCAGTATTTCCAGAATTTCGACATACATCGGCTGAATGACATAGCTGTTGTAGTAATCGAATGCAAAATGAGGCCCGTCGGAATAAAAACCATCCCCGACATACCATTCTTCCATTTTATGTAGAGCGGTATTGATCCGGAAAGCATCGTATTCAGCATCAACATATAACAGAAATGTTTCGACCATGGCGCTGAACAAAAGCCAGTTATTGTAGGGAGGATTAACCCTCCTCAAGTCTTTGAATTCGGAGATGTACCGTTGCTTGGTAATTTCGTCGAGCGGGTCCCACAACTGCCGGGGAGCTCGTAAAAAACTCTGAGCCAGAAATGCTGCGTCGACTAAAGGTTGTCCTTCCCGTTTCCATTCGAGATAATCCGGGCTGTCCGGGTTCACGGCGTGAACATAGCTCTTAAGCGCCCATTCGCGCAATTGTGTGCGTTTCCGGCCTTCTTCCGTATTGTCGTCCGGAAGAGTCAGCCAGGGAGCCAACCCAGCCATCAAACGCCCGAAAGCCTCCATATAGGATACTTTCTGGCTCCTTCCGTCCCAACGGGGCGATAATTCCAGTTCCATATTCTTTGCCAGTTCCTCCTTACTCATGTTGCTGAGTACCGGTTCCGATATTTTGTATAACAAATCTGTCCAGTATTTCCGGTCGCTTTCATCGATTCTTTTTTTCTGTGCAGCTAATCCGGATGTCAGGAAAAGTAGAGTTAAAAGTAAGATTGTTTGCTTCATCGTTGACAAGATAAGATATTGTTTCATAATCGAAGAACAAATATACAGATTCTATCCTGAATACCCAAATCGACAGTAAAATCAGAAAAATATTCAGAGAAAAATTTCTTTATTAACTGTAAGAAAGTTAACTTTGTAGCCTTGTTTAAAAAGTACATATTCAACTAAATTTTAAATCTCTATGGAAATTTCTCACATTGAACATTTGGGGATTGCTGTAAAAAGCATTGAGGCTTGTCTCCCATATTATGAGCAGGTATTAGGACTGAAATGTTATAATATTGAAGTTGTTGAGGACCAGAAGGTTAAAACCGCATTCTTTCAGGTTGGCCAAACAAAGATTGAGCTCCTGGAGCCTACTTCCGAAGATTCTACTATTGCAAAGTTCATTGAAAAAAAAGGAGAAGGTATTCATCACATTGCTTTTTCTGTTCCTGATGTAGCTCAGGCTCTTACAGAAGCTGAGTCGAAGGGAGTTCAACTGATCGATAAAGCTCCCCGTGGAGGGGCTGAAGGCTTGAATATTGCATTCCTGCATCCGAAGTCTACTTGCAGTGTATTGACAGAATTTTGTGATCATAAGTAACCTAAGAAAATGAAAAATGAAAGAAGGAAAATGAATATTTAATTTCGTTATTCTCTTTCATTCTATTTCTAAATTTTATCAAATATGAGCAATCAACTCGAAAAAGTAAAAGAGCTTATTGAATTACGCAATCAGGCTCGAATGGGAGGTGGGGAGAAAGCCATCGAAAAGCAACATGCCCAAGGGAAGTATACCGCTCGCGAGCGGATTACGATGCTTGTGGACGAAGGAAGCTTTGAAGAACTGGATATGTTTGTGCAACACCGTTGTACAAATTTTGGAATGGAGAAAAAACAATTCCTGGGTGATGGGGTAGTCACTGGTTACGGAACCATTGAAGGCCGCCTGGTGTATATCTTTGCTCAGGATTTTACAGTAATCGGTGGATCGTTATCCGAAACGATGGCTATGAAGATTTGTAAAGTAATGGACATGGCTATGAAGATGGGAGCGCCGGTCATCGGAATCAACGACTCCGGCGGAGCGCGTATCCAGGAAGGAATCAATGCATTGGCCGGATACGCTGAAATTTTCCAACGCAATATCCTGGCTTCGGGAGTAATTCCTCAGATCTCCGGTATTTTCGGCCCCTGTGCCGGCGGAGCGGTTTATTCTCCTGCTTTGACCGATTTTACCATTATGGCTAAAGGGATGAGCTATATGTTCCTCACCGGGCCGAAAGTAGTGAAAACAGTTACCGGAGAAGATGTTACACAAGAAGAGCTGGGTGGGGCAACCGTACATGCTTCCCGTTCGGGTGTGACTCATTTTGCCGTTGATACCGGACAGGAGGGAATCGCCCTGATCCGTAAACTGTTGACTTATATCCCACAAAATAACCTGGAAGAAGCTCCGATGAAGAAAACCAACGATCCGATCGATCGTTTGGAAGATTCATTGAACGATATCATTCCGGACAGCCCGAATAAGCCATACGATATGTATGATGTGATCGGAAGAATCATCGACGACAGCGAGTTCCTGGAAGTCCATGCCGACTATGCACAGAATATTATTGTCGGTTTTGCCCGTTTTAATGGTCAATCGGTCGGTATTGTGGCTAATCAGCCTAAATGTCTGGCAGGGGTATTGGATATCAATGCTTCCCGTAAAGCGGCGCGTTTTGTGCGTTTTTGCGATGCGTTCAACATTCCTCTGGTAACGCTTGTCGATGTTCCCGGATTCCTTCCCGGTACGGGCCAGGAATATGGAGGAGTCATCGTTCATGGAGCCAAGCTGCTTTATGCTTACGGAGAAGCTACCGTTCCCAAAGTTACAGTAACGTTGAGAAAATCTTATGGAGGAGCTCATATCGTGATGAGTTGCAAGCAATTGCGGGGTGATATGAACTATGCCTGGCCTACTGCAGAAATCGCAGTGATGGGTGGAGCAGGCGCAGTAGAAGTACTGTATGCAAAAGAAGCAAAAGAGGCTCCGGATCCGGCAGCTTACCTGTCTGAAAAAGAAACCGAATACACAAAAGCATTTGCAAATCCCTATAATGCAGCTAAGTATGGTTATATCGACGATGTAATAGAACCCAGAAATACACGTTTTCGTATTATTCGTGCGTTGCAGCAATTAGCAACTAAAAAGCAGACCAATCTGCCGAAGAAACACGATAACTTACCTCTATGATGTTTCTTCATTTTTAATTTTTATGCAAATGATGAAAAAATATAAAATAGGACTGGGAATCTGTATGCTGTTTGCTTGCCTTTGCGGAGTGCAGGCACAGCGGACTACATTCCTCAAATTGAATGAAATATTGGTGGTTAACCATGATAACTTCATGGATAATTACGGTAAGAAAAGTCCGTGGATAGAAATATACAATACTTCTCCGGGGACTGTTGATATCGGCGGATGCTTCCTTACATCGGACTTGAACAACCCGAAAATGTATCCGGTTCCGAAAGGGGATGTGATGACAAAAATCAAACCCTTTCAGCATGTGCTTTTCTGGGCGGATGCCAAACCTTCTCATGGTACTTTTCACCTGAGTTTTACCCTGGATCCGGAAAAACCGAATTTTATTGCCCTGTTCGATTCGGATGGGCGGACTTTGATCGATTCGGTCACTGTTCCTGCCGGACAAAAAGCGGATGTCAGCTACGGGTTGGTTTATGACGGATGGGATCAGAACCGTTTGGATGAAGAACTCAAATTAAATTCTTTGTTCAAAGGGGGAGATAAGCTTTGGGTATATTACGATGGTCAGGTTCATTCGGGCATGAGCCGGTCGAGGGAAATAACCCCGAGCTCCAACAATGTAATTTTAGATACGAATGACAGGATTGAAAATTTCAAAGAAAATGATTCTGCAGGTATCGGAATGACCATTACTGCGATGTCGGTGGTGTTTTTGGCTTTGATTATTTTGTATCTTGTATTCAAACAAGTTGGAAAAACAGCCGTTAGCTTGAGTAAAAAGCGGGCGATGAAAGCTTCCGGAGTTACCAAAGAACAAGCCGGAGAAATGGCAGCCGAGTCGGGAGAAATTTTTGCAGCAATTGCAATGGCGCTCTATGAATTTACCGAAGCAACCCACGATGATGAAAATACGGTTCTGACTATTAAAAGCGTGGCCCGTAATTATTCGCCCTGGAGCTCGAAGATTTATGGACTAAGGGAAATTCCTAAAAAATAAAACCGGTCTGGTCTGTCATTCAGGAACTTTAAAAATAAATTTATGTGCATATGAAAAGCTTTAAATATAAAATCAATGGAAATGTTTACAAGGTGGTTGTAAACAGTGTCGAAGGAACCACAGCCGAGGTTGAAGTCAATGGTACTCCCTATCAGGTTGAGATGGATAAACCGGCCAATAAACAAGTCGTAACCATCAAACGCCCGGCTCAGGCCGCAGTGGCGCCGATTGCCCGGCCTCAACAAACATCTGCAGGGCAGGGAGTGCTTCGTTCTCCTCTGCCCGGAACTATTCTGGAAATTCGTTGTAAACCGGGAGATACTGTAAAAAGAGGACAAAAGCTCATCATTTTGGAAGCCATGAAAATGGAAAATGCTATCAACTCAGATCGCGATGGAGTGGTGAAGGAAGTTAAAATTAATAAGGGAGATTCTGTGTTGGAAGGAGCAGATCTCGTAATAATCGAATAAGAGCATGAATTTTTTATCATTTCTAACTGAAAATCTGGAAACTTTCCTGACCTACACTGGGTTTGCAAATGTGACTGTTGGTCATATTGCTATGATTCTGGTCGGATTGATTTTTATTTATCTGGCTATTGCTCATGAGTTTGAGCCGATGCTTCTCATTCCTATCGGGTTCGGTATCCTGATCGGGAATATTCCTTTCAAAGATGCAGGCTTACAATTGGGTATATATGAAGAGGGTTCAGTATTGAATATCCTCTATCAGGGAGTGACGCAGGGGTGGTATCCGCCATTGATATTTCTGGGAATTGGCGCTATGACTGATTTTTCAGCTTTGATCTCCAATCCGAAATTGATGTTAATTGGAGCCGCAGCTCAATTTGGGATATTCGGAGCCTATACCATTGCCTTGGGGATGGGTTTTGAGCCCAATCAGGCCGGTGCGATCGGTATTATCGGCGGAGCCGATGGTCCGACAGCCATCTTCCTTTCTTCCAAGTTGGCGCCTAACCTGATGGGAGCGATTGCTATATCGGCCTATTCCTATATGGCTTTGGTTCCAGTGATTCAACCGCCTTTGATGAGGGCTCTGACTACAAAAAAAGAACGTGTTATCCGGATGAAACCCCCTCGGGCCGTTTCTCAGACTGAAAAAATAATTTTCCCGATTGTCGGTCTATTGCTGACCTGTTTCTTGGTTCCATCGGGTCTTCCGTTACTTGGAATGTTGTTCTTCGGAAACCTCCTGAAAGAATCGGGTGTTACCCGTCGCTTGGCTGAAACCGCCCGTGGACCGTTGATCGACACCATTACTATATTACTTGGGGTTACGGTAGGCGCTTCTACACAGGCAACACAGTTCCTGACCTGGGATTCGATTAAGATTTTCATTCTCGGCGCTATTTCGTTTGTCATAGCTACTGCTGCAGGAATTTTATTCGTTAAAATCTTTAATCTGTTCCTGAAAGAAGGGAACAAGATCAATCCGTTGATCGGTAATTCCGGAGTGTCGGCAGTTCCCGATTCCGCCCGGATTTCCCAGACGGTAGGTTTGGAATACGATCCGTCGAATTATCTGCTGATGCATGCTATGGGACCGAACGTCGCGGGAGTTATTGGTTCGGCAGTTGCTGCCGGTATCTTGCTCGGATTCCTCTCCTAACTATGGTTTTTAAAGTAAAAAGTGAAAGATCAGGTGGTTCTGAAACTGCCGGATTTTTCACTTTTTACTTTTCATGGTTTAAATTATTTTCAAAAAACTTGTACATTCATTTTATTACACTACCTTTGTCCCAAACTTGTGAGTTTATAACAGAGTAATTTCCATGTTTTCGAGTTAAGTTTCGTTTTCTTGTTTATTTCACTGCGATAATTCTTCCACTTGTTAATTTAATTATTTATTTACATTTTATTTTTTTACACAAATGAACATTTTCATTGCAGGTTTGAGTTTCAAGGTAAACGATGCCGATTTGTCAAGTCTTTTCGAAGAGTATGGAAACATTACATCAGCTAAAGTAGTCACAGACCGTATGACTGGTCGTTCTAAAGGCTACGGATTCGTTGAAATGGAAGATAACGATGCTGCTACTAAAGCAATCGCTGAATTGAATGGAGCCGAATTCGACGGAAGAACTATCTCTGTATCAGAAGCTCGCCCACGGGAAGAAAGACCGAGACGCGACTTCCAAAGTAGCAACCGCGGTGGCAACGGTGGTGGTTACGGCAGAAGTAACAGGTATTAATAATACCATAAGATAATTCAGAGGCAACGGCTCCCGTTATGGGAGTCGTTGTTTTTTTATGCGGAATTAAAAACTATTGTTTGTTGTTGTGTTGTTCTGCAAAGGAGGCGGAGCATTGGTCGAAGCAAGTTGCTACATGGCGAACAAAAGGTTTTCCATCCTCTGTAATACGAATATAGCACCCGTTCGAATCAATGATCCCGTGCTCTTGCAGAGTAGATAGAGTGGCCCTGTCGCACCAGATACCATCACTGATCTCAGCCTCGAAATTGCACATGAGTGAACCGATAATGTTCCGTGCAATCTGTTCCTGTTTATTCATCCGGTATCCTTTATCCACTGCTAATTCTCCCTTTTGTACAGAAGCAATATAATGGGCTACATCTTTTGTGTTTTGCGCATAACAGGTGGTTAGCTGACTGATTCCGGAAACTCCGAATGCATAGACCTGTCCCGTAGTTTTTCGGGAGCAATAGCCCTGAAAATTACGGTGAAGCTGTTTTTCCTCTTTAGCCAGTAATAATTCATCTTCTTTCAGTACGAAATGGTCCATCCCGATAGAAAAGTAGGCGTTTTGTTGCAGAAATTCCGAAGCCAGGTCAAACATCTTCTGTTTTTCTTCGGCTGGAGGAAGTCCTATTTTTTCTAAAACCCTCTGACGACTAAATAGCTGAGGCATATGAGTGTATGGAAAGGTGACAATCCGGTCGGGAGACAAGCTGACGGCCAATCGAATGCTTTCTAGGTAACTTTCAGGGGTTTGCTTTGGTAATCCGTAAATAAAATCCAGATTGACCGAAGCTTTCATTTTCTGATGGATAAAAGAAATAATCGTTTCTATCGGCATTTTTTCCGGTAACCGGTTCACAGATTGTAATACTTCTTTGTTAAAATCCTGAATTCCCAGGCTGATCCGATTAAATCCGGCATCTTTTAATCCGTTGAGCAGTTTGGGCTGGAGGTATGCCGGATGGCATTCTATGGCGATTTCCGGCTTTTCAATCCGGTCGAATGAATTAAATATAAAAGTTACCAGTTCTTGTATCGATTTGACAGGTAAGGTGGAAGGAGTTCCTCCTCCGAAATGGATCTGTGATACTTTCCTGGTTGGAGATAAATGAGAAAAAACCAGTTTCATTTCCTTTTTCAGCGTCTCTGCATAGGAATTGATGATTTCTTTCGATTCCATTTTGATGGCATTGCATCCGCAATAATGGCAAAGCAGGGGACAGAAAGGAACGTGGATGTAAATAGAGATATGCTCCGGTTCTTTCTCGTTTGATGCTGATAATTCTCTCAATAAATCATCAGCCGTGAATTCCTGGTGAAAGAAATTTGCCGGAGGGTAACTGGTATATCTCGGCAACGGACGGTTTAATATTTCAGGCAAGGTTTTCATTTTCAGGAATTTGTGTCTTGTATATCAATAGATTATAAAAAAATGAAATGAGAGACAACAATACTCCGAAGCCAAATAACCAGGAGTAGGAAGTCTTACCGGCAATTTGTCCGCCTAAAACGGCTAATAGCATGCCACTCAGATGCGTTAATACAGTCTGCAGGGTAAAATCCGTACCTTCCCTGCCGCTACGGGCCAGATCCATGGACATGGTATAAACAATAACGGTAGCCATTCCATATGTTCCCCAGAGGAATAAAATACCGGAGTAAATGTGTACCGGGTCGGTGTGTCCGAGGGAAACCCATAAAAGATAGATGGTTGCAGTCAGAATCAGAAATGCGATGCCAACCCGGCAATTTTTCTTCCCATACCGGCGAATCAGGAATCCGGCAAGGAGAGAGCAAATGGTGGCCGTAATCGTGCCGAGAATACCGAAAAGATAACCGATTTCTTTTTTGGAATACCCCAGATCTACAAGATAGGGACGAAGCATCGCAAGGATTGTAATGATTCCTGAATAAAATAAAATCAGAAAAAAGACCTGTTTGAAGATTTGTTTTTGCTTGAAAAATGTCAATAACTCAACCAGCCGGATTTTTTTCTTCCGGGAGAAAGTTTCCTGCTGATCTGCTGTTTTAGCAGAGGGGACCTCTTTTTTATAAAATAATAGCGGAACTAATGCCACCAATACAAATCCAACCAAGCCCAGTAGCAGGCTGTTCCATCCGAATTGATGATAGATCACCAACAAGACACCGCTTCCCACCATAGTGCCGATGAAGCTTCCCATTGATTGCATGCTGGCTCCCAGGCTGCGGTTACGTTTTAATAGAATCTGAATCGATAAAGCATCGGTTGCAATGTCCTGGGTGGCCGAAGCGATAAATGCCAATACAATTAATCCGACGATCAATGGAAAATTTATTTTGAGGCTTAATAAGCTGATCACACAAATGATCAGGGCGTAGAAAAGTTCGGACCCGATAATCCAGCGCTTATAATCCCGCAAAGATTTGGTTTTGTCATCGACAAACGGAGCCCAGAACAGCTTAAAAATCCAGGGTAATTTAATCAGTTGCAACAAGCCGATGGATTCCAGCGAATAATGCTCTTCCCGCATAATAACCGGAACTACCGAGGAGAAAAAACTCATCGGAATACTCTGTGCTACATATAAACACAGTAATGTGAGGTGTCGGTGCGCTGTATCTTTTTTATCTCCCACTATAGAAAAAATGTCAAATCGATTCCTAATGTCAGCGGCTTACCCTGTTGGCAGAAAACCCTTGGATTCATCGTGAAAAGATAAGCATTATAATCTGTTCCCGTTAAATTCCGTCCCCATAAACTCAGGGAATGATTCCCCTTGTTAAATGTGACCCGGGCATTCAGTAAGCCATAGTAATCCTGCTTATACGCATTAGCATCCTCCCAGTAGAGCGAACCGGTACCGTTGTATTGGGCCATGATAGTCATCTGATCGATGAATTTGCGAATAGGAATACTGTAATTTGCTGTCAAAGAAAAGGTATTTTTTGGAATATAAGGTATAAAATTGTCAGAAAAATCAGTTTTTTCATCTTTTTTATAGTCTGTAAAGATTGCGTGGGTATAACCATATTGAATATCGAGAACCAGATGGTCGCAAGGATAAATGCTTAATCCGGCTTCAATTCCCTTACTTTCCGATTTTCCTGCATTTTTCAGGATAGGAACCGGAGGGTTGTATGTCGGATCTACACAAGATATCTGTTGATTTTTCCAATCAATGTAAAACAAGGTCAGATCTCCTTTTATCATTTGATTCAGGAGGGAAAATTTATATCCTAATTCGTAATTCCAACTGTATTCCGGATCGAATGTCCGGTCTTCGTCTTTTTGGAAAGAATCGTTGAATCCACCGGTTTTATATCCTTTAGCAACAGAAGCATAAATTTTACTTTCATTTCTCAGTGTGTACATCAGATTGAATTTCGGAACAAATTCCGAAAAATCCAGTTCACTGTTGTAGGGAGTTTGTGGAGTACTCGTTCCTTTCGAGTCGATTTTATAGGGCTTGTAATCCTGTTTGGAATTTTCCAGATCGAACCGGATCCCGATATCAGCCGACAATCTTTCGATCAGCAGGTTGTTATAAGTAGATTGATGATAAAAAGCTAAACCTTTGGTGTCGTTGATGTAATTTTTATCAGTCGTATAACGGAGTTTGCGATAGTCCATATCCACTGTTTTCCGGATGGCCTGATAGAATCCGAAAGTTCCTACTACCCATTGATAATTCCGAGAAGAATTAGATCGCAGGGTCAGTTCCTGTGCAACCATATTCTGACGCATTTTCTGTACTACAAAGTAAATCGAGTCGGAGGTGAAATCCTGGTCAATCTTTTGTTGGTCGTCGAACCATTGATAGGAAGTGGTAGAAGTGAAAATCATATTCTTCCAGTTGTATTTCACAGAAAGTCCGGATGTTGCAACCAACTGCTCGTAGCCGCTTTTTTCGTTGTAAAATATTTTTTCAAATACTCCCGTTGAATCCGCCAATCCATAAGGATAACCATACTGGTTCGAATAAGTGATATTGCCCGATAATTCCATTAAAAGGGCATCGGAAAGTTTATAAGATAATTTTAGTTTTCCTCCGGCATCATCCATTTTGTCGGCTTTTTCATCCCGGTAAACATTTTCAAAATATCCGTCCCGGTGCAGGTAATTGGCCGCAACCATCAGTCCCAGCTTTTCGGAAAGTTTGTTATAACTGGATACTTTTCCGGAATAATTCCCATAATTCCCCCCTGATAAATCAATACGCATACCTTCGAAATCGAAAGGGGATTTCGTATAGATGTTAATAATACCCCCCATCGTATTTCGTCCGTAAAGCGTTCCCTGGGGCCCCCGGAGCACTTCCAGTTGTTTTACATCCGCCAAATCGATATCGTAAGTGCATTTTTCAAAAAAAGGCATATTGTCGATATACAGACCGATTGAGGGGGCATTAACTTTAGATCCGATTCCCCGGATGTACACCGGAGAGTTTATTTTAGATCCGTAATCAGGCATGAAAAAGTTTGGAATTTTAGATGTCAGGTCTTTGGATGTCCGGATATCCTCTGATTTTAATTTCCAGGGACTGAAAATACTGGCGGCGACAGGAAGACTTTCTGTATTTCCTGTTTCTTTAGAAGAAAGAACGGTTACCTCTTCTAAGAAATACTGTTTTACAGAAGAACTATCCGACTCAATATCAGATCCATATACATTGGTAATAAAGAATATCCCTGATAGATATAGAAAAATTTCCTTTTTCATAGGTCATCGTTGTTTTTAAAGGACTTATAGAACTTGCATGTGCATTTTTTTGATGTACATATCGGCACATGCTCGTTTCACGGAATTATTTTGAAACCCTGTATAATACCGGATGCAAAGTTGGGATATTTTTGATTTCAAGTTTAGTACTGAAAGAAATAAAATTTGACAATTTCAATCAATTTTAAAATAAAAAACTTATTCCAGGGTTTTGGATATTTTATCGATATTCAGGCTTCTGGCCATAGCGTCGAAAATTTCTTTATAAGCTCCGTTCTGGTGATATATTTCATCGTGGGTTCCGGATTCGATGACTTCACCTTCCCGCATCACATAAATACGGTCGGAATCGATGATCTGGGAAATGCTGTGAGAAATGATGATCACAGTCCGGTCTTTTTTGATAGCATCTAAGCTGTTCTTGATTTGTTCCGTTGAAATGGCGTCCAGGCTGGCTGTAGGTTCATCTAAAAATATGATGGGTGGGTTTTTCAGAAACATCCGGGCAATGGCTATCTTTTGTTGCTGGCCTCCTGATAAAATCAGGGCGGAGGTTTGGTACCCATGAGGTAAGGCCATAATCTGATCATGAATGTAGGATTTCTGAGCAGCGGCAACTACCTCTTCAAAAGCGGCATCCGGATTTCCATAACGTATATTTTCTTCTATAGTTCCATTGAAAATATGATTTCGCTGTAAAACCAAACCGATGTTTTCTCTTAAAAAAACCGTATCATAGTCCTGAAGTGGGATCCCATCCAATAAAATTTCTCCCGAATCGGGTTGATAAAATTTATCCAACAAGTTAATCAGGGTACTCTTTCCGGCTCCTGACAAGCCTATCAGCGCCGTTATTTTTCCGGGAAGAATTTCCATATTGATATTGAATAAAGTTCTGATTGCATTACCCGGATAAGTAAAATTGACATTTTTTACTTCAAATTTTCCTTTTATTTCTTTTGTCCGGTAATTTCCGGAATCTTCCACCTGATGGTCTGCTTTTAGAATCTCAAAAAAACTTTCGGAATAGATCAGCGCATCGTTCATTTGATCGTAAATGCGGTGTAATTGCCTGATCGGGGCTGATACGTTATTAAACAGCATAATATGAAACATAATCGCTCCGATGGTCATTTCTCCAATCAATACAAAGTAAGCGGTAAGAATAATAATGATGATGGTTCCGATTTGCTCGATAAAGCTTTTCAATGCATCAAAAATAAAACCGACATGGTGGATTTTCATCTGGGTCTGGGTCAGATTGTTTTGCAGGTCCATCTGCTTCTTCCCTTCGATGTTTTCGCGGATAAACGATTTAATGACTGTTATAGACTCCAGAATGCCGAGAATTCCCTGACTTTTATTTTCCCGGAGCTCTCTTATTTTCCTTCTCGATCCACTCATTTTTCCCGCCTGGATCTGGCTTACATAAAAATAGATTGGTATAATGCACAAACCGGTTAGTCCGACATAAAAATTAGCATTGAACATCATAATCAAAGCCATGATGGAATTGGCGAAAAGAGGCAAAATATCGATGAAGAAATTCTGTACCAAGCGGGTAAGACTTTCAATCCCTCTGTCGATGCGGGTTTGAAGCTTACCGGATTGATTTTCCCGGATGCTATAGAATGCCAGTTTATAAGTTAGTATCTTTTCAATGACTGTTTGGGCGAGATCCCTCGAAACATAGATCCTCAGTTTTTCTCCATAGTATTTTTGTCCGAACTGGATAAAAGAATTGACGATTTCCTTTGTTATAAGAATCACGGAGATCGTAATCAGGATACTCAATCCTTCTTTCAATCCCTGATGAGATTCGACCAATTCATTGATGGTATCTACAGTGTATCGCAATATCCAGGCATTCACCTGGGCAATCAGAGATCCCAGAAAGGTCAGGGATAATGTAAATACAACCAACCCGCGATAAGGGCTAACAAAAGGCCGTATATTTTTGAACAATTGAAATAAACTCATTTTTAGAATATAATACTCATTTATTTATATTACAATTTATATGCCTAAATAGATTGAAAATAAAATCAAATTTATTTAAAATTTAGAAATTAGTTATTATATTTGCAGGACATGAATAATACATGCATTTGTTATACTATTTACAGATTTTGAGATTTGATTGCCATAACACCATTTAACTAAACTGAATTAAATTGTATTATTTTTATTTTTTACTATTATTCCTGCCAGGTCTTCTGTGTAGTTGTAACCATGGATCTGATCCTTCCGATCAGGCATATGTCAATTCTTTGATAGAAACATCGCCTGATAGTGCATTAAATTTTTTAGTAACTTATTATCCTTTTGAAAATCTGAAGCTTGATGCTTGTATGCAACGATTACTATGGGAAATTCAGGCAAAAGATAAAGCGGCTAAAGACATTTCCAAAGATACGACAATTTTAATTGCAGAAAAATATTTTGAAGGGAAGAAAAGCGAGATGAAAAATGCTCTTGCTTTATTCTATTGTGGCCGTGTTTGTATGGAAAACAAGAATTATTCCGGGGCGATGGAGTACTTTATACGGGCTGTGGATGTTATTATGAACAGCGATTCCCCGGATTTTAACTTGTTAGGTTTAATCTATTATTATACAGGGGATTTATTCAAAATACAGGAGCACTATCATCTGGCGACCGATAAATATAAGGCAGCAACAGCATGTTTCAGGAGTGCAGAAAGTCATAAAAATGAAAATCATACCCATATAGCCCTGTCTTATATCTATCTTTTGAGAGGAAATGCCGATTCTACCTTATACTATTGTCAGAAAGTATTTCATTATGCTGAGGAGTGTAACGATTCAGTCAGTATGTCTGAGGCTTTGAAAATCTCCGGTTCGATCGGTATTCAAAGGGGGGATTATGAAAATGCCAAAATGAATATGCTGTTATCCATGAATATCCATACTACAGGAGAAGATATGATTACCAAAAGCCTTTACTTGTGCGATATTTACTTGAAGCTGGGAAATCTGGACTCAGCATTGTATTACCTCTCTGAAAACAGGTACGAAAATGAACATTGCCGGAATCCTATCATCGCTTGTGAATACTATTCTTTGCTATCAAAAATCAGCAATATAAAAGGCGATTTCAAAAATGCCCTGGCTTTTTCCGATAAGGCGAAGGCCTACGCCGATTCGGTTAACCAGGAAGTCAAACAGAACTCACTTCTGGAAATTCACCAGAAATATAATGTGAAAAAATTAAATGATGTATATGAAGAATCCCTTAGGAGTGGTAAAATAATCGAGGCAATCGCTATAATATCGATCTTATCGGCTTTTATCAGTATTGTAGTCATGGGAAGTCGTTTAAATAATCTTAAAAAGGAGTTGTTTCAAAAAAAAGAAAAAGAAAAAGAAATTTTAACAAAACAGGAGAAGTTGAAAACTCTTTTGGCCCAAAGGTTTGAAATTTCCAAGCAATTAGCAATAATCAGCGCATCTCCGGCTTTCGATCCGGGCGAAAGAAAATTGTTATCGAAAATTAATGAAATTATTTACGGAACCTCGGACATAGGTTTTAATTGGGATGAATTTTACCTGTTACTGAATGAATTACACGATAATCTTTCGTTTAAATTAAAAGCAATTTTTACCGAATTAAGTGAATATGAGGTCCATTTGTGTTGTCTTATTAAGGCCGGATTCACTACCAGTGATATTTGTTTTATTTTGAATATTGTTCCGATCACCGTCAGAATGAAAAAGACGGCGATCCGGAAAAAACTTGGGATCAAAAACGGGGGAGATATTGCAGTCTTTATTGATGATTTTTTTTGTAATTATAGTCAGTTTCAGAATGAAGCAGGCAATAAATAAAACGATACTTTGATGAAAAAAACTGAATTGATGATCCGGTTTAAGTACTATATTCTGGTATTTCTATTTTGGATCTTATACATTAGTGCAGCCTCGATTCATATGGAAGAATCGAAACCACGGCTTTTGGATAAAATAGGGCCTGTTGTCAAGCCTAAATAGAATATTTATCTGCAATTATAGAATATTGAATCTGCTGTTCTGCTACTTTTGGAGATAAAGATTGATTCGGGTGTGAATTTTTTATAAAATAAACTTTGATGCACCCGGATCTTTACCTACTTTTGCGGAAAATTTTTAAATATAATTCGGCAATTTAGAATATGGATTGGTTGGGCGATTTAATTTGGGGCGAAGGAGTCGCCCATTCAGTATTACTGTTTGCTTTGGTGATGGCATGTGGTATCCTATTCGGTAAAATTAAAATTTTCGGTATTTCACTCGGGATTACCTTTGTCCTGTTTTTCGGGATTCTGGCAGGTCATTTCGGATTGAAAATCAATCATGAAGTACTGCATTTCATGAAAGAATTCGGATTGATTCTATTTGTCTATTCTGTCGGATTGCAGGTTGGTCCCGGATTTTTCTCTTCCTTTAAAAAAGGGGGGATCCAGTTGAATATGCTGGCCGCAGGGATTGTATTTTTAGGAGTGTGTACTACTGTAACGATTCATTTTATTACCGGAATACCAATGCAAACCATGGTGGGTATTCTTTCCGGTGCGGTGACCAATACTCCCGGACTTGGAGCTGCTCAACAGGCCTACGTCGATACCCATAACGGGGTGGGAGATCCGACCATTGCTATGGGATATGCCGTTGCTTATCCGCTTGGAGTGGTAGGAATTATTATTTCTATTATTTCGCTCCGCTATATCTTCAAAGTCAATTTCGGAAAAGAATATGAGAATCTGCAACTTGCTTCGGGGCAGAATAAGCAATCCATTGAATTGAACTCGTTGGAGATAAAAAATCCGGCGATATTCGGAAAAACGATAAAAGAATTATCTTCCCTGGTCGAATCCAGATTCATTGTTTCCAGAGTATTACATAAAGAAGACCAGAAAGTCGAGGTTGCATCGTCCAATACGGTATTGCGGGAAGGTGACCGGATTTATGTGGCAACTTCTCCTGAAAACACTGAAAAAATAATTGCATTTATCGGGGCTAAAATCGATATGGATAAGTCGGAATGGGAAACGCTGGATAAGCAGTTGGTTTCAAGACGTATTCTCATCACAAAATCGAATATCAACGGTAAATCTTTGGGACAATTGAATTTGCGCTCTAATTTCGGAGTCAATATTACCCGGGTGAACCGTTCCGGAGTCGACTTGATTGCCGAATCGAGATTACAGTTGCAAATCGGCGACCGGGTGACTGTAGTAGGAGATGAAAATTCCATAAAAGGCGTGGAAAAGGTATTGGGTAACCAGTTGAAGCGCTTGAATGAACCTAATTTGATCCCTATTTTTATTGGTATTGCGCTTGGAGTGCTGGTCGGAAGTATCCCTTTTGCATTTCCCGGAATCCCTCAGCCTGTAAAATTGGGCCTGGCCGGAGGTCCGCTGATTGTGGCCATTCTGATGAGTGTGTTTGGTCCCAAATATAAGCTGGTAACCTATACTACCATGAGCGCCAACCTGATGTTGCGTGAGATCGGAATCTGTTTCTTCCTGGCCTGTGTCGGTCTTGGCGCCGGAGAAGGGTTTGTCGATACCATCGTTAATAAAGGAGGAATCAATTGGGTCGGATTAGGGGTGATCATTACTATGGTCCCTCTTTTAATTATTGGAATAATCGGCCGGAGCGTATTTAAACTTAATTATTTCACCCTGATGGGATTACTTTCGGGTAGTATGACCGATCCCCCCGCTTTGGCTTTTTCGAATGCTACAGCCGGGAACGACGCTCCTGCAGTGAGTTATGCTTCGGTTTACCCGTTGACTATGTTTTTACGTGTACTTTCGGCACAATTACTGATCTTGTTGTTTCTCTGATCTTATTTTTTGTCCGGATGGTTGTATATTCCTCAAAAATAGATACCTTTATCAGATTATAAAGTAATAAAGATCGTAAACTATGGAAGAAAATGGCCAGAATGAAATTATCCTGATCAATATATCCGGAGAGGACAAGCCGGGAGTGACTGCTTCCCTGACGGAAATACTGGCTCGCTATGATGCCACTATTCTGGATATTGGACAAGCCGATATTCACAGTACGCTTTCTCTGGGAATTCTTTTCCAATCCCAAAAAGGGGAATCAGGAGATATTCTGAAAGAATTGCTGTTCAAAAGCTATGAATTGCATGTACAGATCCGGTTCCGGCCTGTAAGTGCACAGGAATATTCCGGCTGGGTCAATATGCAGGGCAGGAACAGGTATATCATTACATTATTGGGCCGGAAATTATCCGCCAGGCAGATTGCTGCCGTGACTTCTGTTGTCAGTAAACAAGGGTTGAATATCGATCATATTAACCGGCTCACCGGGCGTGTTCCTTTAGACGAAAGTGTCAGGGTGCCTCAGGCAAGTGTGGAGTTCTCAGTTAGAGGAAATCCGGTCGATAAAGAGCAGATGCACAAAGAACTTCTCTCATTATCATCAGATCTCGGATTCGATGTTTCTTTCCAGGAAGAGAGTATGTTCCGTCGCACTCGCCGGCTGATCTGTTTTGATATGGATTCTACCTTGATTTCTACGGAAGTAATCGATGAACTGGCTTTAGAGAACGGAGTGGGAGATGAGGTTAAAGCGATCACCGAGTCGGCCATGCGGGGAGAAATCGATTTTAATGAAAGCTTCAAACAACGAGTTGCTTTGCTGAAAGGCCTGGATGCTTCGGTTATGCAGAAAATTGCCGATCGTCTGCCGATCACCGAAGGAGCCGACCGGCTGATGCGCGTCCTGAAAAAAGCAGGCTTTAAAATTGCGATCCTCTCAGGAGGTTTTACTTACTTCGGGAATTATCTCAAACAGAAATACGGAATCGATTATGTGTATGCCAACGAACT